>DAOUKG010000017.1:0-107555 GCA_034421575.1 Dehalococcoidia bacterium
TGGCGTAGCATTTTAGATTCCTCCCTACGGTCGGAATGACAGGCACTCGGGGGGCATGACAGCTACTCAGTTGTACTTGCAATCCGATTTTACCTACCCCTGTCAGCCCGTCGCGGGAGAGGGCTAGGGTGAGGGTGATGCCCCGGCCAACCTCCCGTAGGGGCGATTCGCGAATCGCCCCTGCTGCCAACCCCATTTCCAGGTGAGGACTCGCGTGAGGACAAAATTCCCTCCCTCACAATTCCTTCGATTCATTCAAACTACTCTTGACATACGAAGTGAATTCATGCACAATATCCCTCGTTAGGAGTAAACGCCCCGCCTATGAAGATCTTCATCCGGCTCATCGGATACGGCCTGCGCCACAAGGCCCTCATCGTCGGCGCTTACGTTGCCATGGCCCTGTCCGTGGCGTCCGGCCTCGCCATGCCGTGGCTTGCAGGCTCCGCCATCGACGAGGCCCTCAACCGCGCCATTCAGGAAGGCAAGCTGACTGTCCTCTTATTCCTCGGGGGCTCAATCCTTCTCGCAGGCGCCTTGAGGGGAATCTTCAGCTACGCGCAAAACTACCTGGCGGAGGCCATCTCCCAAAGGACCGCCTTCGATATCCGCAACGATATCTTCACCCGGCTGCAGAATCTCAGCTTCGGCTTCCACGATAAACAGCAGACCGGCGACCTCATGTCGAAGGCCACCGCCGACGTCGAGGCCGTACAAAGATTCATGAGCACTGCCCTCATTCGCGGCCTCTCGATGATCGCCACCTTCGTATTCGTGGCCGTCATCATGGCCTCCTTCAACTGGCGGCTTGCCATAGTCGTCATGCTCTTCGTGCCCCCCGTCCTCTGGCGCGCCTTCCACATGTCCCGCAGGCTGCGCCATACCTGGGGCGCCGTACAGGCTGAGACCGGCAAGATGACTGCCGTGCTTCAGGAGAATATCGCGGGCATCAAGGTCGTCAAGGTCTTCGGCGCTCGAAAGTACGCCGAGGAGCAGTTCGCCGAACGGTCCGACGCCGTCCGCGACCTCACCTACGACGCCACTAAGCAGTTCGCGTTCCACGGTTCTCTCATGACTCTCATATTCACCGCCGCCACAGGCGCCGTCCTGTGGTTCGGCGGACAGGAAATCGTGGCTGAACGCCTCACCGCCGGACAGCTCGCTTCCTTCATCCTCTATATAGGAATGATGGCAATGCCCGTCCGCATGATGGGATTCATGGTCAATATGTTCTCAAGGGCACACGCCGCCGGTCAGCGCATCTTCGACGTTATCGATGCCGAGTCTTCAGTCCAGGAGCGGCCGAGCGCCCGCCCCCTCAACGGCGTCAGCGGACACGTCAGGTTCGATCGCGTCTCCATGAGCTACGAGCAGGCCGACACCCCCGCCGTCCACGATATCGACTTCGAGGTGCTGCCCGGACAACTCGTAGCCATCCTCGGCGCTCCCGGCTCCGGCAAGAGCACCCTCGTCCACCTCGTCCCTCGCTTCTACGACGTGACGGGTGGCGCAATCACCATCGACGGCATGGACGTTCGCGATGCGACCCTCTCTTCCCTGAGACGCAACGTCGGCATCGTCATGCAGGATGTCTTCGTCTTCGGCGCTTCCATTCGCGAAAACATCGCCTACGGCGCCGAGAACGCCACTGCAGAACAGATCATTGAGGCCGCCAAGATAGCCCAGCTCCACGAGTTCATCGAGCAGACGCCACGAGGTTACGACACCTGGGTCGGCGAGCGTGGCGTCCGCCTCTCGGGCGGCCAGCGCCAGCGACTCGCCATCGCCAGGACCTTGCTGATCGACCCCCCGATACTCATACTCGACGACTCCACGTCCAGCGTGGACATGGGCACCGAGTACCAGATACAGCAGGCTCTCCAGCAGGTGATCTCGGGCCGAACGACCTTTGTCATCGCCCATCGCCTCTCCACCGTCCGCCGCGCCGACCTGACGCTCGTCCTCGACAAGGGCGAGATCGTGGAGAGCGGCTCGCACGACGAGCTAATGGCGCTTGACGGCTTCTACAAGAACATCTACGACATGCAGCTTCGACCGCAGCAGGACGAGGCATCCCTGCCAAGCCCCTGACACGCCCGGCAATTCGTTCTCTCCCCCACTGGGGGAGAGATTCAGAGAGGGGGTTTCCACACTTCCGAACGTCCCAAGCTCACCCGGCTGGAAACCACCCAAACTCGCCGTTCACCCTGAGCCCGTCGAAGGGTGGACCCCTACGAAATGAGCGTCCCGTCCTCCAGCGCGAAGCAGCGGGGCGTGAAATGAGGCGCAGCCTCAACAGCCACCCGCTCTCCCGGCTGGAACCGCTCATGGTGTGGTCGCTGTGCCCGGACCACCGTGCCCGACGGGAGCTCGACGAGGTACAGGTCGGATATCCCCTGGAACGTCCTCGACAACACTCTCGCGCCGCCGTCTTCCGAACGGACCAGCTCTATGTCGTCCGGCCGCGTCATCACCTCGCACATCCCCGCTCCCTCGCCGCTCACTGAAAACACGCCAAGCTCCGTGTCCACCTTCCCGTCCACGTACTCCGCCGGCAGGAAGTCGGCCACGCCCATGAATCCCGCCGCAAACCTCGTATTCGGCTCGTGGAAAACCTGCTCCGGCGTGCCGGCCTGCTCGATCCGCCCCTCGTTGATGATCGCTATCCGGTCCCCCATGAACAGCGCGTCATCCTGGTCGTGCGTCACGAACACCACGGTGACTCCCGAGTCCGCGAGAATGGTCCTGACCTCTCCTCTGATACGGGCCCGAAGGTCGGCGTCCAGGTTCGAGAACGGCTCGTCCAGCAGGAGCACGGCCGGATTGGGCGCGAGTGCGCGGGCCAGTGCCACACGCTGCTGCTCCCCACCCGAAAGCTCATGGGGATAGCGATCCTGGAGGTGCGTGAGCCGGACAAGCCCCAACGACTCCTTCAGCCGCACCGACCGCTCACCGGCCTTGAGCTTATGGAGACCGAAGGCAACGTTCTCGCCCACCGTCCTGTGGGGGAACAGAGCGTGCTCCTGGAAGACTATTCCAACGCTGCGATGTTCCGGCGGCACGTGCGTCTTTCGATTGGACACCGCCGTCCCTCTTAGAGTTATCTCCCCCGCGTCTACAGCCTCGAATCCGGCAATCAGGCGCAGCGTCGTCGTCTTGCCGCTCCCGCTCGGCCCGACAATGGACAGCATCTCGCCTACCTGCACCGTCAGGTCGACCGCGTCCACCGCCACTACGTCGCCATACCGCTTCGTCACCCCGGCGCATTGCACCGCGTACGTGTTCATGGACCGTCGCCCCCGCCGGAGCTCGAAGCCTCGAAATCGCGTGTCACCAAGTAGGCCATAGGCAGTGAGGATATCACGATCAGTAAGAGCGCCGGAGCCGCCGCCTGGGCGAAGAACGCCTCCGAGGAAGCCGACCACACAGCCGTTGCCAGCGTCCTGAACTCCAGTGGCCCCAGAATCAGCGTGGCGGGAAGCTCCTTCATCGCGATCAGGAACACCAACGCCGCGCCCATGACAATGCCGGGCGCGATTAGAGGCGTGGTAACGGACGCCATCGTTTGCATTGGCCCGCGGCCCAAGCCTCGCGCCGCGTCCTCCAAACTCGGACTCACCTTGAGCAGCGCGGCCCTTGTCGCACCGAGAGCCGCGGGCAGGAACAGGACGACATACGCGAACACCAGCAGCCATGCGGTCTGATACACCGGCCTCGCGTAGTTCACCGCGAAGAAGACGAGCGCCAATGCCACCACGATTCCGGGTAGGGCGAATCCCGCAAAGCTCATGCGCTCGATAGCGCCGGACAGCCTGCCCGGATACCTCACCACCATGACCGCGACGGGAATGGAGCACGCCGCCGCCACCACCGCGGCTCCTCCTGATACGACCAGAGAGTTTACCGTCGCGTTCCACAGCAGCAGAAGCGGCTCGCCCGCGAGAACTCCCCGTATCAACCAGTGCATTAGCACTCCCGCGGGGATTCCCAGTGCCAGGACCACGACGGTACCCACGAATGCCAGGGCGGGCCATTTCCATCGACCAAGGGGAACGACCTCAGTCCTCCTGGACGCGCCGGAGCCGGCGCGATGATACCGGAGCCGCCCCCGCGTGTACGCGTCGAGCAAGACAATCGCCAGCGCCATCCCCACCAGCGCGAGCGACAGGACTCCCGCTATGCTTCGGTCGAAGGCCGTCTGGTACTGCTGGTAGATGACCCAAGTGAACGTCGGGTACCGCATCAGGGACACGGCGCCGAACTCGCTTAGCGTATAGAGCGCAACGAGCAGCGCCCCGGAGATCACAGCGGGCCGCAGCTGGGGCAGCGTCACACGGTACAGAGTGCTCAGCCTGCCATGACCCAGAGTACGAGCCGTCTCCTCCAGCGCCGGATCAAGGCCTAGAAGGGCACCCCTTACCGTGAGCAGGATGTACGGATAACTCAGGAGCACCAGCACCAGCGCCGCGCCCGGCAGACCATAGATGTCCGGCAGCCGTTCGACCCCCAGGGGTTCGAGCACCTGCTGCAAGACCCCGCGCGGCCCCAGCACGGACACGAACAGGAACGCGCCCACAAAGGTCGGTACCACCAACGGCAGGGCGGTTACCACCGTCCATACGCGCCGATAGGGCAGATCGCTCTTGGTTGTTAGCCAGGCGATGGGCACTGCCAAGACTATCGATATCCCCGTCACAATCACCACGAGCAGGGTCGTATTGCCCAGGATCTGAAGCGTGCGTGCACGGAAGAGCAACTCCCAAGCCTCTGTGTTTGCTCCCGCGCTTCGTACAACCAGGTAGGCGATTGGCAGAAGCATGGCGAGGCCGACAAGCACAGCCGGCCCCACGATGATCGCGGGAGGTGGCCTCGAAAAGTCCTGCCGACCCTGCCGGGGGAGGTGCTCTCCGGCAGGGCCGGCAAGTGGAGATTGTCCTGTTGCAATCACGAGGTTGGTTCTATCTCCGGCTCTTGACTACCCGAGAATCCCAGACTCGCGAAGCGAGGCACTGTATTGGACTCGCCCAAGAGGAGCAGGGATCACGAACGAAGAGCAAGTAATTGTCGTCTACACTCTCTCATGTATATCCTGCTAGCTTAGTGTTTCCAACAGTATATACATATTTGTTTGCTTTTGCAATACTAATGCCAGTTGGTTGTCAACATGATTCCGGCGCTTCCCGGACAAAACGAAAGGGAGACGGGCTACCGTCTCCCCAACTGGCTTCAATGCAATTTTACGCTTGTCGTCTAACCCTGCACCACAAGTCCCACTACAAGGACTCCAACGGCAATCGCAATGAGAATCGCCGAATGTCGGACCTGAAGGAATGCTCCCCTCGAATGGCGGGGCGCTCTTGCGCGTCTTGTAGGTGTGTTGATCAACGTATCTATACTTCCAAACCTATTCGGTTACGGTAATCTGTTAGTTATCATCACTGTCAGCATATGGTATATCTTGTCCATCCTTTCATGTCAAGTACGTGCAGAGTAAATTTGGGAATGTTCGTGCTCTGATCAACCCTCGCACTCCACCCGTTGCGGTTCACGCAGGCTGCCCCTGACAGCCAAATGTCACGAATCCCGTCGCTAGACTCATCATCTAATCTGATACCACATCTTTTGTGAGGCAGCGTTCATGCCGGCGAAGATATTCGTTGCCAGCATCCTGATCATATGGCTCGCCTTCCTGGTAGTCCCTGCCGCGCGCTATCTGATATGGGGACCGGAATACGACATCGATCCGGTTACCGTGGATGACGGACCGGACACGGGGGACACCCGCGAGCTTGAGATCGTCACGCTCCTCGGCAAGGACGCCATTCCCGCAATCCTGGAACCGGAGTTCGTACCGGCTGCGGAGGCGGAGCAATGGATGTCACAAGAGGAGGGCGTGCTCGGAGTCTCCGTCGGCGGAGAGCACAAGGCCTATGCAGTGTCGATGCTGAGCAGACACGAGATCGTCAACGACGTGGTTGGAGGCAAGCCAATCGCCGTGACCTGGTGACCGCTATGCTTCTCGGGAATAGGTTATTCCCGGCTCATCGACGGTCAGGAGCACACGTTTGGCGTGTCCGGCAAGCTCATCATGAACGCGCTCGTCATGTATGACCACCAGACCGATACCCTCTGGAGTCAGTTCCTCGGCAAAGGCGTCCAGGGACCCCTTACGGGAACAACCCTTGAATTGGCTCCCCTTACGCATACGACCTGGGAAGCATGGAAGTCCGAATACCCCGACACGCTCGTCCTCGATAAGCGTGGACGGTACCAACGTGACCAGTACTCCGGCTACTATGCCAGCGGAGAACCCGGCGTGATTGGCGAACGTATCGAGGACGACCGACTCGACACCAAGGCTCTGGTCGTCGGCGTCAATCTCAGCGGCACTGCCAAGGCCTATCCGGTGGGATCCCTGGCCGAGCAGGGAGTAATCAACGACGAGGTGGGCGGCATGAGTGTGGTGGTAGTCTTCGACCGGAGCTCGAACACGGGCATCATGTACGAGTCTCGCGTGGGCGATCGAGACCTTACCTTCGAAGCATTCGGAGAAGAGACCGGGTTACAGGCAATGCTCCGGGACGTAGAGACAGGCACGACATGGAAGGCGTTCACCGGTGTTGCCACTGAGGGTCCTCTCACCGGGGCAAACCTCAAGCGGGCGCCTTCCCACCTGTCGTTCTGGTTCGCGTGGAAGGACTGGAACCCGGAGACGGAGTTGTATATAGACGGCGGATAGTATGGGCTGCCTATTCGGCAGTCCCCTGTCGACGGCGGCGATGGATGATATACCACACAATTCCAACGATGATCGCCGCAACCGATATCCCAACGGTCAACAGCTCGAAGTTATCCGTGAGGAAGGCCTCGATCTCCTCGCCGAACAGAAAGACCAACAGCCCAATCGTGCCGAATCTGGCTCCCCGTCCAATCGCCGACGCTATGATGAACTTGCGTCTATCCATGTGCCAAACGCCGGCGGCGATGGCAAACACCTTGTAGGGCACAGGTGTGAACGCGGCGATCAGTATGGCCCAGACCCCGTACCTCTCGAAGAGGCGATCAACGTAAGCCACCCTGCTTTCGCTGAACATCCTCGCGAGAATGGGCCTGCCGAGCCGCATCCCCAGCGCATGGCCGACGACGGCGCCCGCCACTGAGGCGACGGCGACGAGCACTCCCAGCGGGACCGCAATCGGCTGTTGGACGAGGGCCACCGCCAGGAGAAGCGGGTCCGGCGGAATGGGAAAGAAGATGGACTCGGCAAACGAACTGACAAGGAGAACGGCGATAGCCCAGTCGCTATCCGCAAAGCCCAACAACCAGTCGGAGAGGTCGTGGAGAAGCTCCAGCATGGGGGACGGCGTCTATGCTTCCTTTTCGACGCTTAGCCGGAAATCGTAGCTCTCTCCATCGATCATGACGCCGACGGTCCGGACCATCTTCTCGGTTGGGCCGTTCATCGCTGCCTCACTGGTCACAGGCTGTCCATCCTCAGTCTCGACCTTGAACGTGGCGTCATCCAGCGAAATGGATATGACGGGCAGGTCTCCCTGCCGGGCGACGGACCTGATGACGGACTCCTGTTCACGCAGCGCTTCCTGGGCCTCCTCGACCGTCACCTGCGTGAAGCTCACGCTCTGCCCCGGAAGGGCTTGCGCGAGGCTGGGAAGATCCGCTGACGCCACCGTGGCGATCTTCGTGTACCCGCCTGTCGTACCCCTGTCGGCCAACAGGATGCGCGGGATGCCGTCGCCGTGAATCTGAATGGCCCCGGGCGGATTGCCGTCCGAAACGATGTCGGCTCCCTCAAGGTGTTCGATCTTCGGGCCGTCGAGCATGTAGCCCATGCGGTCCGAATCGGGATCAACCCTGTATCGAGAGGTCAGGAACTTCGAGAGTGCGTTGGCGTCGAATGCGTCGTCTTGTGGTCCCAGGACAACGCGAAGTCGATGGATGCCGCCGTATACCGGCGCCGTGTAGTTCTCCGGCAGTCTCTTCGGCAGGACGGCGTCAGGATTGGATGGCAGTGTAGACAGTTGATCACCCGCCTGCAGCGCACGGCCTTCCAGTCCGCCGAAACGTCCCTTCAAATAGGTCGACCGGCTTCCCATGACGACCGGTACGTCGATGCCGCCGTGAATGGCGACGCAGCAGCGCATTCCGTCGCGGAGATCACCAAACGCCAGGACGTTCCCCGCCTCGATTTCCACGGACTCCCACATTGGCAGAGGCCGACCGTCAATCTCAGGGGAAATATCGGCGCCGGCAACCGCGATCCAAGTGGAGGTCAGGAACTCGACCCTTGGTCCCTGGACCGTTACTTCCAGAGCAGCCGCGTCCTGGGCGTTGCCCGCCATGAGATTCGCCAGACGAAGGGCGAATTCATCCATGGCCCCGGATACCGGCACACCGTATCGCTGATAGCCAAAACGCCCGCGGTCTTGGACCGTCGTGAGCAGCCCCGGCTCAAGGATTTCGAAAGTGGATACGGCCATGTTCCTACGTTGAAGACCCCTCGGTATACTCACCCGACTCAACTTGCTTCTCTATGTTCCGGTACTCCTCTTCGCCCGAAAGCGGCACGAAGCGAACCCGGTCTCCCGCCTCGATCAGCGAAGGCGGAGTCCGGTTCACATCGAATAAGCGTAGAGGCGTTCGACCGATGAGCCTCCATCCTCCCGGGCTTTCTATGGGATAGACACCCGTCTGAGCCTCGGCGATCCCGACGGAGCCGGAGGGAATGACGCCCCTTGGCGTATCAAGCCTCGGGGTGGCGATTCGTTCCGACATTCCACCCAGGTAGGGGAATCCGGGGGTGAAGCCCATCATGTAGACGGGGTATTCCGTACCGGAATGGAGTTCGATCACCTCGTCAACTTCCATCTCTGCATTCTGTGCGACATATTCGAGGTCGGGGCCGTAATCACCCCCGTACAGTACGGGTAGATGGACGACGTTAGCGTTCTCCTCCGGCAATTCGTGGGAACTGCCTTCCACTTCGGAGAGGCGGTCCATGAGTTCACCAAACGAGACCTGCGCGACGTCATAGAGAACGAGAATCGACCGGTAGGTGGGGATGGTGTCGATGACGCCTGGAAGGCTCTCACGCACGATTTCCGTGTGAAGGGAGTGAACCCGGCGATTGCACTCGACGCTGATCTCGTCTCCAAGCTCGATGACAATAGCCCTGTCGCCGGCGGCAAGGAATTTCGGCGTTTCGTACATACGGAGATTCTATACGAGTTGCGACAGGGGCGTCACTGCCACGGACTCCGTGTCGAGCTGTTGACGCAGCACTTTCGCCATCTCCACAGCGCCCGGAGTATCTCCATGGATGCAAAGGCTGTCGGCTTCAACATCGATAGTATCGCCGTTTACGGCCGTCGCCCTTCCCTCGCGCACCATGCGGAGACTTCGCTCGGCGACTTCCTCTACATCGTGAAGCACGCTTCCTTCCTTCGAGCGCGAGACGAGCGTGCCGTCCGGGTTCAGCGCGCGGTCGGCGAAGATCTCACGAGCAACGCGCAGACCCATGTCTTGCGCTATTTCCACCCACCTGGAACCGGCCAGCGCAATCAGGATGAGGTTGGTGTCGACCTCGAGTATGGCTTCGCAAATGTACCTTGCCAGGTCTTCATCGACTACTGCACGGTTATACATCGCGCCGTGAGGCTTCACGTGCTGGAGTCGCTGCGCGGACGTGAACGCCTGTAACGCTCCTATCTGGTAGATGACATCGTTCTTGGCTTCCTGGGGGGAGACTTCAATGTTGCGCCGCCCAAAGCCGACGAGGTCGGGGAAACTCGTGTGAGCTCCGACCGCCACGTCGTGGGCCTCGGCCAGCCGAACGGTCTCACGCATCCACTGGGGGTCTCCGGCGTGAAACCCGCACGCAACGTTCGCGGAGCTGATGTACCTGATGACCTCTTCGTCGAGGCCCATCTTGTACATTCCGAAGCTCTCACCCATGTCGCAATTGAGGTCTATCTTGTCTGCCATGATGAAAGTCCTTCACGGGGAAGAGTGCCAAGACAGCGCCGTCCTGTCCTTAACCCTATGAGTCCCCGACACTGTGAAGTGCCAGGGACTGCTACATAGTCTTGATGAACGGAGTTGCTAACGAGGATTCGGCTGGAGAAGGTAAGTATCCCTTTACGCCCTCGCTATGTCACCGAACGGCATTGAGAATGTGTAACAGGCGCGAGGCTTGAACTCCCCGCGCCTGTTTTACATCTTCCTACAGGTCTAGTGAACGATAGCGCAGACTGCGTAGGCGGTGAGCTTCCAGCTCGCGGCGTTGTCACCGACTTCGGTCGCGTTTGCGACCCATCCACCCGGGGTCTCGCCTGCCAGCCCTGTCGGGCGGGATCCTGCGATAGCGACGCCGGAAGCAACAGCGCCGTTAGCCAAGGTGACCAAGCCACCGCCGGCAATGGCCGTCAGGTCCGAAGAACCGGATTCGTCACAGAGCACCGTCACGGACTTGTTCTCGCTGTCCAGGTCACTGTCCTTCGTCACGATCTGAAGACTGCTCACGCCGGGATCGCCCTTCTCGCCCTGCGGGCCGTGCGGGCCGGCTTCGCCCTGCTGTCCAACAGGACCACGCTGTCCGGCAGGGCCTTGCGGTCCCTGTTGGCCTTCCGGTCCTTGCGGGCCAGTCTCACCTTGTGGGCCCTGAGGACCCTGTGGGCCTTGAGTTCCCACCGGTCCCCGTTGGCCTTCCGGTCCTTGCGGGCCAGTCTCACCCTGTGGGCCCTGAGAACCCTGTGGGCCTTGAGCTCCCTGCGGGCCCTGCTCGCCAGTAATGCCCTGAGCTCCTCGTTCGCCTTGAGGTCCTGTCGCTCCTTGCGGTCCGGTATCGCCCTTAATGCCACGCTGGCCAATGGGACCCTGAGGTCCGACGGGGCCTTGCGGTCCCGGAGGTCCTTGTGGTCCTCCCGGATCGCCGGTATCGCCCTTTTCACCCTGTGGTCCGACTTCACCTTGGTCGCCCTTTTCACCCTGTGGACCCTGTGGGCCAGTTTCGCCCTGAGGTCCCTGCGGACCACCCGGATCGCCCTTTTCACCCTGTGGTCCGACTTCACCTTGCGGGCCTTGAGGCCCCTGGGCACCCGTGGCGCCCCGTGCACCCGTGTCGCCTTGGTCTCCCTTTTCACCCGGCGCTCCCTGAGATCCAGGGGCTCCCGGTAGGCCCTCCGGTCCTGCCGGGCCACGCGCTCCCCCCGGCCCGGTCAAACCCTGGGGGCCTGTGGCTCCCTGTGGGCCCCGAGGTCCTGAGGGGCCTTGAGGTCCGGTCGCTCCCTGCGGCCCGGTCTCGCCCTGCGGGCCCTGAGACCCCTGGGCACCGGCTGCGCCTCTCTCCCCTGCGGGGCCCCGCTCTCCCTGAGGACCGGTATCTCCGGCACAGGCAGTAGCAAGCAAGACACTGACAACCATGACCAGGAAGGCCGCGATGCCGAATCGTCTGCGAACAAAACCTCTAGACATGTAGCTTCTCCTTTTGCTTGTGTCACATTTACGCTACGGGCTATAGCGTCGTAGGTAGAATACTATCCAAAGTTTATTCGGTCAACCACACTTTGTACTTGACTAGTAGGGGAATTGCAACGAGATTCTCGAATTCGTCAAGGGAAACTGAGGTCTCAATGCGCATAATTGGCCAGTATACTATGAGGATAAACGATTGACGTAGTCTCTTGGAAGCCGTGAAAGGCGCTTTGGGCTGTGTGCTTTTTGGGGTAACTGTTCAGATTTCGTGAGGTGCCCCCCGCCCCTCTGGATTCCGGCCTTCGCCGGAATGACGGTGGGCTGTGTGTCGAGCGGTCTCATGAAGTCTGAACAGTTGCCTTTTGGGCAACTCATTGACTAGCGTATTGTCGACTCCCTACAATATCAATAGTGCGTGGCTTTCAGGAGGAAACGTCTAATGCCTGCTACCGCAACCCGGCCAAATCCGTCTCCGTTGACAATTCATATCGACGAAGCGGCCGTTGAGCACGTCCGCCAATTTGCCGAGCAGGCAGGTAAGCCGGAAGCTAGTCTGCGTGTGTCGGTGAAGGGTGGTGGGTGCTCCGGCCTTACCTATATGCTGGACCTCGTAAACGAGCCGCACGAGAACGACAAAGTCATCGAGGAGCACGGCCTGCGTCTATTCGTCGACCGCAAGTCCTACGTATTCCTCGCGGGCACAACCCTCGGCTATTCCGGCGGTCTCAACGGCAAGGGGTTTGTGTTCGACAACCCCAATGCCAAGACGACCTGCGGCTGCGGAACCTCTTTCGGCATCTAAGAGGGAGCCTAAAAAGGGTCCCGTTCACTCTGAGCCTGTCGAAGGGTGGCAACGCCGTTCATAGTTCGACGAGCTCACCACAAACGCTCTCGGCGGACTTATTTGAGCATATCCATGTTCTGAGGCATAGTATCGCGCGTGTCAGCGCGATAGCCGAGGAGAGAGCCAACTTTCCCCCGACTTGGAATACGAGGGCAAGAAGCGATAGACCCGCAGGGAAAAGCTTCTTGAACGCATGGACGGCCTGATCCCCTGGGAAGAGTTGGAAGACCGCATACGACCGCTTCTACTCCAAGGCCGGTCGTGGTCGGCGGCCCTATGAGTTGTCTACGATGCTTCGGATACACTGCGTGCAGTTGTTCTGCAACCTACGCCTTCGCGGGAGCAGGCTCTGAGCGACCCCGGGATGGAGGACATGCTCTACGATATCGAATCGGTGAGACGCTTCGTGGGGTGAGGCTGTCTGGGCCGTTGCCGGACGAGACTACGATCGCGGATAAGATCGGGGTCGAGTTTGTGGTGGAGTGGAGTTGACGGGTGACGCCTTTGTGCAGGACTATCTCGGCATGGATATTGACCACCAACACACCCGCGCCGCCCGCGCGAGCCTTGCGGTCGGCGACTTGGCCGGGGCACACCGGAGCGCAGACGCTTTGTGGAAACTCGCTCAGCAGAATCCCAACGCCGGGTCCGTAGGCGGGCAGACCATCCTCTGGGAAGCTAACCTGCTCAAGGGCCTCATCGCCTATGCTGAAGGGGAATGGCGTATTGCCAAGATTCACTTCAGGCACTGCGATGAGAACCTGACCGGGCATCGCGGCGAGTGGGAGCTACACGCTGCCTGGGCCATCCTGGAGAACGAGGTCGGCCATCGCGCCGAGGCTCGGAGACGTCTGAAGGCCGTCACCGTCGGTAGCGATGATCACGACGCCGAGAGGCTCTCGATGTCGGCGTTCATCTCAGCCTCGATAGGGCGCACAACCGAGAATCGCAGGATGCTGGACGCGGCTGAACGGCTGGGACGCGAGACGCTCGGCATCGGCGGCGTGGCCAACCACGTCGAGGCGCGGGCGCGGATCGCGCTGGCATTCGTGGCGGTCGAACGCGAGGACAAGCCGTCGGCGAGGGAGCAGTACGACGCGCTGCTGCCCTATCGCGGCATCATGACGAACGGGTGCCCTCCCGTCACCGACCGGGTGTTGGGACTGCTCGCCCAGACCCTGGAACGCATCGACGACGCGGCAGCGCACTTCGAGGACGCCCTGGACTTCTGCCGCGAACGATTCCGCGGCGAGCAGGGACACGTTTCGTATGAGTACGCCGTCCTGCTGTTCGCGCGGCGAGGCCCCGGCGACCGCGAACGGGCAATCGAGTTGATGTTCGACGCATACGAAAAGTGCCACTGGGTATCTCACGACCGGATGGGGCCGCTGCACAAGCGTGTGATGGACTGGCAGAAGGCTGAGGGGTGGACGTACGCGGCGCGGGAGCTGCACCTGTCCATCAAGGAAGGACGGTTCGACGAGTACCTTCGCCGGTATCGATTCACGCCGAAACAGATGAACATGCGGCACATTTACGGGAGTTCCGTCATCACGGCGGCCGCCCTGACACGTGATCCGGCAACGGGCATGAGAGGCAGGAACCAAGAGGTCTTGCAGGCGCTGATCGAGGCGGGCGCGGAGTTTGACATATTCGGCGCCGTCGCGTGGGGGCTGAACGAGCGCGTCGAAGGGCTTCTCGACGACGATCCCACGCTCGTGAATAGCAAGCGGGGGTTCAACAGCCTGATGAACGTCGCGTTTCAATTCGATCAGTTGGAAACGGCGAAGCTCCTGATGAGGAGGGGCTACAGCCTGCCCATCCCCATGGGCGGGGACGACGAGTGGGTCCGCTGGGCCGTCGCACAGGGCGCCAGTCCCGACGGGGAACGTGGCGACGGCTGGCCGCTGAACCATCAGGCCGGACATGGCCGGATGAAGGGCGTGGCAACCCTGCTCGAACTGGGGGCCGACCCGAACCCGCAGGACGAAGAGGGCAACACCCCGATGCACCGGCTCGCGTTACGCGGAACAGGGAGGGAGTTCGCGAGACTGCTCCTGGAGCACGGGGCGGACCTGTCGATCAGGAACCTGAAGGGAGAGACGCCGTTGGACCTGGCGGCGAAGGCCAAGCAGCCGGCCTTGCTGGAATTCTTGAGGGAGTACCTGCGGGACCATCCAACCTCATCCCCTCATCCCTCTGGATACCGGCCCCGTATCTAGGCACGGGGCAAGCTCTTCGCCGGTATGACGGTGGTGCAGGACCGCTACATCGCTTCGGGTGCGGTCATTCCCATGAGGCTGAGGCAGCGGGCGAGGACGGTCTTGGTCGCCTCGGCCAGCTTGAGACGGGCCCTGGTGATCTCGGCGTCCGCCGGGTCGGACGATACGACGCGGCACTGCTGATAGAAGTTGTGGAAGCCGGTCGCGAGGTCCATCGAGTAGTAGGTGAGGTGGTGCGGTTCGAGGTTCCGCGCCATCATGGATATGATCTCCGGGAGCCGCAGCATCGTGCGGACGAGCGACAGCTCCGCCTCGTGGGCCAGGAGCGACGTGTCGCCGTCGGCGTAGTCTATGCCCCGCTCCTCAGCAAGGCGCAGGATGCTGGCGATGCGGGCGTGGGCGTACTGGATGTAGTAGACGGGGTTCTTGTCCGACTGCTCCTTCGCAAGCTCGATGTCGAACTCCATCTGGCTGTCGGGCGCGCGCTGGAGGAAGAAGAACCGGCAGGCGTCCGCGCCGACCTCATCCACGAGCTCTCGGAGGGTTACGATCTGGCCCGCGCGCTTGGAGAAGCGGACGGACTCGCCCCCGCTCTTGAGCGTGACGAGCTGGTAGATGAGCAGCACGAGGGACTCGCGGCCGACTCCGAGGACGTCCGCCAGCGCCTGCATGAACGGCACCTGTCCCTGGTGGTCGGCCCCCCAGATGTTGATGACCCGGTCGAAGCCGCGAACGAGGAACTTGTTGTAGTGGTAGGCCACGTCTGAGGCGAAGTATGTCGGCGCGCCGGTGCCGCGAATGAGCACCTTGTCCTCTTCGTCGCCGAGCCTGGTCGTGGCGAACCAGACCGCTCCGTCGTGCCAGACCGTCAGGTCCTTCTCGTTGAGCATGGCCATTGCGGTCCCAAACTGTTCGCTGTCGTACAGGCTCCGCTCGCTGAACCATTCGTCGTAGTGGACTTCGAGCCGCTCCATGTCCTCGCGGATGGCGTCGATCATCCGATTCATCCCGATTTCGCCAATCTCGGACACCGCGCTGTCCTCGTCCATTTCGAGGTATTTTTGCCCATGCTCTTCGCGCAAATCAGCGGCCAGGTCTACCAGGTAGTCGCCGGAATATCCGTCCTCGGGCACCTCGGCCTCTCGGCCAAACCCCTGCGCGTACCGGGCGTAGACGCTCTGGTTGAACTTGTCCATCTGGTTGCCGGCGTCGTTGATGTAGTACTCGCGCTGTACGTCGTAGCCGGCCGCTTCGATAACGCTGGCGAGCGCGCTGCCGAACACCGCTCCGCGACCATGCCCGACGTGGATCGGCCCGGTAGGGTTGACGCTGACGAACTCGACCTGGACGCGAGTGCCCTTCCCGTCGTCGACACTGCCGAAGGAGTCGCCAGCCTGCCGGATCGCGTCGACCTGCTCCGCGAGCCAACCGGGACTGAGCCGGAGGTTGACGAAGCCGGGACGCACGGCCTCCGCGCTTGCGAGCATGCCTCCCGTCTCAATCGAGGACGCGACAGCCTCGGCGATGTCGAAGGGGTTGCGCCGCATGACGCGGGCCAGCTTCAGCGGCGTGGACGTGGCGAAGTCGCCGTGCTCCGGGTTCTGTGGTCGCTCGACCGTCACCTCGTCGACAGGAACGTCCGGCAGACGACCGTCCGCCTGCGCCGAGCGCAGTGCATCGGTCAGGAGTTCGCGGACCCGGTCAGTGAGAGTCATGCCGTCGGCGCTCGTCGCCCCCGCTACAGGGCGACCATCGGGCGGACGTGTATCGTCTCGTCGCGGTGAGGGCCGGTTGAGATGATGTCGAATCCGACGCCGATAAGCTCCTGGATGCGGTCGACGTATGCCTTGGCATTTTGGGGCAGGTGCTCGTAGACATTCATCCCCGCCGTGGGCATGTCCCAGCCGGGAAGCTCCTCGTAGATCGGCACGCACCGTTCCAATGTCGAGGCGTTTCCGGGGAAGTCCCAAACGATCTCGCCGTCGAGCTCGTAGGCACGGCACACCATGATCGAGTCGAAGCTGTCCAGCACGTCGAGGCGGGTGAGTATCCCGCCCGTGTAGCCGTTGATGCGCGCGCTGTACCGCGCGGCAACCGAGTCGAACCAGCCTACCCTCCTGGGCCTGCCGGTCGTCGTGCCGAACTCCTTGGCGCGCTGGCGAATCTCCTCGCCCGTCTCGCCGTGCAGTTCCGTCACGAACGGGCCGCTTCCCACGCGGGTGCTGTAGGCCTTGAAGACGCCGAGCACGTTGTCGATCTGTCCCGGCAGGAGTCCGAGGCCCGTCATCGCTCCGCCGATGGTCGGGTGTGAGGACGTGACGAACGGGTAGGTGCCGTGGTCAAGATCGAGAAGGGCACCCTGCGCGCCCTCGATGATGAGCTGCTTGCCGGAGTTCACCGAGTCGAAGACTATGTGCTCGACCGGCCCGATGTACTCGGACAGGTGCTCCGACCACAGTTTGCACTTGTCGAACACCTCCTCAAAGGAAAGCGCCTCGACTCCGTAGACCTTGGTCAGGATGGCGTTGTGGTGATTGAGGACGTCCTCGAGCCTCGGCAGGAGCGCCTCGATGTCGCGCAACTCGGTCGCGCGTATGCCTATCCGAGAGGCCTTGTCCGCGTAGGCGGGACCGATGCCCCGACCCGTCGTCCCGATGGCGTTCCGTCCCTTCGCCTGCTCGGAGATCTGGTCGAGCATGACGTGATACGGCATCACGAGGTGGGAACGCTCGCTGACAATCAGCCGCCCCTCGATGCTGATGCCCCGCGCTTCCAGGCCGGTGATCTCGTCCAGCAGTACGTCCGGGTCAACGACAACGCCGTTGCCGATGACGTTCAGGGTATGCGGCCAGACGACACCGGACGGGAGCAGGTGGAACTTGAACTCACCCTGCTCGGTGATGACCGTATGCCCGGCGTTGTTACCGCCGGAGAATCGGGCGACGATGTCGCCCTGCCCTGCAAGCACGTCAACGAGCTTGCCCTTGCCCTCATCGCCCCACTGGGCGCCAAGTACCGCTGTGACCGTCATCCCAGCCTCCTCTCCACCGACCGAGTCCCTTCCTCGCCCGGCGAGCATTGCGAATATACCAAATGCGCCGCCATTCGACAGACGCGCAAAAGGGACGGAGCGCTCCGTCCCTTTGAAGAATTATAGTACAGTTGTCTTTACGATTTCAACGATTCGGCGTGGAAAATAACTGTTCAGACTTCGTGAGAGCGCTCAACGCGCACGACCACCGTCATACCCGCGAAAGGAGACCCTTGCACAACAGACCCAACGGCCTGTCATTCCGAGCGCAGAGAGGAATCTAAGATGTCCTGCGGACCTCATTCGAGCCGTTTCAGCTACGGAACTTCACTTGAAGGGGAACGACTTTAGATTCCTCATTCCGCTCCGCTTCATTCGGAATGACAGGCGCCGGGGGTATTCAGGTTCCTCCGAAAGCGGGTATCCCTAGAGGGGGCGGGGCGTGTTCGTCTCATCAACTCTGAACACTTGGGCGTGGGGAATAACTGTTCAGACTTCGTGAGAGCGCTCAACGCGCACGACCACCGTCTTACCCGTGAAAACGGGTATCCATAGGGGTGGGGAGTGTTCGCCTCATCAACTCTGAACGCTTACCAAAGTTGCGGCCTCGCATTAGCGGCTGGAAAAGCACTGGTTGACAACGTCGCACGATCCGATCAACGATCACGGCATCTCGCAGCTAGGCTTGAGCCTAGACGTGGGGGAGGCCCGAATGCCGAATTACATGATATGGTTAGAACAGTCGGTCTCATGCCCGATTGTCATTGAGGCGGATACCGAATCGGAGGCTATCGACGAAGCCCTTTACCTGAACCCTGACGACCTCGACTGGGACGTGGTTGAACACCATGTGTTCGAGATCGAGGAGTTGTCCGAAGAACCGATGCAGCATGGCTGATTTGCAGATTGTCACGACGCCAACCCACGACTGGCTGGCGAAACACGCTCGGACTTGCACCAAGCGGATGCTTGTCGGGAGTCCGTATGTCAATAATGCCATCATCGAGTTGACGGATATGGTTCCCAAGGATGTGACCCGAACGCTGGTCACGCGAACCGACCTGCGAGACTTTGCCGTCGGTTCTTCCAATCTGGATACGCTTTGCGCTCTTGCAAAAGAGGGGGTGACGGTACGCAGTTTGAGCGGCCTTCATGCCAAGTTGTACGTCTTCGATGACTCTTCCGCACTGGTGACCTCGGCGAACGCCACCGCGTCCGGAATGTGGCGCAACCTCGAGTGCGGCCTGGGCACGGAGGACAAAGGGGTCGTGAAGGCTCTCGCTTGCTCCCTCATGAGTGGACTTGGCACGGGCGTACCACCCGAAGTATTTAGGATCGAGGACCTGGAAGAACTCTACCCGCCCCTAGAGGCAATCAAGGAATCTCTGCCGCAGCTCCCTCGTACCATAGTTGAAAAATCAGACGAGTCTACAATAGAAGAAACCATCTCTATCACTGATAGAGAAAAGCTCTTGCAGGGATTCTCAGGTTGGAAGAGGCTGACTCTTGAAGGAGTTCTGTCCATGCAGGATGACGAATTTGGACTGGACGACGTGTATAAAGTATGTGGCCCCTCTGCTGCCCAGCAATATCCAGAGAACCATAACGTAAATGCTAAATTACGTCAGCAACTCCAATTGCTAAGGAATATCGGAATCATTGAGTTTGTGTCACCCGGAAACTATAGACGTACACTGACCGTGTGAGTCTTACTCTGAATCCCTCCTCCATCACAACCGACCCCCTCACCAACCTCCCGACCATGCCGTTCCGCAACCGGCGGACGCTGGACGCACAATGGACCGACGCCCTGCGCGAGCATGGAATCGACAGGTTCGGCGACCAACGGTCAAATGAGCCGCCGCCGGAGTTGGAGCGGGCCATCGAGCAGTTCAACCGGGGCGAGTTCTGGGAGTGTCACGAGACGCTGGAGGACGTGTGGCTCGAAACGCCCTACCCGTTCCGGCTGTTCTACCACGCCGTCATCAAGACCGCGGTGGGGTTTCACCACCTGACCAGGCACAACCGCCACGGCGCGCGCGTCAAGCTGCGAGACGGCGTCGAGCTGCTTGCGCTGTTCCAGCCCGAATGTATGGGCGTGAGGACCGACCTGCTCCTGGCCGACACGACGGAATGGCTATCGTACGTGGATGTGCCGAAGGTCGCGTGGTCGGAACTCGACCGCCGCGCAAGGCCCCACATCCTAACCGTCCATAGTGTCCCGTCTCAGAGATTCACCGAATAAATCAGCCCGCGATTTATCCCCTCTCCCGTCGTGGGAGAGGGCTAGGGTGAGGGTTTGCGATGCCGATAAGCAAGAAGTCGGCCTAGGCACACCTAAATTCGGTGTCACTCCACCGCGAATGACACTGCACGGCTGCCCCCACCCGTCATTCCCGCATAGGAGGTCTTTGCGTAACCGTTCTCCCGCTGAGAGGGTGTCGGTGAAAGGGCATCATCCAGCTTCGGAGACGTCTCTGGATTCCCGCCCCGTATCGTGGTACGGGGTGACGTTCTTTCGCGGGAATGACGGTGGTTATGCAAAGGTCTCCAAAAGCGGGAATCCAGCACCTAGAACCCAACACCCAGCACCTACCCGTACAGGCCGTCCGTCTTCGCGGCCATGATGAAGTCGTTGCGGTGGAGGCCGCGTATCTTGTGCGTCCACCACGCGACGTTCACCCTGCCCCACTCGGTGATGATTCGCGGGTGATGCCCCTCGTCCTCGGCGATCTCGCCAACCTTCTGAGAAAACTCCAAGGCCCCGGCGAAGTCGGAGAACTTGAAGGTCCGGTCGAGCCGCTTGATCTCGTCGACTTCCGTCAACTCCCAGTCCGACACGATTGGATGAAGTTCGGCGATCTCTTCCTGTGTGACTCTCGGAGAGTCTCTCCGGCACGCAACGCACTTTTCACGAGCGAGTGTCATGGCGTCCTCCGTAGTCGTGATGCTAGTACCGTGTGGTTGGACTCCATACTATCACGAAGGACACGGGCGGGCGGTCACTTCAATCGTAACTGTTCAGACTCGGTGAGACATGCAGGAATTGTCCTGCGCTGTCATTCTGAGGGGCCCAGCGACAAAGAATCTACAATCTCTCCCCCCGCCGAGGGAGATACAAAACCATCAATCTCTCCCCCGCCGAGGGAGATACAAAACCATCAATCTCTCCCCCACCGGGGGAGAGATACAGAGAGGGGGTTCTTCGTCATCCACCTCACCTACTCTGAACATTCACCACGCTCTTCCCCAATTTGACAAAGAAGAACACATGTACCACATTATCCATGAGCGGCTGCCGGCCGCCCACTCTCACGACAACGAGGAAGCGACACGATATGGCTCAACATGGCACAAATACAACAAGGGAAGACCTCGGAGAGCCATGCCCTTGCGCTTCTCCAACTTGCCCTGTGCCAAGCGCCCCGGGCGAAGTCGTGAACTTTACGATAACGAGAAAAATGCAACAGAATGCAACACCATGCAACGAATTTTCAAAAAATCTTCGGCTGGACGGGCCCTCACCTCTCCCAGCACACCCACACATCCTGTCATTCCTCCGAAAAATTGCCCATCGCCAACCTCTCGTAGGGGCGGTTCGCGAACCGTCCCTAACCCTCACCGTGCTATAATCGCCCGCAACCGGAACTGGGAGGCCCTTAGCCGGTGATGAACGTGCGCAAGGCCGTCATTCCGACGGCGGGACTCGGCACCCGCTTCCTTCCGGCGACGAAGGCCGTCCCCAAGGCGCTCCTGCCCGTGCTGGACACGCCGGTCATCCATCTCGCGGTGGAGGAGGCAGTTGCTGCCGGCATCGACCACGTGACCATCGTCGTCTCGCCGCATCAAGGGGCGATGGAAGCCTACTTCAATGGATCATCCGACGTGGCGCGGATACTGGAGATGCAGGGGAGGTCCGCACTCCTCGAACGGGTATCCACCCTCACGAAGGCCGTGACCATCTCGTACGTCCAGCAGCCGGAGCCGCTCGGCAACGGTCACGCCGTGCTGGTCGCCCAGGAGGCGGTCGGTAACGAGCCATTCGCCGTGCTGTTCCCCGACGACGTAATCCTGGGCAGCGAGTCGACCGTCGGGCGGATGGCTGAAGTCTATCGCGAGACTGGGGGGCCGGTCATAGGCGTGGCGGAAACGCCTGTGGAGACAATCCCGCAGAAGGGAGTCGTCACGCCCACGAGTCAGGACGGGCGGGTGTATGAGATATCAGGCATCGTCGAGAAACCGTCCATCGAGGAGGCGCCGTCGAACCTGGCCGTCGTCGGACGGTACGTGCTTCCACCTGAGATTTTCTCCGCTCTGGAGCGCACGAGACCCGGGGCAGGCGGGGAGATATGGCTGGCCGACGGGATCGCCGCGCTGCTCAAGACGCACCGGGGGACGGCGTACCGTTTCCCGGGCGAGCTGTTCGACACCGGAGTGCCCGGCGGGTTGCTGAAGGCGTCGATTCGAGAAGCTCTCGACCGCGACGACATGTCGGATGAGATCCGGGCGTACATTCGGGACTTGGCACTATAAGAGGAGGAGGCCGTCACATGAAGCTGGTCATCATCGGCTGCGAGTACACGGGCACGACGACGCTGGGGTTCAGGATTCGGGACTGGATACACGAGGAGCTTGGAGGTTGGGTCAAGAATGTGCACGACCACGGCAAGTTCCCGTACTCGGTGACGCACGAGCAGGAGTACACCCCCGTGCCGAGCGATTTCACCCCGGAGGAGCAGGAGCAGCTCTGGGCGTTGAGCACGCGGACGAAAGAGACGATCATGCGGCACAACGTCGTGTACCACGTATCGGGACTGTCGACGATGACGGGGATGAGGGACTCGGTGATGATCGGCCTCCACATCGAGGAGGGTATCTACGGGGAGCTATACCTGGGATTCGAGGGACGGCGGGACTTCATGAGCCACATGGAGGACAAGATACTGAGCGGGGGCACGGATACCGTGCTCTGCCACGTTACCGCGAGACCGGAGGTGGTCCGCAGGCGGATGGCGGAGAACCCGCATCCCAACGGCATCCTCAAGGACAGGGACGTGGAGTTGGTGCTGCAGAGATTCCGGGAGGAGTTCGAGCGGTCGCGGCTGACCCGCAAGATCGCGCTCGACACGTCCGACGCCACGGTTGAAGAGACGCTACAGGACTTCGTCCGCAAGATTACCCCGCACCTATCGGAGCAGGACCGCGAGGGAATGGCCGCGGTAGCGGCTGGGAGGGGGGCGTCGTGATTTGGCGGCGGGTTGCAAAGACCTCTTGAATTCTGTTTCCCATCTACAGGACGAGGACTCTAGATTCCTCATGTCGGTTGTCACCGATGCCACGAAACATGAAAATTGTAGGGGCGATTCGCGAATCGCCCCTGCTTTCACCCTCACCCCAGCCCTCTCCCGCGAACGGGAGAGGGGGCAAATAGCTAGCTCCCCCGCTCTTCCATAGCGCGGGCGTGGTAGAGGGACAGGCAGGTGGCGATGAAGGAGTTGACCGGCGTTGGGACGGACACCTCCGCGCCCATTCGGGCGACTGCGCCGTTGAGCACCTCGACCTCGATGGGGCTCCCGCGCATGAGGTCGGTGTACATGGACGAGGTGTTCTCGCCCTTGATGCTGACGAAGTAGTCGACCGTGGTATCGACGTAGTCTGGCGGGATATCCACGCCTATGGCTTGAGATACGGCATACGCCTCGCGCATGATGCTCCGAACGAACTCCAGCGTTTCCGGCGTCAGGACGACCTGGTCGAAGGTCGAGCGGGTGATGCACGTCGAGCCGCTGAGGCCGCAGATGTAGATGAACTTGCTCCATAGCTCCTTGGTGATGTCGTCGGCCACCTTGACGTCAATGCCCTCGACATCAAGCGCGTCACGGACGCGGGCGACGCGGTCCGACTCGCTGCCGTCCTCCTCGCCGAAGACGATGTCGGGGGCCTTGAGGCCGAACTCGCTGACGGCGCCCGGTCCCGTGCGAGTCGCGTCGATGTAGGTCAGTCCTGGGAGCACGGCTTCCTCTCCGTAGGCCGCCGTAAGGGCGTCGACGCTGCCCATGCCGTTTTGCAGCGTGAGCACCACCGTGCCGTCACCGACGGCGGAGCCAATCGTCGGCACTCCCGTGTGGTTGTCGTAGCCCTTGACGCAGTAGAGGACCAGGTCGGCTTTCCACGTTCCGTCCGGGCGCTCAACGGCGGATGCCTGCACATTGAACGTGCCGGAAGCGTCGCTCTTGACGCTCAGGCCGTCACGGTTGATCGCCTTGAGGTGGCTGCCACGGGCAATGAAGACCACCTCGTGGCCGGCCCGACTCAGCACGCCGCCGAAGTAGCCGCCCACGGCCCCCGATCCCATTATCAGTATCTTCATGGCGTGGAATACCTCCGATGGGCAGGTATGATATCCAGCGCAGACGGCGACCGCAAACGCCCCCTCTCAGTATCTCTCTCCCGGCGGGCTGGCAGGGACAGGTATTTGTCTATCGCCCCACTCTCCATTGACCAGAAAGCAACCTGACTCTGTCATTCTGAGCGAAGCGGAGCGGAGTCGAAGAATCTCAAATGTCTGCCACAACGTAAGGCCAACATAGAGCGTTCTTACGCTGCTTTCACTCTCGATCACGATACAAGCGTGACTCTGGCTGTCCGGACTTGAGGTCAAACTCAATATCGAACCCTGTACGGGGTCTTGAATTCATGCTGAAAGCATGATAACGTCATGACATGGCTAATCTTCAAGTAAAGAATGTGCCGGATGCTCTTCACGAGCGGCTCCGCCGTCATGCACGGGAGAATAATCGCACCATAAGCGAGACTGTGCTAACTGCCGTGGAGCGCGAGCTAGCGATGTGGGAGTGGCAGACTCGTTTGGATCAGCATCCCAAGACCGATCTCGGTGTGGAGGCGGCAGTCTTGCTTCAGGAAGAACGCGCGAATCGTGACATGGAGATCGGATGACTCGATACGTCATCGACGCGTCCGTCGCGGTCGAGTATCTTCTGAAAACGCCTCTCGGCCTGTCCGTCGCCAACCTGATTGAGTCCGACCCACTAGTCGCGCCTGAGTTGTTGGACGCAGAAGTTCTGTCTGTCCTCCGCCGGGGGGTGCTAAGGGGCTTCCTTGAGGAGGACCGAGCTCTCCTTGCCGTCAATGTTCTGCAGCATTGGCCGGTGCATCGTATCGCTCATCGGGCGCTTGCTCGCATGGCGTGGGAACATCGCCGGAATGTCAGCGCGTATGATGCCTTCTATGTCGCCGCTGCACGCCTTCACAATGTTCCCATTTTGACGGCGGACGGACGGCTATCGAGAGCGACCGGTCTCGGTGTCGCGGTGCAGAACGTCCGGATGGGATGACCCCACCGTCAGAACAGGCGTGGTCGTTCTCCTCCAGCTACCGTAACGGCGCGGCGTATATCTGGCCGCCCTTTGGGCAGTCGACGCAGGGAGCGTCGGCCCAGAGGGCGTTGCGTCCGCCCTCTCTCGGCAGTCCGATGCCGTCCAAACCAAGGTGGCGGTCGTAGATCTCCCCGTAGTTGCCCACCTGCGTTATGACCGCCTGGGCCACGGTCGCGTCAAGGCTGAGGTCGGCTTGGCCCCACGATCCCTCGGCTCCGAGCAGGCGCTTGACCTTCACGTTGTCGCTCGTTGTCATCTCCGCGACGTTGCCCGAAGTCACGCCGTACGCTTCGGCGTAGATCAGGATGGCCATCACCGACTTGACGATGTCGAACCACTGGCTGTCGCCGTGCGGCACCATTGGTGTGAGCGGCTCCTCGGATATGACCTCCGGGAGAATCATGTGGTCATCGGGATTGGGAAGGCTGGTCCTGAGCGCCGCGAGGGCGGAGCGGTCGGTCGTGAAGACATCGCATGCCCCGCTTGTGTAGGCGTCGAGCACCAGGTCGCTGGTCTCGAAAATCAAAGGGTTGTACTCCATCCGATTTTGACGAAAGAAGTCCTCCATGTTCAACTCGCTGGTCGTACCGGCCGTGGTGCATACGGCTGCCCCGCCGAGGTCGTACGCGCTGGACACCCTCAGCCGTTTGGGCACCATGAATCCCTGGCCGTCGTAGAACATGGTGGGCGCGAAGTCGCCCCACGCGGCGTCACGTGAGCTTGTCCACGTCGTCACCCACACGAGGAGGTCCACCTCGCCCGCCTGCATGACCGGCCCGCGCTCGGCGGCGTCTATCGTGCGGAGCTCCACGGCGTCGGCGTCGCCGAGAGTCGCGGCCGCAACGGCGCGGCACAGGTCGATGTCGAAGCCCACATGATTGCCGCTCTCTTCCCGGAAACCGAATCCCGGGGTATCGTCGAGCGTTGCGCAGACGAGTTCGCCCCTGTCCTGCACCTTTTGTAAGCGAGACGTGGACTCATCTTCATCAGTTCTCGCACAGGATATGGCGGCCATTAGCGTAAGAAGTGCGACAATGAGAGGTAGTCTCATGGTAGGGCGACCTCATAGCTCAGTATGAATCGGAATGTACACCGGCATCCGCGCCAATGCAAGCCGATTCGTATAGACCCGTTTTCCAGTGTGTCCGCTGAAGCATGCCTCGCAGTGCTGCGTAACGGTAAGGGTAGTTTGACTTCCCTATAGAGGCCCCGCCGTGAACGTGTCATTCTGCGGCGGGGCTTCGTTTGCGACAATCCAGCTTCCTGATGGCAGCCAGGCGCGCTTAATCTTGCACCTTCTCCTTCTTGCCCTTCCTTCTTCGCGCTCGGTGACGCTCTCTTTCGTCCGGGACGCCAGCTCGAAGGATCGCCTCGAACGTGTCGCGGTCACCGTCAGGGACTACTCCCTTGGGCTTCCGTCTCTGTGGCCTTGGGCTAGGCATCGTCGTCCTCCATACTGCTGTCGTGGCTGTAAGAAACCCCGGTGAAGTCGCTAAAGCTGGTGGAGGAACCTTCCTGTTCCGAATCCTTAAAGTACCCCGTCACCACGGCAACGGAGCCCTCGTGCGACGAAACTAGGTCACCGCCGAGGTCAATCTGCCCGATCGGTTCATCATTCAGCAGGACCCGGAAGCCGTTGACGTGCAGCCATCCGTATTTGCCATCCACCATCAGGCTCAGGGTGTTGCTCTCCCCTTCATCTGTTAGGAGCCCCGGCACCGTACCACTCAGAGCTGCCTCGTAGGTGCCGTCGGTCTTAAAGATGCGCAGGTACCAGTTACCGGCCGAAGTGACTATGAAGTACATGTACGGGTCGTCATCTTCGCCGTTATACCCGAACCTGAACCCGTAGTTCCAGTTCTGGTCACCGCTGCCATCGTAGGGGTTGGTAAATGTAGCGGAAAGTTGGAACTCGTTAGCCGTGGCCCCAAATTCCGCGACGGCCCAAGCCTCGATGTAGTCGTCATCGTCGTGAGGCATCTCGCCGCTGAGCGGCCCAAATTCGGCAGCCGGTCCATTGGCCCATATCCTCAGCTTCTCTTGGATGGTGGTCTCCAAGACGGAGAACGACTGATCAATGGCCTCTGCGGAACTCAAACTCAACCTCAAGGTGTTCATGGCGACGACTTGGCCGTCCGGCGTGAACAGCGGTCCTCCACTATTCCCGAAGTTTATGGCCGCGTCGGTCTGTACCAGCTCGGCATCCTTCGCCGAACTGTAGCGGAAGGCCGAGATTATGCCCGTGGTGACGGATGCTTCCCCAGGCACAATGACTCTCCCCGGCCTTAGATCTGTAGGCATAAGGTAGTCGTTTGGGTACCCGATGGCAATAACCTCGTCCCCGGCAAAGAGCGTGTTTGAATCGGCGAAAGGGACGCTCACGAAATCGCCGCAGCAGATTCCGAGCACGGCGAGGTCGCGGCGCGGGTCGAGCCAAATGACATCGGGTTCGTACCAGTCGGTATCGTTGACCTTGACGCGAAGGTCCGTAGCCTCATCGACGACGTGGTAGTTCGTCAATATATAGGCGGCCTCGGTGTCTGCGTCAGTATCGAATATGAACCCCGTGCCTGTCGCATAAGGCAAATGTCCGAGCTTAGAAATCTTGACCACGGCGGGCCGGACTCGCTTCACCATGTCGCTCAATGATTCAGTCGGCGGTACTGGGGTGGCAATTGGTATCTCGATGGTACCGTCATCTTCGGCGCACTCCGGCAATCGAAGGCTTGCCGAGTCGTTGTCCGCCACGTCTGCGGGGATAACCTCTCCATCTGCACACGGGCCACTTTGAGCCCATGCCGTACCGTCAAGCACGCTGATGACAGAGAAAGCCGCAATAACGGCAATGAGCAAGCCCCCAGTCACTATTCGGCCAGCCTTTTTCGCCGATCTCGCTGTCATCTCATCCATGACGCGCCTCCAAGGTGCCCTCTCAGGGCAGGATGTTGTCACTCTCCACAAGCTCCGCCATCCATCTACATGGCTCCAAGAGGGCGCGAGGCCACCCTGCCATTCCATGTAGAATCGACAAGAAGAGCTGTGGAGAGCTAAGCGCGAAGGGTACTAGGAAGTGGCATACTTATCAACAGGAGATAATCACCTCCCGCGAAAGCGGGAAGCCATGTTCGTCTTCTAAGCGGAGACATACCCCTAAAGTAACTCCCTCTCCCCCGGTTCACGGGTTACGCAAAAGCCTCCGAAAGCGGGTATCCACAGGGATAGGGAGTGTTGGTCTCATCAACTCTGGACACTTCCAGTAACCGGCCCCGTAGGTAGAGTGACGGGTCTAGTGCAATAGTGAGTGTTCAGTCTTGGTGAGGGGAACACCCTCACCCCCGTTCTGCAACGGGGCAGGCTCTAGCCCTCTCCCACGAACGGGAGACGGGACTGGATACCCGCCCCGTATCGTGGTACGGGGTGACGTTCTTTTGCGGGTATGACGGTGGCTGTGTATGTGTCGAGGGATCTCACGAAGTCTGAACAGTTACGTGCAATATGGAACGCTTTACCTCGTTCGCCCGTCTGATGTAGAGTGGAACGCATGGACTCCGATCCAGATAGACCGCCATCTACCAAGCCGGAGGCCCGGCCCATGCCGGCGCGCTTCGGCTCCCCGCTCTTGTCTCCTACTACCGTCGTCGGGTTCGACACGCCACTTTGCATCCCATGCCCAATGACTTACGGGCTTTGCATGCACGAGTTCATCTTGAGGAATTGACGCCATGCCAGGTAATGAAGCTGCCAGTCTTGCTCTGCTAGTGGCCTTTCTGGTGCTGTCCGCCTTCTTTTCCAGTTCGGAAGCGGCCTTCCTCTCCCTGCAGAGGACGAGGATCGCGCACCTGCTCAGAGAAGGAGTGCCGGGCGCCCGCCGGGTCGCCGACATGCTCGATGAGCCCGAGAGGCTGCTGTCCACCATCCTGCTCGGCAACAACCTGGTCAACGTGGCATTCAGCGCGGTGATCACCGTTGTGGTCGTCGACCGCGTGGGTCAGGACAATGAAGGGCTCGGAGTGGTCATTGCCACCATACTCGGAACGGTGACGCTGCTGTTGCTGGGCGAGACGATTCCCAAGACCATTGCAGTCCGGAACTCTGAGAAACTCGCGTTCCTGTACTCCTATCCTCTCAAGTGGGGTGAGTACCTGCTGCTGCCGTTCGTCCTGATTCTCCAAAGGATCACGAAGGTGTTCAGCAGCCGGGTGGGCGGGGCGCAGGAGGAACAGCCCTCGATTACTGAGGGGGAGTTCCGCACGCTCATCGACATAGGAGAAGGAGAGGGAGAGTTCGAGGAGGACGAGGCGGAACGTCTCAGGGGCGTGTTCCGGTTCGGAGACCGGCAGGTGCGCGACGTGATGACACCGCGCACGGAGATCGTCTTCGTCCAGCGCGGCTCCGGCGTGAAGGAGTTCCTGCAGACATACTCCGAGCACTCGCACACCCGCTTCCCCGTCTACTGGGACACGACGGACAACATTGTCGGTGTCCTGTCCCTGAAGGACATCATGCGGTCGCTGGCCGTCAACAAGCTCTCGGACGACGATTCGGTGACCGACGTGATCCGCGACGTGCACTTCGTGCCGGAGACCAAGCGCATCGCCGAGCTCTTCGACGAGCTTCGCACTTCGGGGAACCAGATGGCGATCGCGGTCGATGAGTTCGGCGGAGTCGCCGGACTCGTCACGCTCAAGCAGCTCATCGAGGACGTGATGGGCCGTGTCGGCGAGGAGGGTGTCGGGACCGAGGAAGAGCTGACCCTCGTCGGCCAGGACACGTATGAGGTTGACGGCGGCATGAGCATCGACGAGGCGCGCGACAGGCTTGTGTTGGACATAGAAGAGGGAGACTTCGAGACGGTTGCCGGCTGGGCGCTCGAACGATTGGGGCACATCCCCACTGAGGGAGAAACGTTCGATGCCGACAACGTGTCCGTCGAGATCATAGAGATGGACAACCTGAAGATAGAGGGTCTCCGCCTCACCAAGCACCGCCGGACGAGCGGTAGCGCCGACCAAGACTGACGCATAGCGGTATGCCAAAATCGTTCCCCCGCGAAAATTCGGTCTGATATAATCGACCCGTACGTTTGAACGAACTCGCGCAGGGAGCCCACGTGAAAGTAACTCAAGGTGAAGTCGAGGAGCGCCAAGTCACGCTCCGAATCGAGTTGGACGACGATGACCTTGAGCCGTACGTAGAGCGTGGCTATCGGCAGGTCGTCGGAAAGATGCGCATTCCCGGCTTCCGACCCGGCAAGGCCCCGCGACAAATCGTCGAGGGCATGGTCGGACGCGAAGGCCTCATCTCCGAGTCGCTCGAGTTCCTCGTGGCCGATGTCATCAACAAGGCCGTCGAAGAGGAGGAGATCGACATCGTCGGCTTCCCTCAGATTGAGAGCTTCGAGTTCGACCCCGTGGTCGTCGAGGCCATGGTGGCTCTCAACCCCGTACTCGACCTGGGCGACTACCGGAGTATCCGCGTCGAAGAGGACCCCGTAGACGTGAGCGATGAGGATGTCCAGGACGAGCTTGAATCCCTGCGCAAGCAGCAGTCCTCCTGGGAGCCGGTCGATCGCGCCGTCGCCCTCGATGATCTGGTTACCATGGATGTCACCGGAAGGGTCAATGGGGTGGAGATTATCGACGAGACGGACTCCCAATACCTCGTAGACCCGTCCTCCACTCTCCCCTTCCCGGGCTTTGCCGCCGAATTGGAGGGTCTGGAAGTCGACAAGCCTGCGAACTTTTCCCTTGACCTGCCCGACGACTACCCGGACAACGAGCTTGCGGAAAAGCAGGTCGAGTTTTCCGTCGTGATAACGGACGTGAAGCAGCGCCTCCTTCCCGAGCTGGACGACGAGTTCGCCCAGAGCGTAGGCGACGAGTACGAGAAGATCGAGGACCTCATAGAGCAGCTGCGGGACGACATCGAGACTGCGACAGTACGGCAGAACGAGTATGAGTACCGCGAGGTTGCGATTGAAGAGCTGGTCGTGAACGCCGACATGGAGATCGCGCCCGTTCTCATTCAGCAAGAGGTCGAGCAGATGGAGGGGCGGCGCGACGAGATGATGAAGCGCCTGGGCATCAGCGAGGAAGACTACAACCGCTTCACCGGCAGGACGGCGGAGGAGATCCGCGACGATATGCGCGAGGAGGCGGTCGAGAAGCTCAACCGCGCCCATGCCATCAGCGCCTTCATCGATATGGAGGCCCTCGAAATCTCCGATGATGAGCTCAACGACCGTCTCAAGCAGCTTGCAAGAGAGGGTGACGAGTCGACGGGGCGCAAGCTCACGAACAAGGAGCTTCGCTCCGAGCGCGTGAAATCGTCCGTCCGAGAGACGCTTCTCATCGAAAAGGCGCTGGAAAGGCTCGTGCTCATCGCCAAGGGACAGGCTGAGGAAGGTGAGGAAGAGGACTCGTCTCAAGAGGAAGACGAGGCGGAGGTCGTGGCGCAGTCACCGGCTTAGCTGGGCGTTCGACTGCGAAGGAAATGGGCGAGCGAGGGGCGGCTCCGAGTATTCGGGACTATGCGTAACGAGGAGAAATTTGTGTTGACATCTACATTCCAAAACGCCGTTCCAACGGTGGTTGAGACGAATACAAAGGGGAGGAAGGAAGAGTACAACATCTACTCGCTCCTTCTCCGCAAGCGAATCATCTTTCTGGGTTCGGCGATAGACGATCAGGTGGCCAACTCCGTCGTCGCGCAGCTTCTCTACCTCGACAGCGAGGACCCCGAGTCCGACATCCTCATGTACATCAACTCTCCGGGCGGAGTCATCTACTCCGGCCTGGCGATCTACGACGCCATGCAGCTCATCAACGCCGACGTTCGCACCTACTGTGTGGGAGCGGCCGCGAGCATGGGGACCGTGCTCCTGACGGCAGGAGCCAAGGGCAAGCGCTTCGCGCTGCCGAGTTCCACCATCCACATGCACCAGCCGATAGGCGGAGCGCAGGGACAGGCGTCCGACGTTGAGATCCGCGCCCGCGAGATACTCCGACTCAAGGACCGCCTGCGTGAGATCATCGCGGACACAACGGGGCAGCCCTACGACCGGGTCGCGCGCGACTCCGACCGCGACTTCTACATGAACGCCGAAGAGGCGAAGGAGTATGGAATCGTCGACGAGATCGTTTCGTCCATGCCCGGGGGCTATAATCCTTCATCGTCAGTGAACGGTTCAGAGTGAAGACCTCCCGCCTGGAGCATCCGAAAGAGCACTAAGGAGACACACGTGCGGACACCGAACTTCGAAAACGTTCTGCCGATGGTGGTGGAGACCAGCGCCAGGGGCGAGCGCGCATACGATATCTACTCGCTTCTGCTTCGCAAGCGCATCATCTTCCTGGGCACTCCCATCAACGACCAGGTCGCGAACGCCATCGTCGCCCAGCTTCTGTACCTCGACAGCGAGGACCCCGACCGCGACATACTCATGTACATCAACTCTCCCGGCGGCTACATCTATGACGGCCTCGCGATCTACGACACCATGCAGCTCGTCAAGCCCGACGTGCAGACCTACTGCGTCGGGTCGGCCATGAGCATGGCGACGGTGCTCCTGACCGCGGGCGCCAAAGGCAAGCGCTTCGCGCTTCCGAACTCCACCGTCCACATGCACCAGGCGATGGGCGGGACGCAGGGCCAGGCGTCGGACATCGAGATATGGGCACGAGAGACGCTTCGGCTCGAAGACCGGGTCCGAAGCATCATCTCGGACACGACGGGCCAGCCGTATGACCGGGTGGCCAAGGACTCCGACCGCGACTTCTTCATGAACGCGGAGGAGGCCAAGGACTACGGGATCGTCGACGAAGTAGTAACGAGCGAAGAGATGGAACAAAGGGGCGAGAAGTCCTAGCGCAACGATCGAAAGCACCGCCCCCCGGGTAGAACCGGGGGGCGGTTTCGTTAGTACAGGGTTCGATTCGTTGGGAGCATGGAAGAGGGGAAAATGACGACAGCACGGACAGGCGACACGAGCAACTACAAATGCTCATTCTGCGGCAAGTCGCAGCAGCAAGTTAAGCGAATATTTGCCGGACCTGACCGGGTGTTCATTTGCGATGAGTGCATAGGCCTGTGCGGACAGATCATGACCGAGGAGAGCCAGGTTCCCGTCCGGCCGCCGACCTCCAAGGAAATCCTCTCCAAGAGCGTCACGCCGCGCTGGATCTACCGCAAGCTCGACGAGTACGTGGTGGGACAGGAACGGTCGAAGAAGGTCCTGAGCGTGGCGGTGTACAACCACTACAAGCGGATCACGTCCAACCTCATGCCCTCGCCTGACGTGGAGCTGCAGAAGGCGAACATTCTCATGATGGGGCCTGCGGGCTCCGGCAAGACCCTCCTCGCGCAGACGCTGGCGAAGGTGCTCGACGTGCCATTCGCAATCGCGGACGCGACCTCGCTCACCGAGGCCGGGTACGTCGGTGAGGACGTGGAGAACATCCTCCTCCGGCTGATACAGGCTGCGGACTTCGACATCGAAAAGGCGCAGCAGGGCATCATCTATATCGACGAGTTCGACAAGATTGCCCGCAAGAGTCCGAACCCCTCGATAACGCGAGACGTCTCAGGCGAAGGCGTCCAGCAGGCGCTGTTGAAGATCATCGAGGGGTGCGTGTCCAACGTCCCGCCGCAGGGCGGGCGCAAGCATCCACACCAGGACTTCGTGCAGATCAAGACGGACGACATCCTCTTCCTGTGCGGCGGAGCGTTCGAGGGGCTGAACGAAGTCGTCGACGAACGCCTCTCCAAGGGCAGGGTCACGCTCGGCTTCAACTCCACCGGCAAGTCGGCGGACGGCCTGTCCGAGGACGGCGCGAACCTGCTCGATCACGTCATTGGCGACGACCTGCTCGACTACGGCTTCATCCCCGAGCTCGTTGGACGCCTGCCGATATCGGTCGGCCTTCAGAGCCTCGATAAGGAGGCGCTCGTTAAGGTCCTCACCGAACCGAAGAACGCCTTCGTCAAGCAGTACCAGAGCCTCTTCAAGATGGACGGCGTCGACCTGGAGTTCACGCAGGAAGCTCTCGAAGCCGCCGCCGATCAGGCCATCGAGCGGGGCACCGGCGCGCGCGGGCTCCGCGCCATTCTCGAAGAGACGCTGCTCGACGTCATGTACGAGCTTCCAACGCTCACCGGCGTTTCGCGCTGTGTGGTTGACGACGATTCCATCCGCAAGACCAAGGGCGTCCATCTCGTGCGCGAGGACGGCGAGGTCATGCCTCTCCCGCTATGGGAGCAGAAGTCGGCGTAGAGCGGGGTAAGATAGCCTAGCGCCCCCTCCTCAACCTGTAGTCGTCCCTCCGAATTCCCGACCGCCCTTCCTCAGAAAATAACCCCCGGCCAACCCATCGTAGGGGCAACCCTCGTGGTTGCCCGTCCCCGACACCACGCCACCACCACCCGTCATTCCGGCGAAGGCCGGAATCCAGTCCCCGGATCCTGCTGGCTCGTGCCAACCCCATTTTCATTGTTGGAGGTATCGGCGGCAGCCGACATGAACGATCGCTACGAAAATAGGCCCCAATACCCCACATCGTCATTCCCGCGAAAGAACGTCACCCCGTACCACGATACGGGGCGGGAATCCAGCATTCTCCTCCCTCCCGATCACCTGTTGGGAGGTATCGCGCGAATGGTCTCCAGCGCATCGGCCTGGACCCTCCGGCTCCCCAACCGAAGGGCGATGGCCAGCTCCTGTCGTGCAAGCTGGTAGTTGCCTGCCTCGACATAGATCTTGCCGCGCAGAAGGTGCGCCTGGGCCGCTGCCAGGGGGTTGGACTCTATCGCCAGCGCCAGTTCGTCGAGCGCGCGGGAGATGTCGCCCTGCGAGTAGTAGCGCTCGGCGCGGAAATAGTGGGTAAATTCGTTATCCGGCAGCCTGAGGTCGGCGACGATGACTCCGAGGGCCAGAATGACCAGGGACACAGGGACGACCCACCACTTGAGGATGAGCGACCCCGTGGTGTCGACGATCACCTGGCTGCCGAACATGGTGCGAGCGCTCATGTACTGAGGCGAGAGCGTCAGCCCGAGAACGAACCCCGCTACCAGTCCGCCGCCGTGAGCCCAGTTGTCGATGCCGGGCGTCGACAGGCCGATGAATATGTTTATCGCGACGATGATTCCAACGCCGATGAGGCTTTGCTGCGCGTGTTTGCCGAACGTCTTGCGCTGCATCACGAAGTAGGCCGCGAGCGCGCCGACGATCCCGAATATCGCGCCGCTCGCCCCCGCCGCTATGGCAATCGAATTGAACAGGTAGCTCGTGACGCTGCCGGCAAGTCCTGCCAGAAAGTACAGCAAGAAGAAGCGCTGGTGACCGTACGCTCGCTCCACCGTCTGCCCGAAGATGAAGAGGCCGAGCGCGTTGAACCCCAGGTGCATGAAGCCTGAGTGAAGGAACATCGCCGTGAAGAGCCGCCAGTACTCTCCTTGCGAGATGAGCGGGCCGAACATTGCGCCGAAGTCGAGCAGGACATCGGGGTCTTCCGTCCCGCCCGCTAGGTGCGCGAGACCGAAGACGACGACGTTGATGGCCAGCAGCGCATAGGTCAGGTACGGCCTCCGCACCAGTTCCGGCATGGGGACGTAGGATTCCGGCCGCTGGTCGTATTCGTCGCTTTCGTACACGTGCTGTCCGGAGTGAAGTGTGTCCAGGGATACCGGACGGTGAGGCCGTCCATGGGGTCATTGTAACTGTTCAGACTTCATGAGAGCACTCGACACACACAGCCCATCGTCATTCCCGCGTAGGCGGGAATCTAATCCCTCTCCCGTTCGCGGGAGAGGGCTAGGGTGAGGGTGTATTCCCCTCACCAAGACTGAACAGTTACTGTCATCCTTCTTCGGTGCGATGCCCCGTAGTTCTACGATACACTAGGCCCCGCGACGCACTCAACAACCACTCGGAGGGGCCTCGTGACGCTACTCAGCGAAGCGCTTCCCGGCAGGGACGATCTTCGCCCCGATCAGCAGGTCGACAGCATTGCCGATATCGACGCGCGCGCCCTCTACGACCGGGGCATACGCGCCATCGGGTTCGACGCCGACCAAACGCTGTGCCGGTTCCACGGAATGGGCATCGACGAACAACTCTTGATGAGCATCGAGGTCATGCGCGGGCTGTTCGGCGACAGGGTCTGCATCATCTCCAACTGCACGGACAGGCGGCGGGAGGAGCTTCTCGAACACTTTCCAATGCACGTGGTGCCCGTTCGCAAGCGAAAGCCCTCCCCCTTGCCATACCGCGAGGCGGAGCGACACTTCGACGTGCCGCCGGAGCAGTGGGCCTTCGTGGGCGACCGCATCCTGACCGACATCGTGGGCGCCAACCGGGCGGGCTGGCACTCGATACTCGTGCCGCCCCTAGCCCCGGAGACCGACCCGTGGTTCATCAGCATGGCCCGTACCTATGAGCGCCTTCTCCGGCGGGCTTATGGCATGTAGGGCGGCCCTTCCGCTAAGGGGGTGTTTCCGAAGTCCGTGAAATCCGTTCGTGGTGAGCTTGTCGAACCATGAACGGTTTCGGCTGACTTATACCAATTCGTTTTGAATACACCATGAATTGATGGTGACACCACCACGTCATCCGTCATTCCGGCGTAGAGCTTGCCCCGTACTCCGATACGGGGCCGGAATCCAGAAAGGCTGGTCAGTCGACAATACGGCCTCATCACACCTAATTATTGGTTCGGGGCTTGGTCGCCTTCACCCTATACTGGCGATTGACTTCCGGGGACGGCTCCCCACACATGAGACCGGCGGACTCCAGCAGATCGAGCATCTCGTCCGACGGTGCTCGATCGACCCATTGTACGACCATCAACCTGCCCCCGGGCTTGAGCAGCCGCGCGAGGTCAAGGGCCAGGGCCTGCTTCTCTTCTCTCGACTCCCGATAGTGAAACACCAGCGTACACAGGACGTGGTCTGCCACTCCCTCCGGCAACGGAGCTTCCGGCCCATCGTTGAGCAGTGACGTGACGTTGGTGAGTCCCGCATCCGCTGCTCTCGACTCAACCAGTGACACCATGCCTTCATGGATGTCCAGTGCGTACACCATGCCGGTGGGGCCGACTGTTTCAGCTGCCGGAAGGGTCACGAGACCCGGACCGCAGCCGTAGTCCACGACTGTCATTCCGGGCCGAAGCCCTGCATCATCCAAGAGTTCTACAGGCGTCAGCCCGTTGAGTCTCCGTTCCGGGTCCAGCAGACTTGCCGTCCACTCATCGCTGTATCGATTGCTCATCCAAGTGACTCCGTCCTGTGAGATGGGACTAATACCAATTCGTTTTAACCACACCGTGAATTGGCTGTGACACAACCAACTTATCCGTCATTCCGGCGTAGAGCTTGCCCCGTACTCCGATACGGGGCCGGAGTCCAGAAAGCTCAATCAGCAAGAATACGGCCTCATCACACTCAATTGGTGCTGCTAATCCAAGCGATAAAGAGATTTGGGGCCAGCCCCGTATCGTGGTACGGGGTGACGTTCCTTCGCCGGTATGACGGCATTTCAAAGGTCTCTCTCTCCGCAGGAATGGCAGGGGTTGTGCAAGGGTCTCCTAAAACGGATCAGGCTCGGCGGGTTCAGGTTGCGACTCTCCGTAGGCCGTCTGGATCTGGGTAATCTTCAGTTCGGCCTTTGACAGGACGTCGCCGCAGAAGTTCGCAAGCCGCATCCCCCTCTCGAAGAGCGCGGTCGTCTCGTTCAGCGAGAGCTCACCCGCCTCCATGGCCCGGACCGTCTCTTCGAGCTGCTCCAACGCCTGCTCAAACGTGAGGTCTTTGAATTCGTCTTCGGCCTTGGTCATATCCTGCATTTGCTTTGACCGCCTATCTGGTTAGTCATTGAAGAGGTCCATGCTCGTCTGTCCGCTTGCGGGCGACTTCCTCGATTTAGTCCGTCGCCGCGTGGCCGGACGAGGTGCGTTCCCGGTCACCTGCGCTTTGAAGTCGCCGTCTGCCACCGTCACTCCGATGAGGTCGCCATCACCCACTTGAGACGGAGAAGTGACAACCCTGCTTCCACTATGGACGATGGCGTACCCCCGCGACAACGTATCACTGGGACTCAGGGATTCCAGCTTACCCTTAAGACCGTTCACACGCTCGCCCGCGACCTGCATTGTTCCGCGCAGATGTCCTGCCGTCGTCCGCATCATGTCGTCGATCCGAAGCCGGAGGGTGTCAAAGTCCGGCAGGCCCCGGTGGAGGCGTGGCCGGAGCGCGTCCAACTCCCAGCGCGCCCCTTCGAGGCGGCCCATGATGATGGAATCCAGCGACCTGCGGTGCATCCCGATCTCGGCGAACAGCTCCGCCTGATCGGGCATGACGAGCTCCGCCGCGGCCGACGGCGTCGGCGCTCGAACGTCGGCAACCAGGTCGGCAATGGAGTAGTCGGTCTCATGGCCGATGGCGCTGACGACCGGCGTCTTGCTCTTGAAGATCGCCCGTGCCACGTCCTCCTCGTTGAACGGCCAGAGGTCCTCCAGGGAGCCGCCCCCGCGCGCGACGATGACCACGTCGATGTCATCGAGACGTTCCAGCGCGTCGAACGCCGCGACGATCGTGCCGACAGCCTCCTGGCCCTGCACCAATGCGGGCGCGAGGACAAGCTCCACGGCGGGGTAGCGGCGGGCCGTCACGTTCTGAATGTCGTGCCACACCGAACCCGTGGGCGACGTGACGACCCCCACTCGCACGGGGAATCTGGGCAGCGGCCGCTTGCGCGACGGCTCGAACAGGCCCTCTTTTTCCAGCCGTAGCTTCAGCTCTTCCAGCTTCAGCTGCAGCTCGCCCACGCCCTCGGGCTGCACGATGTCGGCGATGAGTTGAAGATCGCCGCGAGGCTCGTAGAGCGCAATACGACCGTGGGCGATCACGGCCCCGCCCTCCTCGATCAGGTCGGCTCCGACTCCGCCGCCCCGAAACATCACGCAGCGCAGCGTTGCGCTCCCATCGCGCAGGCTGAAGTACGAGTGCCCCGCCGCTGAGCGCGTCAGATTCCCGACCTCGCCCTGCACCCACACGTTCTGCAGGACGGGGTCTTCGCGGAGTATCTCCGTGAGGTACTTCGCCACCTCTGATACTGAGTAGACGGCCATGCAATCGCCTTACGTTATGACTGTTCCCAACTCTTTCAACCGCGCTACCAGGTACTCCTGCGGTCGATCTCCCTTGATGCTGTTGCAGTGGCCGCAGAGCGGTTCTTTTGCGTTATAGCGTATGTACAACAAGATGCCTCACTCATTCGTATTCGCCATGAGTTCTATCTGCTTGTAGGACATTCCTGTAAGCCTAAAGCCGCACTCACCGTACTCACACCAGCACTCGGTCGCACCGTTAGAGTAGTTCCCATTTCGAGAATGTGTGTGCTGCCGCCGCTTCAGTTCGATGATGTCACCTGCATAGGCACCAACAAGCTCTCTCACGTCTTTGAGATCAGCATCATTCCTGATTGCCAAAACAATCTCCCCCACTTCTTCATCCAATGCGTACCAGCGGCCCCATATATGGTCGTTCAAAGAGGACGCGAAGCCAGAGAGTCCGCCGAAGTTCCCTGCTGTCCAAGTGTCTACAGAAAAATAACGTCGGCATGGTTTGCATCCCCATACGAATGCATGGTTAAGCTCAACGTCGTAAGTGATAAGTTTGTCCTCTCTACCATACACCTTCTCCTTGACCCGATTAACGGCCTCCCCGCACCACGGACAACTGACTGCATCACTGTCGCCCCAAATCAAACTCCCCACGATTGGGGAGAGTACAGCGTTTACCTTGTCGGTGATCTGGTCTATTCCACGCCGGCGATCCAGATATTCACGAAGTCGGTCATCAGAACCGTTGTAGTTCTTCTTGCGGGCATTACAGGTCTTGCAGGTGGCTTGAAGGTTAGAGAGGACATTCGTGCCCCCTGCCGAAACGGGAACCCTGTGGTCGATTGCTAGTGGCTCGGCCCGCAGGTCACATCCGCAGTAAACGCACCGAAAGTTGTCTCGCTCCAAAACTTCTGACCGCTTTGTTGCTGAGACATACCGCATCTTCCGTCTTCGCTTTTGCTCAGCCTCCCAATCCCGGTCTCTCTGCTCTGCGTCAGCCTTTCCCTGAGAACCTACCGGATAGCAAGATGGTCTTCGGTAGGAACGGCCTTCCAAAATGTTTCTGATTGTAGCTGTGCTGACATCATACTTTGATGCCAATACAGGAACTCTCACATCCATCAGAGGAACGGGGCAGTCGCTATACGACCTACTTCCGTTCAGTGCGAACGCTACCCTAATTTCAACAACTTCACTATCTTCAAGAATGCGTCCCAATTCTGCCTCCAAACAAAACCATAGACATTGCTACTCCCTATACGCTACAACGCAAAAGAACCCTCGTAGTCGCGTTGAAGTTGAACGGCGGATCGAGGTAGATCAAGTCCACCGACTCGGAGTTCAGGCCCCGCAGAATGTCAAGGTTCTCGCTCGTCCATATCGTCCTGTTCACGAAGTTTGCTGGCATGTGGGTATGATACTTAGAATGCGAACGGATGTCTAGGAACGGTACTCCATATTGGCGTCGCCCGTCCTCGACGCGCCGGATAAGATGTATAATGGTTCCAGAGCTACATTCGCTAAGAGCGCGAACCATGATAACCAACGTAAAGGCCACATACGCCAACGGCGCGCTTGTGCCGTTGCGGCCGCTCGACCTGGAAGAGGGCGCGGAAGTGACGGTGTCTGTGGAGGATGGCGCGCCCGTGAAAGATGCGCCCCCGGCCAAGCGGGGCTTGGCTGCAATCGTCGAGAGGGTCAAGGAAGCCCAGAAGTCCATGCCCCCGGATGCGTGGGATGACCTGCCAACCGATGGCGCTGAGAACTACAAGCACTACCTCTACGGCTTCCCGAAGGAAAAGGATTGAACCGAACCCTTTTCGCAGACTCGGGCTACTGGATTGCGTTGTGGAACCCCGAAGATGCGCTGCACGATAGGGCGATAACCCTTACAGAGGCTCTAAGGTCGTCCGCAGTCGTTACCACCCGGCTGGTCTTGATTGAGACTCTAAACTTCATGGCAGGGATGGGCCTCGCTCGGCGTAGGTACGCAGTCCGCATGGCGCAAGACTTGGAGGACGATCCCGACGTTGAGATAGTGCCACTGTCGGACGCTCAATTCAGAGCCGCGCTTGAGAGGTACGCCGCCCGACCTGACCAGCGATGGAGCGTCACCGACTGCGCCTGCTTCCTTGTCATGGAAGAGCGCGGCATGACCGATGCGCTTGCCCACGACCGCGATTTCGAGCAGGCCGGCTTCGCGCCCCTGCTCAGGAATAATCACCCGCGATAGCGCACCCCGCCCCACAACGTCATTCCCGCGAAGGCGGGAATCTAAGCCCCTCTCTCGTTCGCAGGAGAGGACTGGAGCTTGCCCCGCACTTGATACGGGGGTGAGGGTAGGAGAGCGGAATTGCAGGCCGGAACGAGGTTACACACGCCCTGCGTATTCGCCCGTGCGGGTGTCGACCCTGATCGTCTCCCCAACGTCGATGAAGAGCGGCACCTGGACGACGAGGCCCGTCTGCACCGTGGCGGGCTTGCTGCCGCCGGTGGCCGTGTCGCCCTTGAACCCCGGATCCGTTTCGACTACCTCAAGGTCAACGTTGAGCGGTATCTCGATGCTGATCGGCTCGTCCTGGAAGAGCACCAAGTCGACGGTCGTCTGCTCGATGAGGTACGGAAGAGAGTCCGAGATCTGGTCGCCGTTCAGGGGGAACTGCTCGTAGGTCTCGTTGTCCATGAAATAGTACAGTTCGCCGTCCTGGTAGATGTACTCCGCCTTGCGGCGCTCCACGTCGGCAACGGTGAACTTCACGTCGAAGCCGTTGAAGGTACGGTCCACGATGCGGCCCGTCCGGAGGGAGCGAAACCTGATCCGCATCACGGGAGCGCGCTGCTGCATCTTCGTCCGCTCATAATCGACGACGGCGTATGGCTCGCCGTCAAGCGAGATCGGCATTCCCTTCTTCAACTCGCCGTAGTTCAGCGTCATTCAGTTCTCCTACTTCCGCTCGACGGTCTCGACAAGATAGTCAAGGGCATAGAGGTATCCGCGCCATCCCAGGCCTGCGATCTGGCCCTTCGCAAGCGACGCCATGACCGAGTGATGCCGGAATTCCTCGCGCGCGTGGATATTGGACAGGTGCACCTCGACGAACGGGAGCCCGGTGTCCGCGATGGCGTCGCGCAGGGAGATGCCGTAGTGCGTCAGGGCTCCGGCGTTGATCACGAGGCCCGCGGCATCTGACGCCGCGCCCTGCAGGAAGTCGACGATTTCGCCCTCGTGGTTCGACTGGAAGAAATCGACCTCGACGCCGAGCGATTCCGCGCGCTCGCTGATGCGAGTCTCGATGTCGGCAAGCGTGTCGCTCCCGTACTGGGAGGGATCGCGCATACCAAGCCTGTTCAGATTCGGGCCGTTGACGATGAGGATTCTCATGGCACTCACACTCAGGTAGTCCGGCACGGACATTGTAATGAGAATCGCACTCCGTCTTCAACGGATTCGGGGAGTATCACAACCACGCGGCAAGGGGACTGTCCCGGAGGACATTCCCCGCTTGAGGCCATATCCTCCCGATATTCACAATACTTCACGTAACTGTTCAGGCTTCGCGAGAGCGCTCAATGCACGCATCCACCGTCATACCGTCACCCCGTACTACGATACGGGGCGGGCATCCATAGGCGCGGTGGGTGTTCACCCCATGAACCCTGAACACTCACTAATTCATAAGTTCTATAGATTTCCCTTCATTTTAGTGATACATTTCCGTCCCGCGATGTCTTGAAGACTCTGACCGTAGTCGGGAGACTCAACGCGGATGAGACGACTGGCCGACTGGCGCACGATCGTTTGCGCAGCCACAGTAGCTTCAGTTTATGCATCCGGCTCAGTTGCACTCTCACACTCTTCCGCATCAGGCGTTGGAACGGGTGGCGGCGCGTCTCAGACATCGGGTCCCGCGATGCCGTCCGGCAACTTGGGGGTCTCCCCCACGCCGAAGGTCGGCGCAGAGTCTCTGGCGACGTCCGTTTCCCTGCCTGCCGGAAACTTCGGACTTACTCTCCCGCCCTCGTCCGGTCCCACTCCGACGCCGTCTCCACTCATCGGGCAGTTGTCTGTGGATGACCTGTGGCCGGACGCCAAGACAACTCCCACGCCGACACCCACGAGGAAGCCAACCCGGACGCCGATACCCACGAACACCCCAACGCCAATCTTCTTCCTGCCGACAGGCCCAAAGATCACCTCGACCCCCACGCCTACGAGAAAGCCTACCCGGACACCGGTCCCCACCAAGACTCCGAAGCCTACACCGACCTATGCGCCGCGCCCCACGCCAAGACCCACCAACACTTCGACGCCTACACCGACCTATGCGCCGCGCCCCACGTCAAGCCCCACCGGCACACCAACGCCAACCCTCACTCCGACCCCAACCATCCTGCCGACACAGACTCCCTCACCGACGAATACTCCTCTTCCGGAGAGGCCGTCGCTCACTCTCCCCAAAGCGATACCGGCAGTGCAGGGACAGACCGTTGCCGTGCCCATAACCTTCGACGCCGACGGCGCGACTGTGTCGGACATAACCTTCTCCGTGGACTACGACGAATCGTGTTTGGAGTTCGACGATACGGGTCCCGGTCCAGGAGACATCCCATACTCAGTCACGTTTCCAGAACGGTTGGCACAGTTTAGAGAGAAGTTGGTCAACCACAACCCGGAAGACGCGGACGGGGAGATCGACACCGTCATCAAGGACAATGTTGCCCCGTTTGCCGCGATGCCGGACGGAGTGATTATGAAGATCACTTTCACCGTCACCGCGGGCGCATCATGTAGCCAAGCGGAAGCAGGAGTGCGATTTTCATCCGACCCTCCGGCGATGTACGGAAATGACAAGGGAGTCCCTCTGGATGGCACGACGGAAGACGGCTCGATACGGATCTCGACGCCCACTCCCACACCCACATCCACTGCGACCGCCACGCCCACATTCACACCTACTCCTACGCATACTCCGACCGCCACGCCGGTACCGGCCAACCCGTCGCTCAGCATCCCCGAATCGATACCCGCAATACCCGGGCAGACGGTCGTCGTGCCAATCACGTTCGATTCGGACGGCGCGGAGATCTCCGGCGTGACCTTCTCGCTGCAATACGATCGGTCCTGCCTGAGTTTCGATCCGACTGACGACAACTTGGACGGACTCCCGGACTCCGCAAGCCTGCACCTTCCGGCAGCGTTCCAAAGGTTGCTTGTGGCTGAAGCGCCTGAGGACTCCGACAGGGAGATCGACGTCGTCCTCACCGACCTCGTGTTTCCGTTCGAGGCCATGCCCGACGGCCTGATCGCAAGCATCGAATTGAACGTCGATGACGGTCCGGCATGTTGGGGAGAGACCATAGTTGTGGGGTTTTGGGCAGACACTCCTCCTACCTACTTCGTCACCAGCGGGGAGGAGGTGACAGGCATGACGCACGGCGGTTCCGTCACGATCTCGAATCCTCCGCCTACCGCGACTCACACGGCCACGCCGACTCACACGGCCACGCCGACTCACACGCCCACGTTCACGCCTACGCCGACTCCTACCTTCACTCCTACTCCTACAGCCACGCCTACGCCGACTTTCACGCCCACCTTCACGCCTACGTCGACTCCCACTCACACGGCTACACCAACTCCGACATTTACGCCCACGCCTACTGCAACAGCCACTTTCACTCCTACACCTACCGCCACCTCCACGAACACACCGACGCCCACGCCTACTCCGACGGCCACCGCGACTCCAACGTTTACGCCCACGCCTACCGCGACGGCCACCTTCACCCCCACACCTACGTCCACACAGATGCCGGTCATGGACGGTCCGTCGCTCACCATTCCAGGTGAGATCCCAGGCACACCGGGGCAGACCGTGATCGTCCCCATCTCATTCGACGCCGACGACAATGCCATCTCCGTGCTGACGTTCTCAATCGACTTCGACCAGGCGTGTCTGAGCTTTGATTCATCAACGGGAGTCGCATTCAAGGTGCCTACGTCCTTCTTGACGCAGGCGATGTACAACTCAGGCGATACCGACGGGGAGATCGACTTTACCGTGTATGGTCTGAGGGCCACTCTGCCCGACGGCGCGATTGTGGAGATCACGTTCACAGCGAGCTCCGAACAGGGCTGCCGGGGAGCGACGGCGGACGTGGGCTTTTCCGACAGCCCAAGCGCCACATTCGGGGACGATCGATTCAGGCCAGTGCAGGGCTGGACGCAGGACGGCTCCGTCAAGATCACCGACGGCTAGCCCCCCGGTGCGGCAGACCTGCCAGTAACTGTCCAGAGTCGGTGAGACCGCTCGACACACACAGCCCACCGTCATACCCGCGAAAGCGGGTATCCATAGGGCTGGGAGATGTTCACCCCACGAATTCTGAACACGCACACCTGCCATTCCCAATTTGACAACACAGAACAAATAATCTATTCTCTGTTGAGAACCCGACATGAAGGACCGACGCCCGCATGGACATAAACGAGATGAAAGCCCTCGGCTTCAACGACGAATACGACGTAGAAGCGACGGAACGAGCCCTCGGCATTCGCTTCGGCGATTTCACACCCGAAGACCGCGGAACATGGAGATTGCAGAGCCTCTGCCTCAAGCAGTACGCCCTCACGCCGAGCTACGAACGAGCGGCCCGGAGGGCGGGAGTCACCGTCGGCGACGTGAAGGCGTGGGAGCGGTTCAACGTTCTCGGCTTCGTCAAGAGAAAGGAGGTCGCCGAGCTGCAGTTCTCCGAGACGATTGAGGAAATCCTCCAAGAAATGGCCCTGAGGCCGGACTCCCATCCGTCACTCCTGTTGGCCCTCTTACGCAAGCGCATTCCGGAAAAGTACGGTCACATCAAGGTACGGCGCATGACCGAAACAACATGGTCGACGGTCCTGAGGCAGTTGGCCGAGATGCATGGCCGCATCGTGCAGGAACGGGAACGCCTCCTCGACGAAGAGGAGCGACTCGTCAAGTCCGAGATGGAGGTCCGGGAGGTGGAGCGGGTGTCTTACCGGCAGTTGGACGACTCCGACAGGACAAGGAACAACTAGCCGGGAACGTGGAGCGTGTATACCGAGATCAACTGAAGGGATGGTGGTTCGACACATGGATGACAGCAGTGGCCCGAATATGAGCTTCAATGCGTTTCTTAAAGATCTCATGGAGGACGAAGAGGAGACCCCCGGTTGGGCAATGCCCATCTTGGCGCAAATCGCCGACCAGGATGCTCGGACCTATGACCTCTATCTTCTCAGGGCAACAGTGAGATTGGTCAAGAAGATCATGGCGGAGACAGGGCCGGAAGACATCGAACTATGGGCTAGGGATGATGAACAACTGCCCGATTGGGCGCGGGTTGCCCTGCGCAGGTTCTTGAGTGAGGGGCGGGGATTTGGGAACCGTCGTCTGATCGCTGAGTGCGACACTCTGATCAACCTCATATCGGTGCGACTGGGGTTCGATGATTGAGCGTTCCGACGGAAGTGGAGTGGCGCCAAATGACCCACGCCCAAAGAGCAATAGGCCCCCTTCCCTCCGATCTAGACCCTACGTAATTGAGCAACTGTTCAGATTTCGTGAGAGCTCTTCATGCACACAGTCGCCGTCATACCCGCGAAAGCGGGTATCCACAGGGGTGGGGGTATTCGTCTCATCACACTCACTTGGTATAACAAGCCAGATGTCACAAAATGTCACACCATGCCACAAATTTCGAGTTTTTCCGTGGCTATCGTTCGGTCCCCAACCGTACACACAACTTTACAATAACAAGCCGAAATGGCACGAAATGGCACCCCATGGCACAAATCTCGAGTTTTTCCATGGTTATCGTAACGTTGTCGGGCCCCGAGTCAGTCCTCCTCGATCTTCGTACCCGACCCCTCGGTCAGCGTGACCCTCTGTCTTATGACTTGGTCCTCGAACACCTCGACCAGGCCGGAGGGCCAGCGCACCTCGATATCCACCGACCCTCCATGGCTCCCCAACCCGAAGGTGAGCCATGGGCTGTTGGTTGAGAGGCCGGACCCGGCGGAGACCTCCTGTATGAGCACGTCGTTCCCGGCGTGTACTCGCACCAGCGCGCCGACTCCGTCCCGGTTGCTCTCTACCCCGACCGTCTTCACGGTGACCCAGGCGTTATCGCCCCCACGGTTGTGCAGCAGCAACGGCTCGCCTGTAGCTTCTGACGACTTGCTCGACACGACGACCATATCCACGAAGCCGTCGTTGTCGTAGTCCCCGGTGGCTGCGCCTCCCGGGAAGATGACCAGGTACTCTGCGGCCTCGAAAAACGATCCGTCCGCCCTGTTCACCCGGAGAGTGCCCAGGGGCGCGGAGTTCTCCAGGACATCGATATAGAAAACATCGGGATAGCGATCGTTGTCAAAGTCGGCGAAGCTCGCGGCCAGGCTGGCGCCAAATTCGCCGCTGACCAGTCCAACCTCCTGCTCCCCAACTGCTGTGTAGGTCCCGTCCCCGTTGTTTCTGAATATGGGCTTGTCGGTCCGCCCCGGGGCGAATATATCCAGGTCCCCGTCAAGATCATAGTCTCCGAAGGCGAGCGCCATGCGGGAGTCATGGTCATAGTCCAGCGGGTGGCCGGAGGGAGAGAAGACCAGCCCTGCCTCAAACCCCACGTCGGTGAACGTCCCGTCCCCGTTGTTGCGAAGCAGCTCCGTTCGCACCAGGTCGAAGAAGCAGTTGGCGATGAAGATGTCCGTCCATCCGTCCAGGTTGTAGTCACTGAACCGAGCGGAGCATGTCTCCAGATCGCCCTCGATGCCGGCCTTGTCGGTCACGTCGGCAAACGTGCGGTCGCCGTTGTTGAGATAGAGCCTGTCGCGGGAGTCGAAGGTGATGCCGGTTGCCACCAACCCCGAGGCGTAGAGGTCGAGATGCCCGTCGTTGTTGACATCGCCCAGCGCCAGGCTCCACGAGACCACGGGCCTGTCTATGCCGGCCGTCTCGCTGATGTCGTCGAAAGTACCGTCACAGTTGTTGGCGTAGACCCTGAAGCCGCTTGGCTTGTTTCCCTGGAAGCCGCCGTCGCCCGCCAGTATCAGGTCTGTGCAGCCGTCGTTGTCGATGTCCCCGGCGACCACCGCCGTGTTGCCCGTCTCGCTCGTGACGCCCGCCTCCTCAGCGACGTTGGTGAAAGTGCCATCCCCGTTGTTATGGAACAGGGCGTTCTTCGCTTCTCGCGTATTGGTGATGTACAGGTCGAGGAACCCGTCGCCGTCGTAGTCGAGCCATGCCGCGCCGCCTACTCCGTCGGAGTTCTTGTAGATGCCCTCGCGGACGAAGTCGAGCAGGTGGGACACGTCGACCAACGGCCGGTCGTCCGGTGGCTCCGGTGTGGGGGTCGGCTCATCGACCGTGGGCGCGGGAGTCGGCGCCACCGTCGGCTCCGGTGTTGGAATTGGGGTTGGCTCCGCGGACTGACCGCAGGCCGCCGCGAGCACTGCCGAGACTAACGCGATGAGACCGAGGAGGCTTCGGGCATCCATGCGTTGGCTCCTTGTGCGAATATCCGGTATCCTCGCCGAAGGGACGCCGCCTATCATCCCAGAATCATGTGATTTTTCCCATTTGCAGTGACCAATATGAAGGAGAAGAAGCCGCCGCTGTGAACGAGCCGGAGATCGTCCAAAAGGACGCGTTCACCCTTGTCGGGATGGAGGCGCGCTTCATCGGGGCCCTGTCGCCGGACGCCAATAACTTCAATGTGATACCGCCTCTCTGGGACCGGTTCATCAATCGGCTCGGGGAGGTCGAAGGCCGGTCGGACGAGGCGACGTATGGCCTCGTCATCACTCGACCGGAGCGGGAGCGCTCCCACCCGGATGAGCTGCTGTACGTCGCGGGCGTTGCCGTGCACGGGGTCGCCTCGCTTCCTGAAGGCATGGTCCGTCACAAGGTCCCAGCCTCAACGTTCGCGGTCTTCACGCATCGCGGTCCCATAAGCAAACTCACGGAGACGGTGCGGATGGCGGTAGACGTCTGGCTGCCTAGCTCCGGCTGCCGGTGGAACGGGATCGAGGTTGAGCGCTACGACCATCGCTTCTCCTTTGAGTCGCCCCAAGAATCGGAGATGGAGACCTGGATGGGCATCGTCCCGTCAGACCGTTGAATGGGCGAGTTCTCTATCCCTCCGTAGAGTGTTGTTGAGGCCCCTGCGACAGGAGGGTATTGGCGACCTCGGAGAGTGCCAGTGGATTCCCCTTGGTCTGGGTGTAGAGTCCCTTGACGAAGGTGGGTGACAGGGAGACGCCATAGTTGCCCTCGATCATCTCCATGATCTCATCCTCCGTGAGGTCGGAGAGCAGCACTCGCTGCAGAATCCTGCGACGCTTGAAATAGGCGAGGACCTCCGCCAAAGGATGGCTGTCCGGCATGGCGGATGTTGGCTCCATTGTCCCGATGAGGAACACCCGCATCGTATACAGCTCGGGAACGATGAAGCGCACCATTGCCAGGGTCGAATCATCGGCGCGATGGAGATCGTCGAGGACGATTACGAGAGGATTTTCCTCGGACGCCGCCTTGAGGAAGCTCGTAAACGCTTCATACAGGCGGAAGCTCGGCTGCTGAGGATCGTCCATATCGGGCGGAGGCTCAAGACCGGCGAGCTTCTGGCGAACGTCTGCCACTATCACGGCGATCTCAGCCGCGCTTTCGCCCATCTCGCGTTCGAGCTGCTCCCCATCGGTTCTCTGCACGTGGGATCGGATGGCCTGCACCCAGGGCCAGTAGGCGGTGGACGCGCCCGCCTCATCCGCTCTGCCCCAAAGTACCTCCGCGCCCCGTTCCTCCGCGAAGACGGCCAGCTCATGGGCGATTCTGCTCTTCCCTATGCCCGGCTCGCCCTCGATCATGAGAAAACGCCCGCGCCCGGACATGGTCTCCTCGAGGCCGGAGTGTAGTACGGCGATTTGCTCGTCCCGTCCGACGAAGACTCCGCCAACCATGTCTTCCAGCGAATCTATGCTGAGACTGGAGGTGTGCATCCCGCTTGACGAAGAGCCGTTTCCCCGGGACTGTTTCCCGCTCACCTGGATATTGTCGAGGGCCTTGATGACTTCTGCCGCCGACTTTGGCCTTCTCTTCGGGTCCTTGGCAAGCAGGCGCAGAATGAGTGCTTCGAGCGGTCTCGGGCAGTACGGGTTGTGCCAGACCGGGGACACCGGCTCCGTTTCCAGGTGCTGACGCACCACCGAGGGCGTGTCATATCCCATGAAGGGGGGTCTTCCACAGACCATCTCGTAGAGGACCACACCGAGGGCGTACAGGTCGGCGCGTGGAGTCACTTCGCTGCCGGTGATCTGCTCGGGCGACATGTAGGTCACCGTGCCGACGATGTTGCCGGACTGGGTTACCCCGGCCCGGTTGCGCGTCTTGGCAAGTCCGAAGTCTCCGATCTTGGCCGTGCCGTCCTTGGTGAGCCAGATGTTGCCGGGCTTGACGTCACGATGCACGATGCCGTTTGAGTGGGCGAAATCAAGGCCGCGGCATACCTGTCTCGTCAGCCGAATTACGTCGTGAAGCGGCGGCCGTCCATTTGGCGCTTCCTCTATGAGACTCGCCACGTCACCCCGGCCCATCAATTCCGAGACCAGGTACGGGTGAGGCTCCTTTGCGTCTTTAGGCACGAACTCACCGAAATCGAACACCGTAACGATGTGAGGGTGCGAACCGAGCCTTCCCATGGCCTGCGCTTCAAGGGTGATCCGCTGTCGCGAAACGGCGTCCAAGGTCTCGACCTTGACAACGGCAATCGCAACGTCGCGGTCGAGGAGGGAGTCCCTGGCCTCGTATACGTGCTTCTTCGCTCCCTCGCCAATCATCCTGCCCAGCGAGTAGCGCCCGTTGATCACGGTAGCCGACGCACCCGATAGGTCCATGGACACCGACGAGTGAGCAGCCTGTCCGGTCGCGAACTCACTGGAAGAGTCTTCGCCAAGGGCCCTTTGCGCCGCGGCTAGGAACGCCTGCGCGTCCACGTTGTTCGGTTCGAGTGCCAGCACGTCATTGCACTTTTCGCGGACGGCCTCCCACTGCCGCGAGATGACCGCCTCCTCCAACTCTTCGAGAAGCCTCACGACCTGACGCTGTACCCGCACACTGCTGACGAGAGTCATTGTAGCCTTTCAAAATCGGAGTGTTTTTAGATTATGACCAAAGGAGTTTTCGACTTCTAGCGTATTTTCCCTCTTGTATTTGCAGACTTTGCGGACTCTTGCGGGAAATCGCTATCCTAATGCCCTTAGGGTGTCTAAAAGGGATTCCGTTCACCCCCGTATCAAGTACGGGGCAAGCTCTGAGCCTGTCGAAGGGTGTCAGCGTCGTTTATGGTTCGACAAGCTCACCACGAACGGTTTTGACGGGCTTTTAGGCACGCTCTTACTCCAAATCGCGAGAGGAACCAACGATGGGCGACGACATAACAACAAGAAAGGCCATCCCCTCCGACTTCGACACGCTGTTTGAGTTATTCATCGACAGCGGCGGCGGAAGGATGGGGAGCAAGCGTGACCTTCTGCGGAACGGACTCCGCAAGCTGCTGTCCTCGCCCGAGCTGGGCTTCATCATCGTCGCGGAGGCGGACGGGGCAATTGTCGGAAAGCTGCGTGTGCAGTTCGAGTGGAGCCCGTATCGCGACGGAACGTTCTGGTGGGTGGAGAACGTCTACGTGGCGCCCGAATGGAGGAGGAAGGGCGTCTACACCGCCATGCACAAGCACGTCCATGACGCGGCGGAGGCCGATCCCACAATCTGCGGCATCAGGCTATACGCAGAGGAGTACAACCACGGAGCGCGCAGGACCTACGAGAGCGTCGGGATGAACGGATTCATGGCGGAAATGTTCGAGACGGACTTCGTGTACGGCCCGCGTCCGGCGTGACCGAAGGGCCGTCGATGCCGCGCTAAGGAGTCTCGGCCAACTCATAAGGCCGGATTTTCTTTATCTGATCCGCTTCAGCACGCTGGGTACGATAAAGATCCCAGCGGAGTTGCAGGTTCATCCAAAAGTCCGGGGAGGTGCCAAAGAACCTCGAAAGGCGTATGGCCGTGCTCGGCGTGACCCCGCGACGTCCATGGACGACCTCGTTGACACGCTGGTAGGGTACCTGGATCGCGTTGGCCAAAGCCTGCTGAGTCATCCCCATGGGCAAGAGGAACTCATGCAGCAACATCTCCCCGGGATGTGTCGGTTCCCGGTCAGTTGGAATGCGAACCATGTGCAGCCTCCTCCTTAGTGGTAGTCAACTATTTCGACTCCTACGGGTCCCGGGTTCGTCCAAACGAAACAGATGCGGTACTGATCGTTGATGCGAATGCTGTATTCCCCGCTTCGGTCGCCAACCAGTCGCTCAAGCCGGTTGCCGGAAGGTACGCGAAGATCGCTCAGGACGCTGGCGGAATCGAGGAGGTCAAGCTTTCGCCGAGCTACTCTCCATATCGACTGAGGACACGTTCGCCGCGCCGTTCGAGTGGCGCGACCGTTGAAGATATCCTCCGTACCACCGTCCTCAAAAGAAACGATCACTATAACATAGTAGCACGGTATTCATGCTATGCCAAGCTACTAGCGAAAGCGACAGCCCGTTTCAAGTGAGAAGGTATCAAGACTGGGGCAGAACCGTGCTAACTCCCCTGCCTCTGCGCTCCTGGTTTGGTGTGAGTCGAGAGCGTGAAAGGCCGACTACTTACGGACGGCTACGATGCCCAGCCAGTTCCGGGGTATCCACTCGACCTTCATCTCTTCGAACGCCTGGTTGACGCCCGCCTGCAGCGCGGCGCTGGCCTTTTCGAAAGGGACGCCCGGCAGGGAGCCCTCTATGAAGTCGGAGAAGGTGCTGATGTCGAGGAAGCCTGCGCGGGTGAACTCGACAGTCTCGATCTTCTGCTCGATGACCTCAAAGCCCTGTCGTTCCAGAAGTTCCCTGTACTCGTCGGCGGTGAGCTGTTTGCGTGCCTGGACTCTCTCCGCCTTCACAGGAGACATGCCGTACTCGCGCCTGAGGATACGGTTGGCCTTCAGCATCCACTTGCGATAGAAGATGAGGGACTCATCAGGGAGCGAGCCTTCGTAGAAGGTCGTGTTAAACGCCAGCTTTCCACCCGGCTTCAACGTCTTTGCAATCTCCGCGACCATCGCATCCTTGTCCGGAATGTAGTGGATCGCATTGCAGAGAATTACCGTGTCGGCCTTTTCCTTCACCGCGTCGGAGATGTTCTCCATCTGGCTCTGGACGAATTGAACGGCCGTATCGCCCCTGCCCTTCAGTTCCTCCATTGCCTGCTTGAGGGCCGAAGACGAATGGTCGATGCCGATGATGACGGAGTTCTTCGCGCCCTCCAGGCGGTCGGCGATGATCTTGGTGACCCCGCCCGTTCCGCACGCCAGGTCGATGATTCGCTGTCCTGAACCCACGCCCGCAAGGTCGACGAGCAACGCGTTCTGCTGCCCGTAGAATTCATGCTCGGAAAATCGTTTGAAGCTGTAGTCAGTGGAGGCCATGTAGCTCCCCTCTCGGCGCACCTATGACGGCGCCAATACCGGATACCCCTGCTTGAAACCAAGAATCATCGTAGCAAACCGTAGGTTGGATGTCCAACTATGCTATGCCGTTTTCACGGCGCCGCTGAGTGAGTATTCGCCGACCTGCAACTCCTGCCGGATGACCTTCGCCACGGCCCTGCCCAATAGGGCGTACCCCTCGGGCGTGTAGTGCAGGCCGTTCCGCGCCATGTACCGCTCCATGCCGCTCTCACGAGTGAGCCGGTGCAGGTCCACGACCGCCACGCCGTACCTGCCCGCCAGCTCTGCCGCGCATGCGTTGTACCCCACCACGTCGGCATCCAGCCTCCCAAAGGTGTTGAGCTTGTCCCGCCGCTCGTGAAATATCGGAGTCGTATGCGCCCAGGTGATTGCGGTCTCCGTGCTCTCCCGTATGCGTCGGAATATCTCTTCGAGATTCTGTCTGAACTCCGGCAGCGGCACGGTCTGAGGGTCTCCGGGCCGGAACCGGCGAATCTCGTGGAGTCCGCAGTTGAAGTGGAAGACGTCCGGCCTGGGACCGATGACCCACTCGTCGAGCTGCGCCAGTACGTCGCGTGTCGTCTTGATGGTCTCTTCCGGCCCCCACACCTCAGCGACGTCCGCGAGCTCTTCACGCACCGTCGGCTGGTAGTCCCGTCTGATGCAGTCGCCTATCAGCGTGACCGTCTTCATGGAACTCGCCTTGCGAGCCTTATCGAGCCCCGACGAGAATCTAGGTGTAGATATTCTTGAATTTCTCATTGATATCCCCGATCAAGTCGTCATTCCCGCGAAAGCGGGAATCTATTCCTCATAGAGAGTATATGTGTACCAAACTCTGGATTCCCGCTTTCGCGGGAATGACGAAAAATGTCAATATAACCTAACCGGACGAGACCAGGTGCATGAACTCCGCACTTCTCGGCTCGCGCTCCAGAATATAGGTGATATAGGCGCTCAGGACCCGGCGCAGGTCTTCGATCATGCGCTCCGAGAGCGGCAGTTCAAGGGCTTGAGGAATGTCTGCGACCTGGAAGAACCGCAGCACCTTGATGGTGTTCAGCGAGACATGAATCAGCGCGCCGTCCGTCCGGCTTCGGCACTCCGGCCCGACCAGCCCGCCTCCGTCGCAGGAGAAGACGTGGTCGCCCGCCGCGAGCTCGGCCCCGCAGCCGACGCACTGACGCACCTCCGGGCCGAAACCTGCCACGGCCAGCATTCTTGTCTCGAAGTACCGAGCAAGCTGTTCGGGACGCTCGGTGGACTCCAACACGTTCATTGCGGCGACGAGTAGACGAAACTCGGCCGGATTGACTGCACCATCGGCGGAGAACCCGTCGACAAGCTCCGCCATATACATCCCGGTCGAGACGAGGCCGAGGTCCTCCCTCACCGTCCGAAAGCTCGCCACGGTCTCAGCTTCGACCACCTGGTCGAGGCTGCGCCCCTCCGCTATGGAGACGCGGACATGGGTGAGGGGCTGCAGGAACCCGCCCTTGCGGCTCTTCGCGCGGCGCGCGCCCTTGACGACCGCCCGCACCTTTCCCCTATCCGGCGTGTAGAGGGTAACGATCCGGTCCGCCTCGCCGAGGCGCATGTGCTTGAGCACGAGGCCCTCGGTGTTGTATGTCTTCGGTCTCGGCAAGGATTTTGTCCTCGTCCAGATGGACAGCCTCAAAGGCGTAGACGCTTCGCAGCGTCCGCATCGCTAGAATTCCTGGCGGCCTTCCAATGCTCGTCCAAGGGTCACTTCATCGGCATACTCCAGGTCACCGCCGACCGGCAGGCCGCGAGCGGGTCGCGTCACCCTGATGCCGAGGGGAGAGATCAGACCGTGCAGGTACATCGAGGTGGCCTCTCCCTCCAAATTGGGGTTCGTCGCGAGAACGACCTCCGTCACCTCGGACCCTTTGAGCCGCTCCAGCAGCGGGGCGATCTTGAGGTCTTCCGGGCGGATGCCGTTCATGGGCGAAATCGCCCCGTGCAGAACGTGGTACAGGCCGTTGAATGCCCCCGTGCGTTCGAGAGCGGGAACGTCCATCGGCTCCTCCACCACGCAGATCCTGGTGCGATCGCGGCTTGAGTCCTCGCAGAGACGGCACGGGTCGTTTTCCGTGATGTTGGAGCAGGCGGAACAGAGGATAATCCTCTGTTTGACGGCGAGAATGGCGTCGGCGAGGGCGCGGGAATGCTCGTCTCCCATGCGTATGAGGTGGTACGCCAGCCGCTGGGCCGACTTTGGGCCGATCCCCGGCAGCTTGTGAAGCTCTTCGACGAGCTTCCCGACGGGGTCCGCGGACGAGTATGCCCCAGGTTCGTTCATCTATCTGGAAGTCCTTGAATCCAAATCCGTTCGTCATTCCCGCGAAAAGCCTGCCCCGTACCCCGATACGGGGGAGACCTTTGCATAACCACCGTCATTCCCGCGAAAACGGGAACCTATCCTCTTCAGTGAGCACATACGGCACCTAATCTGGATTCCGGCTCTCGCGGGAATGACGGGATACGCCGACGATAGTTGAATGCGAAGAACTGCGGCTTCCCTACATCAGTCCCGGAATCTTCAGTCCGCCGGTCAGCGCGGCCATCTGCTTGCTGACGGTCTCTTCCGCTCGTCTCAGGCCGTCGTTCACGGCGGCAAGCACCATGTCCTGCAGGAGTTCCACGTCTTCGGGATCGACGACGTCCGGGTCGATGGTGATGGAGAGGACGTGCATCTTGCCGGTAACAGTGGCGGTGACCGCGCCTCCTCCGGCCGATCCCTCGACCGTGAGGGTCTCCATCTCCTCCTGCATCTGCTCCATGCGCTTCTGGAGCTGCTGCGCCTGCTTGATCATCCTTTTATTCATCATCCGGGGATTCCTCCTTTTCGCTGACCACGCGAGCGCCCATCAAACGCGCTGCCCGCACGAGGTGGCTCTTCTGCGCTACGCTCTGCTTGGGGCCGTTTCCGCCCCCGCCTTCAAGCGTCATCGCGATCTCGTAATCGCCTCCCATCGCCTTCTGTACCGCGTCACGAACGAGCCGCCTGCTTGCAGGGTCGTCGAATTCTTCCTGCATCCGTTCCATGTGCGCCTTGTGGGCGAACACGAGGGTGAGCTTGTCATCCTCGACGCTGCGTTCACGACAGTCGCGCAACAGGCTGCCGAGGTTGTATTTCTTGCCCTTGGCATGACGGAGCGCCCGGACGACCTGGTCCCATTCCGGGTCTGCCTGCCGTGGCGGCGACGAGGCCGCAGGCTGGCGGTATTGGGATGGGTCGCGGGCCTCGGGTGGGACGGGTCTGTTACCTGGCGGTGGGCCGCCGGCAGGGGCCGCGGGGCGGGGCTGCTGGCGTGCCGGTGCGCGAGGGGGCGCCGTACCCTGTCTCGCGGGTGCGGGGGCGGGAGCGGCCGGAGCCGGAGCCGCTTGGACGACGGTAGGCTTGGGCGCGATGCTCGATTCGACCAAGGCCATCTCCAGGGGGAGCGTCGAGACGAGATCGCGCTTCACGTCGACCGCTGAGAAGGTCTTGAGCACGTGGACGAGATGGTCCAGGGACAGGCCGTCGGCCAGCTTTCGGAGCTCAACCTTGACCTCCTCGTCAAACCCCAGCGAAGACTCGACGGACGATTTGATAAGGAGTGTCCCTCGAAGGTGGTCCATGACCATCCGGTGGAACTGCTGAAGGTCCACCCCCTGGGAGCCGACCTCATTGATTACGGCCAGCCCTTCCTTGGTCTCCTTCTTCAGGGCGTGCTGCGCCAGTTCCAGCGCGCGCTCGTCTCCCCCCAGTTCCAGCAGGTCGCGCACCTGTTCCCCCCGAAGCGGAGAGCCGTAGGACACCATCGCCTGTTCGAGCAGGTTCTCGGCGTCTCGCAGGCTGCCGGATGACGACCGCGCCAGCAGCGCCAGCGCCTCCGGCTCGACCGTGCAGCCCTCCTGCTTGGCGAGGGTGTCGAGCTGCATCTGGATGGTGTCGAGAGAGATTCGACGGAAGTCGTACCTCTGGCACCGGGAGATGATCGTGAGGGGCACCTTGTGGATCTCGGTCGTGGCGAGGATGAAGATCGCGTGATCGGGAGGCTCTTCGAGGGTCTTCAACAGCGCGTTGAAGGCCGGCTCGGTGAGCATGTGGACCTCGTCGATGATGTAGACCTTGTACCTGCCCTCGTGGGGGGTATAGCCCACCTTGTCTCGCAGGTCGCGAATGTCGTCGATGCCGCGATTGCTGGCCGCGTCGATCTCGATGAGGTCCAGCGAGCGGCCTTCGTTTATGGATAAGCAGATGTCGCAGCAATCGTCGGGCTCTCCCTCCTGCGGATCACGGCAGTTGGCGGCCTTCGCCATGATGCGGGCCGTGCTCGTCTTGCCCGTTCCACGAGGGCCGGTGAACAGGTAGGCATGGGCAAGCCGTCCAAGCGATACGGCATTCCGCAGCGTCTGGGTGACGGCTTCCTGTCCGACGACCTGTTCGAGTCGCCTGGGACGCCACTTTCTGTAAAGGACCTCTGCCATGTCCCTCCAACGGCGGATGAGAACTCAGATCAGAGGGCGACAACCCTCACTTGCAACAATGCGAGGCAGACCGTGTGGTCAATCGCCGGGACACCCCGTAGTTTCTCACACAATCGGCCAGTGTGAAACCGGCATTTCTCAGTTTTGCCGTGACGCCAATCGCTCCATGGCTCGCGACGCGGCCGCATTCATCACTGCCTCGTCATCCGGCTCCTCGTGGTCGTAGCCCAGGAGGTGCAGAACGCCATGCACCAGCAGGACGGTCAACTCCCGATCGACAGAATGTCCGGCGCGCTCGGCCTGACGGCTCGTTTGAGGGTGCGAGATGATGATCTCCCCAAGCGACGCTTCGTCATTTTCGGTGGGCGGGAGTACGAAGTCGATATCGGCCCCCGCTCCGCTCCGCTCTCCCTCGCCGTAATACTCTCCCTCATGAGTGTACGAAAAGGACAGCACGTCGGTGTTCTCGTCCAGTCCCCTGTGCTGAAGGTTGAGTTCACGGACGACCACATCGTCTGCGATCACCACGCTGACGTGGGTGTTGGGGTCGCACGACTCGGACTCCAGCGCGGCGGAGACGGCTTCCAGCACAAGGCTCTCGGAGACGACGTTCTCGAACTCGTCGAATATCTGGACGTCAATCTGAAAGTCGGTCAACGGATTCGAGATCCCTCATGGGCAGGTTTGAAACCTGCCCCTACCCAGATTCGCCGTCGGCCTCCGCCTTTCCGGCTTCGTATCCCTCCGCGTATCCCAGCCGGACCGCGTGGGCCATCGCCGGCACAAGCGCGGTAATGAAGCGGCCCAGGCTCGCCTCATCGGCCTCGTCCGGCAGTTCGCCCATTTCATTCATCATGATCTGGCCGGCAATCGAGACGTAGGGGCTGAGCCAGTCGGGAACGTAGTAGTCGACCGCCTCATTGTCTGCGGCGTCCTCGGCGAAAGTCAGCGTGCTGAGGGTCTCGTCATCTCCGCTCTGCGAGGTCAGAAAATCGAGGGCGGCTTGAAAGGACGCCTCAAACTCCTCGAACGGGTCATACTGTGCCATGGCGTGACTCCTTCGACAAACCGGCTCTGCGGGCTCTCGGGATAATCCCTATCATAGCAGAATCTCTGTTCGGCAGACCGTCGCAATCGAGGCTCGCGTGTCCTCATTCTCGATGGAGACTGTATACTTGCTGGGTGCGCACTAATGCGTCAGGAGCCGTCCTTCGTGCCCGATTCCGCCTTGTATTTCGAGCCATTTGAGCAGGCCCAAGAGCGCCTCGAACATCTGCTTGCCGAGTACCAGGCGGATGACAGCCTCGCGCCGGTCACCGTCATAGTTCCCTCAACTTACGCCGGGCTGCATCTGCGTCGCGACATCGGGAGGCGCGGCCTCGTGAACGTGCAGTTCATGGTGCTTTCGCGCCTCGCGGAGCTGCTCGGGGCTCCAGGCCTGGCCGCCAAGGGAATGAGACCCCTGAAGCCCCTTATCGAGTCCGCCGCAGTCCGGGGCGTGGCACAGGGCGCTTCAGGACAGCTCGAACAGTTTCGCGATCATCCATCCTTCCATTCCAGCCTACGCTCAACATTCCGCGACCTACGCTACGCCACTCCATCCGCGCTTGCCGCTCTTAAGGGGCGTGGTGGGATTTCAAGCGAGATCGTCCGGCTGTACGGACTCTATCAAGAGCGCGTCAAGACGTACTACGACCGCGAGTCGCTCACCGACGCTGCCGCCGACGCGGTGGCGAGTGGCAACGCAACGGCGCTGGCCGACCTCGGACCCGTCATCGCCTATCTCCTGCGAGCCCTCACTCCCGGCGAGCGGAGGCTGCTCGACGCCCTCAGAGAGGCGTGGACCTGCTCGACCGTCCTGGGTGTGACCGGAGAACCGCAGACCGACGAGGACGTACTGGGCATCGCCCAGCCACGGGGCACAGACCATCCTCAGCGAACAGTGCCAACGCCCCACTCCGAGACGAGCCTGCTCATAACCACAGACACGCGCGAGGAAGTGCGGAACGTGGTGAGGGGCATTGCTTCCGCCGCGCACGAGGGGACACCGTTCAATCGAATGGCCGTCCTGTACTGGCAGCGAGAGCCGTACGCCTCGCTCATAGCCGAGCAGTTCGCCATGGCAGAGGTGTCTGCGGCCGGACCGTCGGCGGGAAGGCTGGCTTCGACGCCGGTCGGACGAATGGTGAAGGGCATGGTCTCGCTTGCGGGCGGCGACCTGCCGAGAGACGAGGTCACCGGGTGGCTCACGTCGTCTCCGGTGAAGTCCACGGCGTCGGGTTTTCGACCCTCCCGTTGGGATGGGATATCTCGCGATGCGGGAGTCGTCGCCGGTATTGAGCAATGGAGCGACCGCCTTGCACGGTACGCGGGCCGCCAGGAACGAGCGGCAAAGGACCGGAGCGAGGACATCGCCGATGCAAGGCGGCTGAGATTGGAGCGGTCCGCGAAGGAGACGTGGGCGCTGCGTCGTTTCATGTCGAAGCTTAACGACGACCTCACGCCCCCTGAGGATGGCGGGTCATGGGCGGACTTCGTTGAATGGGTCGAGGGCCTGATAGTTCGATACATGGACAGTGCCGGGCTGCCGCCAAAGGAAGCGCAAAACCTGGAAGCCCTGGAGTCCGCCGTCAGGGAGTTGGCAAGCCTGGACGACGTGGATAAGGAGGGGACGACTCTGGACGGTTTTCGCTCCGCGCTGGACGAGGCGCTCGGCAGGGCCGCCGCGCGAGAGGGCGCGTACGGAGATGGTGTGTTCGCCGGTCCCGTCGGAAACGCCGTCGGACTGCGGTTCGACCGGGTATACCTCCTGGGCATGGTCGAGGGCCTCGTGCCCCCGCGCGTACGCGACGACCCCTTGCTCCCTGAACGCGAGCGCAAGCAGGCAGGACTCCCGCAGAGGCGCAGCGTGAGCGTCGAAAGGTACGAGTTCCTTGCCGCGGCCTCATCCGGGCGCAAGAGGGTTCTCACGTTCGCGCGCGGCGATAACGCGGCAATGAGAGAGCAGCATCCATCAAGCTGGTTCCTCGCAGAGGCGTCACGACTCAACGGCGCTTCCGTCTATCCTTCCATGCTCTCCTCACCGGAAGAGCTAGCTGCCCTGAAGCAGCAACCATGGTTCGAAGAGGTGGCGTCCTCCCAGGACAGCATCGATGCCGTTTCAAATTCGCAGCCTGCCGACCTTCACGACTACGATCTCAACCGGCTCTGGCGTTGGCGACGCTCCGGCAAGCGCATCGGCGACCACTATCTCGCCGAGTCGGAGGACGTTCTGGAGAGAGCCCTGCGGATGGAGCGGGCGAGGAACTCAAGAGCGTTGACGGCTTGGGACGGAGACCTCTCGGCGACGTCTTTCTCTTCGGGACGAATCGGTCTCTCCAGCAGCGACATCTTCTCCCCGACGAGGCTTGAGACGTGGGCGACGTGTCCGTACCGCTACTTCCTCTCGAACGTCCTCGGAATCGCCGCCCTGGAGCAGCCTGAGGAAATAGCGACGATCTCTCCTCTGGAGCGAGGCTCGCTGATTCACGCCGTCCTAGAACGCTTCATTCGAGCGGCGCAGGAGCAGGGAACGCTTCCTGATCACGATCAGCCATGGACGGACGACCACCTCAGGACGCTCATGGGCATCACCGAGGAGGAGTTCCGAAATGCCGAGCAGCGCGGCATCACCGGCAAGCGGCTCCTGTGGGAGATCGCTCAGGCCGAGATCAGAACTGATCTCCAAACGTTCTTGGATGAGGACTTCATACTTCGCAAGAGGCACGGAGTCGCTCCGCATGGGGTCGAAAGCGAGTTCGGGACTTCCCGACGGCAGCCGGGGGAAGCCACCGTTCAGGGGCCCGTTGAATGGGGCACGCTCAGATTCCGCGGCGTGATCGACCGCATCGATGTCTCGCCGTTGGGCGATACCGCCCTTGTGCTCGACTACAAGACGGGTGGAACGAGCGAATACACGAACATGACCAAAGACCCCATAAGGCGTGGGACTCGCCTGCAGTTGCCGGTGTACGGTCTCGCGGCCCGCGAGTTGCTGGGCCAAGGCATGGAAGTGCTGGTCGCCTACTGGTTCGTGTCGTCCAGGGGAGAGTTCAGAACACGCCCCCCGAAACCTGCGCACCTCGACGATATGCTCGATTCATTCACCGAGGCCGTGGAGACGATCACCGACGGCATCGGCAGGGGCCTCTTTCCCGCCAACCCCGGCAGGAGTGGGAACAATTGCCGGTACTGCGATTTCAAGCACCTCTGTCCCACGAGGCGCGTGAGGGACTGGGAGCGAAAGCGAGGGGACGAACGGTTGGAAGACTACGTGACGCTGGCGGAGGGCGACCAATGACCATTCCTTCCGATCAGCCCGCGCGGGACGCGATCCGTAAATGCCTCGACGAGAACATGGTCGTCGAGGCGGGCGCGGGCACGGGCAAGACGACAAGCCTCGTCGAACGCATCGTCGCGCTGATAGCGACCGAAAAGGCACGGAGCATAGGCGGTATTGCAGCCATCACGTTCACCGAAGCCGCCGCCGCCGAGCTGCGCTCCCGTATTGGGGAGAGACTTGAAAGAGTCGGCAGCGATCCCAACCGTCAGCAGGTGGAGCGTTTACGCTGCGAGCGGGCGGTGGCGGACCTCGATCAGGCCTCCATTCAGACCCTGCACAGCTTTGCAGGCAGCCTCCTGCGCGAACGGCCCCTGGAGGCCGGCCTCCCGCCGGGATTCGGCATTCGCGACGAGATCGAGTCGGAGGTCGCATTCGAGAAATACTGGTCGGACTGGCTGGACACGACTCTCGACGACCCCGAGGGACAGGAGGCGCTTCGTCCCGCTCTTGCTGAGGGGATGACCTTGAGGCAAATCAGGGAGATAGCGCTCAAGTTTCACCAGAACTACGATCTTCTGGCCGAAGCCACGTTCGAGCTGTCTTCCGGCGAAGAGCCGGAGGGCGAGAGAGAGCACATCCTGATCCCGGTGCTCGAACTGCTTCGACGTTTTGCCCTCGACTATGCCGCCGAGCGGAAGGCGGCAGGAGAGGTCGAGTTCCAAGACCTGCTGGTGCTCGCACGCGACCTGCTGAGGGACAGTTTCGACGCCCGCGACCACTTCAGGGGGCGCTACTCCCGCATCCTCATCGACGAGGTACAGGATACCGATCCCCTGCAGGCTGAGCTTGCCATGTTCCTCGCCGAAGACGTGCCCGACGAGGCGGACACTGCCAACCGTCCAAGGGTCTGGCGCGATGTGCGTCCCCAGGCGGGAAAGCTGTTCATCGTGGGAGACCCAAAGCAGTCAATCTACCGCTTCCGGCGGGCGGACATCCAGCAGGTCGGGCAGCTGCAGGCGGCCGTGGGCGGGCCGAAGGTGGTTCTGACGCAGAACTTCCGGTCACTGCCTCCCGTCATCAAATGGGTGAACCACGTATTCCCCCAGTGGATGGCAGAAGGCGCCGAGCAACCTGGGTACTCTCCTCTCAAAGCCAAGTCGGAGCATAGCGATCCGCCCGTCGTCAGGCACATGGGAGGTGCGCTCGGCGGCAACGTTGCGGAGGTGCGCCGGCAGGAAGCCGAGGCCATTCGGCGCACGATAGAGACCGTGGTCGCGGAGGGCTGGCCCGTCAGGCGAGAGGACGGTGCGCGGAAGCCTCCGACAGCCAGTTACCACGACATCTGCGTTCTGGCGCCGAGCCGCCTGGGGTTCGATGAGCTTGAGTCGGCATTTGAGACGGCAGGCATACCCTACCGACTCGAAAGCGCCTCCCTCGTATACCAAACACAGGAGGCGCGAGACCTCCTGAACTGCATCTCGGCCATCGACGACCCTACCGATCAGGTCTCCGTCGTTGCCGCGCTTCGCTCTCCGGCATTCGCATGCTCGGACGAGGACCTGCTTCACTTCGTCGAAGCCGGGGGACAGTTCGACTACCTCGCCGATGAGTCATCGGCGACGGGCAACGTTTCCGATGGCCTCGCCGTCCTGAAGGAATTCCACGAGCGGCGTCGATGGACCTCTCCGGCGGCGCTCATCGAGGAGTTCGTGAGAAATCGACGTCTCATGGAGCTTGCCCTGGACAACCGCCAGTGGCGACCTCGATGGTCGCGTTACCGGTTCCTGATTGACCGGGCGCGGGCCTTCGCCGCGTCGGGTGAAACGTCCCTGCGAGCATACATCAACTGGACGGTCCGCCAACGTGACGAGCAGGCAAGAGCGCAGGAAACGGCTGTCCCGGAGTCGGATGAGAACGCGGTGAGAGTCATGACCGTTCACGCGGCGAAGGGTCTCGAATTTCCCATCCTTATCTTGGCAGGCCTGAATGCCGGCCAATCTCAGCGAGCGGAACCCGTGAGGTTCAACCGCGATAGCGGAAGAGTCGAAGTGAAGGTCGGCCCGAAGGACCTGGTCTTTTGTACTGGCGGATACGAAGAACTGGCAGCATACGACAAGGAACGGGAGGAGGAGGAGGACGTGCGGCTGATGTACGTTGCGGCCACCCGCGCCCGCGATCACCTCATCGTCAGCCTATATCGGAACTCAAGGGGCAAGAACTCGGCAGCGGCACGGATTGAGGAGTTCATGACGGGGGCGGGCCGTCTATGGCAGCAGTTCGTCCCACCGGCGCCTGAGGACCTCAGCGACCCTGGACCACAGGACGAGTCTTCCGAACCCGACGTCGACACCCCCGCGATGCGAAGGCAGTGGCAAGATGCAAGGCGCGAAGTGTACGGGGCGCGGTCTCTCCCCACATCCGCTGCCGCGACCACGCTCGCCAAGGAAAAGAAGAACGAGCAGGACGTACAAGACGAACCGTGGAGACGCGGGCGGGCGGGGACTTCCATTGGCCGCGCCGTTCACGCGGTCCTGCAGGTTGTAGACCTGAAGACGGGAGACGGCCTGACCGACATTGCCTCGGCACAGGCAGCCGCCGAAGGTCTGCCCGGACGTGCCGATGAAATCGCCCGGCTCGCGCGAAGGGCGCTCGACAGCCCGCTTGTTCATCGAGCGCTGGAATCGGGACGATGGTGGAGAGAGACGCCGGTGGCCGGACCCGTCGGAGACGGGATCGTAGAGGGCTTCATCGACCTGCTCTTCGAGGAGGAGGACGGCTACGTCGTCGTGGACTACAAGACCGACGCCGTCCGCACCGACGAAGATATCGACAGGGCAATGGGGCGGTACCGTCTGCAGGGCGGCAGCTACGCTCTCGCATTGAGCAAAGCGACCGGCCTCAACGTGAAGGAAGTCTCATTCCTCTTCCTGGAACCGAGACGCGAGGTTGCCGTAGAAGACCTGCCCGGCGCGATGCTGGAAGCGGAGCAGGCTGCCACGGCCCTCTTCAAGGGCGAGACGGCTTCCACCTTGTAAATCCTTGCTTAGCCCCCTCTCCCGTTCGCGGGAGAGAGCTTGCCCCGTACTCGATACGGGGGCTGGGGTGAGGGTAAAAGGCACGACACTGCAACGTACCTCGCTTCTGCCGTATGCCTAAGAGGTCGTCTAAATGGCGCTCCGTTCACCCTGAGCTTGTCGAAGGGTGAAAGTGTAATTCATGGTTCGACAAGCTCACCACGAACGGTTTCGATTGATTTACTCAGAGTAATTCGGCCCTAGCCGGAATGACGGTTCCGGTTGATTTGGGCTATACTCGCTTCGCCATTCCAACCCGTATCCGCTGACCGACATGACCCTCCTACGCTTCGTACATGCCGCCGACCTCCACCTCGACAGCCCCTTCAAGGGAATGAAGGCCGCCGCCCCCGATAACGTGTCAACCTCCCTTCGCGAAGCGACCTTCACGGCCTACGAGAACATCGTGAAGCTCTGCATGGAGGAGCGTGTGGACGCCCTGCTCGTCGCGGGCGACGTGTACGATTCGGCGGACCGCAGCCTCCGAGCGCAGCTCAAGTTCGTCGAGGGCCTGAAGCGTCTGGACGACGAGGGCATACGTTCATTCATCTGCCACGGCAACCACGACCCGCTGGACGGCTGGGAGGCCAGACTGGACTATCCCGCAGGCTGTACACGCTTCGGCGCTGAGTTCGAGGCCGTGCCCGTGTTCCCGGACGATCCCCAACGCGCCGTCGTGCACGGCATCAGCTACCCGACCCGCGAAGTCAGAGACAACCTAGTTCCTCGACTTGGCCACATCGATCCCGACGTATTCTCAATCGGCCTGATGCACGCCAACGTCGGCAACAACCCGAATCATGACCCATATGCCCCGTGTTCGCTGGAAGACCTGAGGTCAACGGGCATCAACTACTGGGCCCTCGGTCACGTACATACACGTGAGGTACTCAACGAACGCTCGCCGACGGTGGTCTATCCTGGCAACTCCCAGGGCAGACACGCGAACGAGACCGGAGCGCGTGGCGTATACGTCGTCGAGGTGGACGATAACCGAAACGTCCGCCTGGACTTCAGGGCCATTGACACCGTGCGGTGGGAGCGACCCGTCCTCAACATCTCCACGATGCAGACCGCGCAGGATTTGCTCAATGGCCTGCAACAAAGCACGGAAGAGGCTCTAAGCGGAGCGGATGGCCGGTCGATTGTGCTCCGGATAACGTTGGAAGGTCGGGGCGCGTTGTACGACTCTCTGCGGAAACAGGACTTCATGCAGGACCTGCTGGACGATCTCAACGGCGAGTGGTCGGGACAATCTCCATTCGCGTGGTGCGAACGCATCGAGGACGAAACGGCCCCGTCGTTCGACAGGCAGGAACGCATCCAGGGTTCCGATTTCCTGGCCGAGGTGCTCAAGACGACGGACCGGGCGAAGGACGACCCGGAGCTACGGGCCGAATTGCAAGACGGGCTCGGTGATCTCTACCAGCACCGGCGGTATCGTCGACTCCTGGACGACTACACCCTTGGCGAGGATGAACTCCCCGCTCTGATAGACGAGGCCGAAGCCATTGTCGTGGACCTGCTTGCCGGAGAACGGGACGCATGAAGATTCGGGAAATCCGCATTGACGGTTTTGGCCGGTTCGCCGGGCAGGAATTCGGCCCGTTTGAGCGTCCGGTCACGATCTTCCATGGCCCCAACGAAGCCGGAAAGAGCACGCTGCTGGAGTTCGTGCGAAGGGTGCTGTTCGGGTTTCCTCGCAGGAACGCAAGGACCAACGCGTACCCCCCTATCGCCGGTGGGAGCTATGGCGGCCTTTTGACGCTCGAAGGAACCGACGGTCGCATCTACAACGTCCGCAGAACATCAGGAAGAAGCTTCAGCGGTGAGGTCTCCGTAACATCGCAGCTGGGCGATCCGCTGCTGGAGTCGGAACTCACAACGCTGCTTGGTCATCACTCGCAGGACGTTTTCGAGCAGGTCTTCGCGTTCACGCTCGACGAGCTCTACAGCGACGACCTGCTGAGCGATGCAAACGTCAACGGCCAGATCTACAGCGCAGGGATGGGTGTGACGTCGCTGCAGGACGTGATGGCTTCTCTTGACCGGTCGAGGAACTCCATCTTCCGCAGTGGCGGGAGCACTCAGGAGATATATAGCGCCGCCAACAGACTGGACGATATCGATTCCACGCTTCGTGAGGTTGCCGACAACGCCGCGAGGTATGGAGAACTGACCGAACGTTTGCAGCAGGTCGAATCCGAGCTTGAATCCCTTGCCGACCGGCGGCGAACGCTTCAGACCCTGCATGGCCGGCAGACGAGACTGCATAGCGCCTGGGACTCATGGAACGACCTCGTATCGGCCGAGCAAGAGTTGAGCGCCCTGCCGCCAATCGAAGACTTCCCGACCGACGGCCTGAACCGCCTGGAAAAACTCGAAGAGCGCGTGAGAATTGCGCGTCAAGAGTTGGAGATCGCGAGCAGCCGGGTGCGAGACGCTAAACAGGCGGCTGATGTCGCCGTACCGCACGTGGCCATTCTCAGAAACTCATCCGACATCCGTAGCCTGCAGAATGGACGGACCGCTTTCGACGGTTCAGTAAAGGACTTGCCGGAACGCGAGACCGAGCTTGAGGGGCACAGGAGAACCCTTGCCGAGACCCTGCAGGACCTGGGGCCTGACTGGGACGAGGTCCGGTTGGAGGAATTCGATCTCTCCATAGCTGTGCGCCAGGAGATTACCCAGTACGGCGAACGGCTCAGGGAAGCCTCCGCCGAGCTTTCGAGCCGCAGAGCAACCCTCGTTCAGGACTCCACCGCATTGGAGGAGGCCATTGAGTCCGAGGGCAGGGCCCAACGTGAGTTGGAGGCCGCTCAAAGGCCCGACCTCAATGCGGAACAGATACGGCAACGCCGGGAACTCATCAGAGAGGCGTCGGTACAGCTTGGAGTGGTCGACCGTGCAAGGCAGAATCTCTCAAACTTGCAGAGCCAACTTGAAAGAGTTGTTGGCTCCGGCGCTCCCGTCCCGGACCGGCGAGATGCCGGCAGGATGGGAGTCCCTACTTTCGCTCTTGTGATAATGGTGCTCATCCCGGTCGGGATCGCCGTTGCTGCCTTCGCCTTTGGAGTGACTGGGCCAATTGAGTCTCTTGTCTTTGCCGGCACCCTTGTGCTTCTGGCGCTGGTTGTTCTTGCCGGATACAGGGTAATCTCAGGCAGAGTGTCCGGTAATGACCTGGTTCAGTCCAATCTCGCTGCCTCGATTCGACAGCAAATTCTCCAAGCCGAACAAGACATGTCCGCCACAGAGTCCGAATTGAGCGAGATCGCTGGACGCCTGGCCATCGATGAGGTCAATGACCGAAGCCTCATAGCCGAGGAAGGCTCGATGGATGCTGAGGCCACCAATCTTGCTGTGTGGGATTCCTTGTCGCGAACGTTGCGGGAATCCGGTGCGATTAGAGAACAGAGGAAGGCACGCAAGGCCCTGTCGGAGGGGGCCGTCGAGCGGGCATCCGAGCAACTCGGAGCCAGAAGTTCGGAGTGGCAGGAATGGCTGCAGTCGCGCGGCCTGCTGGAGTCCTTCACGCCGGAGACTGTCGATGTGCTTCAGAGACAGGTCGAGCTTGGTCGCAGCAGGCTCGAAGACGTGCGGAGCTGGCAGACGCGAATAAAGGCTATCGAGAAGGATATCCAGGAATACGTCGAGGCCGTAGAGCCTCTGGCGACGGCATTCGACGTCACGTTCGACGCCGGCGATTACCGGACGGTTGCTGCTGCGGCTGACAGACTCGTCGAGCTTCTTGAGGAAGTGCAGGAGAGCGACAGGAATCGGACCGACGCCGAAGCGGAATTGGATGAGGCTGAGCGACACTTCCAAGACCGTAAGAACGTCCTTGAAAAGGCGGAAGAGGAGCTTGCACAGCTGCTGCGATCAGGAGGAGCAGAGGAAGCCGAGGCCTTTCGTGCAAGAGCCGGTCTCTATCAAAGACGATCCGACCTTGAAGACAAAAACCGCGCCGCCCTCGACCGTCTCCAGCGAGTCAGCGGGCCGGGCGAGGCACTCCACAGGCTGAAGAACGACCTGGCCAACTCAGACCCTCAGTCCATGAACGACGAGATTAGCAACTTGGAACTGGAAAGAGACGCTGTGGACGCTGAGATTGAGCAACTATCGACCGAGCGCGGTTCCATTCAGAACGAACTTGACAGCCTCGTCAGCGAGGAAGAATCATCCCGGCTAAGAATGGAGAGGAACACCCTCCTTGAGCAGATCTCCGTCCATGCGCGCGACTGGGCGCGGCTCACGCTCGCGAGGGAACTGCTCGAAGAGGCGCGACGCAAGTTCGAGCGAGAGCGGCAGCCCGGCGTGGTGCGCCATGCACAGGAGTTCTTCGCCGACATCACCGAGGGGCGATATAGGCAGGTCTACGCTCCTCTCGGCGAGCAGACGATCACGGTCACGGACGCAGACGGCACCACAAAGCAGCCGTCCGAACTGAGCCGCGGCACACGGGAGCAGCTATTCCTGTCGCTGCGATTCGGGCTGATTCGCGAGCTTGGACAGCGCACCGAGCCGCTTCCCGTGATCGTGGACGAAGTCCTCGTGAACTTCGATCCCGAACGCGCGCTCCGTGCTGCCGTCTCCTTCGCGAAGCTCTCCGAAACGAACCAGGTGCTGGTCTTCACCTGTCATCCGTCGGTCGTCGACCTGTTTCGCACGGCAACGTCCGAGGCAGGCATAGAGGCGCCAGACGAAGTATCGATAACCTGAATTGCCCGATTCTCAAGGAAGACCTGACATTTCGACTCCCGATCACTACGGTCGCCCCCGTCTCGCCTGCATCCTCCTGGACGCCCTGTCAGCCTCCGGGACTGACATCGACAACCTCAAGCCTGATGACCTGGCCCCGTTTGAGAACCTCCACATTCGAGGACGTGCCCCCACGCGCGAGCTTGCGGGACTCGCCGGAATTCGTTCCGGTATGCGAGTCCTCGATGTCGGCTGCGGCATAGGAGGCCCCGCGAGGACACTGGCGTTGAACTACGGTTGCCACGTGACCGGCATCGACATGGCCGCCAGCTACGTTGAGGCCGGTCGAATGCTGATCGAACGCCTCGGCCTCAGCGAGTCGGTATCACTATCAGTCGGTAACGCGCTCGCCCTCCCCTTCGACGACGGCACGTTCGATGTCGTGTGGATGCAGCACATGGGTATGAACGTGGCAGACAAGGACCGCCTCTTCCGCGAAGCCCGCAGGGTGCTGCGCTCCGGCGGCAGACTCGCCCTTCACGAAATACTCGCGGGCGATGTCTCACCTCCTCACTACCCTGCGCCCTGGGCCGACGAGCCATCGTTCAGCCACCTCGTTGACGCAGACCGTCTGAGGGCGGCACTCACGGAGAGCGGCTTCCGGGAGATCACATGGCATGATGACACTCCCAAGTCCATACAGTGGGCACGAACACCGCCGGACAGGAATGCCGGCCATGCGTCGTCGTCCGCGTTCGAAGCACTCCTCGGACCGAACTATGGGGAGCGCATCGAGAACGCCCGTCGCAACCTCATCGAAAGACGCATAGAGATAATACAGGCGGTGTACGTAGCTGTTCAGAGTTCGTGAGATATGCAGGAATTGTCTGTCATTCTGAGAAGCCCAGCGACGAAGAATCTCCAATCTCTCCCCCGCCGGGGGAGAGATACAGAGAGGGGGTCTTCGTTATCCAACTCACAGAGACTGAACACTGACCGGTGTACGCGGCCGCTTGAAAGCGGACCGCGCCCTTTTGCTATAATTAAACGAGTGACGACACCTTAGTCTTTCAGGGAGAATTGCTTCGTCATGTCCACACAAGAGTACTTCGGCGTACCCCTCTACGACAGAACCCGGGCGAATGCCATCTATACCGACGCGATGACCCGCATGTACGGCCTCGTCGCGCTTGGGGTAATCACGACTGGGGCGACGATCTGGATCGGCGACATGACCGGCGTGGGAGAGGTCTTCTACAGCCTCGGCTGGATCGGCTGGCTCCTGATGATCGGCATCATGTTCGGAACGCTCATGGCCGCCAGCGCCGTCGTCGCCAAGGGCAACACTGCCCTTGGGACCGTCCTCTATCTCGCCTTCACCGGCATTGAAGGACTGTTCCTCTCGCCGATACTCATCAGATTCGCCGGCGACACGATAGGCGTGGCCTTTCTGCTGACGGGCGGGCTGTTCGTCGCCATGACCGCCGTCGGCATGACCACCAAGAGGGACTTGACGAAGCTGGGGCCGATGCTGATCTTCGGCCTCATCGGGCTGGTAATCATCAGCCTCATCAACATGCTCCTGATCCAGTCAAGCGGCCTGTTCCTGCTCATCAACATCCTCCTTCTGCCCCTGTTTCTCGCGCTGACGGTATGGGAGACGAAGCAGATGAAGGAGCTGGCGCAACAAGCTGCTATGGAGGGCGACCAGAAGGGCGCCACACAGGTGGCCGTCATGGGAAGCATCGGCCTCTACCTGAACGTGCTGAACATCTTCCTCATCATCCTCAACCTGCTGGGGTTCGTCTCGAACGACTAAGCGGGAAGAGGGCGGAGTTCAACACGAGTCCACTGGGGCAACCCCGCTAAGAGGGTGTTGCCGAATTCCGTGAACCCCGGTTCGTGGCGAGCTTTCCATGAATCCCGTTCGTGGTGAGCCTGTCAAACCATCAACCGCCCCTCGACAGGCTTTCAACTAGCTGCTCAGGACAGGATGAAGATTTACCGCAGAGAACACAGAGAGCGCAGAGGGGAAAAGAGGCCGTGCGGCCACGAGGAAATACGTTCGGCCTGAGCCTGTCGAAGGCCCTCTTATCCCCTTCACTTTGAATCTACCGCGAATCCGTCATTCCCGCGAAAGAACGTCACCCCGTACCACGATACGGGGCGGGAATCTAGGAGTATTCTCGTCCCGTTGGACCGGACCGTCGTCGGTCGCTACTTAGGCCCGAGAATCGCAAATCCGAGCACGATTAGCGCCACTGCGCTTGCGAACCCAATCGGACCGTACTTCGACATCCTGGCGTTGCTCGATGTGCTGAACTTGTCGATCCCCCAGGCACAGGGGCCAAACGCCACCCCTCCCAACCCAGCCCAGAACGGGAAAGCCCCCAGGAGGAGGAACGCGTTCTTGAGGCCGTAGACGAACCACAGCGCGGTGAATAGGTTGAAGAAGCTTCCCACCACGTTGGGGACGGACTTTACACTCGAAATGAAGAGGAAGAATTCCCTGGCGATAGGAAGGAATATCCCCCCGGTCAGATAGGAGTAGAACATCAAGTATCCTAGCGCCAGCAAGAGCCACACCCAGAGGCGTCGCGCGCGTCTCCCGTGTACGCTGAAGGTGGGCCTCACACCGTAGAGCCAGTATGAGACGGGACCTCCAACGAGGAGTCCTCCAATGCAACCGGCAATCCCGAAGAGCACCGCCTGCCCCGGGGGCACCCGGTCAAGGGCGCCGACACCTTCGAACTCCGTATACAGGTTGAGGATCGTCGTCGCGGCCCCGATGCCCGCGGCCATGATGCCGATGGCCAGGCCAAACCGAATGCGCGTCCAGTCACGCTGGACGATTTCCTGTTCAGACAGTCTCAGGGCCTGGGCCTGCATTGCCATTCCTACTCTCCGCGTCGCTTCCGCCGGTTGTACGGCTCTATTGAACCGTCTAGTCGAAAATCCCCGAACAAAATAATAGCACACCCTCACGTTTGCTCACTACGGACACGGACTTGCGCGTGCATCCATGACTTGGACGGAGACGAGGCAATGCCGTTGCCATAACTATTCAGACTCGGTGCCGAAACCCTCTCTATGCACATCACCGTCATACCCGCGAAAGGAGACCTTTGCGTAACCTCAGCACCCGTCACTCCTCTGAAAATAACCCCCGGCCAACCCATCGTAGGGGCAACCCTTGTGGTTGCCCGTCCCCAATACCGCGCCACCACCCGTCATTCCGGCGTAGAGCTTGCCCCGTACTCCGATACGGGGCCGGAATCCAGTCCCCGGATCCCGCTGGCTCGTGCCAACCCCATTTTCATTCCAGGTGGTGAGGGTGGCAGCCCTCATGAAATATTCCGAATGAAGCGGAGCGGTATGAGGAATCTAGGGTTACTGTCCTCGAAGCGGAGTTCCGTAGCTGGTACGGCACGAATGAGGACGGCAGGGCATCTTAGATTCCTCGCTGCGCTCGGAATGACAGGCTGCTACGTACGTTACGCAAAGGTCTCCGAAAGCGGGTATCCACTGGGGTAAGGGGCGTTCGCCTCATCCAGACTGAACGCTCACCGTTGCCGTCGGCATTTGAGGTTTGCGAGTCCGCATGGTACGCTCAAACGGAAATCCTGACCGTCACGCTATGGGGAGACCCTCGGACAAAGTGACTCCGAAGCGATCGAGTTCCAATACGTCGGTGGAGGCCATGCGGCTCTCCATGGCTGCCGAGAACTACCTGCTCTCGATCTACCAGTTGGAAGAGCTTGGTCGTCGTGTGACGCCGTCTCAGCTAGCCGAGCAGCTCAAGCGTCTGCCGGAGGGTGAGGGGCTGGGAACGTCCCTGCCTTCGGTGACGGGCATGCTCCGGCGGCTCTCTCGCGAAAAGCTCATCGAGATGGACAAGAACAAGGAGATCGACCTGACCAAGCTCGGTCGAAAAGCGGCGGAGAGCATAGTCCGACGGCATCGACTGGCAGAGCTTCTCGTCGTGAACCTTCTCGATGTCCATCTCTACAACGCTCACGAGGAGGCGCACCGGCTGGAGCACGCGATGTCTCCGCTGCTGGAGGAGAAGATCAGACGGAAGCTTGGCAATCCGATGACATCCCCGTTCGGCGATCCCATACCCGGCAGCGGGCACGCGGTCTCGAACGACTCCATTCTCCTGAGCGCGGCCAAGCAGGGACATGAATACACGGTCGATAGGATTCCCGAGGACGACCAGGCGCTGCTCGAGTACCTCGTACCCTACGGATTCATCCCTGGGCGCAGGGTGAAGATCACCGAGGCCGCGCCCTATCGCGGGGTCATCAGGCTGGAGTGCGACGGTGAGGAAATCGTGGTGGGCTACGAGGTTGCCGAACGCATCTGGCTCGGCCGGACGGAGTAGCGCCAGCGGACCACAGAGCCTTTCCCACTCCAGTCGAGGCAGAATGGCATTGATCTCCGGTTCTCGCTCACGCTTACGAGACATTCTCAACGGCTGGCTTACGTTCGCGCATCTCCTCGGAACCGTCCAGATGGTTGTCCTGCTCACAGTCGTGTACTGGGTGTTCATTCCGCTCATGTATGTCCCCTTCGGCCTCATCGCCGATCCGCTCCGTCTCCGCCGCTCGGCAGGGAGTTGGTGGCGGAAGCGCGAAGCCCCCGACGACGCGACGGAATTCATGCGGCGGCAGTGGTGACCGGTCTCCCCATGCGAGTCCTCGGCATCTCCTGCTACTTCCACGACGCGGCAGCCTGCCTTCTTGAGGACGGAAAGCTCATCGCCGCCGCAGAGGAAGAACGTTTCACCCGCATCAAGCACGATCCGAGCTTTCCCACGAACGCCATACGCTTCTGTCTCGAACAGGGCGGCATCGACGGCCCCGATCTCGACTACGTGGTGTTCTTCGAGAAGCCCTTCGTGAAGTTCGAGCGGCTGCTGCTGACGGCCGTGTCCGGCTTTCCCAAGACCTACATGCAGTTCGTACACAGCATGAGATCGTGGCTCTTCGACAAGCTGTGGGTCAAGAGCCGCATCGAGAGCGAGTTGGGCATCGACAAGGAACGCATCCTGTTCTCCGATCATCACTTGTCACATGCCGCCAGCGCGTACTTCTGCTCTCCGTTCGACAGGGCCGCCGTGCTGACATTCGACGGCGTGGGCGAATGGGCAACCGCCTCCATGGGCGTGGGAGACGGACACTCGCTGTCCGTCAAGCGAGAGCTGCGCTTCCCCCATTCCCTCGGACTACTCTACAGCGCTTTCACGGCGTTTCTTGGCTTCGAGGTCAATGAGGGGGAGTACAAGGTCATGGGGATGGCCCCCTACGGTACTCCCCGGTACGCCGACCGCATCCGGGAAATCGTGGAGCAGCGCGACGACGGCTCCATCTGGACCGACAACCGCTACTTCTCGTTCCACCACAGCACGCACCGCTCGTTCACGTCGAGATTCGAGAAGTTCTTCGGGAAGCCCCGCGATCCCGGCGTCCCATTCGTCACCGCCGAAACGGGCTGGCCCGCGTACTACGGGCAGAAGCCTGCCAATCATCAGGAACTGCTGGAATACAACCGGCGCTACGCCGACATCGCCGCGAGCATCCAGCACGTGACCGAGGAACTCGTGCTGAATCTGGCGAACGAGGCGCACCGGGAGACCGGCCTGACAAAGCTGTGCATGGCGGGCGGCGTGGCCCTGAACGCGGTGGCCAACGGACGCATTCTTGCTGAGACGCCGTTCGAGGATGTCTATATCCAGCCGTCCGCAGGGGACGGGGGCGGATCGCTGGGGGCCGCCCTCTACGCCTGGCACTGCGCTCTCGGCAACGAGGAACGGTTCGTCATGGACCACGCCTACTGGGGCCAAGAGTACGACCACGACGCCATACGGACGGCCCTCGAAGGGTCAGGCCGCACATGGACGCGGTTCGAGGACGAGTCAAAACTCCTGGACGCGACCGTCGACCTCCTCGTGGAAGGGGAAGTCGTGGGCTGGTTCCAGGGGCGTTTCGAATGGGGGCCGCGCGCGTTGGGCAATCGGAGTATCCTTGCCGACCCGCGAAGGGCCGAGATGAAGGACATTGTCAACGGCAAGGTCAAGTTCCGCGAGCCGTTTCGTCCGTTTGCACCCTCGGTGTTGGCAGACGCGGCAGCGGACTACTTTGGTCTGCCGAACGGGGCCGGGGGGATGCCGGAGCGCTTCATGCTGGTCGTCGCCCCTATAGAGGACTCCAAGCGCGACGCCATTCCCGCCGTCGACCACGTGGGCACGGCTCGACCCCAGACCGTATACAAGGAGACCAACCCTCGCTACCATGAGTTGATCAGGAGGTTCGGGGAGGCCACCGGGGAGCCGGTCCTGTTGAATACATCCCTCAACGTTCGCGGCGACCCCATAGTCGCATCGCCGGAGGACGCGCTCGACACCCTTCAAAAGAGCGGCCTCGACGCGCTCGTCATCGGCGACTTCCTGGTCACCAAGAAGTAGACGGAAGCGGGTCCAACTTGAAGATCGTTAGAGAAACAAGCGCAAAGCTGGGAATCGCGGGGGAGCTCATCGTCTTCCTCTGGAAGCGCAAGCTCTGGTGGCTGATCCCGATGGTCGCCGTGCTTCTGGCCTTCGGCATCGTCATCGTCGTCGGTGGATCGACGGGCGCAGGCCCGTTCGTCTACACGCTGTTCTAACGGGCAGGGAGATTCGTCGTAGAGAGCGCAGAGAGTGTATATTACCAGTACGTTTTGACTACGCCATGAATTGGCCGGGGGACAGCCAAATCACCCGTCATTCCGGCGAAGGCCGGAATCCAGAAAGTCCGGTCAGTCGAGAATACGGCCTCATCACAAGCAATTGGGATAAAAAGATGCGTCAGCAGAAGGACATCGAGGATGCCCGTGACCTTTGGCAAGAGTACAAGCGTCGCAAGCGGCAGGAGGTATGAACCATGGCGCTCACCCGCGATTTCAAGGAGACCGTACAGGCCCGCGCTCAGCGCGACCCCGCCTTTCGAGAAGGGCTGCTGAAAGAAGGCGTCGAGTGCCTGCTGGCCGGAGATGTCGATGCGGGCAAGATTGTGCTGCGTGACTATATCAACGCGACCATCGGGTTCGAGGAGCTTGGGTCCCTAACGGATAAGCCGCCCAAGAGCCTCATGCGCATGTTTGGCCCGGCCGGCAATCCCCACGCCCGCAATCTCTTCGAGGTCATCAGCCGCATTCAGCAGCACGAGGGCATCCAACTCGAAGTGAAGACCGTTCGATAGTCGGGTTGTCTCCGATTGGCCCGGCCTACTGCCCTCGGAGGTACTTGACCAGCGCCCAGCGGTCTTCTTCGGACAGGAGGTACTTGAAGGCGGGCATGGGGGAGTTCGAAGGCTGCCCTGCCTCTATCAGCGCGTAGCCCTGGCGGCCTCCCTCGCCTATGAAGGCGAATATCTCCCCGTCGGTCGAGTTCTGGGTCGCGTCGCTGTTGAGGTTGGCCGGCAACACGCCGCTTGTCATGTACGGGACGACCAGTCCATCACCCGCGAGACTTGCCCCGTGACACACTTGGCAGTTCACCCGGTACACCTCGGCGGCGTGCGACCTGTCATACCCTTGCGAGACGCCTTCGGGCGCCGTGGCCGCCCTGTATTCTTCGAGCGATGCGTACTGGATCTCGCGTCCCGTCACGGGCACGGAGCCGGGTGGCGGAAGCAGTCGCGGCACGTCCTGGGAGTCGAACTTGGGCTGATAGTGCATCTCGGAAAAGACCATCACCTTGTGCGACCCCGTTTCCGGCACCACCGGCAGCTTGAACCTGGCGACGCCGTACACCTCTGTGTCGCCCGTCTTGGCGTTGTAGCACGCCATCGCCATCAGCGACATGACGACCGCTATGGCGACTACTGCTATATGGCGTGGGTTTCGAGGCATCTATCCTGACTCTATCGTGTGTACTCGTGTTTCGATTGGTTAGAAGTCGGTCTGTTCCCAGCCGCGCTTGATCTCCTCAGCGCCTGCGCTCTTCAGCGTCTCCTCGGCGTGTTCCATCTTGGACTCGTCCGCCGTGATCGTGATGCCGATGTATCCCTCGGTGATGCGGGTGTCGTAGGCGCCCATGAACAGGCGTGGGAGCCTTGATTCGAAGATGATGCCCACGACCGTGAAGAGGATCGCGCCGAGCATCGTTCCCTCGTACATGATGATCGCCATCGGCGGGATTGACAGAAGCGGCTTTCCGCCTGCGACCAGCGGATAGGCAAGCTGAGTGCCCACGGTCAGGAGCAGGCCGACGGTGAAACCGCAGGCCGCGCCGATCAGCGGGAACCGGTAGAGCTTGTGCACCGGCTCCTCCTCGCCGAACGTGCCCTCGGGATAGGGGGTGCCCGTGAGTATCTCGTATTCGCCCTGGCCGTAACCGGCCCCGGCGACCGCGTCGAGCGCGTTCGCCGCCGTGTCCTCGTCCGTGTATAGACCTATGACGCTTCGCAGTGCCACAGCATCACCTCGCATTACTCTCTAATCGAGGCGGGAACTATCCGCCTGCCGATTCGTATCTCGTCGCGTCCCACCATGCCCTCCTTGACGTCGAACAGCGGGATGAGCGGGAACAGTTTCGTGAAGACCAACATGCCCAGGACCACCCAGGCGAACGTCATTATCACCATCAGGATTTCCACCAGGCTCGGATGGTAGCTGCCCCAGTCGAAGATGAACTCGCTCCGGCGCATCGTCCCCGGCACGATGATGAGGAAGCGTTCCAGCCACATCCCGATGTTGACCAGGATCGTCGTCACGAACATCCAGAAGTAGCTCCTCCGAACGCTCTTGAACAGCCACATGGGCACCGGTATGAAGTAGGCCGTTACCAGGAATACGATGAACAGCGCGCTCCACGGCCACTGGAAGACCTGGAGATCGCGCATCGCGAGCTCCGCGTCCTCCAGCGTGTACAGCGCGTACACCCACTCCAGGAAGAAGAAGAAGAACCACGTCGTCGCCACGATGATGAGCAGTCGCCCGATGGCGTCGAGATGGTCGGGCTTGAGGTACTTGTCCCATCCCCAGACCCAGACCATGATGACCATCAGGGTCGCCACGGCCGAGACACCGGAGTGGATCGCGCCGATGATGAAGTACGGAGCGAAGATGGTCGAGTGCCACGCTTCCGGCGCGATCTGCACCGCGAAGTCCCAGGACACGATGCTGTGGACCGAGACGAAGACCGGCAGCACCAGGGCCGACAGCAGGATTCCCGCTACCGCCTGAAGCTTCCACTGGCGCGGTGTTCCCCTCCAGCCCATCGCCATCACCGCGTAGAACTTGCGCGTGAACCCTGTCGCCCGGTCTCGCACGACTGCGAGGTCGGGGATCAGCGCGATGAAGACGAACAGCGAGCTCGCCGTCAGGTAGGTCATCACTGCGCTCGGGTCCCAGATGAACGGGGAGCGGATGTTGATCCACACGCCGCGCGCGATATCGTAGGGGAATACCCACAGGTCGGCGCGCCACGGGCGACCGACGTGAACCAGCGGCGCCGCCATGAGGGCGGACATGAGCGAGAACACCGTCAACACCTCGGCGGCGCGTGTGACGGGACGCCGCCACTCGGCTTGCGTCAGGCGCAGGATGGCCGAGATCATGATCCCCGCGTGGCTGATGCCGATGAAGAAGACGAAGTTCACCATGTACACGCCCCAGAACACGGGACGGTTGAGTCCGGTCACTCCGACCCCTTGGTTGAGCATGTAGCCGAACGCGCCCATGCCGGTGAGGAATATCACCGTCGTGACGATTACGGCCGGCCACCACCACCTCGGCGTGTGAAGCACCGAGCTGAGGAGGTCGTCGTTGATCTGTTTCTGTGTTAGCTGTACGTGTTCTTGCATGGCTATGCGTTCTGCCGCGCTACTCCGGCTTGCCGAGTACCTGCACCTCCGTCCGGTGGAACGGCTTGTGGATGCGGTACAGCAATACTTCCTTCTGCTCCCAGATATTGATCGGCGGGATTATGCGCGTTCCCAGCATGTAGATGAGTATGCAGGCCGATATGCCTCCCACCCAGATGAGCACGTCCGCCACGTCCGGCAGGACGGCGTCGGGTATCTCTTCCATCAGGTGGTTATTTGTCAAATTCAACTCCGAAACCGAGAATGCCGCGACGTACACGCGAACCCTGTCCAGGAGCGTCGCGACCAGCACGCCGCACGAGATGACGACCGGTCCCCACACGCTCTTTCGCAGCGGGTTCCAGATCATCGCCCACAGGGGAACGAGGAACGCGAAGGTGAAGATGATGAAGAATATCGGCAGATATGGCCCTACGAACAGCAGGTCGAGGACCGCCTCCTCGGCAGGCTTCGCGCCGAACCAGAAGATGATGAAGCTCGAGAACCAGAACCAGAACCACAGGAGAGACAGGGCGAACAGGAGCTTGCCCAGTCCCCAGAACTGGTCGAGGTTGATGTAGTCCTTGTAGCCGCCGAAGCGATACATGACGAACATCGTTACCAGTGTGATCGCCACTCCCGCCTGCAGCGAGTTGTGGGCGTGCGTGGCAGGATAGAGCGCGTCGATCCAGCCCGGAACGAGCGACATGCCGAAGTCCATGCTGACTGCGAAGTGCGCCGTAACGAGCATCATGAAGTAGAACGCCCCAAGGATGCCCAGCCGGTGCTTCTGCCAGTTCCACTGGCCGGACGTGCCGACCCATCCTCTCGCCAGGCGGCCGAACCAGACCTTCTTCTTCCCTGTCGAGCGGTCGCGCAGCATCGCGAAGTCCGGCATTGCCGAGACCCAGAGGAGCCACAGGCCATTCACGGTCAGCGCCAGGAGCACGAGCGTCGTCGCGATCTCCGGCATGTGGGCGGGCATGTTCAACTCGCCGTAGAACCAGAGCGTCCGCCTGCCGTCCTCCATGCTGGGCAGGGCCCACGCCACAGGGATGTATATCACGAAGCTCACGATTCCGACGAGACTGAACAGTTCCGCGACGCGCGAGATCGACCGCCGCCAGTGCGCGTTGGCTATCCTCGGAGCGATGGCCACCATGGGAGCGCCCTGCGCCGCCGTCAGGATGAACGCGAACAGGGCAGCGTGATACCCCCAGACGGGCGTATTGGCAAAGCCGTCGGTCAATCGCATCACGAATCCGACGACTCCCAGCACCGACAGGACGGCGAAGACTATCGCCGCCATGCGGAACGTGGAGCCGGGCAGCCTGCCCTTTTCGAGGAGGTCGTCCTCGACGGCTTTCGGCGTCGTCAGCGCGCCGTGACCGTTATGTGATGCGCCGTTATTCATGCGAGCCGTTCTTCTCTGCGGCGGACTCGTCCACCTTCTTCAGATAGATCACGTTGGGCGACGTGCCGTACTGCGGCATCAGGTGGTAGCCACGACCGTGATCGTCGTCCATCTCTTCCTTTGCCAACTTCGAGACCTTGCTGTTCGGGTCGTTCATATCACCGAATACCAGGGTATCCGTCGGGCAGGCGTTCACGCAGGCCGGATTCAACTCCCGCGAGTTGTCCGACAATTCCTCGCCGTCCCGCGCAGCCTCTCGACTCGTGCGGCGAATGCGCTGGATGCAGAACGTGCACTTCTCCATGATCCCGCGACTGCGGACCGTCACGTCGGGATTGAGCTGGTTCGTGAGGGTCTCCGGCCACTCCGGCTCCCAGAAGTTGAAGTACCGGACGTGGTACGGGCAGTTGTTGGCGCAGAACCGCGTGCCGATGCAGCGGTTGTACACCTGGACGTTCATGCCCTCGTTGTTGTGATACGTGGCGAACACGGGACAGACCGGCTCGCACGGGGCGTCGTTGCAGTGCTGGCACAGGATCGGTATGAACCGCGCCTTGACGTCAGGGAACTCGCCCTCCCAGTACCGCTCGACGCGAATCCACTCGATCGCGCGACGCTGGTTGAAGATGTCCTCGGTGTTGATGGGGATGTTGTTCTCGGACTGGCATGCGACAACGCAGCCCTGACAGCCGATGCACTTATCGACGTCTACCACCATGCCCCATTTCGGGTTTGCGCTTACCATATTGCTAAGGCTCCGTTTCCCCTTACCCCGATGTCAGCGGGATTATTCTTCGATGTCCGTCTTCTGCGAGGTCCGGCGCGGTGTTCTCGAACTTCGGCAGGCGGATCCACTCGCCCGTCCGTCGCACGTCCACGCGCGTCGCCGCCCAGGCCAGCGCCCCGGTCTCCGAGTCCGTGACCGGCGAGAGTATCGACAGCACGTTCGCGCCCCGGTCCTTGGCGTACCGTCCGCCTCCCTTGTGGCCCTGTCCGACAGGTATCGCCACAACGTCGGGCGATATCCCCGGATGAGGATAGGCGAGGGCCTCGATGGAACCGTGCTCCGAGGACACTTCAACGACGTCGCCCTCCTTGATGCCCATCTCCTCGGCCTTCTTCAAATTGATTTCGACCCACGTCTGCCATGTTGCCGTCGTGATCGGGTCGGGCGTGGCCTGCAGCCACGGAAGGTCTGCGCCCCTGCCGTCCGTCAACCCGGTCGTCTCGAACGGTATCAAGTGGAAATTCCCGCCGCCGCGCGATGACGGCGCTTGAGCGGCGGTCGGGAACGAGTAGGTCGGGCTGGGGTCTCCCCCGTCGTAGGTCTCATTGATGTCCCACCAGCCGCCGCGCTGAAGGACGGTATTCCAAAACAGCTTGGCATTTGCGGCCTGTACCGACCCCCGTCCCATGTCCTGCAGCCGGGAGGCGTCGTTCTCGATCAGCTCCTTGAAGTTGTCGGCGTCGAGACCGAGGTCCTTCTCAAGCACCTGCGCCATTGCCATCAGCACGTCGCCGAGGTTCTTGGTCCCAAGATGGGGGCCTCTCGGCTCGAAGAACGGACGGACGACAGGCTGCTGGAATCCAATCGTCTGGTAGCCGGGGCCGGGATCGGGTATGTCAGTTCCCCAGTCTTCGAGGTAGTGGTTCTCCGGCAGGATGATGTCGGCCATCATCGTCGTGTCGTCGAAGTGGTTCGAGAAGCTGACGATGAGCGGCACATTGAAGCTGGCCTGTTTGATCGCAATGTTCTCCGGGAGGCCGTAGAAGGGGTCGGCGTTGCGTACCAGCAGCGCCTTGACCTGCCCTGCGGACATCCTGCCTGCGAGGCTGTGGAAGTCCGAGAACGACGTTGCGTCCGGCGCAGTCGGAAGGTCGGCAATGGGCGGAGCCGGATTGAAGATGACCCCCCCCTCTTTGCCCACGCTTCCCGACAAATAGTTCAGTGCATAGATGGCGTTCAAATTGAACAGGCCGTTGGAATGCGCTCCGGCCGAGCCGCCTCCGATGGCGAGACCCGGCGGGTGCTCCAGGAAGTCGCGCGCTATCCTGACTATCTTCTCCGGCGCGACCCCGGCCCTGCTTCCGACGGCATCCGGCGTGAACTGCTGCAGACGGTTGGAACCGTCTCGCGTCAGAGCTTGGAGACCTGGCGAATTCGGCAGGCCGGCGGTGATCATGACGTTCGCTATGGCCAACGCCACTTCGCCCTCATACCCGGGCTTGACGTAGACCCACTCATCGGCGTTCGCCGCGGTCATCGAGAAGCGGGAGTCGAAGTGCACGAGCTTCCCGCGCTTCCTGCCCTCGCCCTGCCTGAAGTGGCCGTAGCCCCTTGCATACCGGACGGAGGAACCCCACGTGTTCAGGAAGTCCGCCCCGAAGGACAGGATGTATGCCGCGTTCTCGATGTCGAAGTCGGGCATCGCCTCCTGGTCGAAGACCTGCTTCATGGAGGCCTTCAACACGGTGCGCTCCAGCGGCTCATAGCTCATGTGCTGAGCGCCGAGCGACTCGGCGAACCGGTTCACAACCAGGCCGATATGGGCGCTGACGGGGTCGGTGATGAGAACGGTCTCTTCGCCGCTCGCGGCCCCGAGCCGTTCGGCGACACGCGACACTCCGTCCGTCCAGCTTAGCTGCTCCCACTTGCCTTCGCCGCGCTGTCCCGTGCGAATCAACGGCGAGCCGATGCGGTCGGGGTGGTACAGGCCCTGCAGACCGGCCTCGGCGACGGCGTTGTGCTTGCCTCGGTTTACCGGATAGTCGACGTTGCCCTCGATCTTCTTCGCGCGACCCTCCATCACCCTCACGACGATGCCGAATGGCGCGCGGTTCTGACGGTCGATGGTCGCGTACCAGGTGTCGAGACCCGTGACCAGGTCCTCCGGCATCTCGATCGGCGACTGGACGAGCAGTTCTTTCTCAGGGATGCCGCAAGCCGCCGCCGCCACCGCGGTGGCGGAGCCGCCCATCAGCGTCAAGAATTGTCTTCGAGTTAGGGACATTCCCTATGTTCTACTCCCCTCTCGATACGCGGAGGGGCATCTCCTTTAGTAATGGCACGTCGTGCAGTCCGTCGGCGCTTCGTTGTCGCGGTGACAGTCCACGCAGTCGCCCATCTTCAGTGAGCGCACCTGCCGGACTTTCACCATGCTTCCCACGTCACCGTGACAAAGCTGGCACGTCCCCGAAGCGCCTCCGTACTGTTCCGAGAAGTGCCGGATGTGCGGCTCGTGGACGAAGTTAACGTGATCGGGCACGCGGTGTACGCGGACCCAGTCGACGGGAATTCCATTCGTGTGGAAGTTCCGCAGCTTCTCGACCTCCGGCTTATCGTCACCGACCGTCAGGTGACAACTCATGCAGAGGCCCACGGCCGGGATCGACGCGGCAGCGCCCTCCGTCACGTTGCGGTGACAGAAGGTGCAGTCGAGGCCAATGTCCTCGACGTGCGTCGGATGGGGGAACGCTATCGGTTGATCAGGCCCGTCGTTTACGCCGAACGCGTCCAAGGGCAGTCCGAGCCAGGCCGTTATGACGAACGTCGCGGCGGCGACGACTATCACGAGACCGACGACACCGCCGATGCCAAGCGCGCCGAAAAGGACGAGCCGACGCCCCGTCGGCCTTTTTGGTGCTTGAAAATCGCCTGGCAGCAAGTGCGTCTACCCTATTAGTGCACGGACGGAGGGTTGCCGCCGTGACCGAGAAGGTCGATCGAGCCGCCCTTGATCCAATACGTGTCGAAGATGTCGCCCAGCACGCTAGACTCGCCGATTGCAGCTCCAATGAAGTAGGCATAGAGTGCGATTCCGGCGAACATCACGATATACAGGGGAAGGCGCAAGCGCTGCGCGGCTTGAGGCAAATGATGAGAGGCCACAAGCGAGGGAATGCCGACATGAGCGACAAGGTACAGGGTACCGATGCAGATGATGAGGAGAAGCATGAACCAGAGATTCGTCAGCATGTTGGCAATGCCGGTCCATTCGGCATTGGAAAGTGTCGCTGGGTCCATCTCCACCTTTCTCCGAAAGCCGCAGCGCAAGTGCCGGGAAGCCCTTGAAATCGGCACGCTGAAAATTATCACATCGCTATGACAGTGTCAAGGATACCGCAAGGTGTCCGCACGTTCAAATGTCGCCTCTGAGCGACCTTTGCGCGTCTGGGGTAAAGCGAGTCTCCGAGCGGTCGGCAGTTCCTCTCACTCACCTGGCTTCGGGCGTGGTAGAATACCTCCGCCAACGAAACTAGGGAGACACATGATGATCGAACAGCGACCCCTCGGAAACTCAGGAATGACCGTCAGTGCAATCGGACTCGGATGCGTAACGTTCGGGCGGGAAATCGACCCCGATACGGCCTACGAGATCATGGACCACGCCCTTGAGAACGGCATCGACTTCTTCGATACCGCGGAGGGGTACGCCTCCGGGGAAGTGCCCTCCGAAACGGTCATCGGCAACTGGATGCGGTCGCGCGGCGTGCGCGATGAGGTCAAGATCTGCACGAAGGTCAGCTCCGGCGGCACCGCCGAGAACGTACAGCGCGCCCTTGCCCTGAGCCTCGAAAGACTCCAGGTCGACAAGGTCGAGATGTACAAGGCCCACTCCGCCTTTGAGGACGCGCCGTATGAGGAATACCTGGGCGCGATGAATGAAGGCGTCGAGGCCGGGCAGATCGACGTGATCGGCTGCAGTAACTTCCGTGCCGGACAGCTTCAGGACGCCCTCGATATCAGCGACAAGAATGGCTGGGCGCGCTTCCAAATTACCCAGCCTCCCTACAGCCTCGCCCGATCAAACAATCCCGGCCACCTTGACCGTCTCGAGGCGGAGGCGGAGTTCTTCCCCCTGTGTGTGAAGGAAGGCGTGGGCATCACTCCGTACAGTCCCCTCGCCGCGGGCTTCCTCGCCGGCAAGTACACACCGGACAGGTCGCAGTTCCCAAAGGGCACCCGGTTTGACGTAATGCCCGGTCACGCCGACATCTACTTCGAGGACCGCAACTTCAAGCTCGTAGAGAAGCTGCGCGCCAAGTCGGAGGAGATGGGCCTGCCGATGGTGAAGCTGGCAATGGCGTGGGTCATGGCTAACAAGAGCCTCACTTCGGTCCTGGTCGGCGCCCGGAGGCCGGCTCACGTCGACAATGCCATAGAGGCCATGGACATGGACCTGTCTCCGGAACTTCACGCCGAAATGGCCGCCTGGGCATAGTACCTCCCTCGGCTCCACACCCCACAATTCAGAACAAAACTTGACCTTAAAATGGGATCAAGTGTCGTTGCTTACCTTGCTATACTCCCCGATAGTGGTGCGGAGGGTGGTGGTCAAACGGCAAGTTTCAGGGTTGTCTTGCTCCCTGTTGCGCGAATCGACTTCAGGGAGCGCCTCACATGATTGAGGAATCCCGGCGTTTGTCGTGTGGAAGGAGTATGAACATTGGGCCTCTTCAACAACGGTGAAAACGGTCAGCCCGATATTCCTGAGAAAGCAGACTGCGAGCCGGGCTTATGGAAGAAATTCGAGGGCCACATCCAGGGAAGGACTCTGAACGGCCTCTTCGAACTGGTGCCCATCATCGTCACCGTTGTTGTCCTGGTAGTGATTATTGGGTACGCCGATAGCGCCGTTCGCGGACTGCCGTTCGTAGAAGGCAAAGCCTGGGACTTCTGGGGAGTCGGCATGATAGTCGCCGTCGTCCTGTTCTATGTTGTCGGACTCATCATCGCCACGCGCGCAGGCCGGGTTGTCATGGACTTCAAGGATACGATCCTCAACCATATTCCCGTGGTGAAGACGATCCTGGGGGTGACCAAGCAGGCGATGGCATCCATCACGTCGCAGTACCAATTCACCCGCGTAGTCTTCATCGAGTGGCCGCGCGATGGCATGGTCGCCATGGGGTTCGTGACGGGACGCGCCTATTCACACAAATCGGACGATACAATCGTCGTCGTCTATATCCCAACCGTTCCCAATCCCACGTCCGGGAACATGGCCCTCGTCCCCGAAGACGACATCATCGAGACAGACCTCAGCGTCGAGGACGCGATGAAGCTGATATTCTCCGGCGGCATCGTATTGCCTGAGTCGGTGTCGTTGGCGAGGGTGCCCGTCGAACGGGAGGAGTTCGGTCTCATAGGCCGTTTCGAGACTTCCCCGGACTAGGGCTGGTACGTAGCTGTCCAGACTTCGTGAGTTGAGTTCCCTCGACGCATACCCAGCGCCGTCACCCCGTACTCCGATACGGGGGGCTGACAGGGGTAGGTATTTGACCATCCACCCACTCTCCATGAACCTGCGAGCAACCCCACCACTGTCATTCTGAGCGGAGCGTAGCGGAGTCGAAGAATCTAAAATGTCTGTCACAACGTAAAGCTGACACGGAAATTCTTACCCGGTTTGACTGTTGGTCATGATAAGAAGCGTGACACTGGCAGTCCGGTCTTGCGGTTATGGATTTTAGATTCCTCGCTGCGCTCGGAATGACAGGGTTGCGGTGGCCGGATCATAGCTGCAATCCCGTTTTACCTACCCCTGTCAGGATACGGGGGGTGAGGGTGATGCCCCGACGTAGGCGATGGCAGTAACTGCCTCCCAGTCCCGCCCTTTCTCCTCACTCTGTGATCTCTGTGCCCTCTGTGGTGAATCCCCTTCGTCCTGAGCAGTTACTTGAAAGCCTGGCTCCCCTGAGCTTGTCTAAGGGTCGAAGGGCGGTTCATGGTTCGACAAGCTCACCACGAACGGTCTCACGGACTTCGCAAGCACCCCCTCTAAAGGACGCCGAATCGAGGTGGCCCGCGCTAGCTCGCCTCTGCGTCACCGTCCGTACTGCCGGCCAGGACTTGAGCGCGCTCCAGTGGCAGCCTGACGGTCATTTCAGTCCACTGTCCCGGCTCGGAACTAACCTCGATTGAGCCGCCGTGCTGCCGAATGATGTCGTTGGAAATGGCCAGGCCGAGCCCCGTCCCCCTGTCCGTGGGCTTGGTCGTAAAGAAGGGGTTGAATATCCTGTCGGCGACATCCGGGGGTATGCCGTCTCCATTGTCCCGGATACGCACCTCGATATATTCGTCGCTGCGGCTGGAAAATAGCGACAGCGTTGGCATGTAGGACTTATTGCCCGCCTCGTGCTGCGTTCGCCGCTTCTGGTCCGTCGCGTCGCAGGCGTTGCCGACGATGTTCAAGAATACGCGACCGACGTCCTGCGGCTTGACCACTATCTCGCCTACGTCTGGGCCGAGTTCCTGCTCGATGTGGAGTTGGAAGTCCGGATCCGTCGCCCGGGCGCTGTGGTAGGCAAGTCGGGTGTGCTCATCGAGCAGCGAGTTGATATCGGTTGACCTCTCCTCTCCGGTCTCCCGCCCCATCATCAGCATGTCCTGAACGATGCGGTTGGCGCGTTCCCCGTGCGATATGATCCGACCGAGGTTGCCGTTCAGGTCGTCTGATATCTCCTTGATGTAACTTTGGTCTTCCTCGCTGATCTTGTCCGCGTTCTCATCCAGGACTTCCTTGAGCTCATCGAGCAGCTCGTTGGACGACTCGGAGAAGTTCTTGACGAAGTTGAGCGGGTTCTTGATCTCGTGGGCGACACCTGCGGTCAGCTCACCAAGCGCTGCCAGCTTCTCCCGCATCACGATCTGTTCCTGTGCCTTGCGAAGATCCGCAAGCACGCTCTCCAACTGGTCGTTCTTGCCCTGAAGCTCTTCCGCCAACTGTTCCACCAGGTTCAGGCGCTGGACCTCAAGCGCGTGGCGTCGGAACACCTCGAGGGCGTCCGCCATGTCCGCGACCTCGTCGCGCCCGCCGAGATCGACCTGTGATTCGAGATCTCCTCCGGCCATCTGCAGCATCCAATTCGAGAGCAGCTGTATGCGGCGCACGATCACTCGTCCGACAAAGAGCCAGGATATGAGGATGGCCCCCGCCACACCAACCCCGCTGATGGCCAGCAGGAGCGTCCTGCCCGTGAATATCGCCTGCGTGGAGGCCTGAGTGGCCTCATCGGCGCTCGCGCGCGCGGTGTCTACGAGCGAATTGACGTCGATGACAAGCTCAAGGGCGATATCGCTGCTCAATTCGAGAAGTTCTTGCTGGTTCTGAATGATCTCAAGCCTTTGCCGCAGCAGATCGAAGCCGTTATCATCCTCGGTGCCCAGTTCCAACAGCCGGCTGGCCAGCGGGGTAATCTCATCGCGCAGCGGTGACTCTTCAAGGGCGGCAATGTTTCGTTCAATGCTGCCTTTTGCGGACTCAAAACGCTCACGCAGGGGCTCCAGGAGCGGAGCGGATGAGATGGAAAACGCGCTCTCCAGCAGCTGGCTCGCGGTATGAGTGTCAGTGCGAAGTCCCTCCAGGTTGCGATAGCGGGCGAGCTCGTCCTCTGTGAAATGTTCCTCACGAGATACCGGCGGCCCGTCGAGACTCACGTAGCCCGTCATCGTGTAGAAGAGCTGATCGTCGACCATCGGGGCCATGAGGTCGTTCGTCTTCTCCCGAAGCGTCGCGAGTTCCGTCCGAAGGACATCCCTGCGAACATTAAGCTGATAGAGCTTGGTCATGTCCTCCCTGATGGCATTGATATTGACGATCAGCATATCCACGCTTTCACGTATTCGCGCGGACCGCAGGACTTCGGGGGCTTCTCCCTCCCCTGAAGCGTCGGACAACTCAGGCGCCTCGGCAGTCGTTGGGGAGGTGTTCGACGACTCGCTTCCCAACAGGACGGTCAGATTCGCCTCGAGATTTTCGCGGGCCTCGTCCACGCTGGTGGAGACTCGGGCCAAGTCCCCCGGGTTCGTGGCAGCCATCAGGCGCGGGGCCGCGTCCACCAACGTACCGCTGTGCTGCGCGACGCCGAACGCTGCCTCCACCTCCGGGAAACTCTTTTCGGTGACCTGGCTCTGAGCCTCGCCAACGCTGTTGAAGATGAACCAGCCGACGAGACTCGCCGCAACAGTGAGAACCACGGCTCCACCGATCCCCAGGTAGAGTTGGGTCGCTATGCGGAATCGACTCTCAAATAGGCGTCGCAGTCTCTCGTTCACGGCTCTAGTCCCTAAGTGTCTCTACCGGCCGATAAGTCCCGTCACGGCCGATTGTGGTGAGGAACACGGCGTCGGATCCCTGGTTGTCCGCGGCGCCGTAGCGGAGTTCAAAACCGTCGAGGTCAACAACGTCGGCGCTCTTGAGGCTGTCCAAGAAACAGGCCCTGGTAACGTCTCGGCCGCAGCCTTCAAGGGCGGCGATGGCCAGGCGTCCCGCCAGATAGCCCTCCAGAGAAACGAACCCGGGAGCAGCCTCCGGTTCGAAATTGGACAGCGCTTTCAGATATGAAGACACGATTGGCACCGAGTCGTCCGTTGGGAAAGGCACCACCTGGGTCACGTAGACCCCTTCTCCGACAGGACCGAGCTCTCTCGCCAGGGCGTTGCTGCCGACGAAGGACACGGTCATGAAGATGGGATCAAGGCCCGTGTGCCGCGCCCATGCTATGAACGCCGCCACCGGCTCGTAGGCCCCGATCATTATCACGGCCTCGGGAGCGCCCCGCTTCAGGTCGAGCAGGGCCGTCTTCACTGCCGTCGTATTTCGGGGATACAGCCCAATGGATACCGGCTCCATGCTCCTGTGCCTGAGCGCTATCAGGACTCCCTCTCGTCCCGCGCGACCGAAGGAGTCGTCCTGATACATCACGGCGATACGGTCAATGCCAAGGTCGGCAGTCAGGCGCTCGACCATCTCCTCCGTCTCCTGGTAGTAGGACGCGCGCAGATTAATGATATTGTTCCACTCCGGGTCACGCAGAAATTCGGCGCCCGTAAAGGGGGCAATAAAGGGAACCTCAGCGTCCGCCGCAACCGGAGTGGCCGAGCGAGAGGTGGGCGTGCCGACCTCTCCGATCAGCGCAAACACCTTTTCCCGTTCGATGAGGCGAATGGTGTTGGTGACCGCGGCCTCCGGTTCGTAGGCGTCATCGAGCGAAGACAGGTCCAATCGCCGTCCGTGGACCCCTCCGCGCTCGTTGACCTCGTAGAATGCAGCCTCGATGCCGAGCCGCATGTTCCGTCCGAGCTCTTGAGCCGGGCCGGTAAACGCCGCGGACTGTCCGAAAGTGACGCGGTCGTCAGTGAAGCCGGTGCGCTCAGGAGCCGATGTCTCCCCGGAGACGGCCGTGGCTTCAGGCTGGCTATCGCTCGGCGTGGTCGTGGTTTCCGTACTCTCGAAGAGGGAGCAGCCGAATGTTCCCACAGTGAAGGCGAGGGTGACGGCTACCGCGACCCTCAGTTTCGCAGACCTGGCCCTTTGCCATCCGAACATTGGACTCATTCAACTCTGTTCAGGGTCAAAGCCAAGCAGTTCTTGCCATCCTCATGCCGATACGTCATCTCATCCATCATCTCACGAACGAAGTGGATGCCGAGACCGCCAATTGGCCTGTCTTCAAGCGCGGAGGTGAGGTCGGGCTCGGGAGCGTCGTTAAGAGGGTCGAACGGTTGCCCGTCATCCTTCATGGTAATCGTGAGCTTTTCCGGGGAGGAATTTACGACGATCTCAATCTCAGGAATATCGTCGACTCGCCCGTGATTGGCAACATTAATCCCCATCTCCTCAATAGCCAGCTTCACCTTGAATGTCAGGGCGGGCTCCCAGTCTTCCTGTTCGCCAAAGTACTCCACGGCCTCGAGGATAATCTCGATTTCGTCCACTGTGGCTTGCCTATTTAGAACCAGTTTTTCGCTCACGTGAAATCCTCAGTCGCGGCGGAGTACCAGACAGGTGATGTCGTCCGACTGCGGCGTGTCTCCCACAAAGTCCCTCACCGCGTCGAACATTGCCCGTGCGGCCTGCTCGGAGTTCTCAGGTGGATTCGCTGCGAAGACTTCATGCATTCGACTCACGCCGAACTGCTCGCCTTCACCATTCATCGCCTCGGTGACCCCGTCGGTATAGAGCACGACCGTATCGCCGGCTTCGAGCTGGACCGATTGGCTTGGGAACTCGAAGTCCGGCGCGACGCCGAGCGCAACACCGCCGGTCAGCGGGAGCAGTTCCGATGTGCCGTCGGAACGTACTAGCAGAGGCGCGTCATGTCCACCGTTCGAATACGTGAGTGTGCCGGTCTCCGGATCATAGATCGAGTAGAGTACCGTCACAAACATCATCGTCTCGTTTTCTTCGTACAGGAGCTCATTTACCTCGCGCAGGGCCTCGCCGGGGTCGCTGGTGCCTATCGCGGCCCCCTTCAGGAGCGTGCGGCTGGACATCATGAAGAGAGCGGCCGGCACCCCCTTGTCCGACACGTCGGCAATCGCCAGCCCAACCTGGCTGTCTTCCAGGCGAATGACGTCGTAGAAGTCGCCGCCAACGTTCCTGGCAGGCTCCATGTGGCCAAAGACCTGGTAGTCGGTGCTCCGAGGGAACACCTTCGGCAGAATGGACTGCTGTGTGCTGCTCGCAAGGTCGAGCTCATTCTGCAGGGCAACCAGCTTATCGCGCGACGCAAGGGCCTCGCGCCACTCTTCGAGATGACGAAGAGTCCGGTCTATGGTGACCTGCAGGTCCTCGAAGTCGAGAGGCTTGGTGACGAAGTCGAACGCTCCCCTGTTCATCGCCGTGCGGATGTTCTTCATGTCGCCATAGGCGGATATGATTATGGACCGTATATCCGGGTCGACTTTGGGGATCTGTTCAAGAAGCGTGAGCCCGTCCATCTGCGGCATGTTGATGTCCGAGACGACCATATCGATGTCGTTATGCTCGTTCAACACCTCAAGAGCCTCGACGCCATTTCGGGCAAATTCGAAGCTGTATGAGCCGGAACGAATCTTCCGTCTCATGCGCTGCAGTATCAGGGGCTCCAGATCAGGCTCGTCATCGACGACGAGAATCCGGTAGGGCTGCTTTATCACCTTTACCTCTCGCGCCTCACAATCAACTGCAATTTGACCGACCGGCGTTACGCGTCCGCGGCGTCCTTCGTTTGAGATGCAATCATCTCGTCACGCGCCAACAGCGCTATCTTCCATTCTCTGAGTTGAATCACCGTCCGGTCGATCGTATCTTCGAAGTCCTGAAAGTCGATCGGCTTGGTGATGAAATCCACCGCGCCTCTTCTCATCGCCGCTCGAATGTTCCTCATGTCACCATACGCGGATACGATAATTGCCCGGATGTTCGGATCGACTTCCCGAATCTGGGCAAGCAGTGTGAGACCGTCCATTTTCGGCATATTGATGTCTGAGATGACTATATCGATGTCCGGATGTTCACTGATGATTTGCAGGGCCTGCACGCCGTTGAGCGCGAAATGGAACCTGTAGACCCCGGCCCTGATCTTGCGCCGCATGCGTGAAAGTATCAGCGGTTCAAGATCAGGCTCGTCATCAACGATGAGAATCTGGTGCACTGCTGCCATTTGCTCTTGTTCCCTGCTTTCGCACCTTATCCTTCATTCCACCGCCGGATTGCGGTGTTTCTGACAAGTGCGAAGGGTAAAGGGGTGTTGGGGATCAGCCGTTGAGCGCAGCGACCGCATCGTCCTTTGTGGAATGGACCGGAATAATCTGGTTGAAGCCGCTAATCTCAAAGACCTCGCGAACCGAGTCCGTCAAAGAACAGACCGCCAGCGCCGCGTCCTGTCTGCGGAGTGACCTGGCAGTCATGAGGATGGCACGGAGACCCGCACTGCTGATGTAGGTGAGGTCCGCTAGATCTAGGATTACGGCACGGTCCGCCTCTTCGATTGCGGCTTCCAGAGCGCTTTGGAATTCCCGGGCGTTGGTGCCGTCAATGCGTTCTCCGGCCCCAACGACTACGGTGCCGCCATCACGTACAACGTTTAGTTCCATACGAACGGTCTCCTTATCTTGTCGTCACTCATCCAAACGTTCTTAAATCATTCTAGAGTTAGGTGCATTTGAACTCGTCTTCTCTGAATTCGCGCCCATTCTAACACGAATACACAGTCAAACAAACGCCCGATTTCCACTTAGGTCATGAATAATCGTGCCCTTGCCTTCCACAACTCCGGACTACCGCCCGCCCCTCCGTCCGCTTCTTCCTAGCGGGCTGGGCGATAGTCCAAGTTGATCAGGTCTGGACTACCAGCGGGATCCCCCGCCGTATCCGCCGCCACCACCGCCGCCGCCGCGACCGCCGCCGCCGCCACCGCGGCCACCCTCGCGGGGCCTGGACTCGTTGACCGTCAACATCCGGCCACTGAGCTCAGTCCCGTTCAGGGCTGCGATGGCAGCCTCGGCCTCGTCCTGGTTCGGCATCTCGACGAAGCCGAAACCGCGCGAACGGCCCGAGTATCGGTCAGTTATGACCCTGGCGGACTGCACTTCACCGTGAGGGGAGAAGGCGGCCTCCAAGGTCTCATCCGTTTCATCGAAGGAAAGGTTGCCTACATAGATATTCATGCGACACTCCTGTGTTCTGAAATCTCCTCAATCGTAGCAAGCGTCACATTCGGTCCTGAGGCTATGTAGCTTGGGAATAACGCGGAAGCGGAACGAGGTTGCGTCTGATTACGGAGTCGCGGAGCATTATATCACAAGAACGCAACCCCTCATACCCGCGCCCTGGGCCGTGCACAGGTATCAGTAACTACCGGGCAGGTACCCGCAAGCTCTCCCCGGAGGGGGAGAGATACAGGGAGGGGGTTCCGCAGTTACTTGAAAACCTGTCCAATCAAAACACGTTCGCCCTGAGCCTGTCGAAGGGCAATCCCTCAAAATCAACCAACCCCCCTCTGCGACCCTCCGCGATCTCTGCCGTGCTTCCTCCCACACCGTCATTCACGCGCACGCGGGAATCCATCCCTCTCCCCTCTGTGCTCTCTGCGCCCTCTGTGGTGAATCCCCTCGTCCTGAGCCTGTCGGTCGAAGGACACGCGGACAAATACCGGAAGCGACTTGAGCAAGACTCACCCGGCCCGCTTCACCTCATTAACCAAGGACGCAAGCGCCGGATCGCTCCTCGACCTCCTGTCAGCTTACCGGGAAGAAGATATCCGTGCGCCACTTCGACTGATCGGGCTCCGCGCCCGGGTCGGTGACGTAGACCTCCCAAGGCGCGCCTGCAGGCTGGAGACCTTGCGACTCCATCCACCCGGTGAGTGCCATCCACGTCTTTGAGAGGCCCTCATACGGTCCCATGTGCGTGACCGCGGCCACCGTTCCCGTCGGCAGCTCGCCTGCTTGGACCCGGCCCTTGCCTTCCAAGGGTGACGCTACCGGCATCCCGCATTCCATGTCGACCGAGTTGCCGTCCATCGAGTGATAGCGCGAGAACGGCATGCCCGCAGGGGTCTGTCCATTCTGCTGAATATATCCGTACACCTCCCCAAAGAGAGACCCCATGATCTCCGGGAGCTTGTCCATCGTCGCATTCGTCCGAATGCCCACGAATGGCTGCGCTTCCACCTGCTTCGTCTCGAACCCCCGCTCTTCCTCACCCATGTCGCGACCGGAGCGCTGCAGCCGGTCTGCAATGTCCTCATAGCCCTGCGTCATCTACTATTCCTCCCTCGGTTGCTGTGTTCGTGGCCGGGTGTCAGTCGATCACGGCCCCCTCATAGTCTACGTGTACGATTGGATATCCCAACTCCTCCAGTCCCGGCTCGACGACCGACCTGTCTCCCACGACCAGGAGCTTCAGCCGGTCGTTGTCCACGCGCTCGATTGCAACGCGACGCAGATCGCCGGCGGTCAGCGCCTCGTACTGTGCCTCAAGACCGGAATAGTAGTCATCAGGCAGGCCGAACATGACGATGCGACCCAGTTGTGAAAGCAGATGCGTCTGCGTCTCGAACTGGCTGGCGAACCCCTTCAGCATCCCGTTCTTGGCGTCGGTAAACTCTTCCTCGTCAACGGGTCGGCCGGTGCGAATATCCTCGAACTCCTTCAGCACCTCGATCACCGATTCCTTCGTGACTGCCGTCTGGACGGATCCCCAGGCCGCAAGCGTCGACGGCCCCGTCGCCCAGTCGACCACTGAATGGAACCCATAGCTGTAGCCCTTGTCCTGTCGAAGGTTCTGGTTCATCCGCGCCATGAAATGACCGCCGAACAGGTAGTTGAGTAAGTTCAATGCGTAGAAGTCGGAGTCATGTCGGTCGATAGTCAGGTGGCCCGCCCGAATCACCGACTGCGCCGCGCCGGGCTTGTCGGCGAGGTAGATGGTCGTGGAGCCGGAGTTAGAAGCACCGGACGCCGGTCGCTGTGAACTTGCGCCGCCGGACTGCCCACCTGGGGACCAGTGCCCGAATCGTGACTGCGCGAGAGTCAGGACATCGTCCCTCGTCGTGTCGCCGACGACGATGAGCGTCGCAGCGTCGGAGACGTACGTGCGGTGGAATTGCTCGACAATCTCGTCCCGCGTGATTGCGCCGACGGACTCTTCGGTTCCCGACAGCGGGCTACCATAAGGCGTCCCCTTGCCGTGAAGAAGCGCCCGAAAGGCCCGCTGCGAGATGAGATTCGGGTCGTCTCCAATGCGTCGAAGGTCTACCAGCCGCTCCTTGCGTACCCGCTCCAGTTCATTTTCAGGGAAATTCGCGTGCGTCACCACGTCGGCGAGTATCTCCATGGCCCTGCCCCGGTGTTGGGTCAGCGCCGATGTCGATGCCGATGCCTGCTCGTATCCCGCCGTACTGCTCAGGTGCGCGCCGATGAACTCCATCTCCTCGGCAATTTCCTGGCTCGTCATCGTCGGCGTGCCCTCGGGCAGCATCGCGGCCGTGAGGTGTGACAGGCCGGGCCTGTCCGGCGGATCGCCTGTCGCTCCTGAGTCTATGATGAGGCTCATCGACACCGCTGGCAGGCGCGAGTCCTGCACGTAGAGGATGTTCAGGCCATTGTCCAGTTTCTCGCGTCGGGGCGCCGGCGGGCTGAACGACCGGGGCGCTGCGCTGGCCGGCATCGTCGCCCTGTCGATATTCGCGCCGGCCCCCGCCTCCACCGCATCCTCCGGCAAAACCGTCATGCGGACCCTGTTGGGACCAAGTGACTGCCCCGCCACGCGCACCACGTCCTCGGCTGTGACGACGCGGTATCTCTCGATGTCGGTGTTGATGAGGCCTGGATCGCTTCCGAAGGTATGGAACAGATTGAGCTGGTCTGCCCGTCCCCCGAATCCCCCGATCTTCTCCAGCCCGCGCACGTTATCGACCTCAAACCGGTTGAGCGCCGTCCCCACCTCTCGCTCCGTTGGAGGCTCGCTTCGGATGCTGTCAAGTTGCTCGTGAACGATATCCTCTATTTCATCGAGGTCCTGTCCGGGATTGCCCGTGATCTGCACGATGAACTCCCCGGCAATCTCCCTCGTATAGTGCGCCACCGTCACGTCGCGCGCGATGCGCTTGTCGTAGACCAGCGTCTTGTGCAGCCGAGAGCTCTTGCCGTCGCCCAGGATCGACGCCAGGATGTCCAGCGGGGCCTCGTCGTCGTCGAACATCGGGCCGGTAGGCCACACGAGCGACAGGCGGGGAAGCTGCACCTTGTCCCGCATGTCCATTCGCACTTCCCCCGTCAGGCCGGAGTTCATTTGGCCCACGCGGTCGATGGCCGGACCGGGCGGAATGTCCCCGAAGTAGCTCTCGACGAGACGTCTCGTCTCGTCGGGATCGAAGTCGCCCGCGATGCTCAGGCTCGCGTTCAACGGCGCGTAGTAGGTCCGGAAGAAGTTCTTCACGTCGTCGAGCGACGCCGCGTTCAGGTCTTCCTGCGACCCGATCACGGGCCAGTTGTAGGGATGCGGAGCCGGGAAGACCGCCGTCTCCATGGCGAGATACGCCTTCCCATACGGGCGGTTCTCGTAGCTCTGCCGACGCTCGTTCTTCACCACGTCGCGCTGCAGGTCTAGCCGCTCCTGGTCGAGCGCCTCCAGCAGGAACCCCATGCGGTCGGACTCCAGCCACATGATCAGTTCGAGGTTGTTCGAAGGCGCGGTCGTCCAGTAGTTCGTGCGGTCGTTCGTCGTCGAGCCGTTGATGTTCGCCCCGACCTTCTCCAACGGCCCGAAGAAGTCCTTATTGTGGTTCTTCGACCCCTCGAACATGATGTGCTCGAAGAGGTGCGCGAACCCCGTCCGGCCCGGCTGTTCGTCCTTCGACCCGACGTGATACCAGAGGTTCACCGCCACCATCGGCAGCGACTCGTCGCGGTGAAGTATCACATCCAGTCCGTTCGACAATGTGTAGGTCTCGAAATCGATAGAGAGCATTCAAAACTCCGTCGTTGAAATGGCTGACATCCAAACAATTATATCAGTGGCCGCGATGAGGCGTGAAGAAGAATCGTAAGTCCTGAGTCTAGTACTCAGTCAACTTGAATATGGCAAAGCGGCCAGATAGCGACTTATCCCCTCTCCCGTCGTGGGAGAGGGCTAGGGTGAGGGTGTTCATCTCACCCACTCTGAACACTCACCTCTGCTTGTAACTGTTCAGATTTCGTGAGAGGACACAACACACACAGCCACCGTCATTCCGGCGAAGGCCGGAATCCAGTCCCCTCTCCCGTCGTGGGAGAGGGCTAGGGTGAGGGCGAGGGTGTTCACCTCACCCACTCTGAACACTCACCTCTGCTCCACTTTTCTTGACGCTCCCATACCCCCATGCTAGCATCGTTTTTTGGTGCGGCGATGAGCCGTCAAGCAGTCCCACACAGGTGTTGAATGTCGATCGGCGACGAGTTGGGCGCCTTTGCCGTCCGGGGTGATACTGCCCTCACCATTGGCGTTTTCGACGGCGTTCATCGGGGTCACACCCACCTCATCTCACAACTGGCTGACGAGGCCGCTACCAAGAGCCTCATGGCAGGCGTGGTGACCTTCCGAGAGCACCCCGCCGCCGTCCTCAGTCCGAACTTTCAGGCACAGTACCTCACGTCGCTTGAAGACCGGCTTGATCTGCTCAACAAGACCTCGATCGACCTCACCGTTCCAATCACCTTCGACCGCGCTCTCGCGAGTCTTGGCGCACAAGAATTCATCTCGCTCCTTCAGGAACACCTCCGAATGGTGAGCCTGGTCGTCGGGCCGGACTTCGCCATGGGCCGCAAACGCGAGGGTACCATCGAACGCCTGACGGAACTCGGCGGCGAGATGGGCTTCACATTGAAGGTCGTCGATGGACTGCAGGACGCCAGGGGCGAGACCGTCCGCAGCACCACCGTCCGCACTGCCCTCGCCGAGGGTGACGTGGAGCGCGTCTCCGACCTGCTGGGCCGTCGATTCACGCTGAAAGGGCCGGTAGTATCCGGCGAGGGTCGTGGAGGCAAGCTGGGGATCCCAACCGCGAACATCGCGCCACCTGGGGGAATGGCAGTGCCGGGCGACGGAATCTACGCCGCATACGCCCACCTCGACGATCACGCTTTGCAGGCCGCCGTCAGCATCGGGGACAACCCCACATTCGACGGCCGGGAGCGCACCATCGAGCCATTCATCCTCGATTTCGACGAAGACCTGTATGACAAAACGCTCAAACTCGAGTTCGTTCAACGGCTCCGCGAACAGGTCAAGTTCGACACTGTTGATGCCCTTCTGAAACAGATCGATCGAGACGTGGCGGAAACGAGGCAAGTCCTCGAAAACGCCCCGCCATGCTAGAATCGTCTACGCAGCAATCGCAACAAGGAGATCCCATGACTAACCTGCGAATTCCGGGCCCGATACCCGTCCCCGATGACATCCTCGACAAGATGTCGACCCAGATGATGAACCACAGGGGCCCGCGCTTCAAGGAGATGCTATTCCGCATCACCGACGGCCTGAAGCAGGTGTTCCGCACCGAGAACGACGTGTTCGTCCTGACATCATCGGGCACCGGCGCGATGGAGGCTGCGGTCGCCAACACACTGTCTCCCGGCGAAAAGGTCGTCTGCGCCTCGATAGGCTCCTTCGGTGACCGCTTCGGCAAGATAGCCGAGATTTTCGGTGCCGACGTGACCATGGTGAATTTCCCCCAGGGCACCGCCGTCGATGTCGACGAGCTGCGCCGCGTCCTCGACGCCGACCCGGAGATCACCGCCGTCCTCGTCACGCACAACGAGACCAACACCGGCGTCACCAACGACATCGAGCGCGTCGCCTCCGTCGTCAAGAACGAGTTCGACAAGCTCATCTTGGTGGACGGCATCAGCAGCGTTTGCTCCCTGCCGCTGGAGACTGACGACTGGGACCTCGACGTGGTCGCTACGGCCTCTCAAAAGGGCTGGATGCTCCCGCCCGGCCTCGCCTTCATCAGCATGAGCGAGCGCGCTTGGAAGGCCAACGAGAACGCCACCATGCCCCGTTTCTACTTCGACCTTGCGGCCTACAAGGACTACTTCGACATGGGCCAACCCCCTTGGACGCCGAATCTCTCGGCCATGTACGCCCTCGACTACGCCCTGACGAGGATCATCGACGAGGGCGTTGAGAACGTCTGGCAGCGCCACGCCGACATCGCGCAGATGACCCGCGACGGCATCCGCGAGCTCGGCCTCGAGGTCTTCCCCGACGAGAGCGTCGCGTCCAACACCGTCACCTCCGTCCGGATGCCCGGCGGCGTCAACGCCGACGACCTCCGCAAAGTCGTCCTCGACGACCACGATGTAGTCCTCGCGGGCGCATACGGCGAGCTTACGGGAAAAATGTTCCGCGTCGGCCACCTCGGCTACGTCACCCCCGAGGAGATCGACGACATGCTCGCCGCCGTCAAGGCCTCCCTCCCCAAGGTCGGCATCGGCGCGTAGAGACCGATCATGAATCTGCACTCATCCACAACCAGATTCATCGGTCTGTGCTTCAATATTGTTGTCCGAGCTTTGGTTGTTGCGGTGTCCTGGGGCTGCCTTCTGCTCATTGGCGTTGGATTGAATTGGCTGTTAGACTTGTCGTTAAGGCTGTTGGGCGCATCAGAGAATGTTGAAAACATCCTGTCGCAGGTCGTCTTGGTATATGTCCTCGTATTGGGAGTGGCGGCTACACTTACCGGCACTAAAGACGTATGGACTCTGACAATCGCCGGGCTGCGGGGCTCTTCTACCACCACCCAAAGTGACAAGGAAGAAGATCACCATGAAGCTGAACAGGGAAATGCTTCCGATTAGAGATTTCAAACTGGCGGCTCTGCACGGTACTGTGTGGATATTACTCTTCTGGGTGATAGATCATCCAATAGAAGAGTGGGCCGTGACTGTGGTCATTTTGTACATCTCCTTGTGGGTCTGCAGGGAGGTGGTCGCTAGAGCGATATGGTTCGCAGTGGACGGTCTGAATCAGCAGGCTCGGCGTGTCGCAGAAAAACTCGGTGTTGACACTACCGAGGACGTGCCGGCTAGGCAGAGACTCCGAGGCGTGTTACTGATAGCTTTCATAGGCTTTCTTGCACTGGTTGCCGTCATCGGAGCTTCATTAGGCATTGGAATACCCGCCGCTGGGCTATTGGGATTGACCCCGCTGCCGTCTTACTTCAATTGGATCGGATTGGCGCTTTTCGGCGTCGGTCTAGTTGGCTTATCCGTTGTACTAGGGGCCTTGGCTCTAATTTTCTCTGCGATAGAGATGTTTCTGAACGACAAGGGCATCGACCGCTTTCATGCGATCAGGGAAGATGTAGCGGAGTCCGCAGCGAAAGTTGCAGCGTACACCGCCGCGTGATTCAGCGATTCCTTCCTGAACTTACGTAACAAGAGTGCGTGATGGCCCACTAGGCCGTATCCGTGCCCCATATTGTCCGCCCGCCGACGCTCCCCTACAATACCTCCACCCTAACCACGAGGTTCCCCATGCGCACAAATAACGTCGTCACGAAGCTGGCTGCCGGTGAGACCCCGGTCGGCTTCACCATCAGGTTCCCCTCCGCCACCATCGTCGAGATGATGGGCCAGCTTGGCTTTGATTTCGTCATGTTCGACTCCGAGCACGGGCCGTTCACCACCGCCGACATCGAGGACTTGAGCAGGGCGTCCGACGCCGTCGGCCTGACCCCTATGGCCCGCGTGCCCAACATCCATGACTCCACCATCCTCCGCTTCCTCGACCGCGGCGTCATGGGCATCATGGGCCCCCACATCAACACGAGAGAGCAGGCGCAGGCCCTCGCCGCCGCATGCCGCTACGTGCCGGAAGGCCATCGCAGCTTCGGCTCCGGTCGTGGAGGCCACTTCGGACGGCTCACGTCCAGAACGGACTACATGAAGCACTTCAACGAGAACGTCATCGTCATCGCCCAGCTGGAAGACGTCGCCGTCCTGGACGACCTCGATGGCATCCTCTCCGTCGACGGCATCGACTTCTTCAACTCCGGCGCGCAGGACATTGCCCAGTCCTTCGGCCTTCCGGGGCAGGGCGAGCACCCCAAGGTACTGGAGTTCGAGAAGACCGTCCGCGACGCCGTACACGCCGCCGGAAAGCAGATGGTCGGCGACGCCATGGTCAACATAACCATCGACGATGTGTTCTTCGATGCCGCCGCCGCCGTCCTGGAATCAGCCAGAAGCTAGACAGGCCAGTATTCGGCGATTTATCCCCTCTCCCGTCGTGGGAGAGGGCTGGGGTGAGGGTGACTCCCCGGAACACACTCATCCAATTCATACAACGAACTTGCGAAACGGGACACTAATCGCCCTTCGGCTGCTCCAGCAGTTGCAAAATATTCCCGTCCGGGTCGGTGAAGGTGCACACCCACCCACCCCAGTGCTCCCGCTCAGGCGGGCGGATAAACTCCACGCCCGCGCCCGACAACCGCTCGTACTCGGCATGGATGTCCTCCACGTCGAGGTTCACCATCACGCGATACGGGTCCCTAGACCCTCCCTCGACGCCTGAATGTGCCCCGATGCCCAACTTGACGCTCCCCCACTGGATGGAGACGAAGTGCGGACGCTCCGAGTTCGGCGTCAGTCCTAGCGTGTCACGATAGAACCCGACCATCCTCCCCAGGTCGTCCGTCCAGATGATGACCCCGGCCAGCCCGCGTATCATTGCGCTAACCTCCGGCGATTCTCTTTCACAGAATGTTCAGTCCCCTGCCTTACCAAAGGATGCCACGTTCGCCCTGAGCTTGTCGAAGGGCAGGCCGATCATGGTTCGACAGGCTCACCATGAACGGACTATGAACCAAGCCTGTCGCTCATGCATTGCCCTGTTCCACACCCCAGGGCAATCGCATTTAGAGTTGATAGGAACACCAGTAATCGTCACTCCGGCGAAGGCCGGAGTCCAGCGGGGTGGGTTGGGAGGCCCCTCAACACCCGACCCCGTCGCTCATGCATTGCCCTGTTCTACACCCCAACTCCTCTTTGAATTCCCCCCGGCCAATCGATATAATGATCCTTAGGAGACTGGGTGGTGGAAGAAAGTCTACGTGGTGGGTCTCTGAAGAAAGGAGGTGCTTCGTTGGATAGTAGCAGTAGGGGGTGTCACGGGTAGGTGTTCATCGTGACACTTCCCTAACCCGAGGCCTCGTCGAGGTTCGCTTCGGCGGGGCTTCACCTTTTTCCGTCCTATCCCATCATCTTCATCAGGTCGCGCATTCCCCGCTTCGACGACATCTGACGCATCATCCTGCGCGTCCGCTTGAATTGGTTCAATAGCTGGTTCACATCCCTCGGCGTCGTCCCGCTGCCCTGCGCGATCCGCCGCCTTCTTCTCCCGTTTATGATCTCCGGTCGCGCCCGCTCCTGCGGCGTCATCGAGAAGACGATGGCCTCCGTACGCTTCAACTGCTTCTCCGTCAGGTCCTCGGACGGCATCTTGCCCTTCAGGCCCGGCATTCCCGGCAGCATGTCGAGGACCTGGCCGATACCTCCCATGTTCCTCACCTGCTCTAGCTGGTCGAGGAAGTCGTTCAGGTCGAACGTGGCCTGCCGCATCTTCTTTTCGAGCGCCGCCGCCTCATCCTCGTCATACGCCGCCTGCGTCTTCTCGATGAGCGTCAGCATGTCGCCCATGCCGAGAATGCGCGACGCCAGCCGGTCCGGATGAAACTCCTCCAGCGCGTCGACGCCCTCGCCCGTAGCAATGAACTTGATAGGCACGCCGGTGACCGACACGATTGAGAGCGCCGCTCCACCTCTTGCGTCGCCATCCAGCTTGGAGAGCACCAGCCCCGTCACTCCAATCCTCTCGTGGAACTCCTTCGCCGCGTTCACCGCGTCCTGCCCCGTCATCGCGTCCACGACCAGAAGCGTCTCGACCGGCGAGACGGCCTCCTTCACTTCCTCCAATTCTGACATCAGATCGTCGTCGATCTGCGTCCGTCCCGCCGTATCCACAATCGCCCACGTCGCGCCAACCTCCCCGGCTCGCTTCACTCCCTCCCGCGCCACCTTCGGGGTTGGATTCGACGTTCCCTCCTCGTACACCTCCACGTCGATCCGCCTGCCGAGCGTCTGAAGCTGGTCGATAGCCGCCGGACGGTACAGGTCCGCCGCAACCAGCACGGGTAGCTGCCCCGCCTGCTTCAGGTGCCGCGCAATCTTGGCCGATGTCGTCGTCTTGCCCGACCCGTTCAGCCCGATCATCAGGATCACCGACGGGGCCGTCGGCCCCGGCACGACCTTGTTGTCACCGCCGTCGAGGATGGCCGTAAGCTCCTCATTCGTGATCTTGACGACCTGCTGCCCCGGACTCAGGCTCTGGAGCACGTCTTCCGACAGCGCCCGCTCCCTAATCTTCCCCACGAACGACCGCGCCACCCGGAAATTCACGTCCGCTTCCAGCAGCGCCATGCGAATCTCCCGCAGCGCCTCATCCACGTCGCGCTCCGTCAACCGCCCCTGGTTCCCCAGCCGGTTGAAGACCCCATTCAGCTTTTCCGTCAAAGACTCAAACATAAATGCTCATCCCCCCGTCACAGGATACTGAAGAAACCCAGAGAAAATCCGCTCACCCTGAGCCTGTCGAAGGGCCTCCGAAGACTCATAAGTCGGTAGTCTTATACCAATTCAATTTGAATACACCATGAAGCTGTCATTCCCGCGAAAGCGGGAATCTATTCCTCATAGAGAGTATATGTGTATCCGACTCTGGATTCCCGCTTTCGCGGGAATGACGGGAAATGTCAACACGCCCCAAAAGGCGGCCAAAGAAACTCCGTTCACCCTGAGCCTGTCGAAGGGTCTCCCCTGACCCTTAAGTCGATAGCCTTACTCTACCATACGACCACACACGGAAAATCGTTCTCAACCTTAAGGCCCCTTCGCGGTTCCAAAGTTCAGATCACGCCTCGGACTAGCCGTCGAACTGACGCGGATCACCGCGCCACCCCCGAACCTCCAACCCTAACCCCCGCTACCCCTCCTCCTCTGCCAGCATATCCAGCAGCGCCATCCCCAGGAACGCCGCGCTCCCAAGTAGCTCCGTCTCGACGTACTCCAATCTATCGTCCGGCGTGTGGATACGCGAAAAGTCCTCGCCAAGGAAGAAGATGTGGTCGATGCCCGCCTCTTGGAACGGGGCGTGATCGCTGCTGCCCCAGTCCATGGTGTAGCGTATCCTGATGTCGATGCCCTGCCCCTCGGCATACGACTCCACCATTCTCTGAAGGCTCGACGTTCCAAGCGTCGCCGTCTGCGGCCCCGACCCCAGCGCGTCGAAATTCATCATCGCCACCGTCGAGTCGATCTCGTCCTCCGAGAGCTGTCCGACGTAGTGTTCGCTGCCGTATAGTCCCAGTTCCTCCGCTCCGAACCCGATGAACCGCACCGTGAACGGGTATTCCCTGTCCGCTATCTCTCGCGCGATCGTCAGCAGCGTCGCGATCCCGGAGCCGTTGTCGTTCGCGCCCGGAACTTCCGGCACGGTGTCGTAGTGCCCGCCGAGCACGACGACCCGCCCGTCGCCCGCCGTACCCGGCTTGTCTGCAATGACGTTCTGAGACCCCTCGGTGTATTCGAGGCTGATCGCCGCAGTAACGGGGCCGGTCTCCACCATCTCCCTGAGCATCACCCCGTCCTCCTGCGTGATCGCCACTGCGGGTACCGTCTCTTCCGAAAGCGCCCCCACGAACAGGTCCGGCTCATTGTTGTAGATGATCGCGCCCACCGCGCCGGCCTTGACGACCTCCGACACCTTCGCGGCGAACGTGATCTCGCCACGTTCGATCAGCGCGATCTTGCCGTCAAGGCCCTCGCTTGGTATGTCGTCCGGCCGCGCCTTACCTACAACTGCAACTTCCGCCGTCACCTTCCCAACCGCGGTCATCAACATCGGGAACGCCGGGATATCCAACATCTCCGGCTCGACGACGCTCAGCAATCGGCCTGAGGACGAGATCGACTGGACCTTGAAGGGCTGCAGCGACGCCTCGTAGCCCAGTGAGGCGAACTCGTCCCGCAGGTACTCCGCAGCCGCCACCTCCTCTTCCGTACCACTCGATCGCGGGCTGAGCTCGTTGGTCAGGTACTCCAGCGTCTCCATGGCAGCCGCGCCCAGCCGCTCGACTTGCGGGATCCCAGATACAGCCTCCCGCTCGACAGTCGGGATGACCGCCTGCGTGGTCGGTGTGGACGTGGGACTCGGCGGGACAGTCGTCGGCGTAGGCGGTGGCTCCGGCGTGACGGTCGGAAGCGTCGCCGTACTCGTAGCCGTCGGCGGCTCCGGTATGACCGTGGGCGCGGGGTCCGAGCCGCACGCAACTAGCGCAAGCGCAAAGACCCCCATCATGAACAGGGCTGGGTTACGAAAACCTTGTGAAATCAACCGGTTCTCCTGAGGCGCGGACCGACACCGCTCATAGAGGATGCTCAAAAGGGACCCCGTTCACCCTGAGCAGCGTCACGCCCCGTTCGGCCTGAGCTTGTCGAAGGGCGCACGGGGCCGCGCAGGGGTTGTCAATAGCTGCCTTGAACACGACCTCTTTTCCCCCTGCGCTCTCTGTGTTCTCTGCGGTAAATCCTCTTGGTCCCGTTCGGCCTGAGCCTGTCGAAGGCCCTCTTATCCCCTCTCCCGTCGTGGGCTGACAGGGGTAGGTAAAATCGGATTGCAAGTACAACTGAGTAGCTGTCATGCCCCCCGAGTGCCTGTCATTCCGACCGTAGGGAGG
>DAOUKG010000018.1:0-44973 GCA_034421575.1 Dehalococcoidia bacterium
CTGAAGGGTCTCAAAGGCATCGCAACTACCTCACTACAAGATATCCCAACACTTCAACTTGCTCCTCTACACGGCAGTATACATCCGAAAAAGGTATTTTGAGACAGCCTCCATCGTGGGCTGACAGGGGTAGGCAAAATGAGATTGTAGCTACGATCCGGCCACCGCAACCCTGTCATTCCGAGCGCAGGGAGGAATCTAAAATCCATACCCGCAAGACCGGACCGCTAGTGCCACGCTTGTATCCTGACCAACTGTCAAACCAGAGTAAGAATTCTCCGTGTCAGCTTTACGTTGTGACAGACATTTTAGATTCCTCACTCCGCTCCGCTGCGTTCGGAATGACAGTTATGGGACTATGACTCGCAAGTATGGAATACCAAATTCCTACCCCTGTCAGCCCACCGGGGGAGAGATACTGAGAGGGGGTTCCGGCAGTTGCTTGAAAGCCTGTCGAAGGGCGAGTCGCCGACATTACCTTGACACGTCAGCAGTTCTGGGCGATTCTATCCGCAGAGAGCGGATGTCCAAATCGAAAGAGGAGACCGTCCAAATGTCCTTGAGCGACCAGCTAACCGACGACCTCAAGCAAGCGATGCGTTCGCGCGACACGCTCAGGCGGGACGTGCTTCGCTTTCTCCGCTCCGCCGTTCGCAACCTGGAAATCGAGAAACAGGAGCCGGCAGACGACGAGGCCATCACCGGCCTGCTCTGGCGTCAGGCGCGTCAACGCCGCGACAGCATCGAGGCGTATTCCAAGGGTGGGCGTGACGACCTCGTCAAGAAGGAAGAGGACGAGCTCGCCATCATCATGGAGTACCTGCCGGCCGAACTGACCGACGAGGAGATATCGGAGATCGCGACAAAAGCCGTCGACGAGGTTGGCGCGACGAGTCCCCGCGAAATGGGCAAGGTCATGGGACACATCATCCCCCAGGTCGAGGGAAGGGCCGATCTCAAGAAGGTCAGCCAGACGGTGGCGGCGCTGCTCAGGGAGCGCTCGTGAATCCCCCGACCACACACGCTTCAATCCTGCGCCTATCGGCAGGCTCGTCTTGACGACCGCGAACGACATGAGGTTCGGTGTTGTGGTCTTTCCCGGCACGTGGAGCGACACCGACACGCACCACGTGCTTTCCGAGGTGTTTAATCAGCAGGTCGAGTACGTCTGGCACAAGGAGACAGACCTGTCACGCTACGACTGCGTCATCCTGCCGGGCGGGTTCTCCTACGGCGACTACCTCCGATGCGGTGCCATCGCGCGATTCTCCCCCGTTATGAGAGCCGTCACCGACTTCGCCGAAGGAGGCGGACTCGTAGCGGGCATATGCAACGGGTTCCAGATTCTCTGCGAGGCGGGACTGCTGCCGGGCGCGCTCATGCGGAACGACGTGCTCCAGTTCCGCTGCATGTGGGTCAACCTCCGCTCGGAGACATCCGATACGCCATTCAGCGGGAACTATCCGGTCGGCCAGGTTCTGCAGGTGCCCATATCCCACGGCGAGGGGAGGTACTTCGCCGACCCCGACACCCTCCGCGAACTGGAGGAAGAGGGCAGGGTGGTATTCCGTTACTCGACCCATGATGGACAGGTGACGTCCGGTGCCAACCCGAACGGCTCGGTCAACAACATCGCGGGCATCGTCAATGCCAAGGGCAACGTGCTGGGCATGATGCCTCATCCCGAGCGATGCTGCGAAGAGCTAGTCGGAGGCACGGACGGCGCGCTCATCTTCAACTCGATCATCGACCATCTGGCCTCGTGAGCCGTTCTGTGACGGGAGCAATCGGATCGTGCGTCAGCCAGCGTGATCGGCGGGCGTCTTGCTAGGCATTCTGTTCGCTCTGTGCGCCGCGGTGGGATTCGGGGCCACGGCCTTCTTTGCCAGGCTCAGCGTCCAGCACATGAGGCCTACGAGCGGCGTTATCGTCTCACTCATCGTTGGCGTGATCTGCACGGCGGGACTCGTGGTGGCGATGGACGGCGCCGAGGCCCTTTCACTCGACTGGGTCCAGTTGGCGCTTCTGTTCCTCACCGGACTTGCCAGCTTCGTGGGTGGGCGTCTTCTCAACTTCGTCGCCGTTTCCAAGATCGGCGTCGCCCGGTCGAGTCCGGTTGTGGGAGCGTCACCGCTCTTTGCCGTTGCCCTCGCCATCCTCCTGTTGGGCGAAACACCGAATTTAACGGTCGCCGTTGGCACGATCTCCATCATCACCGGCGTCGTGGTCGTGTTGAGCAAATGACGAACATGATTGAGGACGGACAGGGCCGTCGGACATTTCAGGGCTATTTGGCCTCGGTTGGCTCCGCGGCAGGTTACGGATTCGGGACCTATTTCGCCTACCTGGTGATCCGCGACGGTGTGCCGCCCATGACGGCCACCTTCTTCTCCCTCGTATTCGGCCTGCTGCTCATGGCGGTCCTCTTCCCCCGTCCTGCGCTGGTCGACCTGAAGCTGGCCTCCCTTCGCGGGTGGATGGTAGTATCAATGTCCGGACTGGCCTCGGCATTTGGCGTCACGTCGTTCTACCTTTCCCTCGATCGGGTTTCGGTCGTGATCGCCTCTCCGTTGGCAGGGGCCAATCCACTCGTGGCAATACTCATGACGCACATCTTCCTGCAACGTCTGGAAAGGGTGTCCTTCAGGACGGTCATCGGCGCGATATTGGTCGTGGCGGGTGTGGCGCTCGTCACAATCGGAACGGCGTGATTCAATCGAAACGGAACTATCGTAATGGCCCCTAGCAAAGAGACACTGGAAGCCCTCGCAATCTCCGATGGCGAATACGAGGCCATAGTCGAGAGACTGGGACGAGAGCCGAACGAGCTGGAGCTTGGCCTTTTCGGATCGCTCTGGAGCGAGCACTGCGCCTACAAGCACTCCAAGCCTCTCCTCCGAATGCTCCCCAACACCAGCCCGCGTATGCTGGTCGCTCCCGGACAGGAGAACGCGGGCGCGGTGGACATCGGCAACGGTCTTGCCGTCGTGATGAAAATCGAGTCGCACAACCATCCGTCGGCCATTGAGCCTTATGAGGGCGCCGCAACGGGAGTCGGCGGCATCGTCAGGGACATCTTCGCCATGGGCGCTCGACCTATCGCGCTGCTGAACTCCCTCCGGTTCGGACAGCCGGACACCGCGCGAAACCGCTATCTCTTCGGCGGCGTGGTCGCGGGCATCTCGGAGTACGGCAACTGCATCGGCATTCCCAACGTCGGCGGCGAGGTCGTCTTCTCCGACTCGTACGCCGATAACCCTCTGGTCAACGCCATGTGCGTGGGCGTCGTGCAGTCTGACGGCATGATGAGCGCGACGACGGCCGGCCCGGGCAATCTGCTCATGCTGGTGGGCGCAGACACCGGACGAGACGGTATTCACGGCGCGTCCGGCCTCGCGTCGCGGAGCTTCGAGGAGGAACGCGAGCTCCGTCCCGCCGTTCAGGTGGGCAACCCATTCCTAGAGAAGGTCCTCATCGAGGCTTGCTTGGAACTCGCCGATTCAGGATACCTCGTTGGCCTGCAGGACCTCGGCGCGGCCGGACTCTCGACCGCGTCGGTCGAGACGGCGGGCAAGGGCGAGACGGGCATCCGCATCGACGTGTCGCAGGTGGCCAGGCGTGAATCAGGCATGACGCCATACGAGGTAATGCTCTCGGAGAGCCAGGAGAGGATGCTGGTCGTCGTGGCTCCTGAGCATGAAGGCGAGGTCATCAAGATACTGGACAAGTGGGACCTCCACGTGACGGTTGTTGGCGAATCGACCGGAGACGGCGACGTGAGCATCATCGACAATGGGCAGGAGCACGGACGGCTGCCCGTCGGTCTGCTGACGGACGCGCCCATGTACAGGCTCACCGGCAGGAAACCCCAGTGGCTGACGGAGGCGCAGGACTTCGATCTCAACCAAGTCCCCGTTCCTGGTGTGCCTCCCGGTGTGATCCTGCTCAGCCTTCTCGCATCACCGAATATCACCTCCAAACTCTCGGTGTACCGCCAATACGACCACCAGGTCCAGACCAACACGGTAGTAGCCCCCGGCGGAGACGCCACGCTGCTGCGGGTCAAGGGAACGGGCACAGGCATCGCCCTCGCGACCGACGGCAACGGGAGGAAGTGCTACCTCGATCCGTACGTCGGCGGGATCATCGCCGTCGCGGAGGCCTGCCGCAACGTCTCCACCACCGGAGCGACACCCATCGCGTTGACCGACTGCCTCAACTTCGGCAACCCGGAGAAACCGGAGGTCTACTACCAGCTCGAAGAGTGCGTGAAAGGGATGGCCGCCGCAAGCGAGGCATTCGCCGCGCCCGTCATCAGCGGCAACGTTAGCCTCTACAACGAGTCGCGCGGACGCGACATCTACCCGACGCCCATAATAGGAGCGCTCGGACTGCTCGACGACGTGTCCGCCCACGCGACCATGGCCTTCAAGAACGAGGGTGACATCGTCGTCCTGCTCGGCTGCGACGAGGTGCGAGGCGACGCTGAATCCCTCGCCGGAAGCGAGTACCTCGAACTCGTCCATGACAAGGTTGTAGGCCGCCCAACCATCGACTTGGAACTCGAAGCCGCCGTCCAGCGAGTCTGCCGAAAGGCCGTCACTGCGGGCATGGTCCACTCCGCCCACGACTGCTCCGACGGAGGCCTGGCCGTCGCCCTCGCCGAAAGCTGCATCGCCGGAAACATCGGGTTCACCGGCACGTTCGCCATGTCGGGCCGCTGGGACGCCGCCCTCTTCGGCGAGACCGAATCGCGCATCGTCGTGTCGCTGCCCGAAGACCGCCTCCCGGAGCTTGAACGGCTGTGCTCCGACGAGGGAGTGCCGTCTGTCGTGTTGGGGAGTGTTGGAGGGAACAGGCTAGGATTGGGGGATAGAGTCGATCTTGATCTCGACGATTTTGGGGACGCATGGAGCGGTGGGCTGGAGAGGGCTGTGGGTGGAGATGAGTCGTTGGGAACGCGGCTGTAGGGTGTGGCGGTCACTGCATCGCAGCCAGTTCGTTCCTAATCACCTCCGGCACCGTTATTTCGACCCCAAGACGTCCGTCGGTTGCCGTTTCTTTGTATATGAGACACACGCCAGGATTCGCGCCAGGATTCTTGTGCATCTCCCAAGTGTATCCCACGATAGTGTATGTCTCGGGGTCCACGACAAGTGTCAAATCAAAAGAATCGCCTTGAGTCCAGTTCGATAGGTTTCGTCCCATGTTCACATGAGTAGCCTCAATACGCAGGTTCCCGTCAGCCTCTTCATTGACGGTTATGTTCTCAGGCGACCCATCCATCAAGACATTACGAATCGCTGCATGTAGCTTGCCGTTCCACACCCACCATGAACTAGCATCTGCGATGGTCTCATGGTCGACTCTCTGCCATGTTCCCTCTGGGGAAAGTTTCCAGTGAGTCCATTCCTGGTTTGTTCGGGAATAGATTATGTAGAATTGGCTTGTGTGCATATCCAGGTACGACAGGGCGGGGTTGTCCTTGAACTGACTGAAATCCCCGATCGACATCTCTATCGGTCCTCTCCTGACGCCGAAGGTATGGTTGCACGCTCTATCGATCCAACCCCCGCTCAGGCGGAAGCTCGCGGATCCCGCCTCTTCAAGTGCGACGTAAACCTGCCAGACTAGATCAAACGGATCGCCGGACGTTTCGTACGATTCGGTCCGAGGTTCGTCCAGAAGGGTACCTATATCGACTCCGAGGCGACCGTCGGTTGCCACTTCCATGTAGGTGAGACATGCGTCTGGATTCGCGCCAAGTTTCTTGTACATCTCCCAGGTGTATCCCACGATAGTGTATGTCTCAGGGTCTAAGACGAGTGTCAGATCCAAGGAGTCTCTCCCTGTCCAGTCCCACATATTCACGTAGGATTCGTCCAGAGTAACCTGAAGACGCAGGTTTCCGTCAGCGGTTTCATCGACGCTTATCTCCTCTGACGACCCATCCATGAGGACGCTGCGAATCGCTCTATGGAGCTTGCCATTCCACAGCCACCATGAACTGGAGTCTGCGACGGTTCCCCTGTCGACTTTCTCCCATATTCCCTGCGACGAGAGTTGCCAGTGTGTCCATTCTTTATCTGTTCGGGAATAGGCTACGTAGAACTGGCCCGGGTGGATGTTCAGGTACAACAGGGCAGGGTCATCCTTGAACACCCTGAACTCCCCAATAGACAGCTCTATCGGACTTCTCTTCATGCCGAAAGTGTGACTACACTCTCCCCCGCTCACACGGAAGCTCGCGGAACCCGCCTCTTCGAGCGCGACATAGGCCCGCCATACAAGATCGAGTGGGTCGACAGGCGTCCCATCCGGTTCCGCCTGCTGGTAATCCAAGAACTCGTCGGTGAGTACGATCACCTCCCGAACGTCGTCCATCGACATTCCGGGCCGCACCAACGGGTGAGAGTTGAGTTCGATTAGTCTGGCGTCCATGGGACTCCATGTGTTGAGGCCCGACCCTCCCATGATGCTCACCGGCCGAGTGCTGTGACTAATGGGAACCAAGGCGTGCAGGGCTTCGTGAATGGTTACCGACCTGATCGAATCGATTGGTGACCTGAACCTCGTCAAGTCGCTGTCCCATATGACCATGTATCCAGATGTAGCCTCACCTCCTTTCACGTTCGCGCTTGCGAATCCCCAAGCGTGCACCAACGATGGGAATTCGCGGACAATGTCAAGAGTGAGAGCATCAGAACGGGGCACGCCCACGAACGCCTTGAAGTCCGCTTCTTCCTCCGAGTCGACCCACTCGAACTCCAGGTCCAAGATAGGAGCCAGCTCCATCAGTACCGTTTCGAGGGTTGCTATGTGAGTCGCGTCTCCCGTTGCCCATACTTTGACGGGAACGTCATTGAGCCACTTCTCAACAGTCCGAGTGCTCCACCCACCGCAACCGTCAAATGATTCTCCCTCGATCTCTGTCCGTTCCTGCGGACGATCTGCGTAGCACTCCCAGACTTCGCGGTCGACTCCCAAGATGCGTTCGGGCACCTCCACATCAAAGGTCAGCGACTCGGCCCCACCGTAGTCGAACGTCATGGTGGTCATGCCCATCGGAAGCCGCAGAGAGAAATTCTCAGAGCTCGGAGCGAATCCGTCCTGTAAGGACAGGCTTACCTCCTCGCGGCAAGCCCTACGCTCATCACCTTCCGCTATGCACGTGGCCCTTATGTCCTGGGCTCGGTCGAGCTTGAGCGTGCCGTCGTTGCGCAGGGTCGCGGTCACCTCGACATCGGCCGTGCCGTCAGACCAGTACCCAACAACCGTCGATTTGGCATCAAGGGCAAGCCTGACAACCGGCACGGGAGTATTGGTCGGAGTCGGCGACGGTGTATGGGTTGGCGTCGCGGTCGGTACGGGCGTGTTGGTGGGTGTTGGCGACGGACTGTGGGTAGACGTAAGAGACGGCGTAGCCATTACGGCCAGTGCGTTGGTAACAGTTGTCGCGACGGCACCAACTAGCGTGGGCGACGGGTGCGGAGTAGCAGTGGCTGTGCCAGTTGCCGTCGGCACTTCGGCTATGCAGTCGGCAAGATACAGGGTAATCCAGAAGACCATGAACCCGTGCTCGTCGGGCGACTGGATAGCCCCAACTCCAACATACCGATAGTGCGGGTCTTTCGTATAGGGAGCCTCATCCCTATGAACGTACTCCACTACACCTCCGGCGGTCTCCTTTGCCGTCTCGTCGTATTCGGTTGGAGTTATGGTGGTGGGAGCCGTCGCCGGCCCTCTATAGCTGAAGGACTTCACCTGGGGCCATTGGACAACGTGGGTGCCGGAACTACCACAACCTGTGTCAGGTGATCTCGCTTCAGTTCGTTGACTATCGGCCATGGAACGGCTATGCGCTGTTGCTAGGTCGTCCAGGCTAGAGGCCCGGACCAAACTCTCAAGATTACCTATTGATCGCGCATTGTTTATTAGCGAGACAATCGTACTCTCCAGCACGTCGATATCGATCAAGGGCAGGTCGTTCCCGTGCTTCGTCGTATAGCTCGGAATCGGCGTGTTTGTCGAGGGAGACCCGGTTGGCATCGGGGATGGGGTCGGTGTGGTTGTGGGCGGCATGGTGACGACGCGCTCACGAGTCGGGACAGCCGTTGGAGTGGGTGAGGTGCTGGAGGTTTGCAAGTCGGAGATGATCAACTCGATACTGTCCCATCCCATCCAGACCCCCACCCCGAGCGCGGCTAGTATGATGAAGACCCACAAGCATCCCCGTCCACCACTGGATCGCCGAGGTGAACGAGTGGCTGGTCTTGATGTGGGAGGTACGGAGCCTTGCTGTCCGACACCGTAACTATCTGTGGTTCGCCGACCCGCAGAGCTATTGCGCTGGCACTTGACACAGGTGCAGGCAGCTGGGTGTTCTTGGTACCAGTTTGGGCGGGATGCCAATGCGCTATAATCCCCTTCCGTTCAGCCACCCGTCATTCCGGTGTAGAGCTTGCCCGTACTCCGATACAGGACCGGAATCCAGAAAGTCCAGTCAGCGAGATCACGCCGAAATCGTAGTTGCCACTCGATGACCTGTCAAACCACATCCGCGTTTCGTGGGGCACCCCCAATTTGACACTCCCGTAGCTGGGGTGCTACGCTGAGTCGAGTGTTAGCAGCCGCTCCGATGGGCTGCTAACTTTCCGTGAGTGATGGAGGTGTTCATGCCCAGGTACGACTACCGCTGTTCGGATTGCGGGCATGAGTTCGAAATCAAGCAGAGCTTTTCCGACGAGCCGGTCGCGGCATGTCCACTGTGCGGCGTCGATTCTCGTCGCGTCATCCACTCCGTCCCTGTCGTCTTCAAGGGCAGCGGGTTCTACGTGAACGACTACGGCAAGGGCGGCGGCTCCAACGGCAGGTCGAAGCCCGAGTCCGACGAGTCGTCCGACTCCGATTCCAAGTCCGACTCGAAGTCGAAGGAATCGAAGAAGTCCGAGTCCGCCAAGGACAAGGAACCGGCCTCCACCACCTAATCCAGGGGCACCATCCCATTGAAGGCGTTGGTCCAAAGAGTCTCCGAAGCGTCCGTCACCGTCGATGAGGAGGCCGTTGGAAGTATTGGCCCCGGTTTCGTCGTCCTCATCGGAGTTTCGCGGGACGACACTGAACAGGACACGGACTACATCGTCAACAAGGTCGTCAACCTCCGCGTGTTCGCCGACGAAGACGGCAAGTTCAACCTCTCCGCCATGGACGTGGGAGCCGACCTTCTCCTCATCAGCCAGTTCACTCTCCACGCCGACACCCGCAAGGGTCGCCGTCCGAGCTTCGTCCAAGCGGCAGGGCCCGACCTCGCCGAGGCACTGTTCGACCAGACCGTCGGCAAGTTCCGCGAGACAGGCCTGCGAGTCGAAACGGGCGTCTTCCAGGCCTACATGATGGTATCGCTCACCAACGACGGCCCAGTGACCATCATGATCGACTCCGCCGACAAGGAACGCCCGCGCCGGAGGTAGCGTCCTCAAGGTATCTGCCCTTCGACAGGCTCAGGCCGAACGTGTTTCCGGGGGAATACCTGTAGGGAATTAAGACATACCGGTAGGGGTGATTTCTATGTGCCTCTCGGACTACCCCATGTCGAGGAGCTCGAGGCTGATGTCGAGCCCCATGACCGAGTGAGTCAGCGCCCCGACGGATATCCTGTCCACTCCCGTCGCCGCAACCTCACGGACGTTCTCCAATGTGATCCCGCCCGAAGCCTCGGTCTGCGCCCGCCCGGCAACGATCCTGACAGATTCCGTCATCTCGGACGGGGTCATGTTGTCCAGCATGACGATGTCCGCGCCCGCTGCGACGGCCTCCTCGACCTGATCTAGCGTTTCGACCTCCACCTCGATTTCCCAAGCTTCCGGCGCAGTATCCAGCATCCGGCGCACGACATCGCCGAGGGAGAGCTCGTTCAGCCGTCCGGCTGCGATGTGGTTGTCCTTGATGAGCACGCCGTCCGACAGGTCGCGCCTGTGGTTCGTGCCGCCACCCACGGCCACGGCGTACTTCTGCAGGTCTCGCAGACCCGGCGCGGTCTTCCTCGTGTCGAGAATCACCGCCCTATAGTCGGCGATCTCCCGCACATAGCGATTGGTCTCCGTTGCGATTCCGCTCAGGTGCTGCAGGAAGTTGAGGGCGACCCGCTCGCCCTTCAGTATCGACGCCACGCTGCCTGAGAGCTCGGCTATTGTGTCGCCGTCTTGAGAGGCGCCGGCAGCTCTCAGTTGCGACCCATCGGTGAGAACGGCCTCAAATTGCAGCGAGCCGTCTACGGCGCGGAAGACCGACTCGGCAACCTCGACTCCGGCCAGTACGCCGTCGGCCTTGGCGATGATGACGGCCTTGCCCTGCAGATCGGAAGGGACGAGCGTCCCGGTGGTGATGTCGTCAGCGGCACGGTCTTCGAGGAGCGCTCGCTGGACGACCTCGTCGATCTCGGCTTGGGAGATGTCCATCGTGGCAGGCTTTCGGGAGGCTACGTCGCGTGCAGAGTCAAACGACCTGCAGCATCCGGTCGAGCGCCACCTTCGCGTCGCGCTTCGTGTCGTCGCCCACGATGATCTCGTTCACGACCACGCCCTCGTTCAGCCCATCCAGCACCCAGCATAGGTACGCCGGGTGTATCCGGTACATGGTTGAGCAGGGACACACAACCGAGTCGAGGCAGAAGACCTTCTTGTCAGGGTTCTCCTGCGCGATGCGATTGACGAGACTGATCTCCGTCCCAACGGCCCATGTCGTGCCGCTCGGCGCCTCCTCGATCGTCTTGATGATGGTCTCGGTCGATCCGTTGGCGTCAGCCGCCTGGACCACCTCCATGTAGCACTCCGGGTGGACGATGACGTTCACGTCGGGGTACTGTCGCCGCGCCTCCTCGATCTGCTTCACGGAGAACCGCGTGTGGACCGAGCAGTGACCTTGCCACAGGACGACCTTGGCCTTGTCGATGTCCTCCTCGGAGTTGCCGCCGAGTGGCTTGAACGGGTTCCAGACGATCATCTCGTCGAGACCGATGCCGAACCGAACCGCAGTGTTCCGGCCAAGGTGCTGGTCGGGAAGGAACAGTATCTTGTCGCCCCTTCCGAGCGCCCACTCGAAGGTCGCAGCGGCGTTCGACGAGGTGCAGACGATGCCGCCCTCTCGACCGCACAGGGCCTTGATGGCCGCAGTGGAGTTCATGTACGTGATGGGCACCGTCGTGCTGTTCGGGAGCGTGTCGCCCAGGTCGTCCCAGCAATCCAGGACGTCGTCGATGTGCGCCATGTCGGCCATGGAGCAACCCGCCGTCAGGTTGGGCAGGATGACCCGCTGGTGGTTCTGGCTCAGAATCACCGCCGTCTCGGCCATGAAGTGGACGCCGCAGAAGATGATGCTCTCCGCTTTCCCCTGACTCGCGGCGAACTGCGAGAGCTTGAACGAGTCGCCACGGAAGTCGGCGAACGTGATGATCTCGTTGCGCTGGTAGTGGTGTCCGAGGATGACCGCCCGCTCGCCGAGACGCGCGCGCGCCTCCCTGATGCGAGCATCCAGTTCGTCCGGCTTGGCCTTGAGGTAGGAGATCGGTATCTTCTGCCACCGGACTCCCGCCTCGAACTCTTCTTCGAGCGACTTGGCCTGGAGCTGGTCGTCCGTCTGGCAAAAGGCGGACTGCTCGATCTCGGTTATCGGTATCGTCGGTGTCTTGGGAGATTCAGCGATTACCATGTTGGGCCTCCATTCACCTACGCGGCGAGGGCGATTCGCCCTCCGAGTGACCATGGCCCGGCGCGCTCGATGCGTACCGGCACCGTGTGGCCAACCGCGTCTTCACCTCCCTCTACGTAAACCAGTTTATCGCTTCTGCTGCGTCCTTGTACCTGTTCGCGCTTGGTCCCCTCGACAAGGACCTCAATCGTCTGATCCATCAGCTTGGAGTTGATCTCGGCCTGGATGGACGCCTGGAGCGCGTCGATTGCGGTCAAACGACGCTTCTTCTCGTCCTGTGGCACGTCGTCCTCGTACTTTCGGGACGCGAAGGTGTTGTCCCTCGTCGAGTACATTGCCGAGTGTACCTTGTCGAACCGCACGTCGCGTACCAACTCCAAAGTCCTGTTGAACTGCTCATCCGTCTCGCCGCAGAATCCCACGATCAGGTCGGTCGACATCGACACGTTCGGTATGCGATCACGAATCTTGTCGACGAGCCTGCGATAGTCGTCGTTCGTGTACTCCCTCTTCATCCTTGAGAGCACCTCGTCATCTCCCGCCTGGAACGGCAGGTTGATGTGCTCGCAGACCTTCGGCAGCTCGGCAACCGTGTCGATGATGTGGTCGCTCATGTCGTTCGGATGAGACGTGAGGAAGCGTATGCGCTCGACTCCGTCTATGGGGTGCACCGCCTTCAGGAGGTGACCCAGGTCCACCTCGCCGTCGAGATCATGACCATACGAGTCGACGTTCTGCCCCAGCAGGGTGACCTCGCGAACGCCTCTCGCCGCCAGAAGCTCGACCTCGCGGACAATGTCGGGAATCGTCCTGCTGACCTCTCGACCCCGCCGGTACGGGATGATGCAGAACGTGCAAAACTTGTCGCAGCCGTGAATGATCGGCACGTACGCCGTCACGTTCGGTCTCGCCGTGAGAGGCCCGACGCAGCCCTCCGGGTCGATGCCCATGCGGTCGCCGAGCAGGTCGATCAGCGGAGTGAACTGCTGTGGCCGCATGAATACGTCCACCTGCGGGAACCGCTGCTCCAGCGTGTCCGTCTTCGGCCCGACCATGCAGCCCATGAGCGCGACGACCTTCTCTTCGTCCTGCCGCTTCACCGGCTTGAGGTGACCGAGCATCCCGACCACCTTGTCCTCGGCGCTCTGGCGGACGACGCAGCTATTGAGCACCACCACGTCGGCATCCTTGGCGCTCGTGGCCTTGCCGAGCCCCATCTGCTCAAGGGCGCTTTCGAGGCGCTCGGAATCGGCCACGTTCATCTGGCAGCCGATTGTCCATATGTAATAGTCTTCCATGTCCGCGTTTGTGGGGGCTTTAGGAAATGGCGGAGGGAGTGGGATTCGAACCCACGAGAGGGATTTCTCCCCCTAAGCGCTTAGCAGGCGCCCGCACTAGGCCACTATGCGATCCCTCCGTCAGTGAACTTCCAATATAGCAGAGACTCGTAGTCGCGGCAATGAGAACGACGGTCGGGTTCCCTTTGCTTGTGGGACTCAGATACCTGACGCAACTCTAGCTTTCATCGTTGAATAATTGGGCTTGCTGTGGATCCCGCTGTCGCTGTCTGCGGCGAGGGGGTCTAATCCCCTTCGCTTTCCAGTAATCTAGGTATTCGTCAAAGTGAGGACGAGATGTATCGTGAATGGTCTGTGAGTATTCTTGGGGCGTGTACAACTTACAAGGGTTGCGAATGTCAGATATGACTGCTACACCATCCCCCTTAGTGAGAATCGGTTGCCACTCTGGGTAGTGGAATAGAAGTCTGCCTAATGCCTTCATGAGTGGCTGTTCTGGGCCGTTTCGAATTTGAATAACCTTCCCGCCACGCAGAATCAACTCTGCCGCTACCCTCGCGCCGCTTTGCCCACGCAATAGGTCAAAGGTAAGGAATACCCGCCCCAAGTCTCGAGAGTGGATGATGAGCCGAGAGTCGTCGGCCTCGTCTTCCATTCCTTCCTCAAACGTTGTTCTAACATCCCAGTCCAGCTTTCTAAGCAACTCAACCAGCGGTTGTGGGAATTGCGCATCGGTCAGGAACTTCACGCTGCAATGCTTTCGCTGTCCAAGAACTGCTCAAACCTGTTCGCTCCGACAATTTGTGCACGTGACAGATGCGGGTAGTACTCACCGATACGTTTATAGGTCCGGCCGGTTTGGTGCAAGCTATAGATAGTTGCAGTCTGGATCGTGGTCTTGCGAACCACAGGAAGGCCGTTTCTTATCCTTGGATCGACCTCGACATGCCGCGCAAATTCGCCAGGCACAAGCAACGCATCGGCCCGTTGCTTGAGTAGGGCAAACTCATGCCCGAGTAATACTTGGGCGGCTTTCTGGCCCTTCCTACTGGCCGACGTGACTCCCCAAGGGTTCTTATGAGCGACCCAAATCTCGCGGCCATCCGAGAAAATCCGGGCCTCCTCCCACTTTGGGCCAGGAGGGCCAAACACGTCTCTCAAATATTCGACGGCGTCCACAACGGCTCGCATTGGGAAGTCCTGTGTTCTCAACAGTCTAACTAGGCGAAGGTACACTAAGCCCTCGAAGGAATACCCTTCGACTTCCTTGTCATCTTCATCGATCCATTTGGAAGTTGGGACAACAATTCCTTTCTTGCTCCATTGGGATACGGTAGCCAGTGGCACCCGCGCAAGCCTTGCAGCCTCCCTACGGGAGTAGAATCCCTGTGGTATGTACCATGAGGCTCCTTGCTGCCCCTGCAAAGGAAACTGGATAACAGTGCTGTGAGTCATGACACACTAACCTCCACCGTGCCAGAATCAGGTAAACTCAACCTGGAGCTAAACATGAAGGCAGGATCCGCCTTAGGTAGTGTCAGATGCCCAAAAGGCACCGCGATACTAGCATATTCCATCTACCTAATTCCCGAAAGCAAACGGTAGTGAGAGTCAGCTAAACCCCCGCCCCCTCCCGCAACGCCACGTCCTCCGGACTCTCCACCCAGACCTCGCCGCCTTTGAAATATTCCTTCTTCCAGATCGGCACCATCTGCTTGAGACGGTCGACGGAGTACTGAGCGGCCTCGAATGCGTACCCCCGGTGCTGCGATGAGACGGCCACGACGAGGCTGATGTCCGATATCTCCAGCCGTCCCAGGCGGTGCGATATCGCCACTGCCGTCAGTGGCCACTTGTCCATCATCTCCTGCGCCACCTCGGCCAGCTTCTTCTCGGCCATCGGCTCGTACGCCTCGTATTCGAGGTACAGGACATCCCGGTCTGCCGTGCTGTCCCGCGTCGTGCCGAGGAACGTGATCACCGCCCCTGCCGAGTCCGAGCGCACCCGGTCGGTGATAGCCTCCGGGTCGAGAGCGTCGTACGTTATCTCAATCATCACTGCCTCCGCTGACCGGTGGAATCAGCGCGACCTCGTCGCCATCGGCAAGCTCGAAGCTGTGGTCCTGGTACTCCTCGTTGACGGCGACCACCAGCGCCGACGCGCCTCCCACGATGCCTGGGTATCGGTCGACGACCCAGCGGGCCACCGAACCTGCGGTCGCGCCTTCGGGCATCGTGAGTTCGAGCACGCTCTGCCCGACTCGCTCACGATAGCTGGCAAACAGCCTCAGCGTAATGTTCAGGACAAGACTCCTCGGCGGCAACTGTGACCTGAATTATATCAAAGGGCAATCAGGTTTGACCTTCGCTCTGGGTTGAATGGATGTGTCGAACGGTCGGTGTGGCGATTGCAAGCATGGCAGGGCGGTTTCCCCTTGGGACCGGCCGGCCGGCTCTGGCGAGTCGCCACTAATCTGAGTGGTCAACCGTTCCTCCGCCCCAGCGACTCGGGGTGGGCGGCATAGGGAAGTGCCGACATCCTTGAGTCACGGTCGGATGATCGTTCTCAGTGAAGTGCCATAGTTCACGGAAATAGCCCTTCCCGTGTATGAGCATTGTCTTCATCAGAAAGGCATTCGAGTTTTGTGACTGGACTGAACAAGAACAGCCTACAGTCCCTCCCCATCATCCTCAAACGTCAACTCCATTGGGATTGTGTTGCCGTACCTTGGATGCAGTCTGTTGAGGTTATCAATGAACTCTGTCCAAGTTTGACTGAGCTTCATAATCGCCACTACTGACCCTAGGTGCTCACGTAGTTTCGGGTAACCAATGTTTGTTGTCAGGCGCTGAAAGTACTTGTGGCGTCGGTTCCCAGACTCGTTTCGGGGAGTTACCTTCTTTAACTCATCTAAGACACCTGGGGCAAGGCGCGCATAGACAATATCATTTGTGAGTGTCCCAAAGTACTGTGGCCGTCTAACATTGTCCTCTGGATATTGCAGACCGCGTAGCCGAAACATTCCCTTGTAGTAATCTTCTGGAAAAGTTCGAACCCATGCTTGGAGTTCCTTGGCAATGAACTGCTCGAGAATCAAGGTAAGCGCATTCTTTGCCCTTAAGTCTTGGTATCCCGTAGCTTCGTCTACAAGCGCAATAATCCCCACATGTGCCAACCCACGCATCAGAATATCTGCCTGCTTTGCAACGTGAATTTGATTCCGGGGCAATGCATCGGCATCCCGCGCCTTAAGGTAGATTTCGCATACCTCTGGTAGTAGTTCAGCACGGTACCCGCTGGCACGGTTGCCATGGGGTGTCATAAAGGCAATTGGGGTACTCTTCTCTATCGTCTCCTTGGATATGAACGGGCTGATCGCCTTGCCCTGAAGTATTGCTGGAACTCGCTCCTTTCGGACATTTGCTTTCCTGTGGCGACCTAGCGCACTCAAGAAGCCTGCCTGTGACAACAGCCTAGTCCCATCCTCTAGCACATAGCACTCCAATTCGACATTACCGATGCGCAAGGGCTGTGTGTCAGAGGTTGCGCAGACCGCAATAGGAAGATCCGCCCATCTTGATGAAGCGGCTTTCTTTGCAATGGCCGATCTTTTCGACGGAGATAGCTTCCTCGCACGTGCCTTTCCGCCCTTAGCTTTACCAGATGTGGTTTCTTCATTCATCCCATCTGCTCCTATCTAGAGATTGTATGTAATGCTTGCATTATCGGTTATTTCAGGTGAATATGCAAGCATTACTCCATATATGCTTGCATTTGGCGTGTTTGTTGACTGTCTCAAGTGTCCCAACTCGGCTGACTTGGTCGCTGAAAAGTTAGAATAATGCGCAGGCGGCCACTGTGCCCCCTCAGATCCATTGAGGCATTGAGGATAGCAATACAAAAAGTGGCAATACTGTACACTCCACCCACCCCAGCCTCACATTCCCCTATACTGTGCCACAGACTACGTCAGCACACCGTCAGGACACCCCATGCACCCTCAATGGCCCACGATCGAGTACCGCGACGAGACGATGCGCGAGGGGATGCAGATCGAGTCCGCCGACATCTCCGTCGACGACAAGGTGCGCCTACTGAACCTACTCGGCGAGACCGGACTGCCGCGGATAGTCGTTGGCTCGTTCGTCAGTCCGCGATACACGCCTCAGATGGCCAAGATCGAGGAGGTCCTGCAGCGGTTCACGCCGAACCCGAATGTCATCTATACCGCGCTTCTCGTGAACCAAAAGTCTTACGAGCGCGCTCGGCAGTTCGTTCCGCCTCTGACCATCGAGGACGACCGACCCTTCCTGAACGCCCACCTCTGCGACGTGTTCACCCGCCGCAACTTCAACCGTTCACAGGAGGAGGAGTTCGCAAGCTGGACTGCCATTGTCGAGGACGCCCAACATCGTGGTGTGACCGAGTCCGAGATACGAGTCGCGGCTGCATGGGGATCGAACTTCGTTGGCGAGTTTTCGCTGGCGCAGCGCATGGACATCTTTGAACGGGCTCACAGCACATGGGACGAGGCCGGAGTCCCTGTCACGAGTGTTGGCTTTCTCGATCCGATGGCGTGGTGCTTGCCCCATAACGTCGAGGAACAGATACTGGCCGTCAAGGATCGCTGGCCACGCATTCGCCGGTTCTACTTCCACCTGCACAACGCGCGTGGAATGGCGCTGGTTTCCGTCTACGCCGCCATGCGAACCCTCACCCCCGGCGATACCCTCGTCCTGGACGGCACCGTCGGCGGCATAGGCGGATGCCCATACTGCGGCACTGGTCGCGCCACCGGAATGATGGCCACGGAGGACCTCTTCCACATGCTAGAGGGCATGGGCATCGCAACGGGCATCGACGTCGCCAAGCTCATCGACTGCGCGTGGCTGCTGGAGGAGATCATCGGCCGTCCCACTTTCGGCGCCGTCTCCAAGGCGGGTCCTCGCCCGATGTCCCCTGAAACATGGTTTGACCCCAACATGCCGTTCGTGGAGACGCTTGACCAGGCCAAGCACTTCAAGCTGGGTACCGAGTCCTACGAGGGCGGCATCTACCCCTGGCGCGAGCCGGTCCGCAGCCCTCAGCGTCCCGACACGATGGGGTAGGTTGTTATGTCGTCTACGCTTTTCGTCGAGGCTTTTGGGCAGTTGTCCCAGGACGCGAACCTACCAGGCATGATCTTGGAGGAAGAGGAGGACCTCCATAGCGTCTTCAGGGAGCGAGGCGAATTGATGCGTTGGTCCACCACGCAGGATCGTAGTTCGCTGCTCTGGGATATGGAAGAAGCAGAGCTGACCGCCGGTGATGGCACATCCCGGATCGGATGGGTGCAGGTAGGCCTGAACGTCGGTCCCGTCGAGCCAATCAAGGTGACTCAACCTCAGGCACCTATTGTTCAGGGACGGCGTTATGAAGCATTCGGAGCACAACAACGCGCTGGCTACCCGGTTGAAGTGCTACCGGCATTGATTCAGTGTTTCGATGATTCCCTCCGACGTTTTGGGGACGTTGAGGTGTCTAGTTTCCAGGTAACGGCAAGCCGCATGGAGCACTGCATTGGGGACTCCATTTGGTATCTCGTTTCCGTACTGAACTGGTTTAACCTAGACGGTAAGGCCGGAGCCGACGCAATAGTCGCCTTGGACCAAGGTCTCCTGAAAAATCATGCCGTTGCCAAGCTTGTCACTGGCCTGCAGCAGAGGAACAACGGAACGTTCGAGTTCAGGTCGGTTGTGGATGTGCCCGACGAGTGCATGGTTAAGGTGACGACCTCAGATTTCTTACATCCGGTAACGCCGCAATCACCTCATGGCGTGCTCGTCTCATTGCCCGAGTGGACGCCGAGCGCAACAGGGTGGGTGCTCGCCAGCGTCATAAACGCAGCGCGTGCAATCGAGTCCGATACCAAGAGCTTTATGATTCGCATAACACGGGTCTAAGTGGCGGCATCTACCCCTGGCGCGAGCCGGTCCGCAGCCCTCAGCGTCCCGACACGATGCGGTAGGGCGACACACTGGGGAAAGTCCGTTCACCCTGAGCCCGTCGAAGGGGGAGCCCCCATTTATGGTTCGACAAGCTCACCACGAACGGGAAAGGCACTCGCTAACCGTACCGAGCAGCCCCTACTTGATCTTTACGAACGGGAAAGGCACTCGCTAACCGTACCGAGCAGCCCTCACTTGATCTTTACGAACGGGAAAGGCCAATCGCTAACCGTACCGAGCAGCCCCTACTTGATCTTCAGGAACGCCGGGTACACGAACGCGAACACCACCGTGAACACCGCGAGCATGACTCCGCTTGCGAACAGCGCGTTTGCGCTGCCGATGCGCTCGGCCAGCGCCCCCAACGGCAGGGCGCTCAGGGGCATGGCCCCGAACGTCATCATCACGATGCTCATCATCCTGCCGCGCATTTCGGCGCTCGTGTACGTCTGCACGAGCGTCATGATCAGCGACATGAACATCGAGCTCACGAGACCCATGACGAGCAGCAGTGGCATGACAACCGCGTAGGAACCCATCTTCGCGACCGTCGCCAGCAGTATCCCCCAAACGACGCAGCTTCCCAATAGCAGCATCCCACGCCTGTTGAATCGGGGAATGCTGGCGAGACCAAGCGAACCCATCAGCGCTCCGACACCCATTACGGCATAGAGGCCGCCGAGGTTGTCGGACCGTACTTGCAATGTCTCCCACGCCCACGCGGGCATGAGCGCGTACAGCGACATGCCGAACAGTATGGGAATGAACGACATGATGATTAGCCCGAACAGGGGCGAAGCGCTTCTGGCATACGCCAGCCCGGCTATGATGTCCCCGTACATGCTCTTGCCGGAGCGCTCTTTGCCCTCATTTCCAACCTTGATGGGGAGGACAGCCAGGAAGGCGGTCAGGTAGACGGCCGATATGAGGAAGAAGACCCCCTCGGTACCCACGAAGATGATCAGCACGCCCGCGATGGCGGGTCCAATGATGCGGGTGACATTCATGGCCGAGCTCATGAGCGACATGCCGTTCATTAGCTTGCTCTGCGGGATGATGTCCGACACCATCGCCTGGCGACTGGGCATGTTGAACGCCATCAGCGAGCCGTTGATCAGCCCCGAAATGATGACGTGCCACAGCTCGATCACTCCGGCAAAGTCCAATGTGCCGACGATAAGTGTCAGGACGGCGTTGCCCGCCTGCGTGTAGAGCATCATCCGCCTGCGCGAGAAGCGGTCTGCCAGCACTCCCGCGATGGGCGAGAAGACGGTCATCGGGAGCGCGAACGTCACGATTACCGACGCGAGCGCCAGGGGAGAGGCGTCGGCAAGCTCCAGCACCAGCCAGCTCCTCGTGATCCACTGCATGTTCATGCCGAGGTACGAGGTGAGAGCGCCCAGCCACAGCCAGCGAAAGTCCGGGTAGGCATACGATTCGACTGCGGGGAACCGATCGGCAACGCGCTGAATAAGTCCGCGCCGGACGGGAACGGTGGACAGTTCAACGACCGGCTGAGATTCAGGCTCCGTTCGGATGCTCATTAAGTCCCGAGATGACTGGGGTACCGAACTAGACTACTCCCGCAACGGGGTTCGGTCAATACATAGGTTTCCAATGTTCTCGCATTCTTGAATTGTGAGACCCTATAACCTTGTAACAACGGGCCATCATCGCTACAATCCTCACAGTCGGGGTGTGGCGCAGTTGGTAGCGCGCGTCGTTCGGGACGACGAGGTCGCTGGTTCAAGTCCAGTCACCCCGACCACCCAAACGTCCAGCCCCCACACACCTTAGCCCTCGATCGGGGGAGCGCGTTCAGCGGCCTTACGAGGACTTGCGGAAGACTAAACCGGTGTCAAGTCTCGAGCTGTACGTAGTCCGTGGCCAGAGCATGGCGCCGACCTTCTCTGAAGGCGACCGCCTGCTCGTGAGTCCAATTGTTGGCAGATCCTACAGCTTTGCAAGGGGCGACGTGGTCGTAATCCGTGACCGCTCCGACGGCGACCGACGGCATCTGAAGCGACTGATCGGCTTTCCCCGTGAGAGAATCCGACAGTCGGACGGCGTCCTCCTGTTGAACGCCCTTCCCCTCGACGAGGACTATCTCGGCGGTCTCCCCGCCGTCATCGGACTGGACGACATCACTTGGAACCTGGGTGACGACGAGTGGTTCCTGCTGGGGGACAACCGCGCGCGCAGCACCGACAGCCGTCAGCTGGGTCCCGTGAAATTGGACGACATCGTTGGCACCGTCCGGTTCAGGTTCTGGCCCCTGCACAAGCTGCGCCTCGTAAGCCGTCCAGCCTACAGGTCCCATCCCGCCACGAAAGTCTTTGGGCTTCGGCCAGACTCCTAGCGCTCTTCCGCCAGCCACTCCGCCACGTCCTTGGCGTGATAGCTGATTATCATGTCCGCGCCCGCCCGCTTGATGCCCGTCAGTATCTCCATGACGATCCGTCGCTCGTCGATCCAGCCGTTGGCCGCCGCGGCCTTCACCATGGAATACTCACCGCTGACGTTGTAGGCGGCCAGCGGCGTGTCGAAACGCACCTTCGCCCTCGCGATGACATCAAGGTACGCCAGCGCTGGTTTCACCATTACGATGTCCGCGCCCTCGAAGATGTCCTGCTCGATCTCCCGCATCGCCTCGTTCACGTTCGGCGGGTCCATCTGGTATCCCCTGCGGTCACCCATCTGCGGCGCGGACTCTGCCGCCGTCCTGAACGGCCCGTAGAACGACGACGCGTACTTGGCCGAGTACGCCATGATCGGCACATTGTCATGGTCGTTGTCGTCAAGCGCATCACGGATGGCCCCGACCTGCCCGTCCATCATGCCCGAAGGCGCGACGATGTCCGCCCCGGCCTCGGCCTGCGCGACCGCCGTCTCGGCAAGCAGCTCCAGCGTCCGGTCATTGTCCACCACGCCGTCTTCCGTCAAGAGACCGCAGTGCCCGTGCGACGTGTACTCGCACATGCAAACATCGCCGACCACCGCCAGTTCGGGCGTGGTTTGCTTGATGACGCGGATCGCCTCCTGCACGATGCCGTTTGGCGCGTAGCCCTGCGAGCCGACTTCGTCCTTGTCCGACGGGATGCCGAATACCAGCACCGCGGGGATGCCCAGTTCTGAAACGGACTCCACCTCGGCCTTTAGGCTGTCAAGAGAGTGCTGGAAGATACCCGGCATCGGCTCGATCTCGCGGGGTTCTCCAACTTCCTGGGAGACGAATATGGGATAGATCAGATCGGAAACGGAGAGCCGCGTCTCCTGCACCAGACGACGGAGCGCAGGCGTCGCCCTCAAGCGCCGCATTCGGTTTTCGGGAAAGCTGCTCATCCGTCCGACCTTTCAGCCATATAGTGTGCAACTATCGAGTTCACGAGTCCACCCGCCGTCGAATCGCCGGCAACGATGTCAACGTCCAGCCCCGCCTTTCGTGCGGTCTCCGCCGTTACGGGCCCGATGCAGGCGACGCTGGCGCCTCCCAGCCGGGTCGCGTCGCCACCCATGAGGGTCATCAAATTGGTGACCGTCGACGAACTGGTGAACGTCACGACGTCTACGCCCACTCTCAGCGCTTCGCGAAGACGATCACCCGCACCCGACGGCATGACGGTCCTGTACGTCGTCACCTCCCGGACAACCGCGCCCAACCCTTCGAGTCCGCGCCTGAGACGTTCAGGACGAACCTCTGCTCCGGGAAGCAGGATACGTTGTCCCTTGACTCCCCGGTCGCCCAGATCGTCGATTAGCGACTGCGACACCGACTCGCGAGAGACGAGGTCGGCGGCTATCCCGCGTTCACGCAGCGCGGTTGCCGTGGCCGTCCCTATCGCCGCCACCCGCGAACCGTGAAGCAGACGTGCGTCCCGCCCCAGCGCATCCAGACGCCCAAAAAGCTGCTCTACCGCGTTCGTACTCGTGAAAACCACCCAATCGTATTGGGGCAGTCGTGCAAGCTCTGCATCGACTTTGGAAAAATCCTCGACCGGCTGGATATCGATAGTCGGCACCTCAACCGCCTCGGCTCCCACCCTTTCGAACAGCTCGACCAGATCGGCCGACTGCGTTCGAGACCGTGTCACGAGCACCCTCTTTCCGAAGAGCGGCCGGTTGTCGAACCAGCGGGATACCTGCCGGAGATTGACCACCTCTCCAACTACAACCACGACCGGATTGCTCAGCCCCGCCTGTTGCGCTATGTCAGCGATACTTCCAAGCGTCCCGACAACGGTCTTCTGGTTCGACCACGTCCCCCACTGAACTACTGCCGCCGGTGTGTCCTCGCCTCGCCCGCCGTCAATGAGAGCTTTCGCAATCGTCGGCAGGTTCTCCCAGCCCATCAGCAGGCTCAGGGTGCCCTCCGACTTTGCAAGCAGGTCCCAATCCACCGCCGACTCCGCACTGTCCGGCGATTTGCTTCCGGTAACGATCGTAGCCGAAGACGACACCCCCCTGTGCGTCAACGGTATGCCGGCGTAGGTGGGAGCCGCAATCGCCGACGTTATGCCCGGCACCACCTCGAACGGAATGTCCGCCTCCGTAAGGGCTGCGACCTCTTCTCCCCCACGTCCGAAGATGAACGGGTCGCCGCCCTTCAGACGCACGACCCTTTTTCCGTGGCGCGCGCGATCTATGATCAGTGCGTTAATCTCCGCCTGCCAGTCTCGCGGACCGCCCGGCCTCTTGCCCACGTGGACCAGTTCCGCGTCCTTCGGTGCGTGCCCCAGCAGTCGCCGATCCACGAGGCGGTCATAGAAGACCACGTCGGCCTCCTCCAGATAACGACGTCCCCTGATCGTCAGCAGTTCCGGGTCGCCCGGCCCCGCCCCGACGAGCGCGACCCACCCAGCGGAAGGGTCGGAAATACGAGAACTGTCTTGTGTGGTCATATCTGAAATACCGAGTTATTGAAGGTCAGTGCCCGCCTCGGACTATCTCCGATGCCCCCGTTTCCAACAGCGCGTTCGCGGCCCTCCGCCCAATCTCTACCGACTTGTTCACGTCTCCCTCGACCTGCGACCGCACGATCCTATCGCCGTCCGGTGTCGCCGCCATGGAGAACACACGCATCCGCTGACCGTCGATTTCCCCATACACCGCAACCGGCGACGTGCATCCTCCACCGAGCGTGTCGAGAAACGCCCGCTCTGCCCTGAACGCACACGAAGTCCCTTCCAGAACTATAGACGAGAGCATGTCTTCCATCTCGCCGTCATCCTGTCGAAACTCGGCCACCAGCGTTCCCTGTCCCACGTCCGGCGTGACCTGTTCCACGCCCAAAAACTCCGTCGCCTCCGACAGCCTGCCGAGCCGTGCCAGTCCCGCCGCCGCGATCACCACGCCGTCATAGTCCGGGCCACGCGCCTTCTCCAGTCGCGTGCCCACATTGCCCCGTATTGGCACTACCTCGATATCGGGCCGCAGTGCCTTGACCTGCACCTTCCGTCGCGGACTCCCTGTACCCAATCGCGTGCTCGCAGGGAGACCCATGAGCGGTAGATCCGACTTCGACACCAGAACGTCCCGTGCGTCCTGACGCTCGCCCACGGGCAATATCCTCAGCCCTTCCGGAATGTCCGGCCCAACGTCCTTCGCGCTGTGGACGGCGAAGTCGATCCTGCCGTCAAGCAGGTCGAGTTCAATGTCCTTGACGAAAGCGCCGCGTCCCAGCGAGGTCAGAACGGCGTCGGCGTTCCTGTCACCGCGCGTGGAGAGGTGTACAACCTCAAAGTGGACGTCCGGGAATCGCGCTCTGAGCAGCGAGAGCACCTCTTCGGTCTGTGCCAGCGCAAGCGGACTAGAGCGGGAGCCGACGCGGACTGTTCGTGAAGGTTTCAAGCCCGGACCTCCTGGTCGCGGTCTCTACTCTGCGGCGAGGGCCGGCAGCGCCATCTCTTCATACATCTGGCATACGTCATCGGCGCAGTCGCACGTCGTACCCACGAGCAAAGAGTCCATGAGGACATTCCTCGCCCGTTCGATGTCTCCCGCCTGCACAAGGTCGATGAGTTCGTCGGTCAGACAGGCCTGCCAGTGGTCAAGATTCAGGCGGATACCCTTGTCGAGAAGCTGCAGGCGGGCCTCGGACAGCAGGGGGGCGAGATCGGCGAAGTCCATGAGCTCATGCCGCGACTCCAGACGGCACTCGCCGTTCAGTATCTCACGGAACCGTCGTGCCAGCGCCGGACTCGCACCGCCCGTCGACGTAGCGACGATCACGTCTCCCCGCCGCGCCACCGACGGCGTTATCCACGTGCAAAGATGGGTCACGTCCGCGACGTTCAGTGGAACATTTCGCTCGCGGGCTTCCTCGGATACTGAGTTGTTCACCGCCTCGTCATTCGTGTCGGCCACGATGGTGATGAACGCGCCGTCGAGGTCGCCGCGCCGGTACTGCCTTCGCACCCACTCGATCTTTCCACTATCAGCGAGCTCCGACACCTCGTCAGTCACGTCGGGAGCCACCACGACCACTTTCGCATCGTAGAGCAGAAGCCTCGTGACCTTCTCCTCTCCCATATCGCCGCCGCCTATGACGACAACTCGCCGTCCGCGAAGATCAAGAAAAACGGGATAGTACAGCGGCATAAGACTCTTAGTTCAGCCTACTAGGTTGTGTTGACATTCTTAAATTTCTCATCGTTATCCAAACTCAAATCGTCATTCCCGCGAAAGCGGGAATCTATTCCCTGTAGGGAGTATATGCGTGCCCGACTCTGGATTCCCGCTTTCGCGGGAATGACGGGAAATGTCAACACAACCTACCGACCCGACTGGCCCTTCTCGGCCCACTCTTTGCGTTGCCTTTCGAGGTCGCGCGCCCTGGCTTCTTGGAGCTCTTCGTCAGGCCTCGCCCGTGCAGAGTGGAAGATGGTGCCGAGACCCCACCGGTCGCGGTCGCTCGTGTTCGGACCGGCCCGGTGGAGCATCTGCCAGTGATGGATGACGACATCACCCGGTTCCGCCGGAATAGGCACTTCCCCGGCGAAGTCGGCGTCGCCATAGTCCGTAACCCCAAGCGAGAAACCGAAGATCCCGGACGGCCCATGCGGCCGAACCGGACGTTGATGAGTGCCCGAAATGTAGCGAAGGCAGCCATTCTCCTCGTCCACCGTGTCGAGGGCCAGCCACATCGTCAGCGCCTCGTTGGGCGTCAACGGGATGTAGAAGGCGTCCTGGTGCGCGGGAGTCTCCACGCCGACGCGCGCGGGCTTGTTGAATAGCTGGCAGTACTGTGCGACCACGTCCCCGCCAAGCAGCAGTTCCGCAAGGGCGGTGAACTTACCCGTATTGATCAGGTCGCTGAAGTAATCGTCGTACTTCGACATGTGGCCGAGACGCTTCAGGGTCTCAGGCTGTCCCTTCACGTCGTACATCACCTCGTATTCGGGGACCGTGGGCGCGACCTCCTCGATGTACCTGCTGATCTCCTTGCGAAGACCGGCCACCTCGTCGGCATCCATGAACCCGCGAACCGCCACCCAGCCGTTCTCGTCCCAGTGGCTCTTGATGTCCGCTTGGTTGTCCTGCCATCCCATGAGACCGCCTCCGTGGGTGAGATATTACGCGAACATCATACACGAACGTAGTTGCTTATCGTTCGGCCATAGACATAAGGAAGTGAAGAGCCAGCTATTTCGTTCTGCACACATGAATGTCGATTTACTACGACTATTCGGGTCAGTGCTCGTCCTCTGTATATAGCTGGGCCCTATGGCGGATGGTATCTGCGTGGTCGTAGATTTCGTTTAGGGACTCAATAGGATGATGAATTTCTTGCTTATCTTCATCTAATGTAGTCAAAACCAGCCGCTCCGGGTTGTTGAAACGCAGACGGCAGATAGGCTTCCGGTTCGTATCGTCCAGAAGAATCCCACAATAGCTTTTCGTGTCCCTGAGAGTTACCCGACTAACATCCAGGCCTTCCCGGAGGATGGCCTTCACGATCATGTATCCCTCCAATTCCTGCGCGGTGGTGACGATACCACGGTCGTCGATTTCTTCCACGCTGTCATCTTCGGAGTCGTCGGAGTCATCGGACTCGCCTGACTCGCGGGCTATGGCGGTCTTTAGCGTGAGGTCGATTCTGTCGTTGATGAATTCCCTGAACGCCCGTGTGGCAAGTCGTTCAAATCTCTCTCTGACGGGCTTAGTGAATGTTCTAGAGTAGACATTTCGGGCAAGCCACCGGACAAATTCTTCGTCCGGTTCGGTCATTTGCTTCACAAGCGCCTGCTTCATCCCGCGTATGTACTTTAGCACCGCGGCCGCTTCCAATGTGGAGTCGACATCAAAGGACTGCTTCTCGAATCGCTTGAGTTCCTCTAGGGACTTGTCGTCAAGGATCAGCAGGTCAATCTCAAGGAAGGGTCTGTCGTCCATCTTGTTGGTCTCGTCAAGGTCGCTAAAGAACTTGTAGACGATGCCATTTGTTAGGACGCCAATCCGGGCCTTTGTGGACGTGAAGTAACGGTACAGTTGGGATATTGAGGATGTGTCGAGAGTGTCTTCCACATGCTTGCACTCGAATAGTATCGACGGATCGCCATCGTGCATGATGGCGTAGTCGACCTTTTCACCGCTCTTGATCCCGACATCCGCAGTGAACTCAGGCACAACTTCGCGGGGGTCGAATACGTTGTATCCGAGTTCTTGAATGAAGGGCATTACTAGTGCGTGTTTGGTGGCCTCCTCAGTTTCTAGTGTTTCACGAAGCTCGGTCGCTCGATCAGCTAAGCTCTCGAATCCAGTGTTGGCCATCATGTGTAACGCTCCCAGTGTTGATCGCTTTACTGAACCTATTCGCCGTCCTCGGTTAACCCAAGCGCATGTAGGTTCGGCCTTTGCTCCGGTTGTCGATCTCCTTGCGCAGGCTCGCCACCTCGTCTGCGCCCAAGAACCCGCGCACGGCGACCGAGCCGTTATCGTGCGTGTGGCTGTTCTGACATCCCAATAAGATTTCCTTCAATGGTGAGATGTTGGGGGACATCATACACGAACGGATATTAGATGTACGTCTGTGAATGATACGAATGGCTTACTCGCGATAGAAATCAGGCACTTATCGTAACTCGGCTGCGTTCCTGTGCCAGATCGTAATTCGCCTGCCTCCGCATCCAGAACTCGGCGTTGCTCCACCCAATGCGTTCCAGTGCCAGGGCAACCGCAGGAGAAATTCCGCACCGCCCATTCACCAACCTCGACATCGTGTTTCGGCTCACACCTAGGTGGTTGGCGCACTGCGTAACCGTCCAGCCCTCGGCTTCCATGCTCTCGCGAACGCTTACTCCGGGATGTGATGGGTTTGTGGTGCTCATTTGGTCAGCTACCGCCCCAGCGCCTTCGCCAATTCCCCGCCCTGCTCCTGCATGTAGTCGTAGATGATGTTCACGTCCGTGCCTATACAGAAGTCGATGACGCCCATGTCCATGTACGGCTTGGCGTCCTCCCAGTTGCCGATCTCGATGCGTGGACGGATGCCCTTGGCGATGCACGTCTCGATCGTGTACTTCTGGGCCTCCATAATCTCCGGGTGATCGTAATCGCCCGCCCTGCCGATGCTCATCGAGTAGTCGCCGGGGCCGAACTGCACCATGTCGATGCCCGGCACGTCGAGGATGGCCTCCAGGTCTTCCACCGCCTCGCGCTTCTCGACCATGATCGCGATCACCGCCTCCTCCGCCACCTTCACCCAGTCCGCCAGCGACACGCCGGGGAACACGTAGCCCATATCCCTCGTGCTCGTCGCCCCCGCGATGCCCCCGGCGGACGGCGTCTCCGGCCTGACCGCCCGCACCGACTCCAGCGCGTCGTCTACCGTGCGGATGTCTGCGAACAGCAGGTTCTGAATGCCGGACCCCGTCGCCTTCTCTGCAAGGTACGTTCGCGGCTCCTGGTCGACCTTAATCATGGAGGTCATGTGGTCGAACAGCTCGATGGCCCGCGCAAAGTTGTCCAACGAAAACAGGTCATACGGGGCATACTGGCTCGTGAATTCCACGTAGTCGATGGTGCTGGAGTACCCGATCACCTCGGCAAATCCCGGCCACACCGTGTGGACGTGCGTCCCGATGGTCGGCTTCCCCTCATTGATGAGATCGCGCAAAACGTTGTTCTTCTTCAAAGTCGTCTCCTAATTAGTGTGTTGGCATTCAATACGGCGCAACCCGTCCAAACCGTCATTCCCGCGCACGCGGGAATCCATAACTCCCTTGTATTTCGTCTATCAGCCCCCAAGCACCCCATCCGTCATTCCGGCGGAGGCCGGAATCCAGAGATCCTAATCAGCAAAATATGGCAGCTTGGGTCAGGGTGATTTACCCCCTCTCCCGTTCGCGGGAGAGGGTTTGGGGTGAGGGTGTCTTGAGTACGTTACCAAATTCCTTTAGGTCCGGTTCTCACCCCCCAAGCACATTCCGTGAAATAATCATCCGCTGGATCTCCGACGTGCCCTCGTAGATCTCCGTGATCTTCGCGTCGCGGTACAGTCGCTCTACCGTCGAAGGCGAAAAATACCCGACGCCTCCGTGAATCTGGACGGCCCTGTCCGCCGTCTCGACCGCGACACGTGACGCAAAGAGCTTTGCCATCGACGCTTCCTTGACGAAGGGCTTCCCTGCGTCGAGGAGTGTCGCCGCCTGCATCACCAGCAGTCGCGCGGCCTCGACCTCCGTCGCCATGTCGGCGATCATCCACTGGATCCCCTGCATCTCCGAGATGGTCTTCCCGAACGCCTCGCGTTGCTTCGCGTACTTCACCGCCTCCTCGTACGCCGCCTGCGCCACGCCAACCGCCTGCGCCGCTATCCCGATGCGGCTGGCGTTCAGCACCTCCATCGTCGCCCTGAATCCCTCGTATTCCTCGCCCATCCGGTTGGTCACGGGCACCCGGCAGTCGTCGAAGAACACCTCGCATGTCGACGAGGCGCGAATCCCCATCTTGCCATGCATTGGAGTGATCGTCATGCCCGGCGCGTCGCCGTCCACGATCAGTGCAATGAAACCCCTTGAGCCAAGGCTCGGATCGAGCGACGCCAGCACGGTGAGCACACCGGCCTCAGTCGCGTTCGTGATGAAGACCTTCGACCCGTTCAGCACGTAATCATCGCCGTCTCGCTTGGCCGTCGTGCTGATTGAGGCCGCGTCGCTGCCCGCCCCCGGCTCCGTGAGCGCGAACGCTCCAATCGTCCGCCCAGCGGTCATGCCCGGAAGATACCTTTGCTTGTGCTCCTCCGTCCCGTGCATGTTAATGAACTGGGCCGCGAGCGACTGGTGCGCGACGTACACCGTGCTCGTCCCCGTGCATCCCCGCGCAAGCTCCTCCGCGACAATGGCTCCCTGACGGGCCGTCCCGCCACCCCCGCCATACGCCTCGTCGATGCCCAGCCCGAACAGCCCAAGCTCAGCCAAACCCTCCACGTTGTCAGCCGGAAACTCGCCGCTCTCATCGTATCCTGCCGCTCTCGGCACGAGCACGTCGTCAGCAAACTCCCGCACCGTCGTACGGAGCAACTGCTCTTCATCTGTCAACAAGAGGTGACTCATCGCGCCCCTGACAAAAGACCTCTACGCCATAGAATTGTCATTCCGGCGGAGGCCGGAATTCAGCACCTGGCACCCAGAACCTAGAACCCGACTGGCAGTATGACGCACCGAAATGACCGATTGCAACCTTGACACAGCCTCTCCCGCACCTTTACAGTAGATTGCGAGATGCGAATATCCGGTCGCTACGCGTACTATTACTTCTACTTTACCGGCCCAACGGCTGCCGGAGGAGGACAGGTGCGCGGGACGTAGACCGACAAGCATCCCAAGCGAGAACACCGAGACCTCAACCGGCAGCGGTTGGGGTCTTTTCATGCGTGAAGGAGCACTCGAATGCTAGAGACCAAGACAAGGGACGTTAACGTGCTAAAGACGGAGAAGCTGATTCCTCCGGCGGAACTCATCGAGGACCTGCCGGCCACCCCCAACGCGAAGCGGACGGTCGTCGAAGGACGGCGCGCGATCCAGGCGATTCTGGAAGGCGAGGACTCCCGGTTCCTCGTCATTACGGGTCCGTGCTCGATCCACGACGAGAGCGCCGCCCTCGAATACGCGCGACGGCTGTACGACCTGAACCAAAAATACGCCGACCGAATGCTCGTCGTCATGCGGGCCTACTTCGAGAAGCCGCGTACGACCGTCGGCTGGAAGGGCCTTCTCTACGATCCGCACCTGAACGACACCTTCGACATTACGTCAGGACTCCGCAAGGGAAGAAAGCTCCTTCTCGACGTCGCGGAGATGGGCCTCCCGTCGGCAACCGAGTTCCTCGATCCCATCGTGCCCCAGTACCTTGCCGACCTCATTAGCTGGGTGGCCATAGGCGCGCGCACGACCGAGAGCCAGACCCACCGCCAGATGGCAAGCGGCCTCAGCATGCCCGTCGGCTTCAAGAACGGCACCGACGGCAACACCAAGATCGCCGTCGACGCCATCGTGTCCGCCCAGGCGCGACACGGTTTTCTCGGCATCGACCAATCGGGCCGCACCGCCGTCATTCACACGACCGGCAATCCCTACGGACACCTCGTCCTGCGAGGCGCGAACGATGGCCCGAACTTCGATCCCGGCTCCGTCGCCTCGGCCAAGCGGCAGCTCGAAAGCGGCGGCGCTGCCCCCCATCTCGTCGTCGACTGCAGCCACGGCAACTGCAACAAGGACTATACCAAGATGCACGAGGCATTCGAGAGCGTCGTCCAGCAGCGAGTCGACGGAAACGATGGCGTCATCGGCGCCATGCTCGAAAGCAACCTCAACCCCGGAAGCCAGAAGATCAACGGCGACTTCTCCAAGCTGGAGTACGGAGTCTCCATTACCGACCCCTGCATCGGCTGGCAGGAGACCGAAGCCCTGCTCAGCTGGGCATACGAGCGCTTGGGAACAAACTCTCACTGATGTCCCTTCTCAACTACTTAGGAACTATCTCGGAATTCCCATCAAGACACTGAACAGAAAAACGGAAGCGGAAAACACGTTCGCCCTGAGCCTGTCGAAGGGCAGTTTCGTCAAACTTAAACATAGTCTCTTGGGCGAAGGCGGCCACATCAAATTCCTGTGATACACTCCCACAACCCGATATGACCGACCAAGAACCGCCAACAGAGACCGAGCGAAGCCCCGGACGCATAAGGGTCCCGTGGGGCATCACCGACGCCTTGATCGGCTTCGCCATCGTCGCTTGCGGCAGCTTGGTGTCCCTGCTTGCGTTGGGACGACTGCTCGGCTCATTGGAACGACAAACCGACGGGGTAACCACCGTCGTCCTGTTTCTGCTCCAAGTCCTCATGGTCGCTACAGTCTGGCTCCTAGCAGTCAAGTGGCGCGGCGCGAGCCTGAGCAGCCTGGGACTCGGTACGAGCGGTCTCCACTGGTCCAGGATCGTCGGCTGGGCGGCGCTGGCGCTGGGACTGAGCATTGTCGCCGGCCTTGTCTACCAACTCATCGTGGCAGGTCTGGGCATCGACTCATTGGAGCCGTCCCCCGTGCCCGAACGACTGCTGGGCGAGGGAGTCGTTCGAGCGTTCACGGTCAGCATCCTCGTCGTCGTTGGCCCCCTCGCGGAGGAGGTATTCTTCCGCGGGTTCCTGCTCTCCGCATTTGTGCAGGGCATCGGGATGCTGCCCGGCCTCATCGTCGCGTCAGCGATATTTGCCGTCGCCCACGGCGATCTCACAGTGATACTTCCAACCTTCGCCAGCGGAGCAATTCTCTCCTGGCTGTACCTCAGAACGCGTTCGATATGGCCGGGATTCCTCGCCCACGCTGGCCAGAACAGCCTCGCAGTGACATTCGCCGCATGACCGTCTCAAACCGACTCGACCAAACGCTCAGCAAGGCCCGCGCCGAGGGCAGGAACGTCCTTTCCCCGTACATTACCGTGGGATTCCCGGATGTGCCCACGTCCGTCGATATCGCGGAGGCGATCTTGAGGAACGGCGGCGACCTGCTGGAAATCGGCGTCCCCTTCAGCGACCCCATGGCCGACGGTCCCACGGTGCAGAAGACGAGCTTCCACGCCCTTCAACATGACGTCAGTGTGGGGACGTGCCTGGACGTGGTCCGGCAGCTCCGGTCGAGAGGAATCGAGTCACCGCTCATGCTGATGGGCTACTGCAACCCCTTCCTCAAGTACGGCCTGGAGGACCTCGTGCGAGATGCGGCGGACGCCGGCGTCGATGGACTGATCGTCCCCGATCTCCCGCCGGAGGAATCGACGGAACTGGAGGCGCTCTGCGCTGAGAACAACATTCACCAGATACACTTCGTCGCCCTCACCAGCACCGACGAGCGAATCGAGTACATATCCGGCCACGCGAGCGGCTTCATCTATTGCGTCGCCGTCTTGGGAGTGACCGGCGCGCGCCAGGATATCCGCTCCGACGTCGCCGAGCTCGTTGGGCGAGTGAGGCAGCACACGGACGTGCCGGTCATCCAGGGATTCGGCGTATCAACGAGGGAGCACATCGACGCCATCGCGACCTACGCCGACGGCGCAATCGTCGCCAGCGCCATGTTCGACGCCATAGAATACGCTCCCGCCGACCAAAAGGTACAGGCCGCCGTCGACTTCGTCAAAGGACTCAAGGGCCGCCGGTAACCCCTCACAAACCACTACGAAATTCTTTCTACTTTCTACGCAATACTCTCTACGAACCATGGCAAAGATACGAGGCATACGCGGCGCTACCATCGCCGACGACAACACCCAGCAGTCCATCCTCGAAGCGACAGTCGAGCTCCTCACGGTCTTGGTCGAGTCGAACGACATCGAAGTCGACGACATCGCGGCGGCGTACTTCACCACGACCCAGGACCTGAATGCCGAGTTCCCCGCCGCAGCCGCCCGGCAGCTTGGATGGCAGTACGTTGCCCTTCTCTGCGCCCATGAGATGCAGGTGCCCAACGCCATGGAGCGAGTGATCCGCGTCATGCTCCTCGTCAACACCGACAGGAAAGCCTCGGAAATCGAGTTCAAATACCTCCGGGGTTCCGACGCCCTTCGCAAACGCGTCGTAGAAAGTTAGACGCCCCCGGCACCGCCGCACCGACCGGAGAATTCTGACATGAAAGACTGGGACCTCCAAACGCTATTCGACCGAGGAATGCTCGAAGACGCCATCGTCCGCAACGAGCTTTTCGACGACATAGCGAACGGCAAGCGCCTGACCATCTACCAGGGGTTCGACCCGACCAGCCCCAACATGCACATCGGCCACCTGGTGGGCCTTCGTGTTCTCAGATGGTTCCAGCTTCACGGCCATCACCTCATTCTCTTGATCGGCGACTTCACCGGACGCATCGGCGACCCCTCCGACCGCCCGGAGGCCCGCAAGCGACTGACGCACGCGCAGGTGCTCGAAAACGCTGAGACATACACCGAGCAATTCTCCAAGATCTTCGATCTCGACGGCGAGAACCCCGCGCAGGTCCGTTTCAACGGACACTGGCTCGATAACATCTCCCTCTCGCAGTTCATCGAGATCATGGATAAGTTCACCGTCCAGCAGCTTCTCGAACGCAGCATGTTCCAGAACCGCATGAAGGCGCACGAGGCTCTGTACCTCAACGAGATGATCTATCCCATCCTGCAGGGATACGACTCCGTCGCGATGGAGGTAGACGCCGAGCTTGGCGGATCCGACCAGCTCTTCAACATGATGCGGGGCCGCGATCTCGTGAAGGCATATCTCGGTAAGACCAAGCACGTCCTCACCACTCAGCTCCTGGAAGGGCTGGACGGCCGCAAGATGAGCAAGACCTACGGCAACACGGTTGACTTAGCCGAAGACCCCGTGCCCATGTTCTTCAAGCTCACCCTCGTCCAGGACTCCAAGCTGCCCCGCTTCATGCAGGTGCTCACCGACCGTGCGGACGACGAGATAGCCGCCATTGAGGAGCGCGCCAAGACCGAGCATAACATGATCGACGCCCGGCAGCAGTTCGCCCACGACATAGTCTCGATGCTCCATTCCGCAGAAGCTGCCGACGAGGCCCAGCGAGAGTTCGAGAAAGTCATCACCGACGGTGAAATTCCTTCCGATATAAAGGAGATTTACGTCAACGTAGATGCGTATCGTGGCCCTAGAATGATAGACATCGCCACCCTGCTCAATGAGAGTTCACTGGTGCAAAGTAAGAGCGACGCTCGTCGGCTTATCGACCAGGGTGCAATTCGCATTAACGGGGAAGTCTTCCATGACCCACGGGGTACCGTTTCGGAAGATCAACTTCAGGGAGCAGTCATTAAGATCGGAAAGCGGGGTTACGTCAGTGTATTTGTTCCGACTGTACTAACTCCTATCGAATCATATTTTCCTAAAACCCAGTAAGTGGGATAGGGCATCCGTTAGGCCTAGTTTAGGGAATTATATACTTGACTCCCGCGCAACGTAACACTATAACGAATCTTCCGGTATCCTGTAATTTGGTTTATATACCACGCAAATGAACATGCGGAAATCAAGTGGATGGTGGTATGAAAAGGCAGTCGGGCTCCAAGGTCAAGATGTTCAATGTTAGACCGTACAGTTGGCCCCTTACCTGAATAAGCCGACCTTTCTCAGCCGTAACGTGGTCATGTGCGTTCTCACTGCTATTGACGCAATGTACATAAACCTTGCCATCGGAAAGTCTGATGACAGATTTACCCTCATGCTTATACCGCTCGTCGAACGGCATTTCGACCGTCACTTTCTTACCGATGTAATTCATTTGGAAGAAAGTACGATCATCCCTATGCCATCTCCAGTAGTACTTGCCCAGTAACCACAGGTCATTAATGGTCTGATAATCCCATGTTGAATCAACAGATGGCATTGATGCGGGCGGCGTAGGTGTAGGTTCTGGCGTAGGGGTGGGACTGGGCGTAGGCGTAGGTTCCGGCGTAGGGGCGGGACTGGGGGTAGGTGTCGGTGTCGGCGTAGCAGTCACCACGATTATCTTCATTAGAGGCGTTTGTGTTTCAGTCATTGCAGTATTCGCCTCTATACCGCAGCCCAGCAATAGCATTGCTGACAACAAAAATGTTCGTAACAGTAACATTGGATCCTCTTGGACTGTGTTGTTTATCAGCCACAAAGTTAGTCGTGATCAGTCGGTATGGGAACTGTCCTACACTCACACTCTTCAAGCCAGCAATGTTCTCGACATAGAGTTAAGTCATGGTCGACGTTGATAGACTCATGCTCAATCACTATATGAACCACACCATAAATTGATGCACGGTTCCACCGTATTATCTATTAGACTAATTTCGCTTTGTATGTCTTTACACTATCTCCTATAAGGATGGGAATGGTCACGCTACTTGCCCTCTGGATCAGCAATCGGGAGTTGTGTCCCTTGTTTCGGGTAGGCGCGATCGAGCATGTGCTGGACTCGAACTAGAGGCTCATCCCTGGCCATACACAATCTGTGCTGCATCGAGTACCGCTCGACGAAATGACGGGTCTAAATCGTTAGCCGTATTCAGGTCCACCTGCCTCCCTATGAGCTCGCTGAGCTCTCGCTGCATAGAAAAAAAGGCCAAGCCCGGAGTGTGCCCGGGCTCGAACTCCACCAGCATGTCGATGTCGCTCTCTGTAGAGAAGTCGTTTCTCAGCACCGAGCCAAACAGTGACAGTTGCAGGATGTGATGCTCCCGGCAGAAGTCCGTGATTTGATCCTGCGGTATGTCAATATTGAGTGTCGTCATGGTGTTGCGTCCATCCTTCACCGAATCCGCAGCATCACCCGCCGTACCGCGTCCACAAGAGCGTCGATCTCCGCCTCGGTCGTAAGCGAGCACAACGCCCCCGCCGCCTTCGTCTGCATGAGTATCCCCTCATTGAGCAGACCCGCGAAGAGCTTACCCTGCATCTCGCGGTCGGCCCGCAGCACCGAGCGGTAGTCGACGATCCGCTCCTCCGTGAAGTGGATCCCGAACAGCGAACCAACACCCGTCACCTGTACCGCGATGTCCAGTTCGTCGAAGACTGCCCGCAATTTCGCGCGCAGTATGTCGCCCAGCGCGTTCATGCGGTCATAGACCTCCGGCGTCAACTGGTCCAGCGTTGCCAGTCCGGCCACCATCGTCATCGGATTGGCGTTGAACGTCCCGGCGTGAGAGACCACCGGTCCGTCCGTCGGATCATACAGGTCCATCAGGTCCGCCCGTCCGCCCCACGCTCCGACCGGCATTCCCCCACCTATCACCTTGCCGAATGTCGTCATGTCCGGGATGACGCCCATCTGCTCCTGTGCCCCGCCCCGCGCAAGCCGGAAGCTCTGCACCTCGTCGAAGATGAGTATCATGTCCAACTCATTGGTGATGTCTCTCAGAAATGCCAAATACTCCGAGTCGGCTGGCAGATACCCGAAGTTCGACAGCACCGGCTCGATTATCACGCAGGACAGACCGTCCGCGTTCTCACGCAGGATCCGCTCCGTCGACTCAATGTCGTTGTAGTGCAGCGTGACAACGTCCTCGACCACGCTGGGCGGTTGCCCCGGCCACTCGGCAACGCTCGTCGGTTCCACCGGATCGAGCGCGTCGAGCGGACTGTAGACGCTTACTGACACGTACTCGTGGTTCCCGTGGTACCCGCCCTCGATCTTGGCGATCTTGTGCTTGCCCGTGTAGGCGCGGGCGGCGCGGATGGCGTTCAGCGTACCCTCGGTGCCTGAGTTCGTGAATCGTACCTTCTCGACCGACGGCACGCGCTCGCACAACTCCTGCGCCAGCCGCACCTGTGACTCGTGCGGCGTGCTGTAGCTCAGACCGATCGTGGCTTGGTCACGCACCGCTTCGACCACCGTGTCGTTAGAGTGGCCGAGCACATACGTCGTCGCGTTGAGCATGAAGTCGAGGTACCGGTTCCCGTCCACGTCGACAACGTGGTGCCCCTCCGTCCTCTCCACGAAGAACGGGTAAGGCCCAAAGTACGCCGTGCCGCGAGAGCTCCCACCCGGCAGATACTTCTCCGCATCCGCCTGAAGCTCCGCGGACCGCGCCGTCGACGCTGCATATCGTTCAACTTCCGAGTCCATTTCGCTCCCCTCGGCTACTCTTCCTGAAACGTCCCATTCACATCCCGTTTCCTCTGCAACCCCACCAACACCTCGTTCAAACTCCCCGAACGAAAACCCTCCAAATCCAGCGTCACATACGAATACCCAATCTCCCGGAACCGCCGGATCACCTCCCGCCGCGTCTCGTCATCCAGCAATACCCCAAAATCTTCCGGCCCAACCTCGATCCGCGCGACCGTGTCGTGATGCCGCACCCGAAGTCGCTTGATACCCAGGGACCGAAGGTACTCCTCCGCTTCCGCGATCCGCGCAAGCGCCTCGACCGTCACCGGCGTCCCGTACGGGATCCGCGACGACAGGCACGCCTGCGCGGGCTTGTCCCACGTCGGCAGACCCATCACACGAGACTGCTCGCGTATCTCCGCCTTCGTCAGTCCCGCCTCGACCAGCGGACTACGCACTCCTCGCTTCTTCGCCGAGTTGATGCCCGGCCGAAAGTCCCCCGTGTCGTCCAGATTGTGCGCGTTGATGATCTGCGAGTACCCCGCTTCCGGCAGCGTCGAGAGGTGCGTGTACAGCTCCTCCTTGCAGAAGAAGCAGCGGTTGGGATCGTTGGCGCGGTAGTCGTTCCGCTCCACCTCCGCCGTCTCGATGACGCGATGGTTCAGCCCCAGCAGACCCGCCACTCGAACCGCCCCCTCGAACTCCGAAGGAGCGAGACTCGGCGACTTCGCCGTCACCGCCAAGGCCGCATCGCCCAGCACCTCGTTAGCCACCGCCGCCAGGAACGTGCTGTCCACACCCCCCGAATACGCGACGATCACATGCCCCATCTCGGACAAAGATGACTTGAGAGCGGAGAGTTTCTCGTCCGTACCTGTTTCGGTTTGGGCAACCATGGTATTAACCATACCGCAGTTGCGTCACCAACCGTAACGCTCCTGGATATACTCCGCCCAGTCGGACACGGCATCCCCGCACTCGCTTTCGACCGCCTCACGCAGTTCCGTCGGGGTGACCATCTTGAACGCGGCGTCGGGGTTCTTCAACGTAGCCCGCATCACCTCATCGACCGTTTTCAAGTCGGGAAACCTCTCGGCCAGCGGCGGCGATGTGATGCGGGCTCTATATGCGGTATTTTCCTCCGGCGCGACGACGACCACTTTCGCGTCCAGGACGCCATGCTCGCGCCCTGCAACCATCTGGTCTCCCAAGAGGCGGTTGCGCAGGAGTTGGTAGAAGGGTTCGTAGAGTAACTCGTTCATTGGGACTGCGCCATTCTCGGTTCCGAATGATGAGAATATGGTGGAGTACAAGGGGGAATACCTTGGCCACCGCACTTCTCCTTTACGCCCCTTGCCCATGTAACGACCGCTCCCACCGCTCTCTGTATACTTCCACTCCATGAGGTAGGCGCGTCGTCCCCTGTCGGTTTCGGCGACCACGAACGAATCGACGCTCGTCTCGAGTTGCCCTCGGTGAGTTCCACCTTCCAGTGACTTGTCGACGCCAATCCACTCGAAATCGACCGGCGACTGGTTGCCGTTGCCGTCAACAATCTCGATAACGTCCTGCACGTCATTGTCGATTGCGCGAATGACCGCCGTAAGCGCCCCCTCCACTGAAACCAGCGGAAGCAGGAAGTTCACACAAGCGATCTGGGAACTCGCCATATTGCGGGTCGGGCCATTCCCTCCGGGAGTATCGCCACTTCTCCCGGTACGGTGCCACTTTATCTCACGCTCCCGGAAGAACTTTAAGGCCCCATTTTCACCCCTCAGTTGAGGGTAGAGGTTTTCCTTCTCATAACCGTGAGCCAACAGATGACCGTTACGTCGTCCTTTGTCGTCTGAAGGAGAACGTCCCTGTTGACTTATGGTTCCGGATTGGGTTCTGAATTCGGCTTGACGCCTTCGAGCTTCAACTCCAAAGGTTGCCATCTGAGGTTCTTCCTTTCACCCCCCGTGCGTCAGCATCCGCAGCCTGTCGCCCTCCGTCCAGTACGGCTCCATCTTGCACAGAAACTCCTCGAACGTCTCTTCCGGCGTCGAGTCGGTCGTGTCGAGCGTGAACTTGTTGCGGATGGCCGACCGCACAAACTCCTCCTCGAACCGCTGCAGGACACGCTCGATGTCCTCATCTCGCACGACCCCGTCCGCGTGCGGCGCGGCCCTCATGCGGCTTCGCACAACGTCCGCGGACGCCCTCATCAGCACAAGCACTGTTTCGGGCATGTACTTCACCAAGGCCTGCTCGACGTTCTGCGCCTCGACGCGACGGTCGCCGGGCTCGCCCGGCCTTCCGTACCCGAAATACATCGGCGCATAGATCATCTCGTCGATGTGATGGCCGATGTGAAGCCCGCCGAAGGTCATGGAATCCCTGGCCCGGGTCGGAGAGTGATAGTACAGCGTGTACCGCGTGAACAGCTCCTTCAGCTTCGGCGACATCTCCAAAATCTGTCGCTTCTCCTCCTCGTCGAAGATGATCGAGTCCGGGTCGAGCGGCGGATGCCCGGAGTTATTCGGCAGCTTGAAATGGTCGTGGAAGATGGTCGTCTGCCCGAAGGCCCCCTTCATCCACTCCTGCAACCCCAGCATCAGCGTGGTGGTCCCCGTGTACTCGCATCCGATTGCTATGATGTTCATTTGCTACTTCCTAATTCACTGCATCGATGAAAACTCTTCAATGATAACCGCTCCGTCGTCCACGGCGTCTACGGTGACTCGACTGTCCCATAGCAGGGTCATGCCAAGCAGTGGAACACTGTCCGACTGTAGTACCAGCGCGTCACGCAGGCGTCCGTGCCATGATACCGTTGCAAGATAGGCCGCAAACTCAAAGCGCTCTCCGTTTGCAAGCTCAAATATCCGCTGGCCCACGAAGGGCAAATCCAGCATGCGAATAAATTCCCTGGAGAGTGCCAAATGGCCGGTAAACCCCGTGTCAAAAATAACCTCCAGGCGGTGAGGCCGCCCATTGCCGTCGTTGATGTCTAGGGGAACCAGCGCTTGTTGATTCCCGCCTACTTTTCCCCTGATCATTGTGCTGAAGGCACCCGGAACCCACCGGCGTGGCTGTATGCGGCACGATAGCCGACGCGCACTCCGTACGTGATGGCGCCCGGCCTCCGCTCCAGCAGCCGCCGGGTGGCTACCGCGTCTTCCGGGTCGATCTCATAGTCACCGGTCTCAACGTCGATGACTACGAACTTTCCCTTTTCTTTCGGCTCTACTTGAGATTGGATACGATCTCGATAGATGGCCTTCCCCCGCGCCGTTATCTCCCCCGGTTTGTAATCGTGGTCTTCCATAGCGTCCTCCGGAATAGAGTTAAGTACCCTACGCAATTCTTTCTACTTTCTCCGCACCACCATCCTCCGCCTGTCCTCGATCGTCAGATGCGCCCGGAGCGCTAACTGAAGCTCATCGACGCTCTCCTCGACCGTCGCCTCCGACGTGTCGATTTCGATCTTCGTATGGATCACCGACCTCTCGAACTCCATCTCGAAGTCCGCCAGCACCGGTTCGATATCCTTCTTCTGCACAATGGAGAACGGGTGTGGGTTCGCGGCCATTCGCTCCGCTATCACGTCCGGCGAGGCCTTGACGCAGACGAGCACGGTGTCCGGCGCCTGCTCGATGAACTCGGTCTCGAGGTGGCGGGCATATTTCCACCGTATCCCCCCCTGCGGCTCCTCCTCGTGACCGTACCCGAAGAACGGGGCCGCGTACACCGCGTCCTCGATGTGGAACCCGACGACGATGTAGTCGTCGGCCATGCGCGAGTTGGGCATGTGGTAGTTCATGCTCTGCCGCTGGGCCATCTCCTTCATCTTCGGCGTCCACGCCATGATCTGTCGCAATTCCTCGTCGGTCAGAGGCTCGGCCGGCTGGCCAATGCGGTAGGACGCAATATGGGGAATCTTGAAGTGGTCGTGGATTTCCTGCGTCCCCCCCAACGTCATGCGCGCCCACTCCGCTATTCCGTTGGCTAATGTCGTCGTTCCCGAGTATTCGCATCCGGCTATGATGAGGTTCATTTGTCGTCCTGTGTCGTCTTGAAGATTTCCTGGAATTCCATACCCGTCTGTTTCGTGATGCCGCTGGCAAGGTAGTATAACGCAAACCCCAGAATAGTTATCGAGGGTACCGTGATGACCGGAAAGCTCAGCGCAGTCATCCGCCCAAGCTCCTCGTTGAATGCCGTCGTCCCCGGCTCGCTCACCACGACGACCCGCGCAAGCACATAGTTCAACACCGTCGAGACCAGCAGCCCGAACGCGATCATGTATGTGGCCACGTCCACCCGCTGCTCGTACGCGTCGACGCTCTGCCTCTGGTTGAGCGCCTCATAGACCCGCTCGACGTTGATGACCTTGTGCATGATCGACTTGACAAGCGGGTAGGGCGTCCGCATCGAGACCACCACCGCCACGCAGATGATGAACGGGATCGCCGCCTCCTTGATCGCCAGCCACTCCACCGGCAGCTTCAGCAGTCCGATGCCGCCCGTCAGAAGCACGCTCGCGAACCCCAGCATCGAGTACGGATTGAATCCCCGCCGCACGATGAAGTCGTACAGCCCATATCCCACCGGAAACGCCAGCGCCAGCAGCAGCCCGTTCACCGGCCCCAGTTGCTCCTCACCGCTGAACCGCACCAGGATAATCACCGGTATGACGATGTTCACCGCCAAACTAACCAGCGGATTCTCCCGTCGACTCTTCTTCCCTTCCGTGCTCATCGCTCCTCCAACAAACAGAGTAACGATTGTAGAGCCGCACGACCGATTCCGCTACCTACTGCTCATCCCGGTGCTAGGCAATCGTATTTGACGGTACTCGTGTTGTGGAGTGACTGTCCCATCGGGGCAAGTATCACACTGGCGGACTTAAGAGGGTCGAAACCGCCAGTGAACAACTCAGTCGCGGTTGACGGGGATGTCGGCTTCTGTTAATCTGGTATGTAGATTCGCCCCTTGGCAGTACGCCTAGTTCCCGGACAGTCCGGCAATTATGAGCTAGGCCGATCCCTTGGGGCTTTTTCTTTTCGATAAGGGCAATGTCCATGGTAACGAAAGCAGCCATCCTAATTGACGGTGGGTACTTTCTGAAGCGCTTACCGCATGTTCGGCACGACATCGATACCTCAAACCCTGATGACGTCGTAAAGACCGTTGAACAGCTAGTCCGTAGTCACCTGGAACAGTTAAATCAAGTCTATGAATCCCCAAATCCGTTCCAACTTCTGTATCGTTCCTTCTACTACGACGCTTCGCCGTACGTCAATAAGGCCCACAAACCGGTAAGCAAACAAGCTATCGACTACGCCAATTCAGACGTAGCGGTCTTTAGGCAAAGGCTGTTCGACGCACTGCGAAAGAGGCCTTACTTTGCCCTGAGGCTAGGACAGGTTACGAGACCACGCGATAGATCATGGATTCTGAAACAAAATCCACAAGAACGGCTTCTTAACGGCGATATGGCGGTGTCCGAACTCAAAGACTCGGATTTCTCTCCCCACTTGCGCCAGAAGGGAGTCGATATGCGGATAGGACTTGACATTGCCACGATTACATTGAAGAAACAGGCCAATGTTATAGTTCTAGTCTCCGGCGACAGTGACTTTGTACCGGCGGCAAAACTTGCCCGGCGCGAAGGAGTCACATTCATCCTGGACCCGCTCTGGCAGAATGTAGCCCCTGATTTATCCGAACACGTAGATAAGTTGACAAGCGGCTTTTACAGACCACAACACAACCGTCAAACCGGCGAAAAGCCTGCCATGGACCCGAATACGGGGTAGGTATCAAGAGGAGTGGAGGCTTAAGCACGCCGTTTATGCAACACTCTCGCCCACACCCAAACGAAGGAACCCCCATGCCTGACTCACTCGACGACGTCCTCGAACACCTCGACCCAAACCCGCTGACCACCGGCCACGGCTTCACCGAAGGTCCCGTTTGGCATCCTGACGGGTACTTCCTCTTCACCACCGTTCCCTACGTCTACCGCCTCGACGTGGACACCGGCGAATTGACCGTCCTCCGCGACAGCCCAGCCGGCTCCAACGGCATGACCCTCGACCTCGACGGCCGCCTCGTCATGTGCGACGGCGAGCACCGCAGCGTCACGAGAATGGACCCCGACGGCGCAATCATGCCCGTCGCCGCGTCGTGCGAGGGACGCCCGCTCAACAAGCCCAACGATGTCGTCTTTCGCTCCGACGGCACCATGTATTTCACCGACCCCGGCGCATGGCCGAACCACACGCCGAGCGCGCCCTTGTACGAGAATTTCGTGTTCGGCGTGACTCCCGAAGGCAGGGTGTTCGAGGCTGCCCCGTTCGAGTACCCCAACGGCATCGCTTTCTCACCCGACGAGAGCACCCTCTACGTCACCAACACCCGGCACCACAAGCACATCAGCGCCTACGACGTGTCCCCCGACGGTGCTCTCTCCAACCGTCGCGTCTTCGCCGAGCTTCCCCAGAACGGCGAACCGGGCGTCCCCGACGGCATAAAGGTTGACGTGGATGGCCGCACCTACTGCACCGGCCCCGGCGGCGTATTTGTACACGGCCCAGACGGACACTTCATCGGCAAGATCCGCCTCCCCGAGCTACCCGCCAACCTCGCATGGGGCGACCCCGACAACAAGACCCTCTATGTCACGGCCCGCACCTCCGTCTACCGCATGCGTATGAAGGTTGAAGGCACAAAGATGCCGAGGGTCACCTAGCCGACAGCTTCGGCTGGTGCTGACAACCCCCACGCCCCGTTCGGCCTGAGCCTGTCGAAGGTCCTCTTATCCCCTCTCCCGTCGTGGGCTGACAGGGGTAGGTAAAATCGGATTGCAAGTACAACTGAGTAGCTGTCATGCCCCCCGAGTGCCTGTCATTCCGACCGTAGGGAGG
>DAOUKG010000019.1:0-15823 GCA_034421575.1 Dehalococcoidia bacterium
CAAGAGCCGCAATCGTGATGTGGTGCGCGTGAACTGGCGCTTCACCACCGAGGACGCACGCATCAGACTGAAGTCGCTCTACCCTTCAATACAATCCTGTTGAACCACTAGCCTTGTCTCGGAGATGTCAACACTCATTGGTTTTCATTGCGTCCATGGGCGCAATGATTGTGTCGCAAGTAGATAACCTGCGTTCAATTGCACCCGTGGAAGCATTTAGACGATGTAGGCTCCTACTTCATGCGACTATGTGCGGCCAACTTTGTACTGCTCTTGTTGTAAACTTCTCTCCCGTGGCAATCCTTACTCAGTTGGAGGTGTGCTATGACGGATAACAATGATACCAAGTGCATGACTGACGATTGGTGTCGCAATTCGCCGGACATGGTCGCTCAGTCAGCGCAGTACGTTGATACCAAGATGGTGGGTGTATTGGCCGCCGGCAGCGTCGTGATCGGGATAGCAGCTACTGCCGCTAGTGATAACCTCAAATCTAGCCCTGAAGCCTTCCCTATGGATATAGCGGTTTTGTTCTATGTCGTCATTCTGGTGTCCGCTCTCGTCAGTCTAATACCAAGGGAATTCAGAGAGCCAACGAATCCAGAGGCCTTGAGAAAGTACTGGAAACATGACCCAAAGATCGTACGTGAGTGGCATAGTGATCTTGTTTTGAAGAGCTACCGACTCAACATATCGATACTCGAAAAGAAGGCCAAGATGCTAAACTGCGGTCTAGTCGCACTCGCAGGCGAGACCGTTGCAATTATTAGTTGGATGGCCCTTCAGACCCTCACCTAGTCGTTTTCCGACTCGGTTCGCCACGTACCAGCCTCACCGTCACCAAAATCTGTGAGGCCCTTTTTGATTATGATGCTGGGATCGTCCACATCAACAGGTGGAGGTCCTGGGTCTTCCTGTGTGGGTTCTGGTTGCGGCTGTTCGGGCCTTTCATTCTCGCCCATCAGAAACCTCTGCCGTAGTGAAGATTAGAGATAATAGGGAGTGGTAGCGCATACGGGATTCGAACCCGTGATCTCCGCCTTGAGAGGGCGGTGTCCTAGGCCGCTAGACGAATGCGCCACGCTCATCGGCCTGGCTGGGGATAGAGGATTCGAACCTCTGCTTACAGATCCAGAGTCTGTCGTCCTACCACTAGACGAATCCCCAACTTAGTCCAAATAATACCATAATGGTCAAGAGCGTTCAACCGGATTCGAACCCCCAGAATCCCCCACCTACTACCAATTGGGTGTGATGAGGCCCTATTCTCGACTGACTGGGCTTTCTGGATTCCGGCCACGCCGGAATGACGGGGGTTCAGCAATACCAGCGAGTTGACCATCTGGCTGTCCGTCCAGCCCTGGCCCAACTCCCGCAGTCCCACGTGGCGCTCAACCGATGACCTCAACCCCGCTGTGTGCGCCAACTCCAAGTACGTCGCCAGGCCCGACAGCGCCGTCACACCCGTCGAACTCTTCTCCCGGGCATACTGGAACGGCAACCCCATGCTTCATAATAGGCGCACCTCGTTGGTGATGGTTTGTCTGTTCGCCAAAACATCGCAGCCGATGTCACGTCGGGCTCCAACGAGGTCTATTTGTTCTTCAGGTGGGAAATCCAGGGACCCTGTCGCCCTTGACAACTGCGGCCCTGATACGTTGAGATTGTGACCGCTTGTCTTCAACCTCCAATGTCGACGACCACCATTGGTTCTTCATATCGAGGGGAAAGCAAGCTACTACGTTAATAGGAGTAGGGCCAAATAGATGACGAAGAAAATCATGTTCATGGGTGCGGGCGCCATCGGCGGTACGCTCGCGGGCTATCTTTCGAAGGCAGGGCGTGACGTAACTGTCGTAGACGCTTGGCCCGCTCATATCGACAAGATCAAGTCGGACGGTCTGACCGTCACCACAATGGAGGGCACCTTCACCGCCCACCCTGAGGCGATGCACATCGGTGAGCTTTCGGCGACGACGAACCGGTACGACGCGATCTTCGTCTCGGTCAAGTCCTATGACACGGCCTGGGTGACCACGCTCGTGGAGCCCCACCTTGCGCCGGGAGGGGTGATCGTGTCGGCGCAGAACGGCATCAACGAGGACATCATCGCAGGAATCGTGGGATGGGACCGTGTCATCGGGTGCGTGGTCACAATCGGCGCGACGACCGTTGGTCCTGGGCATGTGGAACGGACCAGCAAGGAGAGGGGCAGGCGGTCCTTCGCTCTGGGCGACCCCACCAACGTGAACTCACCTCGTCTCGACATGCTGGGCGAGATACTCGAGGACTGCGGCGAGGTTGCGACCACGACCAACCTGCTGGGAGAACGGTGGGCGAAGATCGTCACGAACAGCATGGCGAACTCGGTCTGCGGCATAACAGGACAGTCATCGGCAGGCATGAGGTTGAATCCGGTGACCCTCGATCTGTCCATGCTGCTCGCCGCCGAAGTCGTAGCGGTTGGGACGGCGCACGGGGTGGCAATCGAGAAGATTGGCTCCGTACCCGCCCTGGACTTCGTCGCGGCGCGCACCGACCCCGCCGTCCGTGCGGAGGTCGCCCGCAAGTTGGCGGAGGACGCCCACAAGATCGGCACCGGGCGCCCATCTCTAGCCCAAGACCTCGCCAAGGGTCGGCGGACGGAAATCGACTACCTCAACGGCTACGTCATTCGGAAGGGCAAAGAGGCAGGCGTCCGAACAACTTTCAATGAGGCCATAGTCGAACTAACGGATAAAGTCGAGTCGGGCGTGCTTCAACCCATGGTCGATAATATCTGGCTGGTGATGGACTACCCGCCGGAATAGACAGCCTTGTTCGAGTCGAGGGGAACGTGAGTGTATACAAGGATGCCAGAGACGCGGGTGGCAGGTACCTGCTCCGCCAACTAGGTGACGACGGGAGTTTCGGTGACGGCACCGTAGGCGAATACTACAAGGTGCCCGCCGCCCTGCAGGTCTGCGGCGAGACGAATGCCGCGAACCGCCTGTGCGACTGGATACGCAAGAACGGCATGGGGTCCGACGGCGACTTCGGGCCGCGCACCGACTTCACGTCCGATTATTTCTATGCCTACTTCAACATCTGGGTTATCCTCGGCGCTCAGCGGCTTGGGCAGTTCGATCTTGTCCAGCGCGGGATGGACTTCCTGATGGACTTCTACGACGAGGGGAGCGGCGGGTTCTATTCGAGCCGTACCGAGCGGAGTCCAACGACCAAGCAGGACCTGTGGGTGGTAAGCGGATGCGGGCAGGCCGCCCTGTATGCTAGCCGCCTCGACGTTGCGAGGGGCGTGGGCAGGTGGATGCAGCGGATGATGGACGAGCAGCCGAACTATCCGGAGGTCATCTACACCGTCATGACGCCGGGCGGCGGTCTGGTCACCGATGTTGACCCGTCGGACCCGATCCGGTACGTACTCGTGAACGCCGAGGAGGGCGACCAGTACTTCTTCCATCCCGGCATTGCGGGCGGCTTTCTTGCACGGCTCTACCAGTCCACCGGCGAGGCGCAGTGGCTGGACCTCGCCAAGCGGTACATGCTCTTTGCGGAGACCGCGACCGACAACCTCTTGAGGCTGCTCCGCGCGGGGAAGGTCGCCTGGGCTTCGTCGGTGCTCTACACCCTCACGGGGGAGCAGAGGTACCGGGACATGGCGATCAAGATTGGGAACAACATCGTCGAGCAGCAGTCATCCGAAGGCTGGTGGGCATCCGTCGGAACTGAAGGTCCCAGCAACGACGCCACCGCGGAGATGGTCGTCTGGCTCGACGAGGTCTACCAGGCGTTGGGCTAGAAATCCTGCAAGACCGTTCGTGGTGAGCTTGTCGAACCACAATTCACGACCCTGCCCTGCGACGGGCTCAGGGTGAACGGAGTCCCCTTCGCCCCCGCGTCAGGCCGCTAGGCTGCTGATCGCCTCTTCCATCGATTGAGCGATTTGGCGGTACTCGTCGCGGACGGCCTTGCTGGTGAGCACGGTCGGGCGGGAAACGTCCTTGTAGTCTGCCCGCATCTCGGTCCTACCGAGGAAGGCGAGATCAAGTTCCTGTGCCAGCTCCTCACCCGCGCCGGAACCGAAGATGTCGCCGGAGAAGTTCTCCACGACACCGAGAACATCCACACGCATCGTCTTGATCATGTTGATGGAGCGTGTCGCGTCAACCTTGGCCAGGTCCTGCGGAGTGGTGACGACGACGAAGCCGTCGATGGTCAGCGCCTGCATGATCGTGAGCGGGGCGTCCGAGGTCCCGGGAGGCAGGTCCATGATGAGGTAGTCGAGCGATCCCCAGATGGTCGTTTGCAGGATCTGGTTGATGGCGTTGTGAATCATGGGGCCGCGCCAGATGGTTGCCTCGTTCTCGTTCTGCTGGAAAAATCCCATCGACATGACGCTCACGCCGAACTGCTCCGGCGGGATCATGCGGTTGGTCTCGCCGACTGTTGGCGGCTCCGCGACGCGCATGGCACGGATCACATTCGGGCAGTCGATGTCGACATCGAGGATGCCGACCTTCGCGCCCTGCTGGGCGAGCGTGACGGCGAGGTTCACGGCGACCGTGGTCTTGCCGACGCCGCCCTTGCCGCTGTAGACGCCGATCTTGTGCGTGATCTCAGACAGGCTGTCGGCAATGGCCTTCTTCTGCTCGAACTGGCGCTTCATCGCCTCGATACGAGCGCGCGCCTGGGCAGCCTGGTTGGCATCGGGCGGGCCTCCGCCGTGGCTGTGCCCTTGATGGGACTGGGTCATTTGGAAATTCTCCTGTCTCTGACAGTCGTAGAGACGCCATGAGAGGCGTCTCTACAAATCAATTCTACCTTTCGATTGATCTGGATTACGTTCAATCGAGACCGAGTTGGAGCTTGCCGTCCTCGGTGATGAGGTCCGGGCTCCAGGGCGGGTCGAACACCATCTCGACGTTCACGTCCTCGACGGCGTCAATTTCGGCGATGCGCCACTCGGCCTGCTGGGCGATGTACGGCCCCATGCCGCATCCGGGGAAAGTCAGGGTCATCTTCACGTCGACCGTCCCGTCCTCTACCTCGCAGTTGTACACTAATCCGAGGTCGACAATGTTGACCGGGATCTCCGGGTCATAGACGTCCTTCAGGGCCTCGATGATCTCATCTTTGGTTACGGTCGCGGCTGCTTCAGCCATCTTCTTCCTCCCAGTGGGGGTATCGATTCAATTGTAGTGTGACGCCAATATGCCGTCAAATGAATTGGGGTTCCCGTGAATGTTCAGTTTTGGTGAGACCAAACACTCCCCTCCCCTGTGGATACCCGCTTTCGCGGGTATGACGGCGCTGTGCATAGAGAGGGTTTCGCACCGAGTCTGAACAGTTACGGGTTCCCGTCAATTCGATTTTTCGATCTTGACTACGTCGTCGGCGATTACCTTGCGCAGGTCTATTATCTGGTCGCGGAGGAGAGCGGCCTTCTCGAATTCGAGGTTCTGCGCCGCCTCCTTCATCTGCTTTTCGAGGTCCTTCACCAGCCGGGTGAGATCGTCCTTCGGGATGTCGCCCTGCGCGGCGTAAGGGGCCTTCGTCTCAGCAATTGCCTTCACACGCTCGGTTATGTCGTGGATCGTCTTCTGTATGCCCTGGGGAGTAATCCCGTGCTGCTGGTTGTAGGCTTCCTGCATGTCCCTGCGGCGCGAGGTCTCCTCGATGGCCTGTCTCATCGAGTCGGTGATGACGTCGGCGTACATGATGACGCTGCCGTCGATGTGACGTGCCGCCCTGCCGATGGTCTGGATCAGCGCGGTCTTCGAGCGGAGGTACCCCTCCTTGTCGGCGTCCAAGATCGCCACGAGGCTCACCTCCGGCAGGTCAAGGCCCTCGCGCAGGAGGTTGATGCCCACGATCACGTCGTACACGCCCAGCCGCAGGTCGCGCAATATCTCGCTTCGTTCGAGCGTGTCGACCTCCGAATGGAGGTAGTGCGTCCTGATGCCGGTCTCCTTCAGGTAGTCGGCCAGCTCTTCCGCCATGCGCTTGGTTAGGGTCGTGACCAGGCACCGCTGCCCACGCTCGGTTCGGACGCGAATCTGGTGCAGTAGGTCGTCGATCTGGCCGGTGGTCGGCTTGACCTCGACGATTGGGTCGGTCAGCCCCGTTGGGCGCAGGACCTGCTCGACCATCTGCTGCGAGTGCTCGTACTCATAGGGGCCCGGCGTGGCCGAGACGTAGATGACCTGGTTGACGCGCTCTTCGAACTCGCCGAAGTTGAGGGGCCGGTTATCGAGGGCGGAGGGGAGACGGAAGCCGTACTCGACCAGCACTTCCTTGCGTGATCTGTCGCCGCCGTACATGGCGCGAACCTGTGGAAGAGTCATGTGCGACTCGTCGACGAAGAGGAGGAAATCGTCGGGGAAGTAGTCGAGCAGAGTGTACGGCGTGCTTCCAGCCGTGCGCTGGGCGAGGTGACGGGAGTAGTTCTCAACACCCGCGCAATAGCCCGTCTCGCGGAGCATTTCCAGGTCGTAGTTCGTCCGTGACTCCAAGCGCTGGGCCTCGAGGATCTTGCCCCCTGTTCTGAGGTACTCCAACTGTTCCTGCAGTTCGTTCTCGATGTCCTCAATCGCCTGGCGAAGCTTCTCCTCGGAGGTTACGAAGTGCTTTGCGGGGTAGATCTCGATCTCGTCACGCTCAGCCAGGAGTTCTCCTGTCAGGGGATCGACCTGGATGATCCGGTCGATCTCGTCGCCCCAAAACTCTATGCGGATGCCAACCTCATTCTCGTAGGCGGGCAGTAGCTCGATGGTGTCGCCCTGCGCGCGGAAGCGGCCGCGCCCGAGGTCGAAGTCGTTGCGGTCGTACTGCATGTCCACGAGCTGGCGCATGAGCCGTTGGCGGCTGCGTATTTCCCCCTTGCGAACCGAAGCGACGAAGTTCTGGTACTCCTCGGGCGAACCAAGGCCAAAGATGCAGGAGACGGAGGCGACGATGAGCACGTCTCGCCGGGTCAGCAGCGCGCGGGTGGCCGCATGGCGCAGCTTGTCGAGCTGCTCGTTGATGTCGGCGTCCTTCTCGATGTAGGTGTCCGTGCGGGGAACGTACGCCTCGGGCTGGTAGTAGTCGTAGTAGCTCACGAAGTACTCGACGGCGTTCTTGGGGAAGAACTCCTTGAACTCGGTGGCGAGCTGGGCCGCGAGGGTCTTGTTGTGCGCGAGGACGAGGGTGGGACGCTGGAGCTGCTCGACGATGCACGCCATCGTGAACGTCTTGCCGCTGCCGGTCACGCCCATGAGTGACTGGTGGTGCAGGTCGTTGCCGGCTCCCCTTACCAGGCGTTCGATAGCGTCCGGCTGGTCGCCGGTGGGCCTGAAGTCCGAAACGATCTGGAAGTCGGGCACGGGCCTTCCCTTTGTTGCTAATGACTCTGCTTGGCTCGGACGCTACGCACCAATGTTATCCGATACGGTCCTCACATTACAGTGTATCGTGACGCTGTAACTGTTCAGACTTCATGAGAGCACTCGACACACACGCAGCCCATCGTCATTCCCACGTAGGCGGGAATCTAATCCCCTCTCCCGTCCGCGGGAGAGGGCTAGGGTGAGGGTGTTGGGAGAACCTGCGTCAGGGATTACGGGCCGGTAGCGACCCAGACCATTTCTCCGCTTTCATCGTCGAAGGGTGTGCCGTCAAAGTCGCCGTAGAGGTCGACGACCTCGAATCCGCACCGTTCGAGCAGGTGCAGAATCTCGTATCGATGGGCGTACCGTATCCGGTAATCGCAATAGAACCTGTTGCCCACCTTGCCCTGCCGGTCGGTCTCATCGACGATGAGACGCACGGACAGGACCTGATTGTGGTTATCCACTCTCGTCTGCTGCCACACGATCGACGTGCGTCCGGTGTCGGGATCAGTGACGTCGCGGAGGTGGAAGGCGGCGTCCTCGTCTTCGACGAGCATCTGCGGGTCGGGCACGAAGACGTTGAAGATGAGCCGACCATCCGGCGCCAGGTGGCTTCTGACGTTGGCTAGGCATGTGACCTGGTCTTCCACACTGAGCAGCGAAAGGAAACCGCGAAACGGGACTATGATGAGCGGGAATGTCCGGTCGAGCGAGAACTCTCGCATGTCTCCCATCTGAAGGTCTATACTGCCGTGTCCCGGTTCGAGGTCTCGTGCCTTGCTTCCTGCACGTTCGAGCATTCCTGCCGAGTTGTCCAGCCCGACGATATCAATGCCGGCTTGGGCGATGGGCACGGTCACGCGTCCGGTACCGCACCCCAGTTCAAGAACGGGGCCGCCTGAACGCACCGCTTCCCGCACGTAGAAGGGGATGTCCTCGCGGACGTAGGCGTAGATCGAATCGTAGACATCTGCCCAGTCGTCGTAGGAGGTCATGGCTTGCTACACGCCGGCCAGGTGTTCGAGGGCGAGCCGCACCTTGTCCTCAAGCTCCAGCGGCTCGTCTCGTGGGAGACTCGCGACGGCTTCCATGACCTCGGACATGCTGTAGCCCAGCGCTGTGAGCGCTTCCGTAAGCTCAGCATCCGGTCGTGCCGTCGGGGCGGCAGTCATTTCGATTTCGAGCTTGCCCTTGAGCTCCAAAACGATCCGTTGCGCAATCCTGGCGCCGACTCCTGAAACCCCTTTGAACTCCGCCGGGTCCTCGGTCGCCACGGCGAGCGCGAGCGTCTCGGGGGCCATTCTCGAAAGGATAGAGAGGGCGAGTCGCGGCCCGACTCCGTTGACGCCGAGCAGGGCCTCGAAGGCCTGCCGACCGTCGGAGCTTGGGAAGCCGTACAGGGTGAGGCTGTCCTCCTTGACCTGAAGCGACGTGAACAGCTTGACGCCGTCGCCCACCTGTCCGACGTCATCTATGAGCGAGGAGGGTACGTTCACCCGAAGTCCCACGCCTCCAACGGTGACCTCGACCCAATCGAGTCCAACCGTAGACAGCGTGCCGGATAGGGAAGTTATCACGTGATCAGTCCAAGAATACGAGTTCGGAGGCTTGAGTGGCGTGTATGTGGCAAAGGGCCACGGCCAGCGCGTCCGACTCGTCCGACTGTTCGATCTCGCCGTGCTTATCCAGCATGACGGCTACCATCTCCCTCACCTGTTCCTTCGAGCTTCCGCCGTAGTCGGTTATCGCCTGCTTGATCTGGCGTGGGGCGTAGGTCGTCGTGGGCATTTGGCTCTGTGCTGCGACGAGCATCGCTATGGCCTGCGCGTGCCCGATCGCCATCGCGGCGCTGACGTTCTTGGACGCGAACGGCTGCTCGATTGCCATCTCATCAGGTGACCATTGAGTCACGACCTCGCCCAGGCTTTCATAGAGATGCGCCAGACGCTCCGGGAGCTTCTTGCTCCTCTTGGGGCTCACAATCGCCGAGTACACGTGGTGCGCGTCGTCGTCGTAGTCGACCACGCCTACTCCGAGGTGGTACGTTCCGGGGTCGATACCGAGCACTCGCACCGGGGCGATCCTCTCATCCTGCGGAATGTCGGCCTGGAACGGGCAGGGGGAGCGCCCATGCGGCGTCCTCCCGCAGGCTCGGCCGTAAAAAAGCTATGACTGCTGGCTGTAGTCTGCGAGCACCTGGTCCGGGAAGTCGGCGTTCGAGAACACCCTCTGCACGTCATCAAGCTCTTCAAGCTGGTCGAGAAGCCTGAGCGTACGAACGGCTTCCCTGTCTTCGAGCTCCACCGTGTTCTGCGGGACCATGGAAAGCTCGGAGGAGCGAATGGATGCTCCCGCCTCGTCGAGCGCTTCGCGGACGCTCTCGAGGTCCGACGGCGTTGCGTAGAAGCTGACCACACCGTCGTCCGCGTCGAAGTCTATGACTCCAGCGTCAATGGCCGCGAGTGCTAGGTCATCGGCGTCCTCGTCGTCCGCCTCGGCGATCACCACTCCTCGCTGGTCGAACTGCCATGCCACGGCGCCTGAGTTCGCGAGGTTCCCCCCACCCTTGGTGAGGGTCGAACGCACGTCGGATACCGTCCGGTTCCTATTGTCGGTCAGGACCTCGACGAGAATGCCGATTCCCCCGGGGCCGTAGCCTTCGTAAGTCGCTTCAACCATCTGCGCGCCGTCGGAGCCCTCGCCGGACGCACGCTTGATTGCCCTGTCGATGGTATCGCCGGGAAGGTTCTGGTCCTTGGCGCGCTGTACGGCCATCCGCAGCTTGAAGTTGGCGTCGGGATCGGTGCCGCCATCCTTGACGGCGACGATGATTTCCTTCGTCAGCTTGGTGAACAGCTTCCCGCGACGGGCGTCGTTGATGCCCTTCGCGTGCTTGATGGTCGACCATTTTGAATGACCCGACAAATCAGGCCTCCTTCACTCAAACTCATTGGCCCGATTCTAGCACGGGCGTTAGTACCGGTCAAAAATGGGACTATTGCTTGAGCATGGCATCAAGGTATCCGTCAGGAAGGGACACCGTCATGACGCCACGCTCGACATCGATTTCTTCAACATACTCTCTCGCGGCGGGGATCATCACCTCTCCCCCGTCTCCACTGACCAGGTAAACGTCATTGCCGCCTGAGGAGAGTATCTCGGCGACCCGGCCAAGCTCGTCGCCGTCGGCAGTTTGCACGGCCATATCGATGATGTCGAAGTAGAAGAAGGTGCCGCGGTCGAGCTCGGGCAACTCGGAGGCGGGAACGGTCAGCCGCTTGCCTCGCAGTCGCTCAGCCGCCGTACGGTCGGGCACCACGTCGAGACCGACAACGTAGCCGACCTTGTGCTCATGCACTCGGAGAATGACGCAGCGGTCGTTGTCCATGTAGACGATTCCGCCGGGTACGAACCTGTCCGGGAAATCGCTCTGGGCCTCGACCTTGACATCGCCTCGAAGACCCCATGCTCCGACGATGTTTCCGACGACGACATGGTCATCGGCAATCACGGCGGGCGCCTCTTTGCGCTCTGATCGAGTCAACTACCTGATGTCGGGGAGCTTATTCGATCTCGAGGACGGTGTGAACGTCTTGCTTGACCGCCGCTACGCGCAGCAGAGATCGGATGGACTGGGCTACACGTCCGTCTCGCCCGATGACCTTGCCCTTGTCCTCAGGCGCTACCTCGAGACGTACGTAGACGCGTTCGTCGTCACCCTCTTCGGTCACGCGGACCTCATCGGGATTGGACGCTATGGAACATGCAATATATTCGACGAGTTCCTTCAAGCTTCTTCCTTCACCTTGTCGAGGGTGCCCATTCGCCGGAGGATGCCCTCTACTGCCTCGGTCGGCTGAGCGCCGACGCGGAGCCACTTCAGGGCCTTTTCTTCGTCAATGACCACTTCCGGCGGGTCCTGCCGGGCGTTGTAGTGGCCCAGGTGGTCGACGAACTTGCCGTCTCGCGCCTCCCTGGAGTCGGCAACGACGACACGGTATGCGGGCTGCTTCTTCGCCCCGACACGTCTGAGTCTAATCTTTAGCATCTATCACCACGCTGCAAATTTCTTCTGCTACAACAAAAGATACTATCGGCAGGGTCAACACCTTGTCAACGGATTCGGGGTTCGCGTAACTGTTCTGAGTTGGTGAGATACGAGCAGTTTGCGGGGTCGGGAGAGGGATTGAGACCCTTGGTTCTCCATGTGCTAAAGAGGGCCAGGGCCATTTTGCTGTTGGTTCTCTCTTCGGAGCGAGTGCCGGGCGGTCTGGTAGGTCAAGGGACTTGTAGCTCTCAACGCCAATAGACGGGATCAACCAAAGTCCAGGCTGCCTTAATGGATTCGATGCGTGGTAACTGTTCAGTCTCCGTGAGTTGGATACCGAAGACCCCCTCTCTGTATCTCTCCCCCGGCGGGGGAGAGATTGGAGATTCTTCGTCGCTGCGCTCCTCAGAATGCCAGACAATTCCTGCATATCTCACCGACTCTGAACAGTTACGATGCGTGCTGTCAGTTCGGGTCAAATCGAAATATGATTTTCCCGACCGATCACTGGTGTCCCATTCCTTCATATGGGTGTTTGGCTTCCAAGGGGTCGCCATCTACGAAACGGCTGGCGCGGAAGTCGCGGATCCGGTGGTCTTTGCTTTCACCGTGGAGGACGAGTTCGGCCACCATCCGGCCCACTACCGGAGAGAGTTTGAAGCCGTGTCCGCTGAATCCCACGGCCCAGTACAGACCGTCAACGACCGCCGACCTGTCCAGAATCGGGTTGCCGTCGGGGGCCATGTCGTAGATGGAACCGTACCCTCCCATGGGGGTTGCCGCTGCGAATTCCGGGATGCGTGAATTCGCCCGGTCCCAGTATCTCGTGATCGTGTCGTGGTCGGCGTTCAGGGCGAATCCATCCGGGTTCACGACCTCGCTCAGGTCTTTTTTCGATTCCCCGCCGACCAGGCTCTTGAACCCTGCGTTCATCCGAACGTACATGCCGGTCGTGTAGTCGATCACGATGGTGGTGAGAGACTCTAAAGACGGCGGACGACGCAGGTGCACCATCTGCACCCTGATTGGCGTAATCGGGAGCGTTTCTCCGAGTGGCACGGACAGCCGGTTGCTCCAGGGTCCCGTCGCTGCCACAACGGTGTTCGTCTCTATCAACCCGCCCTCGGTCTGCACTCCCACTACCCGACCTCCGGCAACCCTGATGCTCTCAACCGCGCACTCGGTCAGCATTTCTGCGCCATGCCTCTGGGCCTGCTCGGAGAAGGCGTAGGTCGTTGCCATGGGATCGGCGTGTCCCGCGTCCGGCTCGTAAACACCGAGGACGATACCGTCGAGGCGAACTTGGGGCACTATGTCCGTGATCTCGGCGGGTGTAAGAGTATGGATGTTCACGCCGAGTTCGCGGTTCATCTCGACGTTCGCCCGCGCGGCCTGTTCGTCCCTCTCACCGAAGAGGAGCAGCCTGCCCGTCTTTTGGAACCTTGCATCACCGCCGATCGCGTCGGCGAAATTACGGAATACCTGTGCGGCCTCCGCCGCCATCTTGACCAGCGTAGGGTGCAGGTAGTGCTCGCGCACCATAGCGCCTGACCGTCCGGTTGCGCCACTGGCCAGGTGTCCTCTCTCGACCAACTGGACCTTCCCGGCTCCCATGCGGGTTAGGTGCATGGCGATGCTCGTGCCGTTGACGCCGCCGCCAATTACGACCACATCCGCTGAGCTATTGGGCATGATTCACTCTCTCAGGGCGTCAGCCAAGGGGGTTACCGACCTGCACTCGCAGCTCTTCCAACGGGTCGCGGCTTACCAGATCTCGCCCTTGGCGTAGAGACTCTCGGCCGGACCAATCAGCTTGCGATCGGGCCTGGGTACTCTCCTGTGGGCATCTTCGTCGTACTCCATGCTGCGCAGTACGTATTGCATGCAGGCAAGGCGAGCTCGCTTCTTGTCGTCAGACTTCACGACGACCCAAGGCGATGCCTTTGTGTCGGTTGCCGCAAACATCGCTTTCTTCGCCTCAGTGTACTCGTCCCACCTGGGCAGCGACTGAACATCAACGTTGCTCACCTTCCACTGCTTGAGTTCATCCTTGGCGCGGGACATTACACGCCTGAGTTGCTCTTCCCTGCTCACCGAAAACCAGAACTTGAAGATCTGAATGCCCTCGTTGATGAGCATTTCCTCGAACATGACGGTGTCTCGGAGGAAGCGCAGGGTCTCGGCGGGCGTGCAGAAACCCATCACCGGCTCCACCACGGCCCTGTTGTACCAAGAGCGATCAAAGAACACCATCTCCCCCTTGGTGGGAAGGTGCTCGACGTAGCGCTGAAAGTACCACTGTCCACGCTCCCTGTCGGAGGGCGCTGGGAGCGCTACCAAGTTTGCTCCTCTGGGATTCAGGTGTTCCATGAAGCGCTGGATCGTCCCTCCCTTTCCAGCGGCGTCCCTGCCCTCGAATAGCAGGACGATGCGCTGTCCGGTCTCCTTGACCCACTTCTGCATCTTCAGCAGTTCGATCTGGAGCTTTGCTTTGTCGCTTTCGTATTTCCGCGTTGACAGCTTGGTCGGATAGGGATAGGTATCGCTGATGATCGCCCCTGGCAGCGCGGACTCGACCTTGCTTAGAATTTTCGGAGGGATTCCGTGCGTTGGCACGACGGATGAGGAGGGTACTTCCGTAGTAGTCAGATTAGTCATGGCAACACCTTACAGGGGAGCTAGTGATATTTCAATCTCGGTCAAATTAGCCTTCAGACTCTTCAAAAACTCAAAGGACAGTCCCAAAGAGATGGCGGCATGATAAGGAGGTTCGGCAAGTCCAGTCAACCCAAACCCAGCTGACACCAATTCACTGTAACGGAGCCGTATTTTGACTAATCGGGCTTTCTGGATTCCGGCCCATGCGGGAATGACGGGCGAGTTGGCTTTGTCACAGCCCATTCATGGTGTATTCAAAACGAATTGGTATGACATGAGTTCCTCCCTTCACCGTTCGGAAAGCGAACGATTCCAATGTTGACAGGTGTAGTAATTCCTCATCCCTGTGAAGCGGGGCGCTAGCGCGGCGCCGTGAACATGGGATACCATGAATGCAGGTCGTGCTAGGCGGGGCAGTGGCGGAGCCTTGAACCCGCAATCCGCCATAGCGGGGCTGAAGTCCTCCCTGAGGTCGAATCTCGTGGCCTCTGTCCCTGGCAGGGGGTGTTGAGAGCCGGGTCCCACGCGGCGGATGCCTGTGAACCCCGTCAGGTCCGGAAGGAAGCAGCGGTAAGCAGCGATTATCCGGGCGCCGTGGGAGTGCCTAGCTTGAGCCTGCTCCAGGCGTCATGTCCCGGGTGGAGATCGAAGGAAGGTGCGCGACCAACCCCACAAGACGAGTGCGGCGACGCCGATGCATTCGGACGCCGCCGCAACCTCTGATCGCCCCCCGCGGGCGAAGAAGTCGCTCGGCCAGAACTTTCTCGTGGACGGCCGCGTCCGCGCGAAGATCGTGGACGCGGCAGACATATCGCCGGACGACACGATCGTGGAGATTGGCCCCGGTCGAGGGTTCCTCACGAAAGGACTGGCTGAACGAGCAGGACGTGTTGTCGCCGTCGAGTTGGACGATGGACTCGTTCCCCGGCTTCGCGAGACGTTCGCCGACTCGGGCCATGTCGAGATCGTTCATGGCGACGCGCGAACCATCGACATCGGCTCCCTTGTGGGGGCGGCAAGGGAATACAAGGTCGTCGCCAATCTCCCCTACTACGCCGCGACCCCCATCGTCCGTCGTTTCCTGGAAGCAACGCACAAGCCGACGACGCTGGTGGTGATGGTGCAGCGCGAGGTCGGCCAGGAGATGACCGCACCCCCCGGCAAGATGGGTATACTCTCCGTCGCAACGCAGGTATACGGCAGTGCCCGCATCGTAACGTCCGTCCCTCCCAAGGCGTTCCGTCCGTCGCCGAACGTCACGTCGGCAGTCGTGCGCATCGACACGTACTCCGAACCGTTGGTTGCGTTCGACAGCGCGGACACTTTCTTCACCCTCGTGCGGGCAGGGTTCAGCGCGCCTCGTAAGCAGATACACAACAGCCTCAAAAACGGACTGGAAATTGGCTCCGAACAAGTGATGGCGCTGCTACATAGTGCGGGGATATCACCCACCCGCCGCGCACAGACGCTCAGCATCGACGAGTGGAGAGACCTGTACCGCGAGTACGTTTCCACGCTCTGAGCCGAGAGCTTCCCTAGGTGGTGGGAAACACCACCTGCTTATCCGGCGAATCCTTGACAAGCGCGATGGACACCAAAGTGCAATCGGGGGGCACGTCGATGTCTTCAGTAGGACTAGTGGTCGAACATTGTTGAAATGAAGGTCTGAAAAGGCATATTCCTCCGAGAGGTTCAATCATACGATTGAGTAAAGGAGGAATCACCATGCCGACCAAGAAGTACCGTA
>DAOUKG010000020.1:0-25659 GCA_034421575.1 Dehalococcoidia bacterium
GGAGACCTTTGCATAACCACCGTCATTCCCGCGAAAGCGGGAATCTAATCCCCTCTCCCGTTCGCGGGAGAGGGCTAGAGCCTGCCCCGTTGCAGAACGGGGGTGAGGGTATAAAGACCACTTCCGCAAGGCTACTCACTTCAGGCACTTGCCTGATTGACACGTAACGCAAAGACCTCCGGAAGCGGGAATCCATCGGGGGGCAGGGACATAGAGGCATCACGGGAGAAAGGCAACGTATGCAACCCTTCTCCTGTCGGTCCAGCCTGGGAAGACATGACATATCAACCAAGAGTTACCCGCCATGAACCAAGAATTTGAACATAAGACGCTTCCCGAAGACTACGACACGCTCGCGCCGGACGGCTCGGAAATACGGCTGCTGTCCTCAACGACCCGTGGAAGCATGGTCCACTGCACTCTGAACCAAGGGGAAGTGTCCTTGCCCGTCGCCCACAGGACCGTTGAGGAGGTCTGGTACGTCATCGAAGGGACGGGCCAGATGTGGCGCAAGTACGGCGACGACGAGTGGATTGACGACGTCGCCCCGGGCGTGAGCTTGTCGATACCCGTCGGCGCTCACTTTCAGTTCAGGAACACCGGACACGGTCCCCTGCGCATCCTGATCGTCACCATGCCGCCGTGGCCGGGCGAGGATGAAGCTTATCGTGTCCCCGGACGGTGGCCCGTCAAGGACTAGGTTGCGCTTGACGTCATCTCGCCGCCGGACGTTGCATGGCCGTCACGCGCGGCACGCTTGCGGCAGGTGGGGCACCCGCACTTCGGCTCAGTCCTCTGGGCCATGTCGCCGAAGACCAGGGTGTAGAGATCGGAGTCGCTGAGGCCGAGGTCTCGTCCGTTTGCCATGAACTCGTTCATTCTCACGGTCTTGTCGCGCTCTTCAGCGCCGCTCAGGACTCCGCCGTTGGCGACGACACGCTTGGCATAGCCTCTCAGCGCCTCGAAGTGCTCGTCCATGAGTTTCTGTGCGTCTACGGTCTTCAGTGATTCGGCCATGCTGCTCTTCTCCCCATACCCCAACAGTAGTCCTTGAATTCTTATCACTTCACCCGTTATCAGCTACAAGCACGTTCTCGGTTATGTTTTTCGGACTTTTCCAAAAGATATGTTCGGTTACTCGTTTACTTCAAGACTCCTTACCGATCCGGAGGAGTAGGAGACTCTCATTAGAGACGACGCCAATGGCAATAGAGGACTATGACTGTATTTGCCCGGAAACAAGAGAGGGGCCCGGGAACAACCCGGACCCCTCTACTCGTCCTCGTCCGACGAAATTACTAGCTAGCCGCCGAAGAAGGTGGTGCTCTCGTACCGCTGTGACTTGTTGCCCGGATGGTGGAAGTTATCGACGCCATCCTCGAAGTAGTAGGTCTCGCGCCAGAAGCCCCAGCAGTCCCTCACGTGCGTCTGAGGAACATTCCTGAAGTTGTTTCGCACGACTGCGATGCCTCTGCGAACGCCTGTGAAGGCGACCATGGGTATGTCGAACTTCTCTGTTGCGTGCAGAGCGAAGATCTCCTTGCCGATCTCAAGTCGGTTGGGGTTATACAAGGAAAAGTTTCTGCCCTGCTGCCAGAGATTCTCCAGCTTCATTATGTTGCCGGAGGGGTCGGCGGGGAAGTTACCCGGAGGGGCGACCGGCATGTAGGAGGGATCGGGCCCCGGAGCCATCCCCTGCTCGCCGCTCGTTTGGTACCAACGACCTATTTCGGGGAAATTAATCCTAGGCGTGAGTGGAGCCAAGCTGGTCCAGGAAACGTTCCATGGGTTGTGCTGGTAGGTTGAATGGTCAACGTTGATACCGAAGTAGGAGGTACCGTGGTCCCTGATGTTAAAGAACCATCTGGGGTCCACATCGAAGTTGAGCTCGATCCCGATATCCGCCCAGTCCTGCTTTATGAACTCCGCTATCGCAGGGCTCTCCACATCGTTGACTCCGACATGGAAGCTGATGTTCTTGCCGTCGGCGCGGTTCCTGATCCCGTCGCCATCGGTATCCGTCAGACCGAGGGAGTCCAGGATTTGGTTGGCCTTGGCCTGATCGAACTCGATCTCCAGTTTGGCCAGTTCCTCTCCCGGATAGAAAGGCGTTCTGGGGTGAGGGACCCAGTTCTGAGGCGTTCCCAATCCGAGGAAGACATTCTCGTTGATCTTGCTCCTCTCGAACCCCAGAGTGAGCGCGCGGCGGAAGTCCTTCGTTCGCAACAGCTTGCCTATCTCCGGATCCATGTTGTAGGTGTGGTTCACGGAGACCGGCCCGTCGTTGCCGCCGGGCGTCGGCCAGTGGAACAGGCTGTAGTCTCCTTTCTCCATGTTCGTAACGTACAGGGGCAATTCGGGTATCGAAGATAGGCAGGAGTTCTGGTCGGTCTCGCCGGCCAACGTCCTCAAGACCGCCGCGGGACGGTCCTCCGTTCGTACCGATGTCCGCCTGTCAATGTAGGGAAGCTGGTTTCCCTCGGGGTCCACGCCGACGAAGAAATGGTTTCGTGAGTCGAACCCTATGGTGTCGAGAATACTCTCGTGGTACCACGCGTTCAGGCTCGGCCCCTTGATCCCTATGTCCATGTCCCTGGGATTGGTCACCTTCCGCATCAGCCCGGTCCAGGCCTCTTGGTCGTATCGACCCAGATGCTCGGTGATCTTGGCCGCGGTACTGTGATCGGGGTGGAACTCGGCAAGGAAGTGCTTCGGAGCATACCAGCTGAACCCTCCACTTCCGCTGCGCCAGTAGCCCCGTTGGGACTTGCCGTCCGTGAGCGTGAAGCTCGGTGTGTCGAACGTCAGGGTGAACGTCGCGTCGTCCACGACGTTGAAGCTGACTTCGTTGTTGGTGATCGCGTCACGGTACTGCGGCTGAACGATGGGGTTAAAGTCCTTGTTGAAGTTCAACTCATTCCATGCGAACTCGACGTCCTCCATGGTCATAGGCTCGCCGTCGGACCAATTGGTTCCTCTTCGAAGCTCGAACGTCCATGTCGTTCCGTCGGGGCTCACCTGGAAGGACTTGCATATCTCAGGAATCGAGTCGACCTCGTTCGGCTCCCGGTACATGCAGTCCGCTTTGTCGTCCAGGTCGCCGATCACGCTGCCCGTCTGTGTGATTCGCCACATGCCTCCATACTGGCCGATCTCGTTCATCACGTTGAGCACCAGCACGTCCTCCGGTACGGGCAGTCGCTCCTCGACCGGAGGGATCTTGCCCTGCTTCACCAGCTGATAAGACATCGGGGATTCCTGGAACTGTGTGGGTCTGGGGCCCTCATACAGGTAGGAGGGGTAGGAACCAGGAGCTGTGATGGGCGCCTGCCACGTTCGGACACTCACGTCCGGACAGTCGTTGACCTCGGTTCCAATCACGAAGCATGTTGAGGACGGCACTGCCGCCGCCGCCGCCATTTGTGCTTCCGCTACGGCCTTCTCGGCCGCCTTCTGGGCTTCCTGCGCGGCCGTCGTGGCGTCCGCAATGGCCTTCTCTGTCGCCTCGATCGCCGACTCGGTCGCCGATAGGGAAGCTGCCACTATCTTCTCGACGTCCGATGTGCTCAACTGGCCCGCAGCAACATCGCTTACCGACTTGGAGATCAACGCCTCCATATCGCCACGTGTTACACCACCCGCCGTTGCCGCGGTAACTGCCGCTTCCACCATACTCTGGATCTCCGCGGCGGTCGTACCCTTGGGAACGGACTCTTCGACAGCGGCTTGCACGAGGCCACGCAGTTGCCCTGTGTCTACCTCCGGCGCGGGGAGCGCTCTGATGGATGCGTCTACGATGGCCTGCACTTCGGCCGCCGTGAGTTGCCCGGCCGCCGCCTCGCGGACGGAGTTTTCCACGGCTTGCTGGACCTCGGCGGCAGTCACCCCCGCGGGAGCGTTTGAGACCGCTGCTTCAATCAACTGCTGGATCTCCGCCGCGCTCGGTCCTGCCTCGGCCGACGCCGGCACGGATTCCTGGACAGCCTCCCGCACCATAGATGCGATTTCCGAGGCTGGGACGGCAGTGGGCGCCGGCTCCGCCGTCCCACATGCCATGGCCAGTATCAGCGTGACGGCCACGGGTACCAATACCACTGAATTCCTAAGGTTCGACAATATAGACCACATGTGATTCCTCCTTAGCCTGAACTCATCGCTGCCGATAGCTTCACTCTTACCGATGTGTTGCCGCACGAATTGTGACCGGACTTGACGTGAGGGGAACGTATTCGTTTTCGAGATTAGTTTCGAATCACATATAGGTGAAAAGGGAATATTGCGAATCTCATCAATAGTGGTACGAATTTTTATCAGCTTGCCCTATCGATGTCAACCTTCGCTCGACGCTCGGAACACGCTGCACAGGACGACCTTCGCCTTTACGTTTGTCACCACGCTCACTACAATGCGCGGGCAAACACCACACCAGACGCGGCAGGAAGTTCATGTACCCAATCGACTTGAAGGGCAAGACCGGCATCGTATTCGGGATAGCGAACCACCGCAGCATCGCGTGGTCCATCGCGGAGATACTGCGCCAGGCCGGGGCGGACCTTGCCGTCGCCTACCAGAACGAGCGAGTTCGCGGCAGCGTGGAGAAGCTCGTCTCAGGGTGGGGAGGCAACACGCAGACCATCGAGTGTGACGTGAGCGACGACGCGAACGTCGAGCGCGCGGTCCAGCAGGTGGGCGAGAGTTTTGGCAAGATAGACATCATCGTCCACTCCATTGCCTTCGCCGACCGCGAGGACCTCGGAGGGGCGTACATGAAGACGGGACGCGAGGGCTTCCGCACAGCCCTTGACGTGAGCGCCTACTCGCTTATTCCCATCGCCCGTTACGCCTCCGACTACATGACCGAGGGGGGCAGCATCGTCGCGATGACCTTCCAGGCGGCCGAGCGCGTCTTCCCCGGCTACAACGTGATGGGCACGGCGAAGGCAGCGCTGGAGAACGCCGTCAAGCAGCTCGCCTCCGACCTCGGTGAGCAGGACGTTCGGGTGAACGCCATCTCGGCGGGCCCGCTCGACACCCTGTCGTCCCGCGTCATCAGCAAGTACCGCGACATGAAGCGCGTCCACGCCGAACGGTCGCCCATGAAGCGCAACATCACCTCCGAAGAGGTGGCCAAGACTGCCCTCTTCCTGTGCAGCGATCTCTCGAGCGGCGTCACCGGTGAGATCGTCCACGTCGATACCGGCTACAACATCATGGGCATCTGAGACCGACGGCCCGACCCACTGATATAAATCCCACCATGCCCACGTACGAGTACATCTACATCGAGGTTGAGGACAACGACAACTGCGACTACATGCCCATGCAGGTCTACGAGCCGCAGGCAGAGTCGCGACCCGTCACTCGCGTCCTGCTCGAAGAGCCGGACCGTCCGCACGGCCTCTACGAGGTGACCGGCTGGAGCAGCGAGGACGACGGCACCCCCGTCGAAGCCATGTACGCGCCCGTCTCCGACTCAGGACAGGCGAGGGCGCACCTCATCTACGGCGGCGACTGGGGAGTTCGCCTGAAACCGGCCGGACTAGACGAGGACTGGGATGTCGCCAGCCCCAACCAGTTCGGAGAGCCGTACCTGATTCTGCTAGACGACGGGGCGATCCAGCAAGGTGACGGGTAGTCGCATCACGAGTCCATTAGACTCGCACAATTCTGCGCATCGCCCCTTCGACAAGCTCAGAGCCTGCGCCGTACTTGATACGGGGGCGAACGTGTGTGGAATTAGCTCGGTTCAGGCTCCCGAGTGAACGTGTCGTGGTAACCCTTCCGTTCATGCTGAGCCTGTCGAAGCATAAGTTGACCGCTTACCCCAATCCATCCTCAAACTCAATCATCTCGTCGATGATCTCGTTCGCGACTCGTTGATGATAGGCGTCGAACGGGAGGATCGGCTGGCGGGCACGTGACGTGGTGAACAGGCCGCGGCGGTGTGAGTACAGCTTGTAGAAGTGGATCGATATGTCTATGTGCTGGTGCGCCCACGCCAGATAAGGCAGGGTACGCTCGAACAGCTCGGAGGCCTTATCCCGGTTGCCCGCGTGGTAGTGCTTGAAGATGTGAACGAACGGCTTGTTGATGGCCGTCGTGGTGACGAAGCTCGTGCCCCGGTCGAGCGCCTCGATGAGTTGAGGCAAAGACCAGCCCGTTCCGACCGGCATCAGGCCGTCCGTCGCCTCGATGATCTGGGTCATCTTGTATCCCGCGGGCACGGTCTCCAGCTTGAGGCACCGGAACGAGTCGATCTCCTCCCAGAGCTCGCGGATGGTGTCGAGGCCCATGCCGTAGCCGTTCCAGTGCAGGTCCTGGATCATGAGCATCGGCAGGTCGACCTCGGCAAGCTCGCGCATGAAGGCCTTCACCTGTGCCTTGTCCTCGATGATGTCCATCGGAGCCTGGCACAGGACGCCGTCGGCCCCGGCCTCGACGGCACGACTAGCGAGGCGTTGCGACCGGCGCACATCGGGATCGCTGACGCCCGCCGTCACGTGGACCCGCCCGTCGACCATGCGGATGACCTCCTCGACGAACCTCGTCCGCTCATCGTCGGAGAGTTTTGTAACCTCGCTGGCGACGGCGGGCATGATGCAGCCGGAAATGCCGTCCTCGATGCTCCGCTCGATGAGCCGTTCGAGCGAGGCGAAGTCGATGCGGTCGTCCTCCGTCCACGGCGTGTGGATGATCGGGACGACGCCGGATAGGGGGTATGCGGTCTTGTCAGTCATTGGTTGTGTTGGCAGCAACTACGATTCTAGGACTTTCCGCATATCGAACGGATCTGGCCATCGGACAAATGCTACAGAGCGCGACAGTTGGCGACAGTCGGCCATTGTCAGGTCACGCCGATAGGATAACGCTCGCCGAATTGACTCTGGTCTGCTTGCATAGCGGCCGACGACTTCCTCAGCGTTAGTTTGGTGTTCGCTGTACTGTAAAACGATCACGTAGCTACGATCACATTTCTGCTGTTCGGAGTACCAAGAGCCGACGTCGAGAAGGCGTATAACTTGGTCTCGTTCCGCATCGTAGGTCGTGCACTCGCTAACAGGGGACCGATACTTGGCTTCCACAAGCACCACAGCCTGCCGTCCGACCGTGATCATCAAGTCCGGTTCAGAGGCCCCTTCCCTCTGTGGTCGACTTGGAGGCGGATTAAGCTCCGGCCAGAATCGCACTTTGGCAGAGGGTACGTCCTCAAATACTTGAGAGGGTATTTCCCCCGAGAACGCTTCACGCAGTAGCCGCGTGAGTATGAGGGTCCTCTTCGGCTCGTCATGGAGGAGGGGACTCCAATAATGCCAGGTGCAGGCATCCTCGGAATTTTCACTGCATATTCTTGGCAAACCTTTCGCTTTTCCTTTTGGGATGAGTTCGTCCACTTTACCAAGGAAATCAGGGTGTGACGTATCGGTATGTCTGAGTAAGGGGTGTGCTTCCGGGGTCTTCCAAACGATAATTCCAGACGCAGTAACGACATAATCACCCAGTGGTGTCATACGGTTGAACAGCCTCCCAACTCTACGGCGAAGCGCATGAGCATCTCGTCCGAGCCTCGCGCGGCCATCAGCGACAGGCCGACCGGAAGGCCGTCCACGGTTGCAAGGGGCAGGTTCAACTGAGGGCAGCCCGACATGCCGCCGATGCACGTGAGACTTGCGATTCGGTAGCCCAACTCCACCCGCTCAGGAACGGGCATATCGGGAGGTGGCGCAGGGGCAGGCGAGGTTGGCATGCACATGATCGCGCCGTCTGCCAGCAGATCGTTCATCCTGCTCCTGACCGCTCGACGCACGGCGTTGCTTTCCGCCAATTGGTCGTCGGTCACCGACATGCCGTTCAGGTAGCGAATGGCAACCTCGAAGGCGACGCGTGGATTTGTCCGCTCGATCCAGTCTCGCTGTGTGTCCCACGCCTCCCGCATCTGCAAATTTCGCTGGTGCATCATCCATTCGTCGATTCCGTCCGGAGCAACTCGCTCCGTCGTTTGCTGACCGACCATTCCCGCGACGGCATCGACGGCGGGTTGGAGCGCATGCAGAACATCCTCGTCGAGCACCTTGAAGAGGTCCTCCGCGATGACGAGGCGGCTGGGCTGGGCAGGCTTACCCTTCGATCCCAGCAGCACTCGCCCTACTTGCTCGAACGTCTCAGCGTCGCGGGCGAACCAGCCGACGGTGTCGAAGCTTGCGGCCTGTGGGAGCACGCCATCAAGGGATATCCGTCCGTGTGTCGGTCGCAGGCCGTACAGGCCGCAGAAACTGGCCGGCATCCGCACGGAGCCTCCCGTGTCCGAGCCGAGCGCGAAGTCGACGACACCGCCCGCGACGGCGGACGCCGAGCCGCTCGACGATCCTCCGGGCACCCGGCCCGGGGCCGCTGTGTTCACGGGCGTGCCGTAGTGGGGATTCGTCCCCATGATGCCGCGCGTGAGCTCATCGGTGTGCGTCTTGCCGACGAGATTCGCCCCGGCGTCGAGGAGCGCCTGTACCGTTGGCGCGGTGCGCTCGGCGGGACCGTGCGTGCGTTGCCAGTCGGGATTGCCCCCGCCGGTCACGTAACCCGCCACGTCGAAGATGTCCTTCGCGGCAAAGGTCAGGCCCGACAGCGGCCCGTCGGGAGCGCCCGGAACGTGGACATCCAAGCTGGCGAAGGCGTTGAGGTTGTCTTGCCTGCCGGTCATCGGATTACTAATACACCGTGATGGCAATGGTCATGAAAGTACTCTTGGGAGCGCCACGATCTTCGATAGGTCTCGTAACTACTATAGTCCATTTTCCTTCCGACAGAATCTCGGTTTGGTCAAACTTATGGACTTTCTTCTCAGAAAGTGCCTCCAAGTAAGTGAAAGGGCCACCTTCTTCAACGGCTATGCGGTATCTTTCAAAGCCTGCTGGCGTCATCAGCATAACATCGATAGTTTCTGGTCTCGAATTCACCACCACTTGGACACGTGCATCTGTAAGCAATTCAAACGAATGATGGACATATTCCCCTTCGTCTATCTCGTGACTCGAATCCACAAGTATTTGGGACGGGCGGAATACACCCTCAACCCCGGCAGTAAGGGGAGCAGCCTCGTCACTAGATATGGCACGCCATACGAGGAAGGCTATCACCAATATGAATATGAAAGAGGCAACCTCGCCCAAACCTACTTTCTTCTTTGGTTCTGGACGTTCCCTGAGAGGCACCCCGCAGTGCGGGCACTCAAATGCTTGGTCCGAGACTTGGCCCAAGCACTCTTCGCACTTTATCAAGGGCATGTTGGAAGCCTACAGGAACCTGAACACGCTTGAGGCCGTCCGGCCCATGACCCAGTTGCGGTCTTGGGGGTCGCTGAGGAGGGGGTCGTCCATGATGACGCGGAGGGCGTTGCGGTAGCCCTCGCGGTTGCCGACGGGCGGGTAGTCGCTGCCCCACATCGTGCGCTTGGGGCCGAAGGCTTCGAGTATCATCTCGACGAACGGGGGAGTATGGTCGAAGCGGAAGTCGGCAACGAGGGTGCTGGGGCGACGGCTGATCTCGCCGAGACCGCCGAGCTTGATGTAGACGTTGGGCAACTGCGCGATTTCGAGGGCCTGGCCGAACTGTTCGTACGGCTCCTCCATGTCGGCAGTTCCCCCGGCGAAATGCTCCGCGACGACCGGAATCGGCTCGGGCAGTCTCGCCACCAGGTCGGCGAACTGTCCCGAGGCGAAGGCCGCGACGTCTTGACGACAGCTTACGGTCAGGCCGATCTCGGATGCGGCCTTCCACAGCGACTCAGGCGAGCTTGGTGTCAGTCGTACTCCTGTGACTCCGCGCTCCGCCCAGCCTGCCAGTTCATCCGGCGCGGTTGGCGACGCCTCATCGACCATGCCGACGACCGAGAACCGCCCGTTGTGACGCGCTGCGCAGTCCAGCAAGTATGAGTTGTCGTACATGCCGCCGTGCTGGATGAGCACGGCCTTCTGGACGCCGTTCGCGTCCATCTGGTGGATGAGCGTCTCAACCGGCTCGAACCAGCTTGTCCCCGCGTGTGTATGAGAATCTACGATCACGTGCAGTCACCCCCGAAGGCATGTGGCTGCATGATACGCGCGCGGGGCACGGTTTGACAACGCGGGGCGATTCACCCAACCCGCGTAGCGTGGGGAGAAGAGTCAGAAGATCACAAGGCCCGGAGGAACCGTTTTTTGACGGACATCTGCGGACATTTTGTGACATTTCGGTACGTCGTCGTAGGGCCGGAGAGGCCACAAGACGCTGAGGCGCCGGTTATGTAACATTTCGTAGCATTTTGTAACTTTCCCCTGCGTCGTCGTATTGGTCGAGCGATTGGCCGTCTCGCCGCCTGGGAACAAGAATAGATCATATATTCTTATTCGTCAAGTCGAAATCGGCGCGGGCAATTGCCTGTAAGTGACAGGAGCGAGGACTACCCGCCCATGGCCGCGATTCGTCTCGCCATCCAGGTGATATAGGCCTTGCGAGTCATTCCGCGCCGACGAGCCTCGCTGTCAATGAACTCCGCAACGCCTTCATCAAGGGTCAGTCCCGCCCGAACGCTCTTGCCTGAAGTCCGAATGAGCGGGATCGAAGTTAGCTGGCTCCCCTTCGGCGTATCGATGGACTGGAACGCGCTGGGCTCCGCGAGCTCTTCACCGTCCTTTTCAGCCTCGATCGCATAGTCCCTGAGCGCGTCCTCGGCATTGAATAGCGCCTCGTCAACCGTGTGTCCCATCGCGCCAACACCGGGGATGTCGGGGAAGACAACGCCATAAGCGCCTTCTTCGCCATCGATGAGCGCCGGATATCGGATCATGGTGTTCCTCCTAATCAGTCCAGCCTGCCTTCTTTGCGATGGTACGAGCCATCGCTGGGGAGAGTACGGTGTGACGTGGCAGCGTTATGATTCCTTTGACGTGCGGATGCTTATAAATGTCGTGGTTTGAACCATGGCGGTCCAGATACCAGCCTTCTAGCTCCAATCTCCGCTGTACGCGCCGCCTGTTTGTCTCATCCACGTGTAAATATTAGCACGCGAGTAGTTCGACTATCAAACGTGAGTTCAAGTGTCTTCAACGACCACCCCTGACTTCGACGTCGTTTGACGCTCCATCAAACCGACCCTATACTCGCTCCAGATGTGTTTGTTAGGAGGGGAGCATGGCGAGTTTCGATGGCAAGGTTGTCATCATCACGGGGGGCGCGCTGGGCATCGGGCAGGCGACGGCGTGGGAGTTCGCCAAGGAGGGAGCGATGGTCGCCGTTGCGGACGTGGATCGCGAGGCGGGTGACGCCACGGTGTCCGAGATCGTGCGCCTCGGCGGGTCGGGACTGATGCTGGAGGCCGATGTGTCGGACTCGTCGGACTGCAGGCACGTCGTCGAGACGACGGTCGACCGATTTGGAGGCGTGGATATTCTCTTCAACAACGTCGGAATTCAGCCGCCCGCATCGTATACGAACGTCGAAGACACGTCCGAGGAGATGTGGGACCGCATCATCGGCGTGAATCTCAAGAGCTGCTTTCTCATGTCGAAGTACTCCATCCCTGAGATGCGCAAGCGTGGGGGAGGCGTGATCATCAACACGGCGAGTGTTCAGGGCTTGCAGTCCCAGCCACTCGTGCCCCCATACGCCGCGAGCAAGGGCGGCATACTCTCGCTCACGCGGCAGATGTCGCTCGACTACGCGAAGGACAATATCCGCGTGCTGGCAGTCTGTCCCGGCAGCATCGACACGCCGATGCTTCGCGCCGCTGCGGGGGTGGCCGGTGGAGACCCCAACGACGTGGTCGACGCATGGGGAGCGGCCCATCCCATCGGCAGGGTGGGAACGGGACAGGACATCGCCAATGCGGTGCTCTTCCTCGCCAGCGACAAGGCCAGCTTCATGACCGGCGAGAACGTCAATGTGGACGGGGGCTACATGGCGCTTGGCGCGTGGGCGACGGCAGCGAGGGACTGAAGGGCGGGTGACTCTCACCACAGAGGGCGCGGAGTGAAGAAAGTAGAAAGAATTGCGAAGAAAGAAGGTGAGAGTGAAGGCGGAAAGCAGAATCCGGCACGGCTTCTAACTATGGGTGGAGCGCTCACCCTTCGACAGGCTCAGGGCCTGCCCGTACTTGATACGCGGATGAACGGAGTCTTTGCGCGCACTCTCTTTCACAATCTTTGGTGCGTGTGCCCTAACCGTTCGTGGTGAGCTTGTCGAACCATGAACAGCGTTGCCACCCTTCGACAAGCTCAGGGTGAACGGAATTCTCTCCTGACGTCCCGTGAGAGGAACTACTCGTCCGCGCCCAGAGACTGCTTGAGCTTGTCGAACCAGCCCTCGGGCCTGTCGTGGTAGGGGATTGAGCCGTCGTCGAAGGTCTCGGCAAGCTGCATGAGCAACTCCCGCTGTTCGTCGGTGAGGGTCTTGGGGGTCTCGACGATTACGGACACGAGCTGATCGCCGCGTGTCCGCTTGTTGCGAAGATGGGGGATGCCCTTGTCCCTAAGCCGGATCACGTCGCCTGACTGCGTTCCCCTGGGAATCTCGATTTCCTCGTCTCCCTGGAGGGTAGGCACATCGAGAGTCAGTCCGAGCGCCGCCTGGGCGATGTTGATGTGCTGTATGTAGACGATGTCGTACCCTTGGCGCTTGAAGAGTTTGTGGTTGCGGACCCGGACGATGACGTACAGGTCCCCCGGCGGTCCGCCGTACATGCCGGGTTCGCCCTCGCCAGTGAGCCGGATCTGGGTGTTCGTCTCGATGCCGGCGGGTATGGTGACCACGAGCTTGCGGTCGCGTATCTCCGTACCGGCCGCGCGGCACTGCGAGCATGGCACGGTGATGACATGGCCCTCCCCGCGACACATCGTGCAGGTGGATACCTGCGTGAACTGTCCGAAGATGCCCTGCTGACTTCGCCGCACCTGGCCGGTTCCACGACACTGCGAGCACGTGTCGGGAGTGGAACCGGGTTCCGAGCGCGCGCCACGGCACCGGGAGCACACCTCGTGGCGGCGGATCTCAATCTCCTCTTCGGCCCCGAAGACCGCCTTCTCGAAGTCGACGTTGATATCTATCTGGAGGTCGGCCCCACGTCGCGCCGCCGTGGGCGACCGGCGGGTTCCACCGCCGAAGAAGGCGTCGAAGATGTCCCCGAAGCCTCCAAAGTTCTCGAATCCCTCGAACCCTCCGCCGTTCGCGTTGACACCCGCATGGCCGAACGTGTCGTAGCTGCTGCGCTTCTTGGCGTCGCTGAGCACCTGGTAGGCCTCGTTGATCTCCTTGAAGCGCTCGCTCGCCGCCGCATCCTTGTTGCGGTCGGGGTGGTACTCCATGGCGAGCTTTCGGAACGCCTTCTTGATGTCCTCGTCGGAGGCGCCCCGGCTCACGCCCAGCACTTGATAGTAGTCGCGTTTGCTAGTAGTCATGTTTCCAAGAATTGGACGGATTCGTCTTCATTATAGTGGGTGGCCGTAGGGGCTACAAGCTGAATCAAACCTACTCGATGGGCATCCTGCCGGGCTGCACAGCTCTCATGCGGCATCCGCCTCGTGTGCCTTTCGACGATAAGTCGCGTTGACATGGTGGAATCTCACCTTGCCGGATTGGCCCGATCTGATGTTATGGTTTGCTCCATGGTTCGAGCAGTCCTTTTCGACGTTTACGGCACCATAGCCGGGTGGAGTCCGTCCCGCTTCCAGCTTCAAAAGCGAGCCTGCGCCGCCTTTGGGCTGGGAGATGCCGTTACACCCGAGGGCATTGTGAAGGGGTACGCGAGCGCGGACGCCTTCATGGCTGCTGAGAACGCGGCACGCCCATTGCGACTTCGCGATCAGCAGGGCAGGGACGAATTCTTCGCCGAGTACGAGCGCCTCGTCCTCAAGGGGTGTGGGATCGAGGTCTCACTCGAACTCGCCTCGAGTATATTCAAGCGACTCAGTGAGATGCCCTCGAAGCTGGCGCCGTTCGACGATGTTGTGCCAGCAATGATTGTCCTCAGGAAGCGAGGTCTGACTCTTGGGCTCATATCAAACATGAACATGAGTGGGGCAGACCTGTTGAGTGATTTGGGACTTGCCGGTCACGTGGACTTTGCGGTCACATCCGGGGAGATTGGAGTTGAGAAGCCCAATCCGCTCGCCTTTCAGACTGCGTTGGAGCGGGCGGGTGTCGAGCCGGGTGAGGCCCTGATGGTCGGAGATCAGCCCGGTTCGGACATCGAGGGGGCGGCTCGTGTGGGAATAGCCCCTATCCTTATTGACCGGGACGGCAACTTTGCGGATTACGACGCCTGCCCGCGCATAACCACGCTGGAAGAACTGCCGCCGCTGATTCCCTAGAGGGCGTCAAATGGGTCGCCGGAAACCGTTCGTGGTGAGCTTGTCGAACCATGAACCGCCCTTCGACAGGCTTTCAGGTAACCGCCTCATACCAGCGACGATGCACGGCCATTTTCAGCCTTCGACAAGCTCAGGCCGAACGGGGCCGTGCAGGGGAGTCAGTAACTGCCGTGCAACCACGAGAAAGTACGTTCGGCCTGAGCCTGTCGAAGGGCGCGCGGGGCATAACCTTGGTCAGGATGAACGGGGTCCCATAGGACATCTTCTTAGGAAGGGTCTAGCCGATGATGCGTGAGACGCTCAGGACGCCGACGACGCCCTCCATCTTGGAGAAGAGACGGTTCAACTGCTCGATGTTCTCGATGGTTACGGTGAGGTTGATGATGCTGAGGTCATCCTCCTGCCCGCCGGTGATGGACTGAACGATGTTCACACCCTCATCGGCAACGAGCGAAGTCACGTCGCTCAGCAGACCCACGCGGTCCCATGACTCCACGCGAATTTGGACGGGATAGAGCGTCCTGGTCTTGCCCCAATCGACCTCGACCAGCCGTTCGCTCTCACTCTCGCGCATGATGTTCGGGCAGGTGCGCCGATGCACTGTGATGCCGCGCCCCCTGGTGATGTAGCCGATTATCGCGTGGCCGCCGATGGGATTGCAGCACCGTGCCATCCGGGTGAGGAGGTCTCCGACGCCCAGCACCTCGATGCCGGACTCCGGTTCCGGGAGCGAGACGGGCATCGCCGTCTCGTCTTCCGGCGGCTCGTCCACGAGCGTTGTCAGTTTGCCGACCACCTGGCGCATGGAGAGTGAGCCGTTCCCCAGTCCCACGAAGAATTCCTCGAGGTTTGCGTAGCCCATGAGCTCGGCTATCTCTTCCTCGCTCATCGTCGTGTCGAGGCGGCGGAACTCACGGGTGAACACCTCGCGGCCCGTCTGCACGCTCGCCCTTCGCTCCTGGCGATTGAACCACTGGCGCACCTTCGACCGGGCGTGGCTCGTCTTGAGGTATCCCTTGTTTTCGTTCAGCCAGTCGCGACTTGGGCCCCGGACCGACTTGCTGGTTACGACCTCCACCATGTCGCCGATCTCCAGTTGGTGCTGGAGCGGAACGAGCTTGCCGTTCACCTTTGCGCCGATGCACCGGTGCCCGACGTCCGTATGGATGCGGTAGGCGAAGTCTACCGGCGTCGCCCCTGCCGGCATCTCCTTCAGATCTCCCTTGGGCGTGTACACGTAGACCTGGTTCTTGAAGATGTCCGTCTTGAAGCTCTCGACGAAGTCCTCGGCGCCGGCCACCTCCCGCTGCCACTCCAGTATCTGACGCAGCCACGTCATCTTCTCCTCGAACGACTGGTCGTCCGAGCTGCCCTCTTTGTAGAGCCAGTGGGCCGCCACTCCGTACTCCGCTAGCTGGTGCATCTCGCCGGTCCGTATCTGAATCTCCACCGGAGCGGCGTCCTCGCACAGCACGGCGGTGTGAAGCGACTGGTACATGTTGTCCTTCGGACTGGCGATGTAGTCGTCGAACTCCCCTTGGAGAGGCCTCCACTTCGCATGGACGACGCCAAGCGCCGCATAGCAGTCGCCGACGTTATCGACGATCACCCGCAGGGCGAACAGGTCGTTGATGTCGTTGACCGTCCTGTTCAGTGCCGCGTACTTTTGAGTCTTGCGATGGATGCTGTAGATGTGCTTCGGGCGGCCAGTCACCTGCGCCTTAACTCCCGCTGTTCCCAGCTCGTCTTCGAGTATGCCCACCACGCGTTCGATGTAGACCTCTCTCTCGCCTCGCTTGGAGGCCAGCATTCGCGAGATCTTGCGGTACTCGTCCGGGTTCATGTGCTGGAACGCAAGGTCCTCCAGCAGCCACTTGAACTCCCACATGCCGAGCCGGTGGGCGAGCGGCGCGTAGATGTCCAACGTCTCCTGCGCTATGGCTCGCTTCCGTGCATCCGGCATGGAATCGAGCGTTCGCATGTTATGGAGACGGTCGGCAAGCTTGATCATGACGACCCGAACGTCCTCAGCCATCGTCATCAGCATCTTGCGAATGCTCGCCGCGCGCGCTGCCTCGTTGGCGTTCTGCAACGGGCGTATCTCATCCTCGACGCCGATGTTCAGCATCTCAGTCTGAGTGAGCTTCGTCACGCCGTCGACGAGCTTGGAGACTTCATTCCCGAAGCGCTTGGACACCTCGTCCTGCGTCACGGACGTGTCCTCGACCACGTCATGCAGGAGGGCCGCAATCAGTGCCGTATGGTCGAGATGCAGGTCGGCCAGGTACAGGGCCGTGTTCAATGGGTGTTCGATGAAGGGTTCGCCGGACTTGCGGAACTGGCCGTCGTGAGCTTCCGAGGCGAACCGGTAGGCCTCCTGAACGGCGGCCACTTTGTCGGGCGGAAGGTACTCGCCTGCCTTGTCGAGCAGGAGGTCGATGAGACCCGAACTCCGCACGTCTTGAACGGTCATGCAGTGAGTATATCACGAGGCGAATTGAGACCCGTATTCATGTAGATGCCGTTTGGGACGGAAATCGTTGACTACCGCCCGAACGACTCGTACCCTGTAGCATCGACGCCATGACCTCCCTTCAGGCCCCCAGGGGCACCACCGACATCCTTCCCGATGATCAGCGCGACCGCCTAGCCGTGCAGCGCGGCTGCGCTGAGATTGCCGAGAGATTCGGCTACGCCCCCATCCTGACCCCCACCTTCGAGGACTCTGACCTATTCCTGCGGACGACTGGTGAGTCGACCGACATCGTGCAGAAGGAGACCTATACCTTCGATGACAGGGGAGGGCACTCGCTCACCCTCCGTCCCGAGGGCACGCCCGGCGTCTGCCGCGCCTACCTCGAAAGGGGTCTGCACAACACGCCTCAGCCGGCGCGACTGTACTACATCATGCCGATGTACCGGTTCGAGCGGCCGCAGGCCGGACGCTTCCGCGAGTTCTGGCAGTTCGGCATTGAGGCCCTGGGCGACGCCGACCACTCGGTCGACGCAGAGGTAATCGAGCTTGCCTGGCGGGTCCTCGAATCGTTCGGCATCACTGACGTGACGCTCCTCGTCAACAGCATCGGCGACGCTGAGTCGCGACCGGCGTACCTGCAAGCCCTTCGCGACTACTTTGCGCCTCACGCGGCCGGCCTGTCGCAGGACGATCAACGCCGTCTGAGGGAAAACACCCTGCGCGTGCTCGACTCCAAGGACGACGAGGTACAGCCCCTGCTCCCCGACGCGCCCAAGAGCATCGACTACCTTTCGGACGAGTCGAAGGCCCACTGGGACAGCCTCCTGGTGAGCCTCGACGCACTGGACATACCCTACGAGATCGACCCGACGCTTGTGCGCGGCCTCGACTACTACACGCGCACCGTCTTCGAGTTCGTTCCGCCCGATGCGCGCCGACAGAGCACCATCTTGGCCGGTGGACGATACGACGGCCTCATCGAGGAGTTGGGCGGCCAGCCGACCCCCGGCATCGGGTTCGCCATGGGGATCGAGCGCGTGGTCGCCGAGGCCAAGAAGCGGGGGACTCTGATGCCGCCGGAGAAGCGAACGACGGTCCTAGTGGCCCACATCGGCGAAGCCGCCAAAGCCTCCGGGCTTCAACTCGCGTCAGAACTCCGTCGCGCCGGTATCGCCGCCGTGCTCGGACCGCCCAGAGGCCTGCGGAGCCAGCTGAGGTACGCAACGTCGATCGACGCCACCCACGCCGTCATCATCGGCGACGACGAGATCGCCAATGACACCGTTGTCCTGCGCGACCTGTCGCAGGGAGAGCAGGCCACAGTAGCGCGGGGGAGTCTCGTAGAGTCGCTGGGCTAGTTCTGGGCATTCGCGCTGTCTTGGGATCGGGGAGCCGTATTGGTGGATCCCGTCATTCCCGCGAAAGCGGGAATCTATTCCGCTAGCGGAGCATACACGGTGCCAGTGCTGGATTCCCGCTTTCGCGGGAATGACGGACTATCCTCGATTACTAATGGGTTCTGTCCAGCAATGCCATACGCTCGCCCTGAGCCTGTCGAAGGGTCGAAGGGCAATTCATGGTTCGACAAGCTCACCACGAACGGGTTTCACGGACTTCGGAATCACCCTATTGCCTAAAACACCGACTCCGGCCAGTCGGTCATCTGTACCGTCACGACCTCTCCCGTCTCTTTGACCGGATCATCCTCGGGGCAGATGGCAAGTCCGTTGGCGCGAGACATCGAGGTGAGCACGTTCGAGCCTTGCTCCCCCGTCAGCTTGGCGTAGTACGTGCCGTTTCGCTTCGTGACGATTGCGCGGGCGTAGACGCGCCGCGAGTCGGGGTTGTGGATCGGCTCCTCCAAAACGGCCTGGACCGTGGGACGCTCGAAATCGCCCCGTCCCATCATCTTGTGGAGGGCAGGTCGGCCTAGCTGCTCGAACGCGACGAGGGAGCTTACGGGGTTACCCGGAAGCCCCAGCAGGGGCACTTGTCTGCCGTCGCCCGACAGCATTCCGAACGCCAGCGGCTTGGCCGGGCGCATCCGTACCGACCAAAGCTCGATCCTGCCGTGCTGCGCCAGCACGTCCTTGACGAGATCGTAGTCACCCTTCGAGACTCCCGCGGTCGAGATGACCACGTCCGCCTCCGCCATCCCTTCCCGGATCGCGGCCGAGATCGACTCGACGGTGTCGCGCGCGATGCCGAGTCGCTTGGGAATCCCGCCCGCCGCATGCACGGCAGCCGCCACGCCGTAGCTGTTGGAGTTGTATATCTTGCCGGGCTGGTACGGCTCCGACGGCTCGATGAGCTCGTTTCCGGTTGCCAGGATCGCCGCGATTGGCCGCCTGATGACCTTCACCGTTCCAAAGCCCAACGATGCAAGGACCCCAATCTCCGAGGATCGCAGAACGGCTCCGGCTTCGATGACCATCTGTCCAGCGGCAATGTCCCCACCGGCGGGCCGGACGTTGCCACCCGGAGGCACGGGGATCCGCACGGAAATCTCATCCGGCGTTTGACCGCCCATTCCGCGCTCACCCTCGTCGGTGTCCTCGAACGGCACCACGGCGTCGGCCCCGTCGGGTACCGGCGCACCTGTCATTATCCGAATTGCGCCGCCCGGCTGAACGCTGGTCGTAGGCACGTCGCCCGCGGCTATCGTGCCGGTCACCTTCAGCGTAACCGGCGCGTCCGGGTGGGCCTCTGCGATGTCAGGTGCTTGGAGCGCGTAACCGTCCATCGCCGAGTTGTCCCAGGGCGGTACGTCGAACTTGCCGACGATGTCCTCAGTCAGCACCTGTCCGAGCGCGTCGGCAATCGGGCGTTCTTCCGTACCAAGCTGCGAGAAGAAGCCAAGAATGCGCTCCCGCGCATCCTCTACGGAGATCATGTCTGTGTGGCGATGTCCGTGCAGATGTTCCCGGTGTTTACGCACCTGTCACTCTCCTCGTAGATGAAAAACCCTCGTCGTCATTCCCGCGAGAGGAGACCTTTGCATAACCACCGTCATTCCCGCGAAAGCGGGAATCCAGAGAGGTTTGTAGGCGAAGATGTGGTTGCATTACTTCCAATTTGCCTCACTCGCCGCGCAGCGACGCGCCCACCTCGCGTTCGAGCTGTCTCATGATGTCGCCGCGCGTCTTGTCCACAAGGTCGCCGGTGAGCGTCGAGCGGTCGGACTGGAATGTCACACGGTATGCAACTGATCGTTTTCCCTGAGGCACTCCCTCACCTGAATACAGGTCGAATGGGGCGCTCTTCTTCACGAGGCGATGCCGGTTGATGATCGTCTGAATTCGTGATGAGGGAACGTCGACGTCCACGAGAATGGCGATGTCCTGCTCAGCCTCGGGGTACCTGCTGATGGGAGAGTATTGCACCGACACCCTTCCTGCGGCGGCGTACACCGCACCCAAGTCGATCTCGAACAGCGCCACACTCTCATCGTCGAGGTCGAAGCGCGCGAGGACCCTGGGGTGCACCTCTCCGATCGTGCCGACCGCCTTATTCCCGCAGAAGACGCTCGCCGTCTTCCCGGGAAGAAGTATCGAGTCGGTGTTCGTCTCATAGCTCTCCGACACTCCGATCTGCTGGAAGACCGTCTCCAGGACACCCTTGGCGTCGAAGAAGTCCATGTCTCCCTCCGGCACGAGCCACGAAGCCTCCGAACGCGGCCCGGAGAGAACGCCTACGAGCATTTCCCTCTCGTCCGGCAGGTCGCGCTCCTTCGCCTCCTCCTTGGGCAGATAGACCGCGCCGATCTCGAAGAGGCGCAGTCCCTCCCCACGTGACATCCTCCGGTTGAAGGCGAGCGTCTGCAGCAGCCCGGATCGCAGCGTCGTACGCATGTGAGAGAGATCGCTGCTCATGGGGTTGGCCAACTTCAGCGGCGCGTCCGGCTCTTCCGTCCGTGTCTCGACCATCTCAAGCGACTCAAGACTGGTGGCCGAATAGGAGATCGTCTCCTGCATTCCCGCCGACACCAGTGCGTCCCGGACACGCTCTCTCACCACTCGCTCGGCATTTGGCTGGTGGTGCGGTATCTCGGTCGACATCAATGTTGCGGGCACGTCGTCGTATCCAACGATTCGCGCGACCTCTTCTACCAAGTCCTCCGCGATGGTGATATCCGCCCGCCAGTACGGGCACCGGACCTCCAGTGAATTTCCGTCCTGCTCCGTCTCGAATCCCAGCGAGTTCAGGACCTGCTCTATCGTATCGATGGAGATGTCGGTGCCCAGGACTCGCCTGAAGTGCTCCGGCCCAATGGTCAGCGTTGGCGGCGTCTTTACCACGGGGAATACGTCGATGATTCCCTTTGCCGCGACGCCTCCCGCCAGTTCGAGCATCAATGCCGTAGCCCGCCGCAGCGCGCGCGGGACGAGGTCCTGCCGGATGCCGCGCTCGAACCGGTACGACGCCTCCGTCCTCATGCCCAAGCCGGTGGCAGTGTTCCGCGTATTCGTCGCGTCGAAGTTCGCCGACTCGATCAGCACGTTGGTAGTCGAGTCGCCGACCTCGGTGTTCAGACCGCCCATCACGCCCGCGAGCGCAATCGCGTCTCGCGAGTCGGCAATCGTCAGCATGGGAGGTTCGAGCTTACGCTCCTCTTCGTCAAGCGTCGTGAACCGCTCACCGGACCGCGCCGCCCTGATGATGACGGTCGAGTCGCCAATTGTGTCGAAGTCAAAGGCGTGCAGCGGCTGACCATACTCCATCATCACGAAGTTCGTCACGTCGACGATGTTGTTGATCGGGCGCATCCCCACACTGTTGAGGGCATCCTGCAGCCACTCCGGCGAAGGCCCTACCGTTACGCCTCGAATCAGGCTCGCCCCGTATCGAGAGCATAGATCAGGATCTGCTATCTCGATCCTTGTAGCCTGCTCGATGGGATCGCCGTCCTCCGGGTACGTCGCGTCGGGTTCGGAGACCGTCGCGCCTGTGAGGGCGGCCACCTCGTGAGCCACTCCGAGAATCGAGAGACAGTCGGGGCGGTTCGGGGTCACGTCGGCGTCCAGGACGGCGTCGCCGAGGTAGTCCACCAAGGGCGTCCCTACGGGCGCGTCGTCCGGGAGCACGAGGATGCCATCATGGTCGTCGCCGAGGCCCAACTCGACCTCCGAGCAGACCATGCCGGCCGACTCGACGCCGCGTATCTTCGACTTCTTCAGCGCCTGCGTCTTGCCCGTCCTGGTGCTGTAGAGCATGGCGCCCGCGTGGGCAAAGGCGATCTTCTGACCGGCGGCAAGGTTCGGCCCCCCGCACACCACCTGGATCGTCTCGCCGCCGCCGAGATCAAGGGTCGGCACCGTCAGCCGGTCGGCGTTCGGGTGCCGGTCGAGGGCTGTGACGTGGCCCACGACCACCTTGTCGCGTCCCCAGTCGGCCCCGATCTCCCGGACCTCTTCGATCTCCAGCCCCGCCATGGTCAGCCGGTGCGCAAGCTCCTGCGCCGGCATGTCGACCGGCACGTAGCGCTTCAGCCAGGATATGGGTATCAGCATCTAGGACCTCGGAATATCCCCGTCATTCCCGCGAAAGCGGGAATCCAGATCGGGTACACCATGCCGCTTACAATGAGGAGTAGTACCGGTCCCATTTGAATATGACAGTCGAATTGAGAGGCGTGTATCCCCTCTCCCGTCGTGGGAGAGGGCTAGAGCCTGCCCCGTACTGGATACGGGGGTGAGGGTGTTCTTTGAATGGTCGGCCATTATCACCTACACCTGCTGCAGGAACCGGATGTCGTTCGAGTAGAACAGGCGGATGTCGTCGATGCCGTACTTGAGCATCGCTATGCGCTCGACGCCCATGCCGAACGCGAAGCCTGTGTATACGGAGGGATCATATCCGACGCCCTCCAGCACGCTGGGATGCACCATCCCGGCGCCGAGTATCTCGATCCAGTCCTCGTCGCGGTTGATGGGACGCTTGCCGGTCTTGGGGTCCTTGAAGTTCGAGATCGACATATCGACCCCCGGCTCGACGAATGGGAAGAAGTCGCAGCGGAAGCGAATCTGCCGGTCCTCGCCGAAGGTGCGGCGAGCGAACTCGTACAGCGTCCCCTTGAGGTCGGCGAAGGTGATCCCCTTGTCGACGGCAAGGCCCTCGACCTGGTGGAAGTGCCACTCATGGGTCGCGTCCGTGGCCTCGTAGCGGTAGCACTTGCCCGGCACGACGACCCGCACGGGCGGGCTTGTCTTCTCCATGATCCGCGCCTGCATCGGCGAGGTGTGCGTCCGCAGGAGCATCGGCCTGTTGCCGCGCTCGTCCACCCGGTCGATCCACAGGGTGTCCCACATATCCCGCGCCGGATGGTCCTTCGGGATATTCAGCAGGTCGAAGTTGTAGCGGTCGAGCTCGATCTCCGGCCCCTCCTCGACCTGGAATCCCATCGAGGAAAAGACGCTCGTGATCTCACGCAACATCCGCGTCGTGGGGTGCAGACGCCCCTGCGGGACGGGCCTTCCCGGCAAGGTCACGTCGATGCTCTCCCGCTCGACGACCTCGGCCAGATGTGCCGTCTTCAGCTCCTGCTCGCGCTCGGCCAGATGCCCTTCGAGGACGTTCTTGGCCTCATTCGCCGCCGCGCCCAGCCTTGGACGCTCCTCCTTCGGCACCGAGCCAAGACTGCGGAGTATCTGCGTCAGCGCCCCGTTCCGGCCCAGCGTGGACACGCGCCACTCTTCGAGACCGTCCAGATCGGAAACGGCCTTCAGCCGCTCAAGGGCCTCGTCGGTAGTCCGTTCGACCACGTCGGTCTGTGGCTGCATGGCAGGGGAGTGCGTCCGTAGGGGAGTGTGCGGTTCAGAGCATTATAGGTATTGCCCCAAACGACGGTCAACAAAACAGGGGTGCTCGGTTCAAGGCTTCCGAGGTAAGGCCATGCGGGAAATGCTGCGCTAGAATCCTGTCGGCCCAGGTAGCTCAGGGGACGGAGCGCGTCTCTCACGAAGATTGAGGTCACGGGTTCGATTCTCGACTGGGTAACTCATTCTGTGTGGTTCTTAGCTGTAAGCAGAACTCCAGTAGTCAAGCATAGTGGTTCTCATCGCTGCCGTAGACTCCATACTTTCTTAACATTCTGGTCGGACGGACTCTATTGATGGGTCATCCCTCTGCCCTCGACAGATGCGGCTCTTACAATGGGATTGACTACTAACGAAAAAACTGTTATCGTCGACCACCATGAATAACGCAAGACAGATAATCGACCGGTTCGGAGGCCAGTCCTCGCTCGCAGCACTCTTGGGAAAACGCCAGAGCACAGTGCAACACTGGGCGAAGACTGGGCGGATTCCGTCTCAATGGCACGAGCCGCTCATGACACTCGCGCATCGTCAAGGCATTGGACTGGAAGCCAAGGACTTTGTTATGAACGGCGCTCCACCGATCAGGCCGGCCGATGGCAGGTTAGGTGTCCTATTGGTTGGCTTGGGAGCGGTGACATCTACGTTCATCGCCGGAGTAGAGCACATCCGTCGTGGGACGGGGCGGCCCATAGGCTCGGTGACTCAAATGTCCACAATTCGCTTAGGCAAGCGAACTGAGAGTCGGACGCCTTTAATTCGTGATTTCGTTCCTCTTGCTGACCTTGACCAGCTTGTCTTCGGTGCCTGGGATCCCATCCCTGACAGCGCCTACGAGGCTGCCCTGAAGTGTGGCGTATTGGACCGCAATGAACAGCTGGAACCCGTCGCCGAGTTTCTCGAGTCGATCAAGCCGATGGAGGCGGTGTTCGACAACAATTATGTCAGGCGAATCGGAGGGACGAATACCAAGATTACAAGCTCAAAGCTCGCCTCCGTGGAGGCTCTGCGTGACGACATCCAACGGTTCAAGAAAGACAACGATTGCGATCGGCTGGTTATGGTTTGGTGCGGATCTACCGAAAAATTCATTACAGAGACCGAAATCCATCTGGATATTGAGAGTTTCGTTGGCGGACTTCACGATAATAGTGAGAACATTGCTCCCTCTATGGTCTATGCCTATGCCGCCCTGCTGGAGGGTGTTCCATTTATCAACGGAACCCCTAACCTGACTGTGGATATTCCCGCGCTTGAGAGGTTGGCTAGGGACGAGGGAGTGCCCGTATGCGGCAAGGACTTCAAGACCGGGCAGACTCTTGTCAAGACCGTTATCGGACCTATGCTCAAGGCCAGGATGCTGGGAATGGATGGCTGGTTTTCCACCAACATACTTGGGAACAGGGACGGCGAGATCCTGGACGAGCCTGAGAACTTCAGAACGAAAGAGGAGTCAAAGCTAGGTGTCTTGGAGTACATCCTGCAGCCGGAAATGTACCCTGATCTGTATTCCGACGCTTATCACAAGGTGAGAATAAACTACTATCCTCCCCGCGGCGACAACAAGGAGGGGTGGGACAACATCGACCTCTTCGGCTGGCTGGATCGTCGGATGCAGCTCAAAGTCAATTTCCTGTGCTCCGACTCGATCTTAGCCGCTCCGCTGGTGCTCGACCTCGTACTCTTCATGGACTTGGCGCAACGTGCCGGCATGACGGGAATCCAGGAGTGGCTTTCCTTCTACTTCAAAAGCCCGCATCATGCCCGTTCGGTCTATCCCGAGCACGACCTGTTCATTCAGCAGACAAAGCTCAAGAACACCTTGAGATGGCTGATGGGAGAGGACCAAATAACGCATCTGGGCATGGAATACTACCGGGATGACTGACACCCGATACAACCAGTATTCTCCAGAGTTCCAAGCTAGTGGTCGAACATTGTTGAAATGAAGGTCTGAAAAGGCATATTCCTCCGAGAGGTTCAATCATACGATTGAGTAAAGGAGGAATCACCATGCCGACCAAGAAGTACCGTA
>DAOUKG010000021.1:0-3754 GCA_034421575.1 Dehalococcoidia bacterium
GGCCAGGATTGCCCCAATTAGGAGCACCTGGGCCTTCGACCACGTCCTGGCCTGGAACATCGGCGCGAACGGGTTGAGTAGAGGTATAATCGCATCGGGCAGGGTGAGCATAACTTGACCTTTCGTGATGGTTTGGTCTTGTTAGCTTACCCTGTTCTTACCTTTTGTCTATACTTTGTACAAAGTCCAGCTAATGCCCCATTCGGCTACAGGAAGGTCTACGTGCAGGATGGAGCCAAGAAGCGCCCGAAGCTGGAGCTGAACCCGCCGGAGGACGCAGTGGTCAAGCGCATGTTCGACATGGCCCTGCAGGGCATGAGCTCGCTCGACATCGCCAGGAACCTCAACGCCGAGGGCGTGGCAAGTCCCAAAGGCAAGCAGTGGCCCAAGAGCACCGTGCACACCACTATCAGCAACGAGGCATATACTGGTACCGCTGTTTGAGGCGTCAACGTCAAGGACGGCACTCCACCGATTCACGTCGAGAAGGCATTCCCAGCCCTCGTCTCGAAGCGAAAGTTCCGACAGGTTGCCAAGCTCTTGCAGTCGTGCGCACCGAAGAGCCTGTATCCCCGCCGACCGTCCAGCCCGTATCTCCTCAGCGGACTGGCCAAGTGCGAGACGTGCGGCAAGGCACTCACGGCAGCCGAGACCAAGAGCGGCAAGTACACGTACTATGTCTGCCATTCCCTGCTGAAGAAGGGCAAGGGGACCTGCAAGACTCCCAGGCTCAACTCGAAGAAATTCGAGGGAATTATCGTCTCAAACATCCGCGAGAACATCCTGACAGAGAGCAACATTCGAGACCTCGTGAAGATCGTGGACGAGGAGACGGGTGGGGTGGCGCGAGAGTAGCGCAAGAGGCTGAAGACCATCGAGGACGAGCTTGAGGATGTAAAGAGGCGACTGGCGAAAATCTGGCAAGCCATCGAGAGCACCGACATCAAGATGGCCGACGCAGCCGACCGAATAAGAGAGCATCGGAAGCGCAAGGAGAAGCTGGAAGTCTCTGCCGAGGAGGCGCGGGCTATTTTGCTGAAGCGCACGGTGACCTTGGACAAGATGGAGAGGATCACGGACTTCGCCAAGGAAATGAGCGAGTACCTGAAGACGAGCGAGCTAACCGAGTCGCGGGCGTTCATCCGGTCGTTCGTCAAGGAGGTCTCGGTTAGGCCCGGCAAGGCCACAATTCACTACACGATGCTGACGCCGGAGGATAGTCCCATAGGAGGAGGAGACCTCGCAGAGGTCGTTCTCAACGGCGGAGTTATGAATATGGGAGTCGCTGGTGGACCTGACATCACGCAACCTCAAACAGCAATTGCGTGATGACTTCCTGGCCTACCTCGACGGCTACTCACAGAACGTCCGAGAGGTGTTGGAGAAATTCGAGTTCCGCAACCAGATTCCCAGGCTCGTGGACACGGATGCCCTCGGCTTCCTACTGGGGAAGTTCCTGGACCCTTCGATCAACCTCAGTCCGCGCCCCGTGCTGAACGGAGACGACTCCATCCGCATCGAGGGCCTGGACAACCACGGCATGGGCACGGTCTTCGAGGAGCTGATCCGGCGATTCAACGAGGAGAATAACGAGGAGGCCGGAGAGCACTTCACTCCCCGTGACGTGGTGCAACTCATGGCCCACCTCATCTTCGAGCCGGTGGCCGACCGGATTAAGCCCAGCACCTACCTCGTCTACGATGGCGCCTGCGGCACGGGCGGGATGCTGACAGTCGCGGAGGAGACGCTGGAGCGCCTCGCCACCGAGAAAAGCAAGGAAGTGTCGGTCCACCTGTACGGGCAAGAGGTGAATCCGGAGACCTACGCCATCAGCAAGGCCGATCTCATCCTCAAGGGCGAGGGTGACGAGGCGAACAACATCGGGTTCGGCTCGACGCTGTCCAACGACTTCTTCCCCGGCAAAGAGTTCGACTTCATGCTCTCCAATCCGCCCTACGGCAAGTCGTGGAAGACCGACCTCGAACGCATGGGAGGCAAGAGGGACCTCAGGGACACACGATTCCTGATCGACCATGGCGATGACCCCGAGTACAGCCTCGTCACCCGCTCCAGCGACGGGCAGATGCTCTTCCTCGCCAACATGCTCAGCAAGATGAAGCGTGACACGGAGCTTGGGAGCCGCGTAGCCGAGGTGCATAACGGGAGTTCCCTCTTCACCGGCGACGCCGGACAGGGCGAGAGCAACATCCGCCGATGGATCATCGAGAATGACTGGCTGGAGGCCATCGTCGCCCTGCCGCTCAACATGTTCTACAACACGGGCATCGCCACGTACATCTGGGTGCTCAGCAACCGTAAGGCGGAGCACCGCCGCGGCAAGGTGCAGCTCATCGACGCCACGCAGTGGTACAAGCCACTGCGCAAGAACCTCGGCAACAAGAACTGCGAGCTTTCCGACGAGGACATCCGGCGCATCTGCGACGTCTTCCTTGGCTTCAAGGAAACCGAGCAGTCGAAGATATTCCCAAACGAGGCGTTCGGCTACTGGAAGGTCACGGTGGAGCGTCCCCTGAGACTCACCGTTGACTTGTCGCCGGAGTGCTGCCAAAGCTTCCGCGACGCCTGCCAAGACGCGAAGGAGGAGCCGCTGGCCAATGTGGTTGACCGCGTGGCCGTCGAACTAGGCCCCGGCCCGCACCGAGATTTCAACCGCTTCATGTCGGCGATTGCGGCGGACGCCGCCGCGCACAGGGTCAAGCTAACCGCCAAGCGCAAAACGCTGCTCAAGACATCGCTGGCCAACCGAGACGAGACTTCCGAGCCTGTGATAAAGATGGTCCACCGGACGGGAACGGTTGAGCCGGACCCGCTGCGCGGCCTATACGCGGTCACCAAAAACGGCAGGCCCGCCGTGGTCGAGTACGAGCCGGACACCGACCTTCGCGACACGGAGCAGGTGCCGCTCCTCGAAGAGGGTGGCGTCGAAGCATTCCTGCGCCGGGAGGTGCTGCCCTACGCGCCCGACGCATGGTACGTGCCGTCGAGCGTCAAGACCGGCTACGAGATTAGCTTTACGCGCTACTTCTATAAGCCTCAGCCCCTTCGTCCTTTGGAGGATATCCGCACCGACATTCTAGCTCTGGAGCGGGAGACGGAGGGACTGCTGAGCGAGATTGTGGGACCGCAGGAACGGTAGTCACTGGGTCGTCACGCTAGGCAACGTGGACGAGTGACGGCAAGGAATAAGGCAGATGGAGTCAATTGCGCAGAGTGCTGTCGCTGGTTTGATTGCAGCATTAGTAGCTACAACTATTTTGGGGTTAGCAAAATATACTCGGGACTGGTTACTAAGACGCCAAGACGTGAGATACATCCGTGACCTGGTGATTGAAGGTCGAAGCCGCGTGATGAAAGCAGAGGAGACGTACCATCAAGGTATGGGTGCAAAATCGCCGGCGGATAACCTTCGCGCTGCACAGTACAACAATATGATTAGGCAACTCAGCGTTGCTCTTGAAAGCGGATGGATGAATTTGTCTCATTCCCAGAGGAAGGACATTTACGATGCTTTAGACTGGTATCACACGCAGAGCTTATATGCCATCAATAGAGATGGGCTAGCGGTGTATCAAGAACTTCCCGACGGGAAATGGCCTACAACAGAGATGACAATGGAAGAGGCTAGTGGTCGAACATTGTTGAAATGAAGGTCTGAAAAGGCATATTCCTCCGAGAGGTTCAATCATACGATTGAGTAAAGGAGGAATCACCATGCCGACCAAGAAGTACCGTA
>DAOUKG010000022.1:0-2977 GCA_034421575.1 Dehalococcoidia bacterium
GCCTGAGCCTGTCGAAGGCCCTCTTATCCCCTCTCCCGTCGTGGGAGAGGGCTAGGGTGAGGGTGATGCCCCGACGTAGGCGAGAGCAGTTACTTGAAAGCCTGTCGAAGGGCCGCCCGTTATGGTTCGACAAGCTCACCACGAACGGGTTGGAGCTCATCAACTCTGAACACTCATCCTCAAGCTGATTGCCTTGACTTATGATCTCCTACACAATAGTTAATGTAACCATGCTCGAAGTTGGCACTCAGGCACCGGACTTCACGATCACTCTCGGTACCGGCGATACGTTTACGCTTTCGGACTACCGGGGACGGAACGTCGTGCTCTTCTTCTATCCCATGGCGTTTACCCCCGGCTGTTCGGCGGAAGTCGGGGGATTTTGCGAATTCTACGGTGATATCTCCGCGTGGAATGCCGAGGTGATTGGAATCAGCCCCGACAAGCCGGAGACGGTCGAGCGCTTCGGGAACAAGATGCAAACGCCCTTCCCGATGGGGAGCGACAGCAAGAAAGAAGTCCGCAAGCTGTATGGTGCTGAGCGGCTGTTTGGACTCATCACATCGCGGGTGACCTACGTCATCGACGGCGAAGGGACCATCCGAGGATTGATTCACAGCGAATTCGGCGTCACAAGTCACGTTGAGTACGCGCTGAAGACACTGGAAGACCTGTCGTAAAGCAGAGTAACTCGCTAGCTTGGGTGAGAGACTCTCCAGTCGGCTTGTCATGCCAGTAAGTCTCACATGGAAACAGTCGTCGTGTGGAATGGTCTAATGAGGCCCCGTTCACCCTGAGCAGCGTTATGCCCCACGCGGGGACCGTACTGAAGTTACTTCCAAGCGCTAGACGACGACAGGGCCACCTCGCGGAAATCTAGGGATATGGTATAGTGCGACTGCACCCCCGCGAATCGCGTGGGCAGACTCCCATCAGGAGCGAGAGATGGCAAACGTTTTCGTTCCTCCGCTGATGCAGAAACTGACGGACGGCCAGCGCACGGTAGAGGTGCCCGGCAAGACTGTCCGCGAGGTCATCAAGAACCTCGAGGCGGCCTATCCCGGCACCCAGGCGCGTCTCGTGGACGGCTTCAAGCTCAAGCCCAACATCTCGGTGGCAGTCGATGGCGAAGTGACACCCATCGGCATGCTTCAAAAGGTGGGAGAAGACAGCGAGGTGCATTTCCTCCCAGCAATTGGCGGAGGAATGTCCCGCTCTCCCTAGCTGACGGTGGTAGGTAAAACGGGATTTCAACTACGATCCGGCCCCCGCCCCCGTCATTCCGGCGAAGGCCGGAATCCAGAACTCCCCTCCGCGATCTCAGCGCCCTCTGCGGTGAGTCCCCTTCGCCCTGAACAGGTGCTTGAAACAAGAACCCGTTCACCCTGAGCCTGTCGAAGGGTGCCTAAAGAAGAACCCGTTCACCCTGAACCTGTCGAAGGGTGCCCAAATGAGAATCCGTTCGCCCTGAGCCTGTCGAAGGGTGCCTAAAGAAGAACCCGTTCACCCTTTGCCCGTCGAAGGGCCGTTCATGGTTCGACAAGCTCACCACGAACGGTTTTGTAAGCTGAGAATGAGCTTGTCACACACCTACCCTCTATAGACCAAGTCCCGCTCAAACCTATGGGTGGAAGAGCTGCCCCTGCACGTTCGGGTCGGGCGCGGCCTCTTCAGCGGGAGCCGGCGACACGTCGATTGAGGCGTTTGGCCGGATGATGATCTTCCCAACGTCGCCTCCGTCCAGGAGCTCCATTGCGGACTCGATGTCTTCGAGGCCGACCTCCTTGGAGATGATGGGGCGCAGGTCCACGACGTTGCTCTCCAGCAGCCATCTCGTCTTGTACCACGTGTCGAAGATGCGGCGTCCGTTCAGGGCGAGCACCGTGAGATTCTTGAATATCATGCTCTCGGCAACGTCGATGCGGACGGGCTTGGCGGGTATGCCGAAGAGCGTCACCCGTCCGCCGTTGCGGACGCCCCTGAAGGCGGCGTCTACGGAGCTGGCCGCGCCGCTCATTTCGAGCACGATGTCCACCCCGAAGCCCTCGTTGGTCTCGATGAGCCACTCTGCCACGCCGTTCTCAGTCCCGCCTGAGGCTGCGTTGTAGACCCTGTCCGCGCCGAGGGCCTCAGCAAGAGAGAGCCGGTAGTCGTTGATGTCGGCGGCGAGAACGCTGAAGGCGCCGGACGCCTTGGCAATTCCAATGGCGAACAGACCCACGGGGCCGCAGCCCAGAACGGCCACGCTCTGGCCTGCAAGGTCATGCGCCAGCGTGGCGAAGACGGCATTGCCGAACGGCTCCTGGAGCGTCGCTATCTCCGGTGGCAGCTTATCCCTATCGTTCTGCCACACTACTGCCTCGGGCACTGAGACGTACTCGGCAAACACGCCGTCGCGGTCGACACCGAGTATCCTCGTGCGAGGGCACATGTGTGCCTGCCCCGTGCGGCACTGGAAGCAGAGACCGCAGGTGATGTGGCTCTCTGCGGAAACGTAGTCCCCTACCCTTACTTGCGCAACGTCCGGCCCTACCTCCACCACGGTTCCGGCGAACTCGTGCCCTACCGTCAGGGGTGGCTTGACCCGGTTCGCCGCCCAGTCATCCCAGTTCCAGATGTGGAGATCCGTGCCGCAAACACTCGCCGCCTCAACGGCCACGAGGACTTCATCCCGTCCAATGGAAGGGACAGGTATCTCTTCGATGACCAGGCCGGGCTCAGGCCCGACCTTGCGAGCGGCTTTCATCGTCTTGGGCATTCGTTATTCCTTTTGAATTCACCTCGCAATCCCTGTGCTCCTAGTGGCTCAACACCCCAGTGTTGAAGGCTAGCGAGGCTGCGACTTGGTAGGGGCGGGTTTGAAACCAATTGTTCCAACTAATTGCCATTTTAGCTACGGCAAAGCGTCCGAAGTACCGGTTGAGTCGTGCCTTTTCGTCCTGATTCGAGTCGCCCAAATACAATCATGCTGGTAAAT
>DAOUKG010000023.1:0-118605 GCA_034421575.1 Dehalococcoidia bacterium
GCTATTTGGTAAGCGTGCTAAGCGCGAATTAGACCGAATTGCGAAGGCCGCTTCAAAGCCTGTAAAGGAATGATATCATAGCTATGTTGTTGCGTCAAGTAGATAATTCCCAATGAATTCGCACTGTGCGTTCACCTGTCAGCAGTTGGCGAGCTATCCCTAGAGTCCCCCAAAGCTTGCCTACTGACTGCCCAACCACTGGTCGGCCTCAGACCTTCATTCCTCTTCATACTCTTCTATCATAGCGCCCGTGATATATCCCCTGTAATAGACGCTCCCGCCACCGAGCGCCCCGAGAATCACTGACGGTAACAAAAGCAAGTAACCTTCTGCTCCCAAGAATACGAGCAGCGTCAGCGTGACGAAGAATATTGCTCCGCCGATAATAAAACAACCCGTGATGACCTTCTCGCGCTTGGAGATGAAGCGGGTTTTTCTAAATTCTTGAACGGATGCACTCTGCGTGGTGAGACGAGTTTCTTTCCTAAACTCGGCCTGAGATACTCGTCGCCTTGGAGGCGTGAGCGCTCTTTGCGGGACAAGGCGGGCGTATCTTGTCCTGAACTCTTCATCGGTCTGCAGGCCCTTCCGCTGGTTGCACGGGGTGCAAATGACCTGCAGGTTGCTTTCATCGTTTGATCCACCCCGAACGGCGGGAATGATGTGGTCGATGTCCATGCTGGCGGCGATGCGACGATGCCCGCAGTAGGTACAGGTATTGTCCTGTCGTCTCATGAGGCTGCGCTTTAGACCCTTTCGCCATGTCACTCGACTGGTGGGCCGAATTCGGCGTTCGTTTGTGCGGGTGACCAACATCACCCAGATCAGCGCATCTGCGGTCCACAGAGAAACGAGAGTGATTACCTTCGCCAGCCAGAGACCGGCCGCCACGATCCAAGGTCTAATTGTTTGGAGTGAGGCGTTCATTCTTTGGCCAACCGACCGTTTTGCTTGTTGGGGACTAATGTCGCCAATCCTCACCGGGCTTGGGCCACTGGCCGGGCTCAAGGACACGTGTGTCGTCCTCAATCCACCTGAAGAACCGCACAGCACCCTGTCGGAAGTCTCCTTGTGCGCTAAGTCTGTAGCTGGACTGTTCGAGTGCCTCTACGTACTGATTCAAGAGTCTTTTGATCTCATCAACTGTGTGTTGGTCGGTGCGCGGTGGCATGGTTAGTTGGTCTCCTTTCATTCCTTTGCCATCCAGCTGTTCTTGTTGTTGAGGCGGCGGAGGTTCGCGGCTGAATCAGCGAGTAGCCCAAGACGCTCAGGGCGAACGGGGTTCCTTTGGGGAGACCCTTCGACAAGCTTAGGGCGAACGGGATTCTTTTTGGTTGTCCTTTAGGGGTTCTCTATGGTCGGACAGTATACCTGTGTCCGGCGGTTTTTTTTGAGGGACATTGCGGGACAAAATGGGACATTGGGTATTGTCGGCCAACTCTCTATATCGGGTTATGTGAAGCCATAATAGATTATGTGTTCGTGTCCGTCAAATGCGGGATGGTGAGGTGGCGGTTCATGCTTCGACAGGCTCAGCATGAACGGGGGAGGGTGTGACGTTGGAGGGCGGTTGACGGGGAGGGTGTGTCCAGGGTGCCCCTCCCCCGGCGGGGGCTGACAGGGGTAGGCATTTGTCCATCCGCCCACTCCCCATGAGCCAGTAGACAGCCACACCGCTGTCATTCTGAGCGCAGCGCAGCGGAGTCGAAGAATCTAAAGTACCTGTCCTGACGTGAAGCTGACATAGGGAGTCCTTACGCTGTTTTCACTCTCGGTCACGATACAAGCGTGGCTCTGGCTGTCCAGTCTTGCGGTTATGGACTTTAGATTCCTCGCTGCGCTCGGAATGACAGGCAGGCGGGCCGGATCGTAGCTGCAATTCCATTTTGCCTACCCCTGTCAGCCCCCGGCGGGGGCGAGATTGTGGGCGTGGATTTGACGTGTGGGAACGTGTGTTCTATGTTGGGTTGTGGGATAGGCGGCGCTGGGGCGTCGCGGCCCGAATATGGGAACTTGGGAGAGGACATATGCCAATGAACATCAATGACCCGGACGAGATCATTCGCGCGGTGGGGCGGCAGGAGGAGCAGACGCTTTCGCTGCGGGACCGGATGGAGGGGGACTACCGGCTGTACCGGTTGGAGCCGTTCCAGGAGGTGGACGGGTACGGGCAGCCGGTGGAGGGGTTTCGGAGCTACACGTCGAACGCGCCGCAGGTGTACGCGGACAAGGTGATCCAGTGGATCGCGCGGGCGGAGTTCGGCATCCGCATCCCGCAGGCGGGCAGGACGCGGGCGCAGCGGGCGGCGGACGCGCTGAAGGAGAAGTGGATGTGGGGGCTGATGCGGTCGGTCGACCGTCGCATCCAGCAGCGCATGGAGCCGCCGATGCGCGACCTGACGGCGTTCCACAACGTCGTGCGGGGGATGGTGGCCGGGCGCTGGCTGATGATGAACACGGCGTCGGGCGAGACGGTGGTGGACATGACGCCGTGGGACCCTATGCACACCTACTGGTCGGTCGGGTCGGAGGGTCTGGAGTGGGCGTGCTACAAGGTGCGCAAGACTCGCGGGGAGATTCGCTCCGAGTACGGCGTGGACGTCGGGGAGGATATCGACACGCTCAGGGTGGGGTCACAGGACGGCGACGAGGCGGAGATGGAGGTGTTGGACTTCTACGACCGCACGCACAACACGGTGGTGGCGGGCAACGGGGTCGTGCTGAAGAGTCCGACGCCGCACGGATCCGGGCGGGTGCCGGTGGTGATCGTTCCGGTAGGGCCGGTGCCGATGGTGCAGACCGACTCGGCGGCGGACTCGGTGTCGGACTACGGCGAGAGCGTGTTCAAGTCGAACCGCGAGATATACGACAAGCACAACCTGATGATGTCGATCTTCCTGGAACTGGCGGCGAGGGCGAGGAGGCCACCGCTGGGCGTGAAATCCCGCGACGGGCGGAAGACGCTGGACGACGACCCGTACATGGAGGGAACGACTATCAGCATGGGCGAGGGCGACGAGGTGCAGGCGTTCCCGCTGCTGAAGACGACGCAGGACGCGGCCGACCTGACGGGGCGGATATCGGGCGAGGTGCAGCGTGGGTCGATCCCGCACTCAGTCTACGGCGAGCTGCAGTTCCAGCTATCGGGCTTCGCGATCAACACGCTGCGGTCGGGCCTCGACTCGGTGCTGAGGCCACGTCTGATCGCGGAGGCGTCGTTCTACTCGCAAGGGCTGGAGCTGCTGACGGAGCAGTACGTTTCGGGGCGGTTCTCGGCGCTGTCGGGCTCGGCGGGAGTGTCCTTCGACGCGGCGATGACGCCCGACGCTATTTCGCGTGGCGGTACGCCGGATATCAAGCTGGAGGGCAAGCTGCCGGAGGACGACACGGCCAAGTACGCGCAGGCGAGGATTGCGCGCGAGGGGACAGTGCCGCTGCTGCCGGACAGGTGGATATACGACAACATCCTCAAGATCCGCGACGCGGACAACATCGAGCAGGCGGTGTCGGCGCAGGTGGCGCGTCGCGGGACGCCGGAGTCGCTGATGCTGAACTCGATGATCGCGTCGGCCGACCAGGGGGATGACGACTACGCGCGGCTGTACGAGAGCGAGCTACGGCTGGCACGGATGCGAAAGCTGCTGGAGCTGCAGGCGCTCCGGGAGGAGGCTGCGGGTTCGTGACGGGGGATTCACCGCAGAGGGCGCAGAGAGCGCGGAGTGGGGAGAGGGGGAGGGTTTGGAGGCGCTGTGGTAGAATCGCGATATGGAACGGGACGGAGGAAAGCAATGGACGTGAAGGCGGCGGCGCGGACGGCCAAGACCTACGTTGCTGACCTCTTCGTCGATGAGGAGATCATGCACCTAGGGCTGGAAGAGGTCAAGTTCGATGAGTGCAAACGCAGGTGGGTCGTAACCGTCGGCTTCTCCCGGCCATGGGACCGGCGAAACACTGTGAATGTAGCACCGGGGGAGGGGCGTCCCGGCCGGTCCTATAAGGTTCTTCAGATCGCTGACAGTGACGGGCACGTGTTATCTCTCAAGGACAGGGTTCTTAGGGACTGGATTCTTAGGGACTGGAATTGAGTTTAGTGCCCGTTCGTGGTGAGCTTGTCGAACCATGAACAGTGCTTTCACCCTTCGACAGGCTTTCAAGTAACTGCTCTCGCCTATGTCGGGGCATCACCCTCACCCTAGCCCTCTCCCACGACGGGAGAGGGGATAAGAGGGCCTTCGACGGGCTCAGGCCGAACGCACTTTCTCGTGATTGCACGGTAGTTACTGACACCCCTGCACGGCCCCCGCACGGGGCGTAACGCTGCTCAGGGTGAACAGAGTCCTGTTGGGCACGCTCTCAGGGGCGATTCGCGAATCGCCCCTACGCCGGTCTCTTGCCCACGGCGAGAGTGGCGTTGATGGCGGGTTCGCCGTCGCCGGAGAAGCCGTATGAGCCGTTTCCGGCGACGGTGGTGATGACGCCCGTCGTTGCGTCGATTTTGCGGACGCGGTAGTTGCCGGTGTCGACGACGTACAGGTTGCCAACGTGGTCGAGGGCGATGCTGTAGGGCATGGAGAGGCACGCCTTGTGGGCGGGGCCGCCGTCGCCGGAGAACTCCGCCCTGCCCGTCCCGGCTACGGTCGTGATCGTGCCGTCGGGGGCGACTCTGCGGATGCGGTTGTTCGCGCCGTCGGCGATGTAGAGGCTGCCGTCTGCGTGCAACGCGACATCGCGGGGGAGGGCTATCGCGGCACGGTTGGCGGGACCGCCGTCGCCAGAGAAGCCCTGCTCGCCGGTACCGGCGACGGAGGTGATGATGCTGGTCGCGGCGTCAACCTTGCGGATGCGGGAGTTGCGGTGGTCGGCTATGTAGAGGTCCCCGTCTTCGGTGGCAAATACGGCGATGGGTGAGGCGAGCATGGCTTGGGTCGCGGGGCCGCTGTCGCCGGAGTAGCCGTGCTCTCCGTTACCGGCGACGGTGGTGATGGTGCCCGTCGCAACGTCGACCCTGCGAATGCGGTCGTTCTTCAGATCGGCGATGTAGATGTTGCCGTGTCGGTCGAGCGCGGAGCCGTGGGGCGATGCGAGTTGGGCGTGAACGGCGGGACCGTCGTCGCCGGAGTAGCCCTCGGCGCCGCATCCGGCGACGGTCGTGATAGTCCCGGTTGCGGCGTCAATCCTTCGGACGCGGGCGTGGTGGGCGTCTGTTACGTAGAGGTTGCCTGCGCGGTCACCCGTGACACGCATGGGGTGTGAGGAGAACGTTGCGTCGGTTGCCGGGCCGCCGTCGCCGAGGTCGGTCGTGCCTCCACCCGCAACGGTGGTGATGACTCCGGTGGTCAGGTCGACCCTGCGGATGCGGCTGTTGCCTACGTCGGAGAAGTATATGGCGTCGTGGACGAACATTGGGGGAGTGTATCACGGGGTTGGGGAGAGGGGAGTGGATTCCCGCCTATGCGGGAATGACGGTGGTGGGTATCGGGCATTCTCACGGAGTCTGAACAGTTATAGAAAAGAACGCATGTTTGACAGCCATCCAAGCGTGGGGTAGACTCGGATTGTGACAGGTCGTCGTTCCGGTGGGACGAGGGCCGCAAAATAACAGAGAGACGCCGTGCAGAGCGTCCCGGAGATTGTTCCGGGGCGCTCTGTTTGTTTTTCCGGCGGGTGCAGGGAAGACCAATGCCCGATGGAGAGACGAGGGCGGGAATTAGCGAAAGGAGAGACGTGATGGTTATGGAACCGGATATGGAGGAAGACCTGTCGACGCAGGCAGGTGAAGGGTCGTCAGGCGGCTCCGACGAGTCGGAAGGCGCGGTCGATGAGTTCGACCTGGCCGAGTTGCGGAGGGAGTTCGCTGAGGAGAGCGAAGGCGGCGATGCGGGTCGTGAGAGCGACTCCGGCGACGACGAAAGTTCTGAGAGCGCCGGAGAGGAAGAGGCCGAGGAAGTGTCGTCAGAGGGCGCAACGTTCGGCTCGGACAGGGAGCGGTACCAGGCAGTGATCAGCGCCGCGCGGAAGAATGGGCTGGGACTTGACGACCTCGAGGAGTTGGAGGATGCGGAGAGCGCGGAGGAAGTCGAGCGGCGCGCGCAGAGCATGGCGGAGCGGCGGACGCTGAACCGGAGGGTCGAGGCGCTGGAAAGGCAGCTCGCGCCGGTGCAGCAGTTCGACAGCAACCGTCCGAGCGCCCCATCGTCCGGCTCCGACGAGACATGGATCGACCGGTACATGGCGGGAGACCGGAGCGCGCGAGCGGTGGCCGCGGCGCGACGGGCATTCGACTAGCAAGAACATAGACACAGGCAGAAAGGAGAACACATGCCACAGACAACGAGCACAGGAAATTTGGAGAAGGCCCAGAGGACGATGATCGGGCAGATGCTGTACACGACGGAGCACAACGCGCCCGCGATGGCGCTGGTGACGCACATGAGGCTGCGGCGCGGGGCGTCGAGCGTGGACGTGCCGAAGGCGGGTCAGATGACGGTGTCCGACCTCGTCGAGGGACAGGACATCACGGACGAGCAGAGCCTCGGCATGGAATTCACTACGCTGACGACGTCCGAGGTGGGCGCGAAGGTGGTGGTGACGGACAAGCTGGTGCGGCAGATGCAGCCGGACGTGTTCAGGGTGATAGGGCGTCAGCTTGGCGACGGCATGGCGCGCAAGAAGGACGAGGACGTGATCGCGCTGTACGGGTCGCTGAACGGCGGGATGGCGCTGGGGGCTGCGGGCGCGACGTTCAACGTCGCACATGCGGCGGCTGCGTACACGCACGCGGTGGCCAACAAGTTCGGGACGAAGCTCTCGATCGTTCACCATCCGAACGCGCTGTTCAGCATCATCAACTCTGGTGCGATTACGCCGGGCGCCAGCGGTCCGGTCGATGCGGGGTGGTCTCGCGACTTGCTCCAGCGGTTCTTCGCGGGCCTCGCTCCTGTTGGTGGAGTGCCGATGTTCCACGACGGGAACATCGAGGTGGACGGCGACGGGGACGCGGTGGGCGTGATCGCCGACGAGGGCGCGCTCGTCGTGCTGGAGTCGGTGTCGATGCGGACGGAGCGGCAGCGGGACGCCTCGCTGCGGGGCACGGAGGTCGTGATCACGGCGGACTACGGGGTCTTCGAGCTCGACGACTCACGCGGCGCGCCGCTGAAGTACGACGCGACGGCGCCGTCGACATCGGAGTAGGCACCCCCTCTCTGTATCTCTCCCCCGCCAGCGCGGGGGAGAGATTGATGGGGCTTGTATCTCTGCCCACTTGCGCGGGGGGAGGCTGATGAGGCTTTTCTCTCCCGCTGAGAGGGTGTCATTGAAAGGGCATCATCCAGTTTCGGAGACGTCTCTGGATTCCCGCTTTCGCGGGAATGACGGTGGTTATACAAAGGTCTCCGCCCACAGGGGAGAGACTGATCGGAATTCACAGCAGTTGCTGACACCCTGCGCGGCCCCGTGCGGGTGCATAGTGTTACTCAGGAGGAATACATGTACCGGAAGACGCCCGCGACGCTGTCGGAGGAGCTGGCGAAGCTCGGCTACACGTGGGAGTACCTCGACAAGTGGCAGCCGAAGGTCGACATGTACTGGCACGTCGACCAGGTGAACGTCGCGGGCGAGGTGGTCGGGAGGGCGGGCGCAATGCTGCCCAACCTGCCCGGCCACCCGGACCATCAGGCGAGGTACGCCCGGCGTGGCCTGCTGCCGTGGCCGCCGGGGGAGACGTGCGAGTGCAAGGGCTGCCGCGAGCGATACGGTACCGAGCGGACGGGCCGGAAGTTCATGGCACCGGATGAGGTGGAGCGGGGGCTGGCGAGCGGGAGGCTGTTTGGGGGTGGGGGCGAGTAATGCCCTGTCTCTTGCTACGCTGAGAACCACTCACCACGCATTATCGCGCCGCAGTTCATTATGATAGTATGCGAGTCCAATCCTCAGTACACACCTTCCACCTCGCAGGGTCAGAGAAAATGGTACAAAACGAACAGAGTGGTTTCGAGGTTCTGGAAGACACGCCCGAGTTGTTGTATGAGTCAAGCAGTACTGACGAGTCCGCTGAGCTCTTAGAAGACACGGAGGCGGCAGAAGCGACTCTCTTGAAGTTCCGAAGACACGGACGCCAGGCGTTCTTGTCCAGTCAGGAACATGCGGATGGGGATGAACCATCTGTATGAAGTAATCTACGAGCCGGCAGCTAGCAGGCAGATCAAGAAACTAGGCGCGAACAAAGAGCGAATCCAAAGTGCAATAGACGCTCTTTCATACGACCCGAGACCACCTGGTTGCCAAAAGCTGCAGTCCCAGGTATACAGAATCCGTGTTGGGGACTGGCGCGTTATCTACGTTGTTCTGGACTCACCCGAATACGTTGTAATCATTTCCAAAGTCGCGCTGCGTAATGAGCAGACATATCGAGACTTTTGAAAGGCTGACCCTCCGCAAACCCTGGTGAGGTAGAGGGATTTCGTCGTGATAGGCACAACAAGACTCGCTCCCACAGAGGAAGGACGTTTCCACGGTTGGCTGAGTCATTGAGTCAAGTTGTGCCAGTCCTGGTCGCGGCGTTGGTCTGCGACGTTGGCGTGACCGAGCCTCACACCAAGAAGAAGAGCCTCATCGGCATCTTCGACAGGCTTTCGACATCCGCGTTCCCGACGAAAAGGGCGGTCACCTTGTACCTGAAGATCGCCGATGCACAGGGGCGATATGAGTTGGATATCCGGTTCGTTCACCTGAATTCGGGCAACGTCTTGGCTAAGGCGGAAGGCAAGCTCGAACAGTCCGACCGGCTGGCGTCGGCCGAACTGCTCATACCGTTTCCACCCCTTCAGATAGGCGAGCCGGGGCGGTATGAGTTCCAGGTCTGGGCGAACTCGACATTTCTCGGTTCGACGACCATCGACGTGGTGGGGCACACGGCCGGTTAGGGAGCCGTGGCCGGCAACTCACATCCCGAACCCACAAGCGGACTTCTCTCTGCCACAAGTTCCCCCATTCTCTGATTTGACACACCAGCACATCCGTACTACTCTTGAATTCTAGCCACTCCTGACCTGTGATGAGCGGGTCGGGAGCACAACCGAATACACCAGAGATGCCGGAGCGCGTCCCAGTTTGAGGAAAGTTGGGGCGCGCTTTGATGTTTAACGAACGGACAGCAACAAACATTCCCGCGGTCGTGCCTGTGTCGGGGGAGCTTTCGGCGGGTATGGAGACGGCGTCGGGGCTGTGGGTGCCGGAGGGGTCGGCGGTTGAGACACCGTACGTGGCGGGGCCAGATGTTGACACCGGCCGGCAAGTGGTCGTACACCGGTTCCGGTTCCACGATCCACGCACGGGACGGAGCCAGGTATGTCACGTCCCTGCCCATTCCGATGCCCCGCCCTCGGAGATCGAGGACATGGCGGCGCAGGCCTTCGAGAGTTTTTTGGTAGAGGTGCGTGGTCTGGGGCCGCTTCATCGCCATACGCCGGAGCAGCGCAAGGAGACCGGCGCGGCTATTCGGGAGTTCCGCGAGTACGCGGCGAAGCGACGGCAGAGTGCGACGAACAGGATCTATTTCTAGGCCGGTTCGCGGCATTCACGCGAACGGGGACCTTTGCGAAACGTGTCAGGCAGGCAAGAGCCTGAAGCCAAGAACCTTACGAAGGTGAGCCTTTTACCCTCACCCCAGCCCTCTCCCGCGAACGGGAGAGGGGGTTCCTAAAGCGCCTCCGTTCGCGGGAATTGCGAATTGAGCTGGAGTAACAGAGAGCATGGCAACACGCCATCGAGAAAGGTAATTGTTCAGAGTTGATGAGGCGAACACCCCCGTCCCTATGGATACCCGCTTTCGCGGGTATGACGGTGACTATGTGCGTTGAGCGCTCTCACGAAGTCTGAACAGTTATTGAGAAGGGAATTTGAACATGACAGGAACGAACGGACGGACACGGGAACAGCTACGAAAGAGCATCGGGCGGAACCTTATCGGGCACCGGCTGATCGTCTCGGCGGCAACGTCGGGAGGGGACACGTCAGGCATCATCGACGATACGCTGATCGGCGGGGACGACAACTACAACGGGTGGTGGCTCGTCGCGACCTCGTCCGGTGCGAATGCCGGGGCGATACGTCGTGTGTCGGACTACGACTCGGCGAGCGCCCGTCTGAGCTGGACGCGACCACTTCCACAGGCGACGGCCGCCAACGACCCGTACGAGCTCTGGCCCTCCGAGTACCCGCCTGAGGTCATCCACGACTACATCAACCAGGCCATCGGCGAGGCGGCGGGGCACATCTACGAGCCGGTCGAGGATTTTTCTCTTCATGCGGGCGGGGGTCTGGCGCGGTTCACGATACCGGAGGACATCGACGCCATCTCGAAGGTGCAGGTCCGGGTGTCGACTTCGTCGCCGTCCCCGGTTGATGAGAGTACCGCCGTGTGGAGGACGATTCCGGCGCACCTCTGGGGGATCGACAAGGGGGAGCGGGTACTGACCCTCGCCCCAGGGGGAAGGCGTTTTGCGGGCGACGCGCCACTCAAGCTCGTAGGAGGCATGGAGCCGTCGTCGCTGCTGACTGACACTTCGAGCAGCGCCGTGCCGGACGAGTTCGTCATCGCCCGTGGGACGGCGCTGGCACTGCTCGCCTCGCCAGACCTGTCGGAGTCCGGCAGGGCGGCGTGCGAAAGGTGGGACACCCGGACGCGAGAAGCCCGCGCGGCGTTCCCGCTGCTGACGAACGTGCGAAGAGTCGGATAGCAACACGAGATGTCCCAGTCTTCCGCAAGAGGACGGGACGGCAAATTGGAGAACATACATGGCGAAGATCGTAGTCAATCAACAAGAGATATCCCTGGACGGCAAGCGGTACCGGACCGCTCCGAGACGCGGGGCAAGCGTGCGGTCGTTCATCGCGTCGCGGTATCCGGGCAAGCTGGTGCTGGGCGACGTGGGGTCGGACTCCGATCCGAGGCGCAGCGTGATCAAGTGGACCGATCAGCGCGGCGGGCTGGGGGTCTACAAGCTCGACGCCCGCGACCCTGAGCTCGACAGGTGCACGTACACGTCTTGCGACGTGCGGTACAAAGGTGGGATCACCCTGCCGCCGCTCTCGCGGTACACGACGGGACCCGGACTCTCCGGAGACATCACGGCCATCGGCGAGTTGAACGACGCTTACGGTGACAGCGAGATCTACGCGGCGTGGGGCGGCGGTACGGACATTCGCAAGTACGACGGCAGGGCAGATTCGTGGGGCGAGTCGCTGCACACGCTGCCCGGCGTTGCGACGGACGCCGTGACGTTCTCGCACCCGGGCACGGGTGGCGGCCATTCGCAGTACCTCGTATTCGCGCACGGGGACGACGGGTTCACGTACACGTCAAACGGGACGGCATTCCACAAGAACGTCAAGCCAGCAAAGTTTCTCGCGTACTGGAGCGACCGGCTCTGGGGCATAAACGATGACGGGAGGCTCTGGCAGGGGCCCGCCGGGTCGCTGAGAACGAGCAGCGCCGCGTGCGTGGACGACGCGGCGCTTCCGCTGCCTTCAGGGTCCGTCACGTCGCTGTTCGTAGGGCCGGACCGTTCGGGCAGGCCGATTCTCTACGCGGGAACGAAGGTTGGTCTGTACGCCCACGACGACGCGAACAATCGGTTCGTCGAGACGCCCGCGAGGTGGCCGAAGCACGACACCGGGGGATCGGGCGCTACGGCGTGGAGGGGAATCATCTACGCGCCGGTCGCGCGGCACGTGTACGTCTACACACCCGGACGTCGCACGTTCGACATCGCCTTCCCGCGACGCGGCGAGGACGGCCTGTTCACAACGGCGGGCACGCGGGGCGCGATCACCAGGCTTGTGCCTACCCACCTCGACCTCGCGGTGGTGATGGACGGTCTGGGCGCGCCGTTCACGCCCGCCGACGTCTTCCTCTGGGACGGCGTCGGCGTGAGTCACGCGCACACGGCCCTCTCGTGGATGTCGATAACGGCGGCGCACGTGTCCAACGCCTATGGGAAATACCGGCTGTGGTGGGCGACCGATGCCGGGCTGTTCGGGGCACCACCGAACGTGGGATATACCGAGCTTCCCGATTCTCTGACAAACTCGCGATTCGGTCCCGCGGCGTCCTACGCCACGGGCTACCCTGACGCGAACAGCTTCCTCCGAGCGTCGCACGTCTATCCGTGGTTCGACGCGGGCCAGCCTGAGGTGACCAAGACGGCGCTGCGACTGCGGGTGGAGACGCAGGACTGCACGGCGACCGAGATGATCGAGGTGTACGCGGCGGTCGACTACGCGGGCGCGCCCCCGGCCCTGGTCGGCACGATCACGTCGGACGGCACGACGACCTTCAATTTGCCGAATGAGACGACACCGAACGGCATCGACTTCAAGGCCATTCAGATCGAATGCCGGTTGCGGAGAGGGGCGGACGAATCGAAGACGCCCGTGCTCGTCTCGATGGCGTTGGAGTACCGCAAGAAGATACCGACCAAGTACGGGTTCACCTTCGACGTTGCGCTGAACCAGGAGCATGGCGGACGCACGCCGAAGGACATGCGCTCCGACCTGGCGGAGGCCATCGAGAGCACGAACCTCGTCGAGTTCACGTTCCGGGACGATGCCGGCACGACGCGGACGCACTACGTGGACGTTGTCAGCGTGTCGGGCGGCGAGGAGACCGGCCTCGACGAGAGAGGCACGAGCAGGGTGACGGTGGAGGAGATATAGAAATGAGACTGATACACGGACAGGAATCGGTGACGGCGGGAACGCCCGCCCAGCTCACGAGCGAGCCGCTGAGAGCGGTGAAGCTCTGGATAAAGCACGGCAACGGGGCGGCGGGTGTCGCAAGGCTCTCAGGTGTGACGGACAGCGAGGCGGGTGTGGAGATCGGCGCGGAGATCGCGGAGTTCGACTTCACGGCGGCGGGCAGGGGCAGCGTAGACGCCTCCACGCTGTACGTGGACGTATCGACCGGCACGCAGACCGTCACGTGGACGCTGATGGTGGCCTGAGATGATACCGATCGATAGTACGGAAAAGGGTGTCCTCTCGTGGGCCATCGGCATCCTCATTACGGTCAATCTCGGCGTGCTTGGGTGGTCGGTCGCTGTGCTGGACGGGAAGGCGGACGACGCAGCGGTGACGCGCATCGAGCGGCAGGCGGAGGAGATCGAGCGTCGCGACCGGGACTACCTCGTTCGCTCCCAGATCGAGGACCTCGTGCGGACAGGTTCGCCCTACGCGAGCGACAAGCCGAAGATCGAGGACCAGCTCGACAAGCTGGAGGCGGATGTCGCCCGCAACGAGGGAGACATCCGCGCCGCAACCAGCTCGCTCGTGCGAATCGAGACGCAGGTGGCGCAGATACGGGAGACGCTCCAAAAGCTGGACGGCAAGCTCGACGAGATCACCGAGTCGCTGGCCCGCGCCGGCGCGCTGGCGCGGAGGGAGTGAGGGGTCTAAATCCGTTCGTGGTGAGCCCGTCGAACCATGAGCGGGAGGCGCTTCGACATGCTCAGCGCGAACGGCGAACTAACTGTGATCACCCATACGTTGGCGAGGTCCGAGTGCCATAACGTCGGGAGTGAGGGGCCAGGCCCGTTCGTGCTGAGCCTGTCGAACCATGAACGGGAGGCGCTTCGACAAGCTCAGCGCGAACGGCGAAATCTAGTTGTTAGCCAACATGATTTTGGTTTCGCAATTCACCCTCACCCTAGCCCTCTCCCACGAACGGGAGAGGGGATAAATCGGTATCAGTCCAGTTTGCAATGTTCAAGTTGACTGAGTCCCAGCGCCAATCCCCCAAAATTCCCCCTGCCCGGGCGCTATCCTATTGGAAGTCGATGCGTTGTATAGTGTAGCATCGGCGCGCCGAGGCTAAGCGACGTGCCCTTGGCAGCTCCTGACACGGGAAGCCGACATGCCCGACCGCAACGATGCTCCGTCAAAGGAAGAAGTAGAGGACCTGGTACGACGAGCGCAGCAGGGACATAGTGAGGCGTTTGGGGGCCTGTATGAGGCCTTCTACGACAATATCTATCGCTACGTGATGTTCAAGACCGGTGACAGCCTTGAGGCGGAGGACCTGACTGAAGAAGTGTTCCTGAGGATGTTGGAGTCGATCGGCTCCTTCAAGTGGCAGGGATATCCATTCACGTCATGGCTCTTTCGGATCGCGCACAACCTGGTAATCGACTACTACAGGAAGTCCGGGCGGCAGAAGAAGACCTCTCTCGACGACGCGATGAGGGTCGTGGGAACGGACGGCGTGGACATTGACAGGAAGCTGGACGTGGAGCTATCGATCAAAGAGGTCAAAGACGCGATGGGCGGACTGACGCAGCTGCAGCAGGAGGTACTCTCGCTGCGGTTCGCGGGCGGACTGTCGGTCGCCGAGACTGCCGAGGCGATGGGCAAGAAGGAAAACGCGGTCAAGGCGCTGCAACACGCGGCGATCAAGAAGCTCCGAACGCTTCTTGGACCGGCGATGGAAAAGGGCTTGATAAGCCAGGGCGGTGCATAGGATGAGCGCTACCGTTGATGACGTACTGAACGAATGCATCGAGCGCCTCGCCTCGGGTGAGACGGTCGAGCAGTGCCTCGCGAGCTACCCCGACTTCGCGGTCGAACTGGAGCCGCTCCTGCGCACCTCCGCCGCGACGATGAACGTCGCCGCCGCGATCACCCATCGCGAGGAGGCCAAGCAGCGGAGCCGCTACAGATTCACGGCGGCCATTGCCGACAGGGAGAAGACGAGCAAGCAGGGATGGCTCGGACGTCTCATCGGGCCGACGAACTGGCGAGTGAAGCTCGCGCGGACGGCGCTCGTTGCCGTCGGCATCGTCGTGCTGGGGACGGGCACCGCATACGGCGCGACCGTCGCGTCGGAGGACAGCGTGCCCGGCGATCCGCTCTACGCGGTCAAGACCCTCAAGGAGGACATCTCCCTGAGGATGCCGAAGTCCGACCTGGCGCGGGCGAAGGAGCACGCGCACCTGGCAAACGTTCGCACCGAAGAGGTCGGCACCCTCATCGACCGTGGCAGGATGGAGCAGGCGAACGCTCACGTCGTGGCTGTCACGTACCACCTGAACTCCTGCGCGGAGATCGTCGGCGTCACGGTCACGGCTCATGCCAACCCTCTCGAAATGCCTGCCGGCGCCACGACTGTCGACCGAGAGCAGCGGGTAGCCGAGCTCGTCGCGTTCTACGAGGCCGAAGCCCAGCGCGCGCGAAACCGCTTCGAGCGCCGGATGAGGCGTCTGCCGCCGCATCGACAGTGGGAAGCGTACCTGATGATGCAGCAGTGGGAGCTCATGCACCGCATGTTCATGCAGGCCTTGCTGTACGATGGTCCGCCCAGATGGACCGTCGGCGTCGACCCGAGGTCCGGCCCGCCGCAATAACGTCGGACTGCGCCTTGTCGCATTGCGTCCGCAGCGTTCTCCTGAGGACGCGGAATGCAAGAACGTTCGCCCCCCGTATCAAGTACGGGGCTGGCGCCGAGCATGTCGAAGAGTGGTTCAATAGGCCCGCCCGTTCTGGGTCTAACGAAGGGCTCACCACGAATCATAACAGCGACCAATCGCGCGTCCTCGACCACTCCCTCATCGAATCCGAGCACCTCTTTGCTACACTGTGTGTGAGAAAGTCCCTGGCGACGAAACATACCCGGAGTAGCAATGATAAATACCGACGAGATCGAAGCACGAGTGGCGGATGCCCTCAAGGCCGTGGGTGTCCCCTACGAGGTGATCGCCTGCGATCCGGAGTCGGCGGACACGGCCGACTTCTGCGAGAGGTACGGGTACCGGCTGGAGGACTGCGGGAATACGATCGCGGTCGCGTCGAAACGGGGCGCGAAGAAGTACAGCGCCTGCGTGGTCAGGGGTTCCGACCGGCTGGACGTGAACAGGACGGTCCGCAAGCTGATGGGCGTCTCGCGCGCGTCCTTCGCCTCGGAGGAGGAGGTCATCGAGTTGACCGGGATGATGATCGGCGGAGTCACGCCGTTCGCGCTGCCGCAAGACCTGCCGGTCTACGTCGACCGCAGGGTCATGGAACTGGAAAGGGTGATCCTCGGCTCCGGCAGCCGCTCGTCGAAGATATGGGTCTCGCCCGAAGCCCTCGCGCGGCTGCCGTCAGCGGAGGTGGTGGAGGGGCTGTCGATGTAGGGGGTCACTCGGCTCCCAATCACGCAGGTTGGTTGCTACATCACGAACTGAGCGTCACGGGGGCGCTTCTTTCCCCCATGCACCGACGGCTCGGCGCACCACTTCTGGGATAGACGACGGACGCCCTCATACACGTCCTCGTCGAATCCCAGCAGGTCGCAGATCACCCGACGGTCGAGCAGGGCGCGGTTCGGGTCGGCGTCCGCGAGATAGGCGGGCTTGAGCTCCTTGTCCCGGAACTCGTCGAAGACATTCTCGGCGGAGGCAAGCTGCTCGTCGGTAAGGGCGCGGAAGTCGAGGACGGGGAGGGATTCGGCTGAGCGGATGGTAATCCCCGCCTTGCTTGATTGCTGGCGGTTGGAGTGCCACCAGTAAGAAAGCAGTCCTAAGGTGCTGTTACCCCAAACAGTGAACGCATAGTCGAATCTCTTATCGTCGAAAATCACGTTAGGCCAAACCCTCCCACCGATTGAGTTCCATTCAGTGAAAGCTACGGCAAGGGGTTGTGCCCCAAACGTGAACTCAAGATTCAGATGCGCGCGGCTGGCGGTGGCCCAAACATCGTGAGACTTGTCCTCCATCCCTATGCGAACTAGCAACTGGGAGTCCGGTTCGCAGACCATTCGGGTCTCCCGTTTGGCGTCATGGTTCCAGAGAGCTGGATAGGTTGCGGTCGGGCTGGGCTCCACCTTGTCGAAAGGTCCGCGCGGCATTGGCCCGGTGATGTCCCTGTGGACGAGTCCCATCCTGCCGACGACATTGAGCGGCGCCGCCGTCACCTGCGGTGTCGTAGACAGCCCGGGCAGCCACAGCTTGGAGTGAGACAGCGCATAACCAACTTGCGCTACGGAGAAATCTGACGAGCGCACAGCTCCCCAGGTCTCTCCGTTCGTGTTATCGGGTGTTGTGAGCATCTCGCCGATGTGTTCGTCCCCTGCATTCAGAGGCGTTCCGCCGTACGGCCCGTCCTCGATCTGCCGAACCGGACCGCTGTTGATGATGTTCTCTGCGACGGTGGCGGCGGGCGCGAGTCCGCGCGGGCGGTTGCGCAGTGACGTCAACCCAACCCGCTTCCCCGACAGCGTCGGAGGATCGTCCTTCATCAGCTTGCGGGCTATTACCAGGCACTCGGCCATTCCGGTATCCGATGAAAACGACATGTCCTTTCCGTTGGCGGCAATGCTCAGGACGGTCAGGTCGGTGTAGCCCTGCGCGATCATGCGTCGGAAGGCCTGCCACGACAGACCCGATGCGGCCGACAGGGGCAAGACCAACGCAAGCACGCCGCCGGGTTTGAGCTTCCGATGAGCGAGCGCCGCGAACGCCGACGCGATGCCGGCGTTCCCGTGATAGCAGGTGCCCCTGCCGAATTGGTTCATCCGGTTCCCCATAGCCGTTTGATCGGTCTGGGTAGCGCCGAATGCGGCAAACGCCGGGTTGGTAATGTCCGCATGGGCGCCCTCGTGGTTTGTCGCCCGGGTAAACGGGGGATTCATGATTACCACGTCGAACCCCTCGTCGGGTATATCAACGATGACGTTTGTTACCGTCTCCTCGCCCACACTGCCAGTCCGCAGGGCAGGGTCGCTCGTGTTGAACAGCGTCATCACCGACGAGGACTGGAGCAGTTCGAGCGATCCTATTGCAACGGAGCCGTCTTCCTGTTTGCCGTAGGGGAGCGTGTAGAGACGTGAGTTATCGAATCCAACGGTGGGCCGGGCCCCGGAGAGGGTGGAACCGGTGATGTGTATGGCAGAGGGCATGACATCGCAGCCGTACAGCACCTCTTCCATCATGTTGGCGTGGAGGGCTGATGGGTCTCCGCCCGCGCGTTCGTGGTGGGCGGCTATCTGTTCGTATACGGCCGAGAGGAGCGCGCCCGTGCCGCAGGCGAAATCACCCACCCGCAGCTTGCCTATGCCATTGGGGTCGGACCAGTCGACATCTTGCATCTTGTCGACCGCCAGCCGCGCCAGCAGGGCTGCGGACGCAGGCAGAGTGTAGAAGGTCGCAAGGTACTTGCGATCGGCGATGAGCCGCTGGAAGACCCGCCCGGTGAGGTCGTGGGAGTTGTCGATCCCTGTCGCGTTCACCTCCCCGATCGTGAGTTCCAGGGTACGCAGGACGCGAGAGGCCGGTTCGAACGGGAGGAGATGGAGAATGTCCTTCGCAACGGCGAATATAGGCCAGTAGTTGATCTTGAGGATCTCGTCCCACGCTTCCAACGTCTCAATCTTCGGGTTGCGAGAGTTTCGACCGCACACCAGGGTCGCGGGCTTAATGTCGTTGTCCAACATACCGGAGACCCGCTCGTGGAAGACGAGGGCGTTGGCAAGGATGGCGGCAGCCATGCGGCGGGTCTGGGGAACGTTCACCATTCCCAGCAGGTCGGCAATATTGATAGTGGTATAGGGCCGTAGAACCACCAGTTCGTCCAGAATGGCCGCAATGCGCCCTATTCCCCGCTCAAGGGCATCCGCGGCGTCGTTGACGGCCTTCTGGGGCACGGACACAAGCCGGATAAGATCAGCAAGACTGCCAACCGAGCCGGTCAGCCAGCCCGATTCAGGGAAGCGGGTCTCGGACTCTTCGGCATAGAGAACGCAGTATGAGAGGCGTGTGTCAACGAGCGCGGCATTCAAGTCGTCCGCGTCCGCCACAGACTCGGGGTACTTCAGCGCAATCACGGCCTCGACGGTTCGACGGCCATCCTCGACCTCAAGGCCAAGCCTAGCCTCCGCCTCTTCCTCCACGTTGTGCGCAGGCTCGAACTCGGCCTCGATGATGATCGGAGCGCGCCCGTCCTCCGTGATGACGATGTCGGGCTGCAGGCTGGGATTGCCGACGATGGAGCGGACGTTTTCGGAGCGCACGGTGGCCCCGTGCATCATCCCTTGGAGCAATATGCCGAGGGCGTTGTTGGCGTTCGGTTCGGTCTGTCGTGGCATAGACGGCGATAATAGCACGATTGTTCGCGGCAGGCAAGACTCCCCCACTCTCTTCTTTCTCCGCGCTTTTGCAATTCTCCCGCCTGGTCTTGTAGACTGGACTTAAAAGAACATACGCACTAAACGCCGCACGGGTCATTGCGGCCAACGGAGACCACCCGCTCGGGAGAAGGGGATGTCATGATATGTCAGGTTAAACGTGACCCCCTCTGAAACTCACGCTTCCGGATGGGCGACTCCACTTGGAGGACGAGGTATCCGAGATTTCCCGAAGGCCGCCGAGACCAATGCAACTTGACAATAACGAGAGAATGGCGCGAAATGGCGCGAAATGGCGTAATTTTCGCAAAAATCGCGACCCTGTAGGTCTCGCATCGACTATCCGCTGAGCGCTAAACTGGATCTCCATCCACCCTCCAGTCCTCCTCCTGGTCCGGCCCCGAACACTGCCCGTGACCAACGCCTCGGAATACTGAAAAGAAATTCCCGAAAAATAGGTCTCAGAAAACCTTGACCCCCCTCTGGAGCGGCGTATACTGGATTGTGAGGGGTTTGATTTTCGCATGAGCTAAGGGGGTCTATGCCCCCTCTCTGTTTGTCTCCCCTCATAGATTGATGAAGGGTCCTGCCGGGGGCATAAGCCCGGCCTGATGAGACTACTCGTACGAACTCTCCGGTTCCCCTGGAACCACAAGCGGCGCCTCTTGGCCGCGTACCTGTTCACCGCAGGCGCTACCGCCGCATACGTCATCCTCCCCGATCTCTTCGGCAACGCGGTCGACCACGTGAAGGACACGTTCGAGGCGGGCGGCGCGGTCGACTCCACGATTCTGGGCATCTGCCTGCTCATCCTCGTGCTGGGCATCGTGCGCGGCGTCTTCTCTTTCGGCCAGATGTACATGGGCGAGTCGCTGGGCCAGCACGTCGTCTACGACCTGCGAAACCGGTTCTACGACCACGTCCAGCGCCTCGGCTTCGGCTTCCACGACAGCCAGCACACCGGCCACCTGATGTCCAAGGCCATTACCGACGTGGAGGCGATCCGCATGTTCGTCAACCTCGTCGTCGTGCGAACACCCTACTTCCTGGTCCTGTTCGTCGTGGTCGTCGTCCTGATGATGCGGATCGACTGGCAGCTTGGGCTGCTCAGCCTCGCGCTGCTGCCCGTGGCCATGACCGTTGCCAGCATGATACGGCTTCGGATGCGGAACGCCTGGCTCGAAGCGCAGGAGAAGTTTGCAATCCTGAACATGACCCTGCAGGAGAACCTGACCGGCGCGCGGGTGGTCAAGGCCTTCGCCTCCTCCGACTACGAGGAGGAGAAGTTCCGGGTCCACAACCAGGCCGTCGCCGACGACATGTACAAGGCGATGAGGCTGAACGCCTTCAACGGCTCGTTCGTCCTGTTCACCTTCATGCTGACACTCGGCATCGTGCTGCTGTTCGGTGGACTCGGCGTGATCGACGGGCGCATGACGCTCGGCGAGTTCACGAAGTTCGTCCTCTACCTGCAGATCCTCGCCCAGCCGTTCCGCATGGCGGGCACGATCGTGAACAACCTCGCGCGGGCGATGTCCGCCGCGACGCGGATATTCGAGGTGTTCGACGCAAAGTCGCCGGTCACGAACCGCCGCAACGCCGTCGCGATGGAGCGCGCCACCGGGCACATGCGGTTCGAGAACGTGAGCTTCGGGTACCGCAGGGATACTCTCGTCCTCCGTGACTTCAACCTCGACGTTCCCGCCGGGCGCGTCGTCGCCCTGTTGGGAGCGCCGGGCAGCGGCAAGAGCACTCTCGCCAGCCTGATTCCGCGCTTCTATGACGTGACGAAGGGGTCGGTCTCAATCGACGGAGTCGACGTTCGTGACGTGTCGCTGGAGTCGCTCCGCCGGAACATCGGCGTGGTGCAGCAGGACGTGTTCCTGTTCACCGACACGATAGCCAACAACATCGCCTACGGCCGCCCCGACGCGAGCATGGATGAAATCATCGCTGCTGCGAAGATCGCGCAGCTCCACGAGCACGTTGTGAGCCTGCCCGACGGCTACGAGACGGTCCTCGGCGAGCGCGGAGTATCGCTCTCCGGCGGCCAGCGACAGCGCCTTTCGATAGCGCGGGCCGTTCTCCTCGATCCGCCGATACTGGTGCTCGACGACTCGACATCGAGCGTCGACGCGCGCACGGAAAACGAGATACGAAAGGCCATGGCCTCGGTGATGGAGGGTCGAACGACCTTCATCATCGCGCACCGGCTGAGCACGGTGCACTCCGCCGACACGATCGTCGTCCTGCAGGACGGGCAAATCGCCGAGCGGGGCAACCACGCCGAGCTCGTTGAGCACGGAGGGCTGTACCGCGAGATCTACGACCTCCAGCTTCGCCCGCAGGAAGAGGTGATGATGGAGTTCGACGTGCCCGCGAAGGTCGCAGCCGGGAGCTCGCCGTCATGATGCAAACCATGGGCGGAAGGCCGTCCGGCACGAGCAAGGACGGGCTCGACGAGGAGGTCTTCGGGAACGCCGTAGACCCGAAGGTCATCCGCAGGTTGCTTCCCTATGTCCTTCCCCAGACGCGACTGGTAATCGTCGCCGTCACCGCCATGCTGCTCTTCGCGGCGACGCAGGTCTCTGTGCCGTGGCTCATAAAGCTCGGCATCGACCGGTACATCGCCAACGACGACCGCGGCGGCCTCATTCTCGTAGCCGCCCTGTTCTTCGGGAGCGCGGTGGTCAACTGGGTCTCCCTCTACGTGCAGGACATCACCATCACGAAGGCCGGACAGGGCGTCCTGCTGGCGCTGCGTCGCGACATGTTCTCGCACATGCAGAAGCAGTCGATGCGCTTCTTCGACAAGACCGAGGTCGGACGCATCATGTCGCGCGTTCAGGGCGACGTGTACCAGCTCCAGGAGTTCCTCGGCACCATCGTCATGACCGTCGGCGACTTCCTCAGCCTCGGCGGGATCATCGTCGTGATGCTGCTGCTCGACGTGCGGCTGGGACTGCTGGCCCTGGTCGTCCTGCCGCTGCTGGCCATAGCGATGGCATTGTGGCAGCCGTTCGCCAAGAGGACGTTCATCAAGGCGCGGGCGACGATCTCGATCGTCAACGCCTCGCTGAACGAGAACATCACCGGCGTGCGCGTCGTGCAGGCGATGAACCGACAGGATGAGAATCTCCGCCAGTTCGACGTGAAGAACCGGAGCAACCTCAACGCCTTCCTCGGCGCGGGCAGGCTCTCTGCCGGTGTGCTTCCCGTGGTCGACTTCCTGCCGGCGGCGGCGATCGGCCTCGTGCTCTACTTCGGTTCGAGCATGGTCTCCGGCGGCGCCATCGAGATCGGCCTGCTGATCGCGTTCATCATGTACATCCAGCGCTTCTTCGACCCGATCCGTAACCTGACGATTCAGTACACCCAGCTCCAGCGGGCCATGGCGTCGGGCACCCGCATCTTCGAGACTCTGGACGTGGAGCCGGACATGGTCGACGCGCCGGACGCATCCGTCCTGCCGCCCATTCGCGGGGAGGTCGAGCTTCGGAACGTCAGCTTCGCCTACAAGCGGGGCGAGGACGTGATAAAGGACCTGAGCGTTCGCGTCGAGCCGGGACAGTCGGTTGCCATCGTAGGACCGACCGGCGCGGGCAAGACGACGCTCGTGTCGCTCATCGCCCGGTTCTACGACGTTGAACAGGGCCGAGGCGCGGTGCTGGTGGACGGGCACGACGTGCGAGACGTGGTGCGCGCGTCCCTCGCCAGCCAGATGAGCATGGTGCTCCAGGAGCCGTTCCTCTTCTCCGGCACCGTGCGGGAGAACATCAAGTACAACCACGTCGACGTCTCGGACGAGAAGATGATCGAGGCGGCGCAGGCAGTAGGGGCGCACAATTTCATCACCAAGCTCGAAGACGGCTACGACACCTATTTGGAGGAGCGCGGCGAGAACCTGAGCGTGGGTCAGCGCCAGCTCATCAGCTTCGCCCGCGCCATCGTGGCCGATCCCAAGATACTCATCCTCGACGAGGCGACGGCCAACATCGACAGCCACACTGAGGCGCAGATCCAGCTTGCGCTGCGGAGCCTGCTGAAGGGCAGGACGGCCATCGTCATCGCGCACCGCCTCTCGACCATTCGCGGCGCCGACAAGATCGTCGTCCTCAGCAAGGGCGAACTCATCGAAGAGGGCACCCACGACGAGCTCCTCGACCGGGACGGGCTGTACTCACACCTGTACCACATGAACTACGCCGTCCTCGAAGAGATCGGCGTTGCGTAGGGTCCCGCGAACCCCAGACAACTTCACTCCGTTCGTGGCGAGAGACAACTACACTCCGTTCGTGGTGAGCTTGTCGAACCATGAAACGCCCTTCGACAGGCTCAGGACGAACGGTTTTCACGGACTTCGCAAACACCCTCAAAGGACCGCATCATGACCGAATACTTCCGCGCATCGCGCCATCTCGACCTCGAGGGCGCATACAACCTCAGAGATATCGGCGGGTATGAGACCACGGACGGGCGAGTGACCCGTCAGCGGACGCTGTACCGGTCCGACAGCCTCCACAGCCTCACGCCCGACTCGCAGCGCGCGCTGGTGTCGGAGGGTCTGCGCAGTGTCGTTGACCTGAGGGTGACCGAGGCCGTCACGCAGCACCCCAATGTCTTCGCCGAGTCGGCGGAGGTGGACTACAACTGGGTAAACGTCATGGGAGACGTGCCGCTGGTGGAGGTGTCGGACATCAACGTCTCGTCGCTCGGCCCCGACCGGCCTCCCGACATCTACGCCGCCATCCTCGACGTACGGCGCGAGTGGATGGGCAAGGTCGTCAAGCTCCTCGCGAAGCCCGGAACGCTGCCCGCCCTCTACCACTGCAACTCAGGCCGAGATCGCGCGGGCCTCGTGACGATGCTGCTTCTGAGCATCGCAGGCGTGCCGCCGGAGACCATCGTCCGGGACTACAGCTCGTCGGCCACGTATCTCTGGCGGCGAATCCCCGACCGTGCGGCCGGGAGCCGGCTGCGCCTCGACCCGGAGGAATTCGACGCCAACGACGAGTTCCGGCAGGCCTATGAGACCGAGCGCAACATCGCGCCGCCAAAAGCCATGCGCGCCAGCATCGAGCACCTCGACCGAGAGTACGGCGGCGTCCGTCCTTACCTCACCGGCGCGGGCGTCACCGAGGAAGACCTGGAGCGACTGCGCACCGCGATGGTGGAGTGAGGGGTGGGGCGCATTTGCCCTGAGACACCCTACCTGTACAACTGCGTTGCCGTCGTGACGTTGCCGATGTGCCAGAGCAACGGCGGCGGCAGGAGCAGGATGAGGGCGACTACGGTCGCCGAGAGCGCTATCGCGAGTACGGGCGGGCCGTATCTGGCGGCCTGGTCGTTCGAGAGCGCGGCGAGACGGTCGATGGCCCATCCGCCGGCTGCAAACAGCAGCCCTGCGGAGACTGCCGTGTACATGAAGCGTCCGCCCTCGGAGACCATGCGAAACAGGACGCCGAAGACCGTGTCCAGGCTGAACCCTATGAAGTCGCCGAACGGTATCGCGCCGTCGATGTACGCCAGCACCACGTTCGCCTGAGGCAGCGCTACTCCCCCGAGGAGCAGCGAGAAGGTGACCCAGTATGTCGCGCCGATGGCGGCCCAAGGGAGGATGCCCAGGGCGTGGCGCGGAGTCGATGTCTCGAAAGCACGGGTAGACCTGTTGATGAGGTACCCAATGACTCCTGCGACAACCAGTCCCGTCAGACCGCCAACCAGCATGAAGTAGACGATGTCGTCGGGGGGCAGGGCGTCGGCATCGACGGAGAACTTCGAGGTCAGCCCCACGACATTCGTGATGACGACTGCTGCTCCCAGGGCCGCGCCGAAGAGGCCAAGACTCGCCGCGAAACGCCACCTGGGGCGCGAGTCCTCTCGCGGATCGGCCAGTACGCGTTTCGATGTTTCGGACACAGTTGCCATACGCCATGAATACCGTAAGGAAGGTGTCCTTCCAGTGTAGCATCAACGCCGTTCTGGGCGCGTTTTACGCCGCCATCTTCACACGGTATCCCGGATGACCCGGCGCGCCGTACAGGGCGCAGCCGCTGCACGAGCGGACCTGTCCGCACGGGGCGGCGGTCGCAGCCTCCGGGCGAGGCGTGGAGACCTTAGCGGGAGCGGGTTGGCTCGGCCGCTCCTTGAAGAGTTCGAGCTTGAGTTGCCTTGCAGGCGTTACGTCGCTCCCGGGGAACGACACGAAGGGAGTTGCCCGCTTGCGTACGACGCCCATGGCCTGGAGGTCGCGCCACGTGTCGATCTTGTGACGCTCTCGCTGTTGGATGATCCGCTCCGCAGAGGTCGGCCCGATGCCGGGCACACGGAGCAGATCGGCCTTGCCCGCCTCGTTGATGTCGAGCGGGAACCTGTCGACGTTCGACAGGGCGATGACCGTCTTGGGGTCGTCCTCCAGCGAGAGGAAGCCCGCCGGATCGTATGCGTGGCGTATCTCGTCGTCTTCGTACCGGTAGATGCGCTTGAGCCAGTCGACCTGGTAGAGGCGGTTCGTCCGCCAGATCGGAGTCGGCTCGTGGTCCTCCAGCGGCGTGTAGCGGATCGGCAGGAACGGGTTGTAGTAGACACGCTTGAAGTTCCACTGCCCGTAGAGCTGCGCCATACGCTGGTAGACGTCCCAGTCGGACTCGTCCGCCGCGCCGACTACGAGCTGGGTCACCTGCCCGACCGCGCCTCCGGGGTTTCGCTGACGCAGGAGGCCGTCCATCCAGTGCATCTGCGAGAGCATGTCGCGTTCGAGGTCCTTCATCTTGCTGAGCCGCCTCATGCCCTCGACCGTCGGCGTTTCGAGGTTCACCGACAGGCGTGTCCCCAGCCGGTAGGCCTGCTCGACGTACTCGTACTCGGTGCCCGGCATGACCTTGAGGTGAATGTACCCCTTGAAGTCGTACTTATTGCGGACGAGGTCGACGACCTTGATGAGCTTCTCCGTCGTCTTCGACCCCGAACCGGCCACGCCGGAGCTCAGGAACAGCCCCGCGACGGTGTGTCTCTTCTCCATCTCATGGAAGGTGCGGGCAAGCTCATCGACCTTGAACGAGAACCTCTTGCGGGGCACCCAGTGGCTGTTCGGGCAGAAGTGGCAGTCCATCTTGCAGAAGTCGGTGAACATGACGCGGAACAGGTTGATCGTCTTGCCGTTCGGCATCGACGCCTTGTACACCCCCGGCGCGGGGTTCTTCTCCGCCCGCGAGTAGGGAGCGCGCACGGCGGCGTAGTCGTTCCCCCTCCCCGGACGCGACAGCACGTCGTCCGTAGCCATTCCCGCCAGCTTCTCCAGCTTCTGGTATCTATCCGGATCACTCTGTATCAGCACGACCGCCTCCTTATTGCAAGAACACACGTTCATATACAGCACGCATGTTCTTACAACAGGAAGGCGATGTCAACCCCCAAAACGCAGGGAAGCTGTCTCGGATTTAGTAGGCCGTCAAATTCGACAGGACACCCCGTCATTCCCGCGCACGCGGGAATCCACCTTCCCCCTCCGCGCCATCTGCGCCCTCTGCGGTGAATCCTACCGCGCCCGCCGTATCCGCACCATCAGCATGTCCCCGTCCTCCCACGGCTGCGACTCCACCGTCCAACTCAGCGTGCTCGCCCGCCCTGAGCCTGTCGGAGCGTCCACCGTCGCATCCGCCACGTCCAAGGACAGCGACACCGTGCCATCCAGTTCGATGAAGTCCACGATCTGCCCCGCAAGCGCGCCGTCAGGCGTGACCGCCACCTCCACCGTGCCCGACTCGTATGAGATGCTACCTATGGTCGCGGAAGCGCCGCTGGCGTCGGTGAATGTCGCGGGCTTCAACACCCCGTTCGTGGCGTCAGCTGTGACGGCTGAGCCGTCCGTCACCGGGTCGAAGAACAGCTCGTGAAGCACATTTGGAAGGGTAGTTACCGTCACCGTCCAAACATGCTCAATAGCGTAGTCGCATACTGCAAAGTTGGGACGGAGTTCATGGACGGTGAACTCATAGCTGCCGCCCGGCAGTGGCCGAGCGGTCTTGACCCCGTACTCCGTCTTGTATATGTCGAACGTTCCGTCGTCGTCTTCATCAATCGGCGTCCAAGGCACGTTGAATGCCTCAAAGCGCATGGCGTCCGTTCCGGTCAACCACATGCTCTCCACTATGTTGTAGACGGTGTCCACTTCTTCGTAAGCATCATCGAACACAAAATCTCCAACCCTAGTACCTGCCGCCTGCCCAGAATCAACCGTCAGACCGATGCCCAAGATTCCCAGGGCGGTGTACGGCTTACCATGTATCGTCGGCCAGTTGCGTATCGAGTCAAGCTCGTCGTATTTCTGAAGAACGCATCTTTTGTGCTCTTCCGAACCGTCTCCACCGTTGTATTCGGCCATGACGGTACTGATGATTCCCTTCAAGGCACCAAGCGTGATCGTCCGTCCGTTCGATACATCACCGCCAGGCGGCATTATCTTTCCCGTTCTCCTTATCCCCGGAATCGGAGTAACGTTGCTATCAAACAACGCTTCTGGTATAGCTAACAAGAACTCCTGCTTGTCTCCCGAACTAGCACTGCCCCCACCGCTGTCCGTCGATGGCAGCCAACCACGCCGGCCGTTGCTGTACAGGCTGTAACCGTCGTCATCAGGAGAACTGGGATAATGATACCCAAACGACATCAAGTAATGGTTAGGTTCCTTCAGATATTCCCCTAAGCCTGGCTCGCCTTCTCGAATTGACTTCTGCGTAGCCGTATTCAGGAATATGATGGCCTCCCGGTCGTCCCACTGGGTATCCCGCGCTGCCATCTGTGTCCTTGCCACGCTTTCGGCCTCGGCGCTCGTCGCGTAGGTCTCTGCGCTCTTATGGTACCCGTGCCGCCCAGCATATATCCAGATTCCGACAATGTTCGTCGGGCTTGTCCCTTTCAGGTGCTCGGAGACGGTGAAGTTGAACTTCAAGATCGCCAGGTGTCCGCCGTCTTCGTCCGTCATAGCAGCAGGTGTTATCGAACCCAACCTTGCCTTGACGATCAGTCCCGTTGCTACACTCAAGAATTCCACTGACGCAAGCCCACGGTCTATCACAGGTGAGGGCGGAGCCGCAGCAGCCGGAGGCGGTCTTTCACCGGAGCTTGTGCCCTGCACCCTGCTTCCGGATGGCTCAGGCGGAGGGGAACCAGACTTCTCCTGGGCAAACAGGCCACAGGCCAGCCCCACTCCCACAACCCCAAAAAACAAAACGCAGATGACCGTCCAATACACCATAGGCGCTCATTTCCTTGCGTAACAAAACGCGGGCAGGGTTGCCCGCGTCCCCCTCGACCATATTAACGCTACCGCAACCCGTTCAGATTTCCCACCCGACAACCCAACAACCCCTACCGCGCCCGCCGTATCCGCACCATCAGCATGTCCCCGTCCTCCCACGGCTGCGACGACACACTCCAACTCAACGTGCCCGCCTGCCCTGAGCCTGTCGGAGCGTCCACCAGCGCATCCGCAACATCCAACGACAGCGACACCGTCCCATCCAACTCGATGAAGTCCACGATGTGCCCCGCAAGCGCGCCGTCAGGGGTCACCCCCACCTTCACCGTGCCCGACTCGTATGAGATGCTGTGAATAGTCGCAGACGCGCCGTTGGAGTCGGTGAACGACGCTGGCTTCAACACCCCGTTCGTGTCGTCGGCGACGACTGCGCCGCTCTGATTCACCGGGTCGAAGAATAACTCGTGGAGCGTGCCATCTGGGGCGGTGACGGTGACCGTCCACTCGTAGCGGATCGTCCATCCGTCACAGAGACTGTAGAAAGGTCCTCTGTGGTTGAAATAGAACTTGTACTTCCCTTCAAGAAGCGGGCGTGTCGCCGTTACACGATAATTTCGGCTGGGAGTAGCCGCGCTAAACAAGCTTGCATCCCCGCCGTCTAGCCATATCTGAAACGGTACGCTGGGAGCTATATCAGCTTCTTCAGGAAGCTCATAAACAACTGTGCCACTAGCCAGGCCGGAGTTGAATTGGTGAACGTGAGGCGGGCTAATGTTGGTGCCAGTGTATACCCTGTCAGGCTGTGTCTCCCTATGATGACGGTCCCGTCTTTCGAGCAGATATGTTTCTAAAACGCATTCCCTGTACTCCTCGGAGCCGTCGCCAGCGCTGAGCTTGGCCTCAACCGCAGCGATCCGTGCCTTCATCTCGCCCAGCGTTATTGTGGGGTGTGTCCCCATCGCTGGCGGCACGCCCAAAAGAAAGCGCTGCTGATCGCCGATGGGCTGAGACTGCGCACCCACAGCCGCCTCGCCGGGCAGCCACAGCTTGTTGTGCCTGCTGGCTATACTGTACCCGTCGTCGTGACCGCCGTATCTCATCCAACTACCACCCCACGACAGGTAGTATCTATCCGCCTGCTGCGTGCTCGTGAGAGATGCCTCGGAGTTTTGCAGAAAGACGATCGCCTCGTGATCGTCCCACCGGGTGTCACGGGCCGCGACGATCTTCGGCAACGCGGCCTCGGCCTCCTGGCGTGTGTCGAAAAATGGGGCGGCGGCCCACACAGCCACGATATCATTGGCGTCACTTCCCCCCGGTCCAGTCGGGGGCTGGCCCTTTAGGTACTCCAGAACGCTGAAGTTGAACTCCAAGAGCGCCGAGTATTTCATCCCACGGTACGTAGTTCCGGACTCTACCGACGAGGAAACGGAGTCGAGCCGGACCCTCGCAATCACGGGCGACTTGAATATTCTCTCTTCAAGTGAACTGGGACCGCTATAGCCAACCGGCGCCGCTGAACCGGACTGCGCCACCGATGCCGCACCCTCGGTCAGTACAGTCTCCTGCCCGTCGCTGAAAAGACCACACCCCGAAATGAGGGGTGCCAATAACAACAAAATGCAGATGACCGTCCTATACCTCATAGGCGCTCATCTCCTTGCAAAACAAAACGCAGGCAACGCTGCCCGCGTCCCCTCGACAACATTAACGCTACCGCAACCCGTTCGGATTTCCCGCCCGACATGGGTAGGCACCCCTATCGCGCCCCCCGTATTCGCACCATCAGCAGATCCCCGTCCTCCCACGGCTGCGACTCCACACTCCAACTCAGCGTGCTAATATCCGCATCCACCGTTGCGTCGGCTACGTCCAAGGACAGCGACACGGTGCCGTCCAACTCGATGAAGTCCACGACCTGCCCCGCAAGCGCCCCGTCAGGCGTAACCCCCACCCCCACCGTGCCCGACTCGTATGAGATGCTACCTATGGTCGCGGAAGCGCCGCTGGCGTCCGTGAACGATGCAGGCTTCAGCACGCCGTTCGTGTCGTCGGCTGTGACGGCTGAGCCGTCCGTCACCGGGTCGAAGAACAGCTCGTGAAGTGTGCCGACGGGGGACGTGACTGTCACCATGTAATCATCGTCGTAGGTGTAGTTGCAGATGGCATAGCCGGTACCTGCCACACGGATGGAGAACTCATACATCTTTGACGGCAATGGACGCGCAGTTTTCAGCAACTGTTCAAGCTGAAGCCATTCGTCCGAATCACTCCCTTTGGCCGGAGTTGTGCTGAAGATGAATAGGTTGGCATCCGTGCCAACGATGCTGAATGCAGTACTTTCAGCAGGAATTACGTCACCCGGATCGTAGTCTGTGTTGGGAACCGCAAACGGGTAGCTGGAAATGGTGGTGTTGGCGGCCAGCCCAGAATCTACAGGGCCTTCAACATTCCAATAGAGGCTAGATATTCCGCGTACCAATGAATGATTCAGCCTTTCTTGAATGTCCTGATACTTCGCAATCACGCATTCCTTGTATGCTGGAGAACCATCGCCGCCGTTGTACTCGGTCGTAACGTCCGTGATGATCTGCTTCAACTCATCCAGCGTGATGGTCTCGCCGTTGGGGTGCCGGTACGTGTCCGCCCTCACGCTCAGGAGAAATTCCTGGGCACCACCAGCATTGGTATCATTCAGTGGAAGCCAAGTCCGGTTCACGTCGCTGTACAGGCTGTGGAAGTCTTCGCCGCTACCACCACCCAACGCCAATACAAAGTTGGAAGCCGTTTCAAGGAACCCCCGGTTTATGGTATTGCTGTGAGTCGCCTTGTTCAGAAACAGAATGGCATTACGGTCATCCCACCGGGTATCCCGACGACCAACGTAGTTCTGTTCACTCGACCTGACGGCTTCAGCACGTGTGTCCCTCCCATGTTCACCTATCCAGAAAGCATGAACGGTAGCGCTATCGTAGGTTCCGTGTAGCTTTTCAAGAACACTGAAGGTGAACTTGACGGCGGGAAGGTACTTGCCGTTCATGTCGCTCACTGCCGTTGCTTCTATGGTGCTCAGGCTTACCTTGACCACCAGTTCGCTTCGCAGCACTTCACTTTCTAGAGTGGCTACGCCAATATGAGGCGGCGGTGGAGCGCCCCGAGTCACGCCTACTGTTGTCTCCCTTTCCTGCGCCCCAAAACCACACGCCAGCCCCACTCCCACAACCCCAACAAGCAAAACGCAGATGACCGTCCTATACCTCATAGGCGCTCATCTCCTTGCGTAACAAAACGCGGGCAGGGTCGTCCGCGTCCCCCTCGACCATATTAACGCTACCGCAACCCGTTCGGATTTCCCACCCGTCATTCCCGCGCACGGAGAGCTCTGCGTAACCTCTCTCTCGCTGAGAGGGTGACGTTGAAAGGGCATCATCCAGCTTCGGAGACGTCTCTGGATTCCCGCTTTCGCGGGAATGACGGTGGTTATGCAAAGGTCTCCCTTCGCGGGAATGACGAAGGTTGTGCAGAGGTCTCCGCACGCGGGAATGACGAAGGTTGCGCAAAGGTCTCCGCACGGGGGAATCCATCTTCCCCCTCCGCGCTCTCCGCGCCCTCTGCGGTGAGTCCGCCCCCTGCGACAGGTCAGCCCTTGATCGGCCACCCCCAACTGGCGACCATCGCTCGAAGCTCGGCCATCTCCTCGTCGTTCACGCCCTTGGAGGGCGGACGGGGCGCACTGGTGTGGCGGCCCATAACGGACATGAGCCCTTTGAAGACGACCGCCTGTCCGCCCGTCCGCTTGCTCACTTTCTCGTACATGGCGCTGATATCGTCGTAGACCGAGTGATAGAGGGTTCTCGCCTCGTCGTACCGCTTCCCTTGGATAAGCTCCCACACTCGCAGGTCATGCGGTGGATAGATGTCCAGCGTCGTCTGGACGTACCCGTGCCCGCCGAGCTCGGCGCATCCCACCGGATTGGCGCTGTTGTCGATCACATTGAAGATGTCGACGAACCTGGTCATGTCCTCGTAGACGCCCTCCGATGAGCCACCCCACTTGACGGCGACCACGTTGTCGATATCCGCCATGCGCAGGAAGGTGTCCGTCTCGATGCTGCCCCCCGGCATCCATGACGTGTGGTAGATCATGATGCCGATGTCGATAGCGTTGGACACGTCGTAGAAGTAGTCGTACATGTCCTGCTGCGTCGGAATGTTGTAGATCGGCGGCGTCAACTGGATGGCAACCGCCCCCAGGTCCTGGGCCTGCCTGGCCTGGTCTATGGCCCAGCGGGTGTCCTTGTCGTGGATGCCGAACATGATCGGGACCTTGCCCCCCGCCGCATTGACTGCCGTGCGCAGCAGCGCGGGCCACTCCGTCTCACGCAGCATCGGGCCTTCCCCGAGGGCCGACGCTATCTTTATGGCCCCCCTGCCGTTGCGGACACCGCTGTCTATCATCATCTGCACCATCTCGTGCATGGCGCCCAGATCGACCTCCAAGTCCTCGTCGAACGGCGTCGATACCGCCCCGATCGGCCCCATTATCAGCTTCCTCAACGCTTCTCTGTCCATGGTTCCTCCGTTATGTCTCACCTTTGGCGCGGGCCGCAGTGTATGCGCCATCCTGCCTGATATCAACCCTTCGGAGAGCCGGCGCGCACTGCGATGTGGTGCCCTTGGATTGGGGGACTGTTCAGCCGAAACAAGGGCATTGACAAGCCCCCCACGCTCAGAGACCCTTTGCTACATCAAGTGAAGGAAGAACGACATGGCGAACTACTGTTCAGCGTGTGGTCAAGCCGTCGCTCCCGATGCCAAGTTCTGCGCCAACTGCGGGAGCGCCCTTGAGGATACCCAACCGCGAGAGTCTGATTTGCCAGCCACCGAGCCTGAACAACCCACCATTGAGCCTGAACAACCCGCAACCGATCCCGCCCCTGAGCCGGAACCGCCGTCACCCTCAAGCACGGAAGAGATTGACTCATACCTCGCCAAAATCGAGGCGTCGGTCATTCGGACATGGCGGCAGCTCTTCAACATCCCGGAGCCTCAGACTCCAGCCCACGAGCCAAAACAACCTGTCCCTGAGCCGTTAGAGCCTGAGCAATCCTCCCAGCCACCGGAGACGTCAGTGCCTGAGCCTTCGCAACCCGCACCCGAACAGCGCAACGAAGGCGGAGGAGCATCGAGAGTCCTCAAGGGCTGTGGCATCGCAGTCGGCGTGGTGGTCGGGTTGTTCATCGTGCTCTTGATTCTCGGTGCCATCTTCGGGGAACCGCGAGACGAGGACGGCACGAAGGCACCCGCGCCAGTCCAAGAGACCAACACCGAGCAGAAAGAGCAGCCTGCCCCAACTGCACAGCCTGTGCCGACTGCAACTCCCATACCCCTCTGCAAGAGAGAGGCTGAGAGCCAATATATAGTGGCTCTTGCGGAATTCATGGACGTGATCGGCACGTCGTCTGCTGACGCTGGCGAGCGATTCACTGAATTGGGACAGAATCCAGCCTTGATATTGACTTCAGAATGGAGAGATGGCCTCGCGTTGTCAATGGGCATTATGCTGTTCGCAGCGACCAGCATCAGTGAGTTGGAAGCGCCTGAATCCCTTGATGAGGTCGATGAGGTGGCAAAGCGGATGGCCAGCCAGCTAGAAGATGCCCTATATCTTTCAGCCGCTGCAATTGACGATATTGACCCTGACAAGTTGGAGCAGGCGAACCAGATATTCTTGGAATTGCCAAAGCTTACACTTGAGATAGGTGACATCACCAGCAGGGTGTGCGGGCAGTAGCCGCCAAAGATCAGACCCAGATGGGGGAGTGCCATATGAACAGCGAGACCCGGAGACACCTAGAGATACTGGTTGCTCGGCTGCGGGCAGAAGCGGACGAGTTAGAGCGCGTCATTAGTGCGGAAGAACCGAAAGAGAGTTTCTACTATCCCTACATGCTGCCGTTTCGGTTTCCTGGGTTCATCTGGCTTCTCATCTGCGTTGCCGTAATCGCTGTCTTGTTTACGCTGTGCTCTGTACCCGCCGAGACCCCGTAGGGCCGTCTGAATTCGGGACAGAACAGTGTAGCCATCGTGACAACACGGTTTTGTGCCAACTCTCCCGCTTGACTGAAATGGATGCTGTGGCGGCTCTACTGATACACAGAGTACGGTACATCCTTTGCTCTTGCCCGATTCTGTATCTGAGAGCGGGATTTCGCTAAGTCATATCAGGTTATACCTGACTTCCTCTCCCCTCTCTGCGGTGAATCCTCTCACACCCTCACCCTAGCCAGATAAACACCCGTCCCGCCCTCATGCGACGAGTAGTAGCTCATCCACAACAGATCCTCGTGCCAGACCATACCCGCGTAGCTGGTGTCCCCGCCGCTGGGGAGCGTGAGCGCTGGTTCGTACGATGAACTCGTCATCCTTGCCAGCACTGTGCGCGGCCCGTCGTCGGTGTAGAGCCTGCCGCTCCCCCACAGACTCCCGTCCGGCAGCCGGATGAAGTTCGGCCCACCAATCCGGTCTGCCATCTCGCAGAACGACCACTCTCGATACGGCGGCCTGCTCGTGCCGATATACCCCGGACGGACCAGCGCGACCATCTCGCCGTTCGGCAGGAACCGCAGCGTCGTCTCGCTCACGCCCGGCAGCTTGAACTCCGTGATCCAGTCCCACTCGATGCCGTCAACGCTGCTATACAAAAATCCCCGCCTGGGCTCCTCGCCCTCACCAAGCTTCGACAGCGAGTACGCCGTGTCACCAAACCACGTTGCCCTCCACAACCAGTGGTCCTCCGCCAGCATTCTTTGAGTAGGGGACCACGTGTACCCATCCTCGGAGAAGGAGACGCGAGGAGTGCGAGTCAGGTACTCGCCATCATCGTCGTAGATACACCCGCCCACCAGCAGCATCAACCGCCCGTCCGGGGTGGTCGACAGCTTGGGATCGCGCAGGTCAACGCCCGCTTCCTCCACCGTCGCCGCAGACTCCCACGTCGCCCCCGTCTCCGAGGTCAGCACACGAACAATCCCTCCGGGCGAGTCGTGACCCACCGCCTCGCGAAACACACACCACCACCGCCCGCGAAAGCGGATCAAGTCCGTAAATGCGTTGTGGGGCGCGTGCCCCCAGATCTTCTCCACAGATATCAGTTGCGGCACGGTCGCACCTCGTCAATAGGGTTCGCACATATTCGCACAGCCCGGTGCGGTAGTCGAACACCGTCGACATCTCGCCAACCACATCACCGTCATACCGGCGAAGGAACGTCACCCCGTACTCCGATACGGGGCCAGTATCCAGTGGGGCTGGGACATTCATCAAACAGCCACCCCGCCCGAACCCCGTCGTCATCACCCCGCCAGTCTGGTATCGTTATCCTGGATTCATATCAATTCGTTGTGACCGCACCGCAACCCAGAACCCAGCACCTGGCACCCAGCACCCACTATGAAAATATACATCTGCGTCGACAGCGAGGGTCAGGGCGCCATCACCCGCGAGAAGGACCCCGTCTCCGTCTACGGCCCCTGGCAGGCCGAGTACAACCGCCGCCGCGCCACCGACGAGACAACGGCCTGCGTCGAGGCCGTTCGCGACGCCGGTGCGGACGAGATAATCGTCCACGACTGCGGCTTCATTCGTGGCGTCACCCCCGGCGGCCTCACCCTCCACTACGACGACCTGCCGCGCGGCGTCAGGATCGTCATGGGCGGCGCGGGCCTCCTCAGCGTGATCGACGAGACCTTCAACGGCGTCATACTCCTTGGTCATCATTCAATGGCTGGGACGCCCAACAGCGTCATGGCGCACACCTTCAGCTCCGCCGAGATCGCCGACATGCGCCTCAACCAACGCAGCATCGGCGAGATCGCCATGGAGGCCCTCCAGTTCGGAAGCGTCGGCGTCCCCGTCATCATGGTCTCCGGCGACGACAAGGCCTGCAGCGAGGCTGTAGACTGGCTCGGCGACATCGAGACCGCCCCCGTCAAGCACGGCCTCGGCAACCACCAGGCCCTGTCCCTCCACCCCAAGGACGCCGACGACCTCATCCGCCAGAAGACCGTCGCCGCCATTGAACGACTGGGGGAGTTCAGCCCGTTCACGATCCCGCCCCCCTACGCCCTTGAAGTCGAGTGCTTCACCGAGGAGATCGCCGCCCACCGCGCAACCCTCCCTCTGACAGAGCGCATCGGCCCCCGCACGGTCGTCCTCAGGACAAACAACGTCCTCGACTTCACCCACCAGATGACCGCCGCCGGCACGTGGAGCAACCTCGGATCCCCGCCGAAACCATGAAACGACCACTCGGCACAGTAAGGGTGAATCTTCTTGCCCCCTCTCCCGTCGTGGGAGAGAGCCTGCCCCGTACTCGATACGGGGGCTGGGGTGAGGGCAGTGCCACCCAGAATCCAGCACTTAGCACCTAACACTCAACACCTAGCACCCAGAACCCTCCTATGACCAACGACAACCTCACAGGCTACAGACTCGGCGCGGACATCGGCGGTACTTTCACCGACCTCGTCATCGCCGCTCCCGACGGCGGCTACTGGACCAAGAAGCTCTCCTCCACCCAGGACGACCTCTCGCGCGGCATCGTCGAGGGCATGGAGCAGCTCCTGTCCGAGCAGGACGTCGCCGTCGAGTCCATCGAAGAGATCGTCCACGGCACGACCGTCGCCACCAACGCCGTCCTCCAGGACAAGGGCGCGAAGACCGCTCTCATAACCACCGAGGGCTTCCGCGATGTCCTTGAACTGCGCCGGATGCGCGTTCCCTCCCTGTACAGCCTCCTCTACGCTCCTCCGAAGCCCCTCGTAGACCGCCATCTTCGCTTGGAGGTGACGGAGCGCGTCGGCGCGGACGGTGAGGTCATCGTTCCCCTAGACATGGACTCCCTCCACAAGGCGATACACGCCATTCGAGAGGAGGAGACGGAGGCCGTCGCCGTATGTCTCCTGCACTCCTACCGCTACCCCGACCACGAGCGCGCGGTCGGCGAGGAACTGCGGCGGACGCTGCCAGGAGTATTCGTCTCCCTATCCGTCGACGTGCTCCCTGAAATCCGCGAGTACGAGCGCACCAGCACCACGGTGGTCAACGCTTCCCTCGGCCCCATCGTCAAGTCGTACACCGACTCGCTGGTCGAAAGGGTCAAGGATGCACAGTCCGACGCTCCCGTGCGCATCATGCAGTCCAACGGCGGCATCATGTCCGCCCAACGCGCCGCACAGACCCCCGTCCAGATGCTTGAGTCCGGCCCCGCCGCCGGAGTCATCGCCGCTGACGTTCTCGGCAGGCGGCTCGGCCTCAAGAACATCATCACCTTCGACATGGGAGGCACCACCGCCAAGGCAGCCCTCATCGAGAACGGCTCTCCCAGCTACACCACCGACTACGAGATCGGCGCGGGCATCTCCCTGTCCAGCAAGCTCGTGACCGGCGGAGGCCACGCGGTCAAGGTCCCCGTCATCGACCTCGCGGAGGTCGGCGCTGGCGGCGGCAGCATCGTCCGCGTAGACCCGGGCGGCGCGCTCAGGGTGGGTCCCAACAGCGCAGGGTCGTATCCCGGCCCCGCCTGCTACGATACCGGAGGCACGGACCCCACTGTCACCGACGCGAACCTCGTTCTCGGCTACATCAACCCGTCCCACCTCGCGGGTGGCGAGGTTGCGCTGACCCCGTCGCTGGCCGAGTCGAGTATGCGTTCCGCCGTCGCCGAGCCGCTTGGCCTATCCCTGCAGGACGCGGCGCATGGAGTACATGCCGTCGCCAACGTCAACATGATCCGCGCCATCCGTGCCGTCTCCACGTACCGTGGCCGCGACCCCAGGGACTTCGCTCTCCTGGCTTTCGGCGGCAGCGGCCCCATCCATGCCGCAGACATGGCCCGCTCGCTCGGCATCGGAACGGTGGTCGTCCCGCCGTCGCCGGGGCTCTTCTCCGCAGTCGGCCTTCTCCAAGCCAGACCGGAGCGACACTTCGTCCGCACGTACTTCACCAACGTCGCCGACGCCGACTTCGACGGCATCAACCGCGTCTTCGACGAGTTCGTGGCCCGTTCGACCGAGTCCATGAGCGACGAGGGCTACGACCAAGCCGACATCGAGTGGTTGAGGGCCGTCGACTTCCGCTACACCGGACAGGCCCATGAGCTGACCATCCCCATGTCGGCACAGTCCCTCGATCAAGGCATCCTCGGCGAACTCGTCTCATCGTTCCATGACGAGCACGACCGCACGTACGGCCACAAGGCAGAGGACGAGCCGACCGAGATCGTGAACCTCCGCCTAACCGCTACGTGCCAACTGCACGGCTCCCTGCCGACTCACTCCGCCCACGACCACGGCTCAAGCGAAGCCCACCGCCGCAACGTCTACTTCGGACCCGCTATCGGAACGCAGGCAACTGAGGTCATCGACCGCCCGGCCCTGCCGGCATCCCCGACGGCGGGCCCTCTCATCGTCGAGGAGTACGACGCCACAACCGTCATCCCGCCCGGCTGCTCCGCCCGCCTGGATGAGTTCAACGATATCATCATCAACGTGGGTCCGGCCTAGTGCCCTGCATCCGAGATTCACACGAAAATAACCCGCAACCAACCTGTCGTAGGAGCGATTCGCGAACCGCCCCTACGATTGCCGTCAGCTTCGGGCGGCCTCGGCAATGGTGGTCATGAAAATTCCCAGGGATTGACGACCTCGACGTCAAGGTTGCCGAAGTCCTTGACGTTGCGGGTGGCAACGGTGAGGGCATTGGCTCTGGCTATACCGGCGATCAGCGCGTCGCCCATGTCGATCGGGTGCCCGGTCCGCATGGCATTCACCCGGAATTCAGCCGCCCACTCGGCCCCAGCCCTGTCCAGCGGCAGTATGCGGTGAGCATACGTCGAAAGGATACCCGCATGCATGGCAGACAGCTGGGCGCGTCGGCTTCCATGCGGGAGCAGCCGCACTCCGTATTCCACTTCGTGTATCAGGACAGAAGATACCCATACATCATCCCGACCAACCAGAAAGCTAACGACTCGCGGCTCCGGAATGTCTTTCGTCAACTCCGAGATTACGTTGGTATCCAGGAGGTAGCCGCTCATGGGCCGTCATCTTCGTCAATGAACGGGATAGGCCGATTGGAGCTCCGGTCTGGGATCTCCAAGTTCGTACCGCGCGGCACGTTCTCGACCAGCCATTGGCCCAAGGGCATAGGCTCCGGTGCTCGATCCTGCCACACACGCTCGGGCACCACGATGAACGACCGCCGCGTACCTATGCGCTGCGGTCCCTCCGACTCGGCCAGGCGCAGAATCTCAGAAAGTCGCGCCTTCGCCTCGGCAACGGTCCAGACTCGGCGGGGTTCAGATTGTTGGATGGTCATAGCCCCCTCCATGCGAGCTGCATTAGACCATTATAGACCAGTGGGGCGGTTCGCGAACCGCCCCTACGATTGCCGTCAGCTTCGGTGATGTTGGTCATTCCTCTGAAAATAACCCCGGCCAGCCCATCGTATGGGCAACCCTTGTGGTTGCCCGTCTCTGATACCGCGCCACCACCCGTCATTCCCGCGTAGGCGGGAATCCAGAAAGTCCGGCCAGAGAGATTCCGGCGCTATCCACGAGATTGGTATAACAGACACCGACTCATCCCCCTCCGCGCTCTTTGCGCCCTCTGCGGTGAATCCCCGTACTCCCATACGACGGTGAGGGTGAATCGTAATGCCAAAACCATGCTAACATGGTGCCCAAACCCTAGAACCCAGAACCCCGCCCCATGCTCCCCAGAGACATAGAACCCGTCACGTTCGAGGTCATCCGCAACGCGCTCGACACCCTCGTCGACGAGATGGCCCTGACCATCCTTCGCACCGCCTACTCCGGCATCGTCAAGGACGCCATGGACTTCTCCACGGGCTTCGCCGACCGCAACGGGGAGACCGTCGCCATGGGCCTGACCATCGCCTTTCACGTCGGCTCCTTCCCCAGCGCCGTCCGCTCGATCCTCCGCAAGTTCGACGGGCGGATCTACCCCGGCGACATCTACATCATGAACGACCCGTACACATCGGGCGGCATCCACCTGCCGGACGTGTACATAATCAAGCCCGTCTTCGCCGAGGACGAGCTGCAGGGCTTCTCCTGCACCGTCGCCCACCAGACCGACATCGGCGGCATCGTCCCCGGCAGCAACTCCACCGACTCCCACGAGATATACCAGGAGGGGCTGCGGATCCCGACCACGAAGCTCTACGAGCGAGGCGTCCCCAACGAGACGATGTTCGACCTGCTCGCGATCAACGTCCGCGTCCCCGACAAGGTGCTTGGCGACATCCGCGCCGAGATCGCGGCTGCAACGCTCGGCGAGCGCCAGTTCCTCGACCTGGTGAACCGCTACGGCGCGTCCGAGGTGCGGCGCTACATGGACGCTATTCTTGCCTACTCCGAGCGTCGCGTCAGGCAGGAGATCGGCGACCTTCCCGACGGCGTGTACGACTTCACCCACTACATCGACGGCGACAACATCGAGACCGGCGACGTCGTCATCAACCTCAGCATGGTCATCGAGGGCGACGGCATCACCGTCGACTTCACCGGCTCGTCGCCGCAGGTCAAGGCCGGCATCAACTCGCCCTTCCCCTTCACCGAGTCGTCGGTCTGGGGCGGCATACGCCAGATCATGGACCCCGACATCCCAAACTCCTCCGGCTCCCACCATCCCATCAAGGTCACCTCCCCGGAGGCCACCGTCGTCAACCCCGTCCTTCCCGCTCCATGCGGCGCGCGGGGCATCGTCGGCTACCGCATCATGGAGGCCGTGTGGGGGGCGCTCTCCAAGGCAGTCCCCGACCGCGTCCCTGCCGACGGCGAGGGTGGGAACACCATCATCAGCATCGGCGGATACGACTCTATGCGAAAACCCTTCGCGTTCGTCGACCTGTTCGCCGGAAGTCGCGGCGGCAGGCCGAACGGCGACGGCCCGCTTGGAACGCCTCACCCCGGCGGCAACAGCGCCAACACGCCCGTCGAGATCGCCGAGGTCGAGACGCCCGTGCGCATCGAACGCTACGGCGCGGTTCCCGACTCTGCCGGGCCCGGCAAGTATCGCGGTGCCCCCTCCATCGTGCGAGACGTTCGCCTGCTCGAAGACGAGGCGGTCCTCCAGCTCCGCTCCGACAAGCGACGAAACCGCGCCTTCGGACTGCACGGCGGCAAGCCCGGATCGTCCTCGTGGAACATCGTGAACCCCGACCTGGAAGACGAGCACACCATCACCCCCATGGGAGTCGGCCGCATGAAGCGCGGCGACGTCATCCACCACGTCATGGCGAGCGGCGGCGGCTGGGGCGACCCCTTTGAACGCGACCCGGAACTCGTCCTCCAAGACGTCCGCAACGGCATCTACACAGCCGACCACGTCCGCCGCGAGTTCGGCGTCGTCATCGACCCGGAATCGCTCGATATCGACCACGCCGCCACGACTACGCTGCGCCAAGACCCCCTCTCCCGTTCTGGGAGAGGGCTGGGGTGAGGGCAAATCCTCAGAACCCGCACTCCTTGCGCCCGCGACGGCGAGTCGCCTCTCCCATCGTGGGCTGACAGGGGTAGGCAAAACGGAATTACAGCCATGATCCGGCCCCGCCTCCCTGTCATTCCGAGCGAAGCGAGGAATCTAAAATGTTGTGCCACCGTCATGACATGTTTCCGGCTACGGAGCTTGGCTCGGAAAACGAGTATTTGAGATTCCTCACTGCGCTGCGCTGCGCTCGGAATATTTCATGAGGGTTGCCACCCTCACCACCTGGAATGAAAATGGGTTGGCACGAGCCAGCAGGATCCGGGGACTGGATTCCGGCCTCCGCCGGAATGACGGGTGGTGGTGGCGCGGTATCGGGGACGGGCAACCACAAGGGTTGCCCCTACGATAGGTTGGCCGGGGGTTATTTTCTGATGAATGACAATCCGGGCAGATATTCCTTCTCGCTACGCAATACTTTCTACTTTCTTTTCCAACTCACCGACTCTGAACAATTACGGCTCGATAGAGTTTCTTGACAGGCTTTTTTCAACCTGCAAAACTTTCACCACCCACGATATCTGCAGCAAGAACCTAACCGAATATAGCGATACCAATTGTCATAATTCGCTCTCCCGGGTTCCTTGTCGCGCTTGGCACGGCAGCAACAGAACCCTAACTCGCGGAGGAGAGGCAAACGCCTCGGCAGTTTCCAACGCAACTTGGCCGAGGAGGTGACCAAAATGACCGGAAGATTCGATCTGGTTATTCTCCTAGTGCCCATAGCGATCATAGTGATCGCCGGTCTGTTCCTGCTGGTCGTCCGGTCCGGCGATGCCGATCAACCTACAGTAGGCCTCACGGCTTCGGCGGAGCTTGAGTCGCCCTCCGGCGATTCTATGGGAACCGTCACCTTCCGGCAGGCCGCCACCGGCGTCCTGGTCATGGCCGAGGTGAGGGGACTGGCCCCGGGCGGACATGCCTTCATCATTCACGAGGTCGGCTCATGTACTCCCGACTTCAGTACCGCAGGCGATCACTTCAACCCCGAAGAAACGGAGCACGGCTTCATCCATCCCACCTGGAAGCGCGGCGAAGCGACCGGAGCACACGGCGGCGACCTGCCCAATATCTACGCCGCCTCCGACGGCTCCGCCCGTGCCGACTTCTTTACCGAAGGCATCATCCTGAACAGTGGCCCCCGCCACTCCGTCTTCGACGCCGACGGCTCCGCCATCATCGTGCACGAAAAGCCCGACGCCTATGGCGAACAGGAGTCCGACACCGGCTCCCGCGTAGCCTGCGGAGTCATCAGGCGCACGTAGAGGCCATCCCACAAGGACACCCCGGCCAACCCCCGTAGGGGCAACCCTTGTGGTTGCCCGCCTTAACCCGCCCGCAATCTCTCCCCCGTCATGGGCTGACAGGGGTAGGCAAAACGGGATTGCAGCTATGATCCGGCCACCGCAACCCTGTCATTCCGAGCGCAGCGAGGAATCTAAAATCCATAACCGCATGACCGGACAGCCAGGGCCACGCTTCTCATCATGACCAACAGTCAAGCCGGGTAAGATTTTTTCCGTGTCAGCTTTTCGTTGTGACAGACATTTTAGATTCTTCGACTCCGCTGCGCTGCGCTCAGAATGACAGTGGTGGTGGGGTCGCTTGCAGGTCCATAGATAGTGGGTGGATGGTCAAATGCCTACTCCCTCTCCCGTTCGCGGGAGAGGGCTGGGGTGAGGGTATACCCCCCTCCGCGATCTCCGCGCCCTCAGCGGTGAATCCTCTTCCTCCTCCCCCGTTCATGCTGAGCCTGTCGAAGCATGAGCCTGAACTCCCCCCAATCCCCAATTTGACGAACACGAACATATAATCTATCATAGCTCTACATCACCCACGACAACCATGTCGCCAAATACACCCAATGTCCCATTTTGTCCCCCAATGTCCCTCAAGAAATACCCCCAACAACCCCCTCTCCCATCGCCGAAGAGACACGGGAAATGCAACAGAATGCAACAAATTTAGGACTTCCATCCAACTCCCCCTCCGCGGTCTCTACGCCCTCAGCGGTGAATCCCCTTCCCCGTCGCGGGAGCGTGCTGGAGTGAGGGTGAACTCCCCTCTTGCCATTTCTTACGACTCCCAGCATACTCTTCACGGCGAAATCGGCCCCGTACACGAGAATCACCCGAGGTGCCAACCATGACCCCGACCAAGGAACAAATCGCCTTCTTCGATACGTTCGGATTCATCAGGTTCTCAGGCGCGTTCAGGGCCGAAGCCGACCGCATCATCGAGGCCTTCGAGGGCGTGTGGACCTCTCACGGCGGGGGCCATAACGAGGAGACGCACGACTTCAAGCGCCGCTCGGCCATCCTCCCGTTCATCGACCAGAGCGAGTACCTGAGCAGCCTCATCGATCACCCGCTGATCGACGGGTTCGCTTCCGCAGTGCTGGGACCCGATTACAACTACACGGCGAGCGACGGGAACTTCTACGTGGGCGACACCAACTGGCACTCGGATAACTTCGCCCAGAAATATATCAACATCAAGGTCGCCTTCTACCTCGACGCTGTCACCAGGGACACCGGCTGCCTGCGCGTGATTCCGGGCTCCCACCGGCAGGGCGACCGCTTCGCCGATAGCGTGCATGAGGTCGTTCCCCAGTCCAGGGTCAACCATAATGAGGACCAATGGGGCGTGCACGGGAGCGAGGTGCCGGCGTACCCCATCGAGTCCGTCCCCGGCGACGTGCTCATCTTCAACCAGGCCATCAAGCACGGATCATGGGGCGGCAGCGACCGGCGGCGGATGTTCACCATCAATTTCTCCGAGCGTTACCGCGACGAGGACATCGGCCAACTCCGCGAGGAGATCGGGGGACTCGCAAACTTCTGGTCCGAAAGCGCATACGGCGAGAAGATGGTCGAGACCGCCAGCCCTCAGCGCATGGTCCACCTCGAACAACGGATGGCGAACGACGATCACTTGCCCGCGCTCGTGGCAAAGGCCAAAGAGCAAATGCTCGAACCCTCCAGGGGCGGCGGCCAGTTCGACGTGGCCGGCAAGAAGATGTAGCTCGCCGTCCGTTTCTCCCACCGGAGGGCTGTCAGGGGTAGGTAGTCCAAAGTCGTCATTCCGGCGAAGGAACGTCACCCCGTACCCCGATACGGGGCCGGAATCCAGGGGTGGAGTTGTCCTTCGACACGCTCAGGACGAACGATTTGTTAGTTTGCCTACCCGTCTGTCTCCCGTTCGTGGGCTGACAGGGGTAGGTAATCCCAGTCGTCATTCCGGCGAAGGAACGTCACCCCGTACCCCGATACGGGGCCGGAATCCAGAGGTGGAGTTGTCCTTCGACACGCTCAGGACGAACGATTTGTTGGTTTGCCTACCCGTTTCTCCCCCACCGGAGGGCGGGGATAGGTAGTCCAAAGCCGTCATTGCTACGAAAATAACCCCCGGCCACCCGTCGTAGGGGCAACCCTTGTGGTTGCCCGTCCCCGATACCGCGCCACCACCACCCGTCATTCCGGCGGAGGCCGGAATCCAGTCCCCGGATCCTACTGGCTCGTGCCAACCCATTTTCATTCCAGGTGGTGAGGGTGGCAACCCTCATGAAATATTCCGGCGAAGGCCGGAATCCAGAGGTGGAGTTGTCCTTCGACAGGCTCAGGACGAACGTATTTTCTCGCAGCCGCACAACAACCCTGCACTGCCTCGCGCACGGCGTGCAACGCTGCTCAGGACGAGCGTCTATTGGTTTGCCTACCCGTCTCTCCCCCACCTGGACGGCGGGGGAGAGGTAAGTGCTAGTTCCGGTCTCTCCCCCATCGAACGAGGGAGATGCGAAGAAACTACTCTGTCGGCCAGCCGTCGGGGATCTCGTTCGCCGCGAGCGCGGCTGAGATGGACGCGGCGGCCTCTGAGGTCACCCAGCTGCCCCATACGCCCTCGTTCCCGCTGAGCCACCAGAGAGCGGCGTCGTTCGCGGTGGCCTCTTCGTTCTCGCTCATCCACTTGGCGACGCCCTTGTACTTGCCGATGTCGAATTCCCAGTTGCGGAGCATCGCGACCACGTCAGGCGCGCGCTCCAGCAGCGCCGGCTGCACGGCAATGAGAATGGTGGCGTCCTCGTAGGCGCATGCCTTCGTGGTGAACCAGCATTCGTCGCTGTACGCGGGCTCTTCGAGCCTGACCAGGTCCAGCAGTAGCGGCGGGTCATTGGTGCCCCACTGGTAGCCGAGCCACGGCTCCTTTCTCTCATAGGCGCCGTAGAGATCGGCGTTCCCCGCCGCGCCGTCGCCAGGATTGACGACGTGGACGTGGTCGGAGAGACCGTATCCCTCGATCTGCTTGGCGTTGACCTCTTCACAGGCCCAGCCGATGACGCAGGACACCAGGCGCGCCTTTCCGCCCGTCTCAGCGCTGGCGAACAGCGCCTTGAACTTGTCGTCCTTCAGGTCATCCACGCTGTCGAGATCGGGATGCTCTTCCTGGAGGTAGGCCGGGATCACGAATGCCGACTGCCAGTCCTTGCCAAGACTCTCGCCGATCGCGACGACCTCGCCTGCCGTCTGGGCTTCCATCCATGCCTCATCCTGGTTGGGCAGCCAGATCTCCATGGTCACGTGGGTATCGCCATTCCGCAGTCCATTGAACAACGGGAGCGTGGCCCCGAAGAGAACGTCGGTCGGGTAGCCGTAGCCCTTTTCAACGATGTACTGGGCGATTCGGTCCTGTACTTGCGCGCTCGTCCAGTTCAGGTCAGAGAAGACTATCGTCTCCTTGGGACCGGGAGTCGGGGTCACTTCGACTATCGTCTCAACGACTTCCGGTTCAGCCGGTACGGCCGTGACCTCGACCACAACGGTCCTCTCGATGACCTCAGGGTCGGATGAGCAAGCTATTGATGCGACCGTAACGGTCGCGAGCAAAGCTGCAACTAGAGCTAATATCTTGAGGTTCATAATGCTGTTCCTTTCACTAATGGTCCTTGTTCGCTGTTCCTCCGGTGCGGTTGGCCCCTGAGGTCCGCATGACGATTGGCACGAAATAACCTCTGGCCAACCCGTCGTAGGGGCAACCCTCGTGGCTGCCCGTCCCCGATACCGGACTTATAGCTCTTCGAGCCGCAAAGCATGTTGTGGCCGAGAGCCAGGGAACGTCCGACATGCCGGCAATCACAATGATTGCCCTTGCTCTATGATTTTGAGATTCATCTCACATGCTCCTCTCGTTGTTCTCCCATCCCTCCTACTGGTGGGGCTGCTTGAAGGTTGATTGGGTACCTATCCGACGCTGCGGGTATCCTCCTGTGCGCGTGCGACCGACTGCGTGAGGCGGTCGATGATGATCGCGAGGAACACGATGGAGATTCCGGCGATCGCGCCGTTGCCGGGCTGGTTCTTCTGCAAGGCGCGCAGCACGTTGTCTCCGAGACCGCCCGCGGCGACCATGCTCGCGATGGTCACCATCGCGAGGGCCATCATCGTGGTCTGATTGATGCCCGCCATGATCGTTGGCAGGGCCATGGGAATCTGCACCTTGGTGAGCAGTTGAAACGGAGAGGAGCCGAACGAGCGCGCCGCCTCGACCACCTCGGTGGATACCTGCCTGATTCCAAGGTTCGTCAGTCGAATGGCGGGCGGCACCGCGTAGATGATGGTGGCGAATACTCCCGCCGGAGCTCCAAGACCGAAGAACAAGACCCCCGGCAGCAGGTAGACGAAGCTGGGCATGGTCTGCATCGCGTCCAGAATCGGACGAATGATGTTGTCGACGAGTCGATTGCGCGACGCGATCACCCCGATTGGCAGGCCGATGGCCACCGATATGACGACGGAAACGACCATGAGCGCGATGGTGTCGATGGTGTTCTCCCACAGACCCATGAACCCGAAGTACAGCATCGCTCCCGTCGTAAAGGCCATCAGCAGCCAGCGCCCCACGGCGTACGAGAGCATGGCGAGTCCGACGATGATGACCGGCCATGGCACCCATTTGAGCACGTCTTCGATCTTCACAAGTGAGTAGGCGACCGCGGAGCTAAGCCCCCCAAACATCCAATCGGCCTCGCGCGTCAGCCAGTCCACTCGGTCGTCGATCCAGGTCCCGGTGACCTGTCGAACGGATTTCGAAAGCGTAACGGTGGTGCCCCCGTCTGTCGGAACCTCCGACGTCGACACCGTCGTGGGGAACCCCATCTCGGGGCCCCATACCAGGAGGCACACCAGCAACACTGCGATTACGGCCACCAGGCCTGTCGCCCAACGGTAGAGGAGAGGCATGGCCGCCAGCCGACCACGCAGAGAAGTGGCCCCCGCTGCGGGACGAGCATCCTGAATCAGGGCCATGTCTATCCTCCTTGCAGGGGCGATTCGTGAATCTCCCCTACAGCCATTTTCATGATTGGCAGGGGCTGGTCTGAAACCCGCCCTGTGGTTATAGAACGCAGACCCGCCCCGCTATGGTCGCCCTTCATTCCAAAGTTCTCGGTCTCCTATTCGTCGCTGGACATCCCTGAGAGCAGGACTCCTCTGCGAATCTCTCCCAGCAGGCTTCCATTCTCGGCAACTACGGCAATCGGGTGCCGGGACTTTGCCGCTATCGGGACGATGTCGTCGATGTAGGTCTCCGGGGTGGTGGTTAGCGCCGGGGCGACCTCGGCTCCCTCCAGGGTCTGCTTGCGCTCGGCAGCCAGAACGTTCGCCCTCTCCTCGGTGAGAATTCCTCGAAGCGTGAAGTTGCGCGCTATCAGGAACATCGCGTCCCGGTCGTGCGTGTCCATAGTCCGCAGCGCCGCCCGGGGGCCCTGCCACTCGTACACCACTGCGTCCGGTTCCCGCATTATCGCCTTCGCCTGGATCACCTTCCCCCTCGACACGTCGCGCACGAACTCGGTCACATAGTCGTCGGTCGGCAGCGTCACGATCTCCTCGGGCGAACCCTCCTGGATGATCTCCCCGTCCCGCATGATGGCGATGCGGTCTCCCAGCTTGAGCGCCTCGTTCAGGTCGTGCGTAATGAAGACGATGGTCTTCTTCAGCTCCGACTGCAGTGAGACAAGCTCGTCCTGCATCTCCCTGCGTATCAGCGGGTCGAGGCCGCTGAATGGCTCGTCCATGAGCAGTACGTCGGGGTTCACCGCCAGGGCCCTGGCAAGGCCAACCCTCTGCTGCATCCCTCCGCTCATTTCGCTTGGATAATAGTCCTCCCACCCCTTGAGCCCCACGGTCTCGATGGCCTTTTGCGCTTCCTTGTATCTGGCCGCCTTGTCCATGCCCCGGATCTCGAGCCCATATGCAACGTTGTCGAGCACCTGCCGGTGCGGCAGCAGCGCGTAGTGCTGGAACACCATGGCGACCTTGCTCCTGCGAAACTCCATGAGCTGGTCGGGCGTGTAGGACAGGATGTTCTCGCCGTCGAAGCGCACTTGCCCCTTCGTGGCCTCGATCAGCCTGATGAGGCAGCGGACCAGGGTCGACTTTCCACTCCCGGAGAGGCCCATGACCACGAAGATCTCTCCAGGGTCGACGGTGAAGGACACATCACGCAACCCAACGACGAGACCCAGTTCCTCTTGGATCTCAGCGCGACTCTTCGGGTCGTACTTCGAACTCAGCGCGCGCTCAGGGTCGTTGCCAAAGACCTTCCAAACGCCGTCTACCTCTATTTGGTGTTCCGGCTCATCCATGAGGTGAATGTCTCCCGTTGCGGTAGCCTATCACATATCGGAGGCGAATTCCGGCCGGAGTTTCGTCACAGACGCCGCCGAGACCGCGGAGTGGGATTTTGGCAACTGTTCAGAGTCAGTGAGAGCACCCGACATTCGGAGCCTCCGTCATACCGACCCTTGCATAACTCCAACTTCTGTCAATGGCACGAAAATAGGCCGCAATATTCCCACGCCGTCATTCCCGCGAAAGAAACGTCCATTGCCCACCGGCGACAGCCGCCACCACCATCAACAACGCAAGGACAACCACTACATCAAGACCAAACCCTTAATCTCATCCGGCCCTATGCTACACTTCCAACATGCCGCCAATGCTTAGAGGCAAGAACCCTTGAGAAAATACACGCCCATTTCCATTCTGCTTGTCTTGATCGCAGGCTCGTTCGCTTGCTCCTCCAGCCAAGACGGCCCCCAAGAGACTGACGGTACCCCTGTCCTCCGCACATTGCCGTCCCCGACCCCAACCGCCACAGCTATCCCCGGGCGAGCCCCAGGTTCCATCGCCGTATCCAACATAGCCACCCCAACACCCGTCTCAGGCGCCGTCGCCGCGTCCAACATTCCCTTTCCGACACCGACGCCCACCGCCACGCCCGACCCGTTCGTAACGCCGACGGCCACCCCCGTTCCGATTCCCTCACCAACTCCCACGGAGACTCCGGTCCCGATTCCCACGATTGCCTCATCCCCGGAGGACGAGGCGAGAACCGAAGCCTTCCTCGAAAACTTCATCAGCATCTCGTACGAGGCTTCCTTCGACATGCCCAATGAGCTCACCGAGAGCGACTATCCCGTCGCGGCCACCGTCAACGGATGGGTGACAGGGAGAGTAGACGACAACGGATCCCAGTTCTTTACGAGAATAGATATGACCAAGCCGGTCGAACGCTCCATCGAAATCGTCGGCCGCCCCTCCACCTTGGACATGTTCCTCCACGACCTCGATGCGAACAAGTGGTACTTCCTCCCTGAAAATTCCTCCGCCGTCGATTCCGGGCCGCTGGAGGACATTCTCAGCCTCTGGTTTTTCGGCATGATGTTCTCCACCTTGCCACGCGGCGAAATGCAGCAAGTCCCGGACGGATATATCTGGAAGGTCGAAGACCCTACCTTCGGCTCAATGACAGTCACCTACGACCAGACGTACACGCTCGAAACCTACATCCATACCGCTCCCGACGGCAGGGAATTCCTTCGCGCACGCTATTTCGACCTCAACAAGCTCCACGACCTGGTCCCCTACGAGGACGTAGAAGAGCTGCTCCCCGACACCTACTGGCAGTCGCAATAGCAACTATCGTATTTGTTCAGAGTTGATGAGGCCGAACGCCCCTACCCCTGTGGACTCCGGCCTTCGCCGGAGTGACGATTGCTGGTGTTACTATCAACTCTAAATGCGATTGCCCTGGGGAAGTCGGATCAAGAAGTAACAGCCCTGCTGTGCGTGTGGTAAGGTCATCGGAGAGTCAGCCCGGAATAGTGGGAGATTGTCCAATCAATTGACTGCTGGGAGCGCCGACCAACCGATCCGATTCGAGCCTGAGGAGACCTGTTCGCCGTCAACCACATTGCTGGTCGGATTTCAGGGGGCCGCGCTCGTGCTCGCGCCGACGGTGCTGAACGTGGCCATCGCGATTCGCTCTTCCGGGCTCGATGACACCTACCTGACCTGGAGCGTCTTCGCCGCACTCCTGATCAGCGCGGCGATCACGGCGCTGCAGGCGTTCCAGCTATGGCGGTTCGGCGCAGGCCATATTGTACTCACCTGTCCCGCGGCGCTGTTCATCGGGATCATGGTGGCAACGATCTCCGCCGCCGGACCATCCACGTTCATGAGCCTTCTGGTAGTCTGCTGCGTGGTCCAGGTCGCCCTCGCGTGGTGGCTGCCAACACTCCGCCGCATCTTCACGCCGGTCGTCACCGGGACGGTGACCATGCTGATTGCAGTCAGTGTGCTGCCAATCGCCTTCGACAGCGTTCAGGACCTGCCCGACGGCGCGACGCCGGTCTCCGGTCCGGTGATCGCCGGAACAACGCTCCTGGTCTCTGTGATCGTTACCCTGGCCGCCAAGGGACGCTGGCGTATCGTAGGGCCGTTCATCAGCATCCTGGCCGGATGCGTGGCTGCCGCTTTGTTCGGCGTGATCGACGCGGACAGAATCGCCAGCGCGGGCTGGTTCGGCATCCCTGAACTGCCGGATCTGAGCTTCGATCTCACGCCCGGCAGGGAGTTCTGGGCGCTCCTGCCCTCGTTCGCGATCCTCACCCTGGTGATCGGGATCAAGACCATCAGCGACGGCGTTGCGATCCAGCAGGGTTCCAGGAGGAGGTTGCGGGCTATCGATTTCCGCAAGATCCAGGGCATGGTGAGCGTCAACGGCATTGGCATGTTGTTCGCCGGCATCGCAGGCACGCTGCCTCCGATGTCATATTCCTCGTTCAGTCTCTCGCTGATCAACCTCACAGGCGTCGCAGCCCGCCAGGTTGGCATCGGCGTGGCGATCGTCACGGTAGGGCTGGCATTCTTCTCGAAACTTGCCGCCCTCCTGCTGACGATTCCCGGACCCGTGTTGGGCGCATACCTGATGTTCGCCATGGGCATGCTCTTCGTCAGCGGCTGGCAGACGATTCTGCGCGACGGGCTCGACCCCAGACGCGTGCTGGTGGTCGCGCTCGCCAGCGCGTTGGGCCTGGGACTCCATAATCACCCCATCGTCGGTGACGTCTTTGGCGATGAACTGGGCGCGCTGCTCGGCAATGGGGTCACGATCGGCGCCGTCGTTGCGATCGGAATGACGCTGCTCCTCGAGGCGATCAGCACACGCCGCTCACGCCTCGAGGTAACGCTGGACATGGACTCATTCCCCGCGATCGATCAGTTTCTTGCCCAACTGGCAACAAGCCTGGCATGGGACGAGGCCTCATCGTTGCGACTGCGGGCCGCGGGCGAAGAAACGCTCGCCAGCCTTCAGGCGCGGGAGGACGAGTCTGACGGCTCCGAGCATCCGCGCCTGATTATCAACGCAAGGCCGCAGGGGACGACGGTTGAACTGGAGTTCGTCACAACCACACGACAGGAGAACGTCGACGACCTGCTTGCGTATCTGACCGACGAAGCCTCCATGCCAACGGCAGACGATCTTTCGCTCCGGCTGTTGCGATACCACTCCTCTGCCGTGCGCCACCAGAAGTTCCACGGCGTGGATATCGTCACGGTACAGGTCGAGGGCAGCCCCTGAAACAACCCATGGGCGGTGGACGTCGACGCTGAATTTCCGCCGCCGTTCGTGCCCAAACAGGTGACGTTATGGTAGACTGCCACAAGGCAATTTCCATACCTATGCCAGCAGTGAATTGGAGGTCCAATCGGTGACTGCCTCCTTTGGAATGCCGGGTAGTTTCCAGAGCATCATGTGGATTGGCATGGTCTGGATCATTGCTGCCGCATCTCTAGCGGCGTGTGGCTGGGAACGGGACCCGCCCCAAACTGCTTTGCCGGCAGAGACCACTGCGCGATTAGCCGACAAGATTGAAACGCCGGAACCTCAGGTTACCCCGACCAGGGCTCCAAGTCCGCAGCCTGTGCCAACGGCCACTTCGACATCTACACGAGCCTCCCTGCCTGCCAGGGCTTCAATCCCGGTTCACTCGCCAACGCCAACTGCGACCAACACCCCTACGGCTGAACCAACGGCCACTGCGGTCGTCCCGGCGACAACTCCAACTCAAACTCCCACCCCTACCGCCACACCCACCCCGAGTCCCGTGAGAGCGACGGCCACTGCGACCAACACTCCTACGGCTGAACCAACGGCCACCGCGGTCGTCCCGGCGACAACTCCACCTCTAACTCCCACCCCTACCACCACACCCACCCCGAGTCCCGTGAGAGCGACGGCCACTGCCACGCCCACCAGCACGCCCGCTCCTTCAGTGCAGCTTGCGATTGACGCCACAGCAACCCTGGGCGGCTACTGGTCGGACGGCTCCGCAAACGTCGATATCCTCGTATCTCTGAGAAATGAAGGCAACCTTCGAGCCGAGAGGACTCAGCCCATAGCCGTCACATGTCGCCATGGCGACGAGGTTATGAGTGGCTGCGGACTGGCGACGACGGTCTCGCTCACGAATGGTTTTGGACCCACTGACACAACACTTTCGTTTCGGGTTCCGATGGGGGACGTATCCTTCGATATATTCTACGACCGAGCGAAGTCTGAAACCCTCAACATCGAGGTCCCGGAACGCATCGTCGGCGTTAACCGTGACGTCTGGGAGTGCTTCAGCGACACTTCCAAAGTAGGCACGTTCTGGGAAGAAGACGAGGGTATTGGCTGTGCGGGATGGTCTACCGAACGTATTCAGAAGTGGGACCAGGAGTCGCCTTTGCGAGTCTCCGCCAGCGGCGGTCAGGGATTTGTCGCGGAATTCAAAGATGCACTTCAGTATGTGGCTTCCACATTAGACCTTCAATTTGAGGTGGTCGATCCCGATCAGGTCGTCGATATCAGGGCATATGTCGGTATAACGGTTCGGGAAGCCGTATCAAAAAGAGTGGCATGCTTCACAGAGGCATTTGGCTGCGCCGAATACAACATACATAACGGCGAAGTGGTCTGGAGTCGAATCGTCGTCTATAACTTGTGGCCTCAACAAGGAACGGAATTCGGCGATCTCGATGCCAATAAGAGGAAGCAACTAAGGCACGCGATGATCCATGAGGTTATACACTCCCTCAGTGCAATGAGACATCGCACTGAAGTGCTGAGCGTAATGAACTCGGAAGCCCACGAAAGCGCGAAGTTGAATCCCATAGACGAGGCGTTGCTGCGCTTGCATTCGCACGAGCTGGTGAAGCCCGGAATGAGAATGAAAGAAATCGAAGGGCTGCTGGTCTTTGAAGACCAGCTCTTGGACGCTCACTCGGTACATTCGCAGATAGAAGCATGGACGCTCCTGTCGAACGCGTACACCGCACTCAGGGAAGCGACTACGGCAGGTTTCAACATCCGGTCTTCATTACCCGACTGTTCCACAGAATTCCCCTGGTCCGACTATGAGGTGGGAAACCTCACCAGCGCTAGTCCGTACTTCGGATGGTCCAGAATTGGCAACGGTGAAAATCAGGCATATGGACTCCGAGCGCAATTCGATGAATCCGAATACTGGCGCAGGATGCAGACCGGATGGGAACAGGTCGATGTCGACACATTCTCGAATACCGTGCCGGGTTGGCGTGGAGACCTGTCGGATCCCCACTACATGCTCGAAACCATACTGAAGTACGCCAACTGGTCGAATTTCGAGATTTCCCACAACGCTGATAGATGGGCCACTCTTCGGATCGGGTTGGAAATGGACGGCGCGGCTAACGGTTCAGGCGCCGAGAGGGTGGATATTGCTATAGTCATCGATAAGGAGACCTATTCGATATCAGAATACAGCATGAATTGGACGCTCAACGATGAGGCCTGTGGCGCTTACGTCGTCGAAGCCCGGGACGGCCGGTACGGCATCGACTTCTCCTTCCCCGACGAGATAAGGCAAAACTCCCACTTGGTGGAGAATTGCGAACTCGAACAGTTGGGCATTCTCGAAGGGTTTATCCGCCTGCACGGGCATTGGGCTAGAGAATGCCAGCAAGGGAGCATTGAAGATGGCTATGTCCGCTCCTACGGTTTTGAGCTCAAAGACTGGACGTTAGTACGTTTCGATTTGAATTCATCGGACGAAACGTCCTTCAAATTGCTGAATGTCGACACCACCGGACAAACGGAGGTGGAGCTGAGTTCAACCGGTTTCCTCGTGGGTGAACCGTACTGTAAAGAGGGGGAGACGTGGAGTTGGGCTCACGTTCTCCTGCCACCAGGGAAATACATCGTGGGGGCGATTACCGACAATCGCGCCATGCCAGGATCATTCGAACTTACAGTCACAGGGCAGTCGACTCCCCCACCACCCCTTCGATTCAAAGCCATTAGCGTAAATAGGCTTCAGACTTGCGGTCTCCTTACTGACGGAACCCCTTTGTGCTGGGGAAGGAGAAGTGTTGAAGGGGACGGCGCCGACACGCCACCGGGTGATTTCGTGTCGATTAGCAGAGGGGGACACGCCTGCGCACTCCGTGGGGACGGCACGCCCGTGTGTTGGGACTTTGTACAGGAAGGCAAACATACCTGCCAACCCAAAGAAGACGGCGGCATATACTGCACGCGCGATGGACAGCGTATTCCATCGGCGACGACGAGTGTCCGAGACGGAGACACTACCGTCATTCGCACCATTTCAGTAATTTTTGGGTACTATGACCAGACACCTCCGGCAAACCACAGGTTCAAGGCAATCAGCGTAGGTTGGAATTTCACTTGTGCACTACACGAAGATGGCACTCCAACATGTTGGGGCGGCAACGAGCATGGGCAAGCTTCTCCTCCACCCGGCGAAAAGTTCACGGCCATCAGCAGCGGAACCGGCCATACATGCGCCTTACGTTCAGACGGCGCTGCACTGTGCTGGGGCTATAGCCAAAACCACAGCACCGCAGCGCCAGTAGATGAGCGTTTTGTCGCCGTTAGCGCCGGACCAGAGCACTCTTGCGGATTGCGGGAAGACGGCGTGGCCGTGTGCTGGGGCGACGGTGGCAACACGATATGCACAGGTACAGGTTGCCATTCTGAGTGGAGCCCGGAGCCTATACCGGAATCGCCCCCGGAAGGTGAGCGTTTTGCATCGCTGAGTACCGACGGTCCTCACTGTGGGCTCCGAATGGACGGCACCCCGGTATGCTGGACCAAGTACGTTGATTCTGGACTTTCATCTCCGCCCCAAGGGGAACGGTTCACGTCCATCAGCGCGTCCCCTACGCACGCCTGCGGGCTGCGAGAGGAAGGTGAAGTGGTCTGCTGGGGGGAGGACTGGTTCGGCCAAGCCTCACCCCCGGACGGGAAGGCGTGGATCGAGACCCCTTGATTCAAGGTTCTCTATTCTGTCAAGTCGGGGGCGATAGATGACAAATGACGGCGACCGCGAGGTTGATGTTCGATTCTCGAACGGCGACGTGACGCTAGCCGGGACTCTCGTCTTGCCTGGAACCGGCGACCCACATCCGGCGGTGGTGTTTATCCACGGCGCAGGTCGGAATACAAGGGAACATACGAGGTTCTTCGCCGACACTTTTGCGTCCCATGGAATAGCCGGACTCGTGTACGACAAGAGAGGCGTGGGGGACTCGACGGGCGAATTCCCGGACGATCTCATATCCAGCTTTGTAGACCTTGCCGACGACGCTATAGCCGGACAATCTTTCCTGAGGGAGCGGCCGGATATCGATTCATCGCGTATTGGGTTTTTTGGGGGTTCAGCCAGGGCGGATGGCTGGCCCCACTGGCCGCCTCTCGTTCGGACGGGACCGCGTTTGTGATCTGCGTCGGGGGACCTGGCGTAGATGGCGAAAGCCAGATGCAATACGCCATTCCCAACCTGATGCGTGCCGACGGGTTCACCGAGGAGGCAATCAGCGAGACCCTGAAGGACAGGGCTTATCTCCAAGACCTCCTGCATGAGATCGCTGTTTCCGGCGAAGGATGGGAAGAACTCGATGCCCAAGTCGAAAGGATCAAGCGTACGGGGCTGCCTCTATACGTCGGGATACCGGAGGCCGAATACCAGGACATTCGAGACGTGATCGATATCGACGCCTGGCGTCCTGAGCGTTCGGAAGCCGCAAAGCATGATCCGTATGCGGTCTTGACGAAGGTCACGTGTCCGGTACTGTCAATCTACGGCGAATGTGACGCGAGCGTCCCGGTAGCCAAGAGCGTGGAGGTATTCGAAGCGGCGCTGGAAGAGGCAGGGAACGCGGACTATACGATCAAGGTCTTCCCGAAGGCTAATCATGGGGTTAGAGTCGGCGACGACTACGCGGAGGGATACCTTGAGTTCATGACTTCCTGGCTGGCGGAACGACTCTTCAAGTAGGCCGGGTGTTGCCTGGCCCCGCCCATGCCCGCACTTGACGGCCGAACGTGGCGTCTATAAGGTCGAGGCGCTGGGCATGTCGGTCGGCTGAGGGGAGCGTGATGACAGCATCCACGACACTCGACGTGAGTGAAGGCAGCATCGATGGCCGCCCATACCGCGTGGGGCTGATCGGCACCGGAATCATGGGGACGAACCATGCCATCGGGTACATGCTCAACCCGCGGACGGAGATCGTGGCCGTTGCGGACTCCGATCCGCAGAACCTCGTACGTTTCTCGCGGCGGTTTGGAGTAACGTCCACCTACTCGTCCTACGAGGAGATGTTCTCGTGGGAGAGTCTCGATATCGCGGCGCCGATTCTGCCCGCGCGTCCGAACCCTGATGCCGTGATCGCTGCTGCGCGGGCGGGCATCCCCGCCGTCTTTTGCGAGAAGCCGATCTGCGCCAGCCTGGAGGATGCAGACCGCATGGTCGCCGAGACATCGTCGCGGGGCGTCCACTGGGCTGCGGCCGACGCCATGCGAAATCTCCCCGGGTTCTGGCAGGTCAAGGAGATGGTCGACTCCGGCGAACTGGGGCCGGTCAGGTCGATAAACATCTACCTCGGTGTGGGAGACGGTCGCGGCGAGATCTGGGGCGCGAACTGCCAGGACCTGAGCGTTGCGCGGCTGTTCGCGGACGACGCCGACGTGGAGTGGGCAGTTGGATGGGTGCGTGGCAACCCGTTCGACGACGTCGACCAGGCTATGGGCGGCTGCATCCGGTTCGAGAACGGCGTCGAGTGCTTCATCAACATGCGGGCGGAGTCGAGGCGGGGCATCGAGATCGTGACCGAGAAGGGCGTGATGTTCAGCGACTTCAACAAGTTTCGTGTGTGGAAGCTCGGGGACATGAAGGGCGAGACGGCACAACTCGATGACCTTGTGGAAAACCCTGACGCGATTCCCGAGGCCGGGCTGAACGAGACTCTGTACGATGAGCGGGGCTGGCGATACCCCGGAAACCGCATGAAGGCCAGCATACAGGCCATTGTCGACTGCCTGGAGCTCGGCGTGCCGCCCAAATGCAGCGGGGAGAATATGGCGAAGGTGCTCGAAATCATAATCGCGCTCCGAGAGTCCCACCGGCGATGCCATGCTCCCGTGCAGCTCCCTATCGAAGACCGCAGTCTCCGCGTCGAGCCTCTGCCGTACCGCTGGATCAACCGCAAGGAGGTCTTCGGCGTGGAGAGGTACGAAGAGCTTATGAGTGGACATATCAAGGAGGACGGATGAGACAGGCAACGCCGCAGTACCGGATCATCTTCAACTGGGACGGCGCGCCCATGGACTACGACGAGCACCCGCAGTCGATCGATCAGCTCATGCGCCAGATCTACGGGCCGCTGGAGGGGACGCAGGTCGACGCCATGTTCTGGAGCATCGGCTCCCATGAGGCCGAGTGGCCCTCGGAGGTACACGAGCGGCTCGGCGATGGGGAAGGGCGCGTCTACAAGTCGATGCGGGCGATGCGCCACTCGGAAGGCGTGCGGAGCATGTTCGAGCGGGTAGAGAACCCCTTTCAGGCGATGGTCGACCGTGGGCGTGAGCTGGGGATGGACGTCTATGTCTCCATTCGGATGAACGACAACCACTTCTATGGGACTCGCCCGGAGGACTTCAAGCGTCTGAATCGCGGTACGAAGCTACGGCAGGACCACCCCGAATGGCTGTTGGACGTGGGCGACGTGCCGGAGCAGCGGGGCATCGGTTCCTGGAACATGGCCATACCCGAAATGAAGGAGCAGAAGCTGTCGTACATCCAGGAGGCATGCTTGCAGGCCGACTGGGACGGCGTCGAGCTCGACTGGCAGAGGCACCCGTTTCACGTGCCGGAGAACTACGGCTACCGGCTGCGTTATGCCCTGACCGACTTCCAGCGGGCGATCCGCCGGATGACCGACGACATCGCGGCGCAGAGAGGCCGCCCCTTCTACGTGGCTTCGCGGGTGGCGACGACGCTCGAATCGTGCCGCAACATCGGCTATGACGTGGAGCGCTGGATCGAGGAGGACCTTACCGACATCATCATCGGAGCGGGTGGGTCGGCCACCGACCCGGGGATGGAGGTCGCCGAATTCAAGACTCTGACGCGGGATACGCACATCCGGCTCTACGGCGGTTTCGACAGCATCTACCGCCAGCAGGCCGAGCGGCTCATTTCGCATGACGAGTGGCGCGACGCCTGGCTTCGCGCCGTTGCGACCGGATACTACGACCAGGGCGCGGACGGGATGTACACGTTCAACTGGTTCCCCGGCAAGGAGGCGTGGGGAGGTCTGCTCGACACCATCGGATCACTCGACACGCTGGCAGGCAGGAACAAGCTCTACACCGCTCTCCACAGAGGCCCGACGTACCTCGAAGGCATAGCGCCGAACGCCGTCAACGACCGCATCTACGGGCAGACCGCCGTCGTCCTCTTCAGGTCGCTCACCCACGAGGGCCCGACGATTGACGTGCCCGTCTACGACGACGTTGGGGCGCAGGCCGACGACATAGACGTGATCAGGTTGATGATCGAGTTCGAGCACTGGGCGCCCGACGACGAGGTGGAGGTGAGCCTGGACGGTGCCGTGCTCGGCGAGCCTGATATCCAAGATGCCGCAGCGCTCAGCGGAGATCCGACGGACGTATCGGAGAACAAGTGGCTCACGTGGGACCTGACACCCGCCCAGGCCGCGAAGGGCAGTCACGCGGTCAAGGTAGTCCTCCTCAACCGCGACGAACGCATCGGCGTCCCGCTGATCGTCAAGTCGGTGGATGTGTACGTGGCGTATGGGGGCTGAGGGCGGGTGCAAAGCAATGAATGAGACATTCGACCGTTGGGACGCCGCCGAGGAGTTGGCACACCACCCGGAAGACGCCGCCATGTATCTCGAAGCCTGTGTGGACGAGGACCCAGGGGACGGAAGCGTTATCTTGGCAGCCCTGAACGATATCGCCCGCGCGCAGAGCATGAGCGGGCTGGCCCGCGACGCCGGGTTGAATCGGAGCAACTTATACAAGGCGCTATCCGAAAGTGGCAACCCTTCCTTTAGCACTGTGCTCAAAATTCTCCGGGCTTTGAATCTAAGGCTACGCATTGAAGCCGCATAAGGTTCCCTTCTCAAGACCGCGAAACGCACGACCCCAGCCCCCTCTACACAACCGAACTCGCCTGCCTCGCCCACGACCCTAGACGGTAGGGATGTGAAACTACCGTTGTGCATGGCCTCTTAAAGAAGGACTGTGCAGTCGTACCCCAAACACCGCTCTTTGCGTCAGTTCCCTTGATAATGCTATCATCGATTGCTATCATGTCCTTGTGAGAAACAAACACCGTAGAACCCTCTCACTAATCTTCCAGCACCCCACCCATGCGGGAGTACGATGGACTGATATAGAGTCGCTGCTCCTTGCCTGTGGCGCAGAAATCGAAGAGCGGGCTGGTTCTAGAGTTGCCATCAGATTGAAGGGTATTCGTGCTCACGCTCACCGCCCACATCCTCGAACTGAAGCCAGCAAAGGCCTGGTCGAAGCGATGAGAGACTTATTCAGAGAGGCAGGGATAGAGCCATGTTGACCTACAAGGGATATCAGGCGAAAGTGGATATCGACTACGATACCGGAGCTCTATATGGGCGGGTGGTCAACACCCGCGATGTCATCTTCTTTGAAGCGACCTCCTTTGAACAGCTGAAGAAGGAGTTCGAGGTTTCCGTTGACGATTACCTGGCTATGTGCGCTGAGAGGGGCGAAGAGCCGGACAGGCCCTACTCTGGGAAGATCGCTCTTCGAGTACGACCTGAACTTCACCGGGCAGCGACCACAGCCGCGAAAGTGCAGGGAAAGAGCCTAAACGCGTGGTTGTCCGATGTCATTGAAAGTACAGTTGAGCAAACTGCTTAACTAGCCAAGAGGTCTTGGCAGGTTTGGTCCAATCGCGGTTATCTTATTGCGGGACTATCGACGTGTGGCAGCCGACCTTTGAGGAAATGACACGAGCAAAGAGGCCTTCGCTGCTCGATCCCCGAGGAATCACAGCTTGGTCGCTTTAGTGCTCCCCTCTACGTGGGTCGCTAGGGTCGCCACTCGCGGCCCCGACTGGATACCGGCCTCCGCCGGTATGACGGACTCGTGGCATTGTTACGAGGGATGTAGCTGCGTTTTCTACCCCTCGCTCTCGTAGAGCTCGGTGTTGGGGTAGAAGGCGAACCAGCCGAACCAGAACGATGAGTGAGTGGGGATGCGGGCCAGCGTCTGGGACGAGTCTGCCGCGTTCACCAATGCCTCTTCCGTGACGTTCCACTCTTGGCCGCTCTGGTCCACGACCTTCATGGGAATGCCGGTCGAGGTGTCGTCCTGAAGGCGCGAGAACTCCTGGTCGCCGCGCTCGTATGCAGTGGCGGCCTGGGATAGCTCGGAGGCGAGGACGACGATGTTCGTCTCGCCCAGCACGTCGTTGACGACCCGGTCGGTCTGCAGCGCGGTGACGGGATAGGCCTTCGTAGCCTCGCCGATCCTCACGCCGAGAACCACGTCCTTGGCCTCCAGGCTGTCGTCCCGGATCCATACGGGGAACATCGTCTCGGGAGTGTTGAAGTACTGATAGTACGTGGCGTTGGGATTGTCCTCGGGGAAGTACCTTCCCGGCTGGTAGACGCCGGTGTTGAGGGAGAGCACCGTGGTGTCGGGATGCGTGTTCTTCCACTCGCCCCACGTCGTGAGCAGGGTCGGGAAGAAGTCCAGTTGTATGCCGCTGTCGGCCAGTTCACCTATGACCGGCTGTCCCAGTTCCTGGTTCCACAGTGAAAGGGTCTCGCGGTCGTACATGATCTTGTTGCTGCGATAGAGGAACCCCGACGTTCCGAATGTGGTCTCGATATCGTTGAACTTGCCGCTGTACGCGATGCCTGCGCCGCAGAGCGTGCAGTATGCAAGGGAGATCGGCTCGCCGCCGAGGACGTCGTTCGCCATCTCGTGCGGGTTCATGATGCGGAGGGGATATGCGCGGTGCTCCCCGTTGATCGACACGCCGAAGACACGCTCGTGACTTTCGAGGTAGTCGGCCTCTTCGGCGGGAATGCTGGGAGGGAACTCCAATGGTGGTATGCCGTCGGGCGCGACGCCGCCCCACTCGATCTCGAACGGCTCGATGCGCGAGGTATCCTCGTAGCCCTGCAGGAGCTGCTCGAATCCGGGATGGATGCCTGCGAGGAAGCGGCGCTTGAGCTGCGGGTAGCCGTCGGGAGGACGGTACTCGTCCAGATTTGCGCCGACCCACTCGAACCATGAGTGCCATTCCCCGCCGAAGTCCTGTCCTGTGAGCTCCTTGAGCGTGAGAAGCGCCTCCTCCAACACTTCCAGGCGGTTGACGTATCTCATGAGCGTCACGATGACGGGCACCATGGACTTGTCCCCCTGGTGACGGGCCGACTGCATCCCGTCGATGGCCAGTCCGGGATTCGGGGAGAGGTCATTGAACACGGTGCTGCTGATGCCCTGGAATATCTTGGACATCGGGAGGACAGAGTCGTACTCCCTGTCGCTCAAAGGCGTGGGAACGGCGGTCGGCTCTTCGGAGCTTGACTCGGCGACGGGGGTAGGGCGCGGCGTGGGGGTATTCGCGGTCTGCTGTGGGGCAGGCTGCGCGGGGGGAGGGGGTGAGAGTTCGTCCTCCGTCGGGAGTTCAGGCGGGCCCGCGCTCGATCCGCAGGCGACGGCAAAGGCCAGCAACGTCGCGACGGCGACGGCCCAGGTAGTTCGTGAGAGGAATGGGATGTGCATAGCTGCTCGCTCGGGGTGGGGGATTTGGAGGGTCTATTTGGAGGGTCTATTAGGGAAAACGAATTCTTTGCATATAAAGATAGCAGAACGGCCTGGTTCATACCGATGGTCGGGGTACCCAATGGGGTGAGTGTTCAGAGTTGGTGAGAGGGAATAACCCTCACCCTAGCCCTCTCCCACGAACGGGAGAGGGGACTGAATTCCCGCCTACGCCGGTATGACGGTGGCTGGGTATCTGGTGTTCTCACGAGGTCTGGGGTGGTTCGGATGCGGATGGCGACCCGTTGGGCGGGAAGCACGCCCCGCCCCTGCTGGATACCGGCATACGCCGGTATGACGGTAAGGTACTCGTCTGCTAGGGCGAAGGCGTGGCCAGGGGTGAGATGTCGTCCCAGCCGTAGGCGACTACGCCGAGATCGCAATCGCGGACGGTCATGGTCTGGCGCCTGAATTCGGTGCCGCCGAGGGACTCGTAGAATCTTCGATACGGGTTATCTTCAAAGACCCACATGTACATGGTCGCATGGCCTTGCGACAAGAGCCACGCGCAGAATTGACCTACCAGTCTATGGCCTATGCCCTGCCGTTGATAGGACTCCAGCAAATAGATCCCGTACAGTTCGCCGGTGTGGTTAGTGTCGTCCCGAGCGCGACCGCCGTTTACAAACCCGACGACTCCGTCTCCACTGTGCTCGGCGACGTAGGTAATCTGGGTCTCATCGGCGATGAGCATACGCCAGACGCGCTCACGCTCCACAAGGTCTAAAGTTGCGAGGTGTTCGTCCGGAACGATTCCCACGTAGGCGGAACGCCAAGTCTCGACTTGGACGCGGGCGATTGCGGGCGCGTCGGACATGATCGCCCGACGGATACGCACTAGCTGAAGGAACGCGCTCGGCCGGCCCTGTGGTGCCTCGTATAGGGGAGCATGGCGAGGTAGCGCGCGCGCTTGATGGCGCGGGCGAGCGGCCTCTGGCACTTCGCGCACATGCCCGTCTTGCGGCGGGACTCCACCTTCGCCTGGTCGGTGAGGAACCGTCGGAGGAAGTCGATGTCCTTGTAGTCGATCTTCTGTCCCTCGGCGCAGGGGCATATCCGCCGTCGGCGGGGGAAATACCTTCCACGGGGCCGACGCGGCGGGCCGCCACCTGGACGTCCTCCCTGATAGGGTGGGCGTCCTCCCCCCTGGTAGGGTGGGCGTGGGCCGGATTGCGGAGGCCCTGAAGGCCTGTCCTGCGGCGGGCCCGAAGGGGGTCCCGGCGGAGTGCTGGGTGCTGGAGGTTGGGTTGTCACGTGAGTCGTCTCCCTCGTCTCATCCTGATGGTCGTTGATTATTTACCAGGGCAGGTCTTCGACGCCGTCCGGAGGCGGGCCGGGGGCGTATCCACCGCCGCCACCGCCCACGTCGCCGCCCTGTCCGGGTCCGCCATCGCCGGGGCGGTTGAGGAATCGAACATCGAAGGCGTTTACGTCAACGCTTGTACGGGTCTGACCATCCTGGCCGACGTACTCTCGGACGTTCAATCTGCCGTCGACATATACCTTCATGCCTTTGACGACGTACTGGTTGCAGGTCTCGGCGAGACGGTTCCACGCGGACACGCGGAACCACTGCGTCTCTTCACGCTGTTCCCCCTGCGTCGTATACCTATGGGTTGTGGCGACGGAGAACGATGTGACGGGGTTCCCGCTCGGGGTATACCGCATCTCCGGGTCGCCGCCGACGTTGCCGATGATGATGATCTTGTTCATTGTCATGGTTGGTCTTGCCCCCTACAGCCTGACGACGAGCGCCCGCAGGATGTCCTCGGAGGACTTGAGGTACCTGTCGAGGTTCTGGGCCATGCCCACGTCGAGCTTGAAAGTCGTGAGGGAGTAGTTCCCCTCCATGAACTTCTTGATGGGATAGGCGAAGCGCTTGAGGCCCCAGACATCCCGCTCCTTGATCTCGCCGCCCCGCTCCGTGATCCAACCGTCTACCCGGTCGAGGATTCCCGTGAGCTCTTCCTCGGTCGCCTCGGGACTGAGGATTATCACAACTTCGTAATCTCTGACTCGCTGCTGCGCTACCACGTCATCTCCTGCCGCAATGGGACTCTATACAAAATGCACAGATAGGAATTATAGCACGGTCACGGTGTGAACGGACAGTAGGTTGTGTTGACGTTTCCCGTCATTCCCGCGAAAGCGGGAATCTATTCCTCACAGAGAGTATTTGTGCACCCGACTCTGGATTCCCGCGTTCGCGGGAATGACGACTTGATCGCGGATAAGAATGAGAATATCAAGAATGTCTACACAACTTAGTACTGCGACGGGTTCGCAGAGTAACCGTCTCGGCATGGAAACACTTGGTTGGATGGCAGAACATCTATGCCCCTGAAGCATCCGAAACTTCATAGCCCTAGCCGGAGAATGCTCTCATTATCTCCTTGTTGGCGGAAATACTCTGTTTCGTCCTAGTTATCAGGCCCATCTCGCTTAGTGCGTTGAGATCTCGAGTGATTGTCTTATCCGTCTTGCCGGAGTAGGCTTCAGCCAGCCTGGGCGAGAGAAGACGGATGTCTCGTCGCCGGACGGGGCCGTCACGTTCGGACAGATCTAACACCAGGTGCCTCCTCCTGGTGTCGGCGGGTCCGGAGCGGTCGCGGAATTTCGTATGGATAGAGTTGGTCCACATATCTTTCCTAATCTGGTCTCCGATGGCCTCAACCTGCTCAGTTAGGCCATCCACAAAGCCCTGAAGCGCATAGACGAGAAAACCCATCACTCCGTTGTTTTCTCTGCTGGCCCTGTCCAACCTGCGGTAGTATTCGGAACGAGTCTCGTTATAGTGGTTGCTCAGAAGGTGGCTGGCGGGGTTGGGCACTCCGGCGCTCAGAAGTATTTGGTACTCGACCAGTCGTGCGACTCGTCCGTTGCCATCGCCAAAGGGGTGTATCCAGAGCAGGTACAGATGGGCGAGGATGGCTTTCAAAACGGGTAGGGCAAGATTCGAGTGTCCCACCTCGGAGCTCATGCCGTCGAGCCATTGGAAGAGGTGATTGAGCAGGTATTCGCAATCTCTCGCGGGCGCTCCTCTATAGCGGGCAACGACTACATCATGAGAGCGGATCTCACCCGGCACGATGTCGTCGTCGAGTTCGAGGTCCTGCAGCACCCTGCGATTGAGATACTTGATGTGATTCACGTCCAGCGGCGGGATTTGATCACCGTCAACCATCTCGTTGAATACGCCCAGTATGTTGCCGACTTCTATGCCGAGGTACTCTTTGGAGGGGGGCAGGCGAAGTCGCCCGCGCGCGAACTCCGACACCTCTTCTTGGGACAAGGTGTTGCCTTCAATGGCCGTGGTCGCGTGCGCTCCTCTCTCAAGAGAGACGCGATTGAGTCTCCTTGCGGTTTCCGGCATGAGTGGCATTCCGGCGATAACCTCACACTTGGAGCAGGCGTCTCCCAGCAGAGTCCAGAACCTCACCGGAGCGTCTCTCATGTCCAGGGTGAAGGTTATCCATGGATGGGTATCGAGATATGTCATTGTGGATTCACATACAAGCGCTCATGTCACAAGAGTTATTTTACAGCAAATTATGTCCCTCGAAAATGTCCGGTCGCTGAGGGGAGAACGAAACCGAATGTCTTCCTCTGCTTGGCTCAAGGTATTCGCATCTGAGCCCCGACGCGCATTACGTTGTGAGTGGCGCGCAGGAGCCATGAGAATAAGGTGAATCGGCTGACCCAAACCGGCCGTGGGCCTTGTTTTCGAGGGACATTGCGGGACATTGTGGGACTTTTCAGGGAGTGTTGTATAGCGGCGGAGTACCCGTCGTGCAAGTAGAGTAAACCATATGTTCTTATGCGTCAAGTCCGATTTGAACGATCGGGGCAGAGCCTTTCCGGTATTGCGATAAAGACCGCCTGACCCGTTCGGCCTGAGCCTGTCGAAGGCCAGACTCGTGGTTCGACAGGCTCACCACGAACGTACACTCGAATGGCCTTGGCGATGGCCGATTGGCGAAGGACTTAATCACCGATGGGTTGATGTGGTGATAGTTGGACGTTTGGTTGGAATGGCGGGGAGAACAAGACTGCACGTGATCGCCAATGGCAGGTCCTCACCTTATTGACACCATCGGAGCAGGCCCGTAGCCTTCCGTGAAGCGAATAGACGTTGAGATGAGGAGCTTTTGACATGGCAGTGACCACTGACGCCTGTTTACCGCTTGGGACGGATAAGCACGTATTCGTCGACTGGAACATCATCGAACCGGGGTACGGGGTCGCGTGGGCCGGGAGGTCGCCCGGAGCGTGGGAGATGCCACAGGGCATCGAGCTTTCGACGCACAAGCCGCGCATCGACGACGGGCCGTTCCTGAGCGCGGACAAGCCGTGGGAGGCCACCGTCGGGAGTCACGGCGTTCTCTTCGAGGACGAGGGGGTGTACCGGTTCTACTACCGCATCCGCGCCCAGGAAGGCGGGGACGACGGATCGTACCCGATGATGCTGGCCTACGCGGAATCGAGCGACGGCGTGACGTGGACGAAGCCTTCGGTCGGAACGGTGGAGTTCGATGGCTCGACGGACAACAATATCGTCTACGGGCTGAACGTGGCGCGTGGCCGCTCGGTGAACAGCGCGAGTGTGTTCAAGGACCCGAACGGCGGGCCGAACGACCGCTACAAGCTGCTCTATCGCGATCCCACGGAGAGGCAGGCGCCGAACCTCTACGGGGCAGTCTCGCCAGACGGCCTGCACTGGGAGACGCTGGACGAGCCGCTGATAACCAACTACTTCAGCGACACGCACAACGTCGTCGGGTACGACCCGAGGCGCGGGCAGTACGTAGCCTACGTCCGGGGCTGGACGAAGTTCGGCAGCGGCTCGCTGCACGGTCGCCGGACGATTGCCCACGCGGCATCGGACACGTTCGCGACGTCGTGGCCGAGGCCGGAGACGATCTACGAGGCTGACGCGCTGGACGGACCGGACACGGACATCTACACGAACGCCTACACTCCCTGGCCTGACGCGGACGCCTATCTGATGTTCCCGGCGTTCTACCAGAGGAACGCCGACATCGTCGAGATCCAGATGCTCACGGGCCGGGACGGGGTGAGCTTTGAGCGACTAACCCGTGAGCCGATTGCGCCCGGCGGGGAGCCGGGAACGCCTTCGGAGGGCGGCTACTACGCCGGGTCGGGTCTCGTCAGCTACCGTGCCGGCGAGGTCTCGCTGCCCATCTCCGCGACGTGGCATACTCACAACGAGGGGCATTACGGAGTGACACGTACATCCGGCACACATGGCGGGCACTGGTCGACCGCAACGTGGCGGAAGGACGGCTTCGTGTCGTTGGAGGCGCGGGACGCGGGCAGCTTCTCGACGGTGCCCATCACGTTCGAGGGCGGGAAGCTGACGATCAACGCGTGGACGCGATTCGGCGGGGAGATCAGCTTCGAGCTGGCGGACGCGTCCGGGGAGCACATGGGCAAGTTCGGGCAGGGCGTGACCGCGGAGCAGGCGACGGCGATTCCGGGCAGGACGTTCGAGGACTGCGATCCATTCACGGGCGACAGCACGTGCCATACGGTGACGTGGAACGGGGAGGCGGATATATCAGAGTGGACGAATCGCCCTATGCGCCTACGGGTGAGGATGCGAAGGGCTAGGCTGTACGCGATCCAGACGGCATAGAAACTACCTCAACATGCGCAGTGACGTTCTTCTCTACACAGGGGCTGAAGAACGCACGAGTGCAACGAGCTTGCCGAAGGGCGATTCTCTGCCAACGCGCATGGTCTTGAGATAGTTTTTCAGCCGGTCGCCCCAACGTCCGGTTACGACAACGCAGCAGCTACAGCGAGGAGTGCGGCCGAGTGACCGACCAACGGACCATACTGGTCACAGGGGCCACGGGGTACATTGGCGGAAGGCTCATCCCCCGTCTCATCGAGGAGGGGCTCCGGGTTCGCGTCCTCGTCCGCAGCCGTGAACGAGTGCTCGCGCGGTCCTGGTTTGATCAGGTCAACGTGGTCGTCGGAGACGCCCTCGACCCTCAAACACTGAAGGAAGCACTGGCCGGTGTGGGGACTGCCTATTACCTGATCCACAGCATGTCCAGGGGCGACCGATTCCACGAAGTTGACATGCGGGCCGCCCGCTCGTTCGGTCAGGCGGCCAAGGAAGCGGGTGTCGGACGCATCATCTACCTTGGCGGACTGGGAGACCCGGAAGCCAACCTCTCAAGACACCTGCGTTCCAGACAGGAATCGGGGCGGGCGCTCCGTGAGGGCGGCGTCCCGGTAACTGAATTCCGCGCCGCCGTCATAGTTGGTTCGGGCAGCATCTCCTTCGAGATGATCCGCTACCTGGTTGAGCGTCTGCCCGTCATGATCTGCCCCAAGTGGATCTACTCCAGAATCCAGCCCATCGCCGTCGACGACCTCCTCGAATACCTCGTTGCCGCCCTCAACACCCCCGAAAGCGCAGGACGCACCATCGAAGTTGGCGGAAGCGACACGACCACCTACCGTGGACTGATGTACGGCTATGCCAAGGCAAGAGGTCTCAGGCGGCTGATGATTCCGGTCCCTGTCCTGACTCCGCGTCTCTCCTCCTACTGGGTCCACTGGATGACCCCCATTCCCGCCGGAATCGCCGTTGCGCTCGTCGACGGCCTTCGCAACAACGTCGTCGTGACCAACGGCCTCTCACGCACGCTCTTCCCACACATCGAACCCAAGGACTACGTCTCGGCCATCGACAGTGTGATGACGGACCTGGACGAGGGACGAATAGACACTTCCTGGAGCGATGCCACGGGCACGTTCAACGCGTCGGAGGAGGCGGTGCGCCTGGAATCCCGCGAAGGACTGATTTTCGAGCGCCGCCGCCGCAGAGTCGGCGCCCCGCCCCGGCTGGTCTTCGATGTTTTCACCGGCATAGGAGCCGCAAGAGGATGGTACTTCGCCAACTGGGCTTGGCGCATTCGCGGGATGCTGGACCGCATGCTGGGCGGCGCCGGTCTTCGCAGGGGCCGGCGTCATCCCGACCAGCTGCGCGTGGGCGACGCCCTGGACTTCTGGCGAGTGGAAGCCCTTGAGACCGGCCGGATGGTGCGCCTGAGGGCCGAGATGAAGCTGCCAGGTAACGCATGGCTGCAGTTCGAAGCCCGGGAAGCCCCGGACAATACGACCCATCTGGAGCAGACGGCGGCGTTCGATCCGAGAGGTCTGGCCGGCCTGCTCTATTGGTACGCGCTCTACCCCTTCCACGCCTGGATATTTCGCGGACTGATAAACTCGATAGCCGGCCGAGCGGAGCGCCGCCCCCGCTCTTGACCGTTGGGACGATTCGGCATTACCGTAAGGGTGTCATGAACGTCTTCTTCGTCATCATCCTCATCGCCGTCGTCGTCGAATTCCTGCTCGGCGTCGTTTCCAACCTCCTGAACCTTTCCGCGCTCAGACCCGAAGCGCCGGAGGGACTGGAGGACGTCTACGAGCCGGAAAAGTACGCCAAGTCGCAGGAGTACACGAAGGTCAACACGGGTTTCGACCTGATAGTCAGCACATTCAAGCTGGCGTTGCTGCTGACGTTCTGGCTGTTCGGCGGATTCAACTGGCTCGATGAGCTGGTGCGAGGCTGGGAACTCCACGTGATCCTGACGGGCGTGGTCTACATCGGGCTGCTTGGGCTTGCCTACATGGTGATCACCATGCCATTCAGCATCTACAAGACGTTTGTGATCGAGGCGCAGTTCGGGTTCAACAAGACCACTTGGGGCACGTTCGTCATGGACAGGGTGAAGGCACTGGGGCTGGCGATCGTGCTTGGAGCGCCACTGCTGGCGGCGGTGCTGGCGTTCTTCGAGTACGCGGGCGACCTGGCATGGCTGTACGCCTGGGGCGCCGTGACGGTTGTGACGCTGGCAATTCAGTTCGTCGCGCCGACGTGGATCATGCCCCTGTTCAACAAGTTTACCCCCCTGGAGGAGGGAGAGCTCAGGGACTCGATCCTCGACTACGCAAAGTCGGTGAACTTCACGGTCAACAACATCCTCGTCATGGACGGGTCGAAGCGTTCCAGCAAGTCGAACGCCTTCTTCACGGGTTTCGGAAAGAACAAGCGCATCGCCCTGTTCGACACGCTCGTGGAGAACCACACGGCGCCGGAGCTCGTGGCGGTGCTCGCGCACGAGATAGGGCACTACAAGAAGAAGCACATCATCCAGTCCATGGTGGTGGGCGTGGTCCAAACGGCGATCATCTTCTTCCTGCTCTCTATCTTCCTGAGCAGCGAGGGGTTGTTCGACGCGTTCCTGATGGATGAGATGTCGGTGTACGCAGGGCTCCTGTTCTTCGTCCTGTTGTATACGCCGGTCGACATCGTGCTGTCGATGGCGCTCCAGTACGTATCGCGAAAGCACGAGTACGAGGCCGACAGGTGGTCGGTTGATACGTACTCCCGACCCGAGGAGTTGTCCAGCAGCCTGAAGAAGCTCTCGCAGGACAACCTGTCGAACTTGGGGCCGCACCCCTTCTATGTATTCCTGAACTACACGCATCCGCCGCTGAAGGAACGGATTGGGGCTATAGAGCGATCTCGTACCTAGGTTGTGTTGACATTTCCCGTCATTCCCGCGAAAGAACGTCACCCCGTACCACGATACGGGGCGGGAATCCAGAGTCGGGTACACATATACTCTCTATGAGGAATGGATTCCCGCTTTCGCGGGAATGACGACTTGATAGCGGATAACAGGGAGAATTTCAAGAATGTCAGCACAACCTATCGAGCGTAGGCGGGTCAGATAGCCATCTTCGACACCGTTGAATGAGGGGCCCGATATGCTCACACAAGACCAGATCGACCACTATGAGGCGTTGGGATTCCTCGTACTTCGTGGACTTCTGTCCCACGACGAAATGGACGAGCTTCGCGCGGCTTCTCTGAGCGTCATGCGGGAACTGCGGGGGACCGACGAGTACCAGACCGTCGAGAACCAGTCCGTACAGCCGTGGCTGGAACGTCACCCAGCCATGCGGGACCTGATCGACGACGAGCGCATTCACCAGATACCGGAATCATTGCTGGGGCCGGACTTCTGGCTCGACGGGACGGAGGGACACCTGCGCGTCGGGGATACCCAATGGCACGGCGATGACGTGCATGATGAAGATCTTGGGTGGGTGAAGATTGCCATCTACCTCGACCCGCTGACGAAGGACGACGGGTGTCTCCGCGTGATTCCGGCGTCGCATCGACGGCATGACCCCGACCACCTGTCGGTGCTCCGAGAAGGCAACTATGATCCGGATGGCACAGTACTCGGAATGCGACCGGACGAGATTCCCTCAGTGGCGCTGGAGACGGAGCCGGGAGACGTGCTGGTGTTCACGGAGGGAGTCATCCATGGGGCGTTCGGGGGCGGAGTGGGAAGGCATCAGATATGCGTCAGCTTCGTCGAAAACCCTAAGTCCGAAAGACATTTGAAGCAGATTATGGACTTCTACGGCAACAGCACGTGGTCGCTCAGGCCCACCCGGAGCTACGTCGACAGCGACAGGCCCCGGATCCGCCGGATGGTGGAGAAGCCGCTTGAATGGGGTTTCGGAGTGCTGGAATACTAGGGCTGTGCGGGAGAGGGGCGAAAGGGCGAACAGAATGAACATATCGCGCCTATTGTAGATAACGCGCGGATGGTATATACTATGCGGATAGAGGCGATATGGAAGGCAACTCAGGAAAATACCTGTCAATAAAAGAAGCGTCCGTGGCCTACGAGGTCAGCCGGACGAAGATCCACCGGCTCGTCAAGAGCGGGGCCGTCCGCTCCTCCAGGGACCCGCGTGACGATAGAATTACCCTGGTGAGAGTTGACGACCTCGACAGCCGGTTCCGTGGAGATACCGTCATGGACACATATAGCGCGGCGTACACCGGCGTTGCGACCGCTGACAGACTCAACAGGATGAACGCCATCCGTGCGAGCGGCAGTGTGGCCGGGACCGGGAGCGACAGCACCGACATACTTCGCGCCCAGAGAGAGGCCCGCAGCCGGGAGCTTGACATGCGCTCGGCGGGATCAGACGCCGTCGCAGACGAGTACACGCGGTGACCGTCGTCGTCGATGCCAACATCGCGGTGAAATGGGTCGCTGAGGAACTCGACAGCGCGGAGGCCGTGTCGTTATACCGTGACTGGGCGGAGCGGGCCGAGCTGCTCATAGCGCCCCCGATCTTCCGGCCTGAGGTCACGAACGTGCTGTACCAGAAGATCCGGCGCGGAGAGCTTGGTCTTGGCGCAGCGATCGAGGCGATGGACGCGATCTACGATGCCGTATCCATTCAAGAGCCTGCCGGTCTCTACACCGACGCGCTGTCGATAGCGCAGGCCATAGACGTGGGGGCAACCTACGACCCGCTCTACCTCGCACTGGCAGAGGCTGAACGGTGCGACCTCTGGACGGCGGACAGGCGGTTCGTCCGGGCGGTGGGATACCGGTCATCACGTGTCCGCTGGCTTGGCGAACTGTCGATGGAACCATAAGGAGCACACGTGGATCGCGTACGTTTGGCAATCGTCGGATGCGGGACAATCTCTCGAATGAATACGCCGGGCTACCTGCGCGACGAACGGTGCGAGATCGTCGCCCTTTGCGACCCCCTGCGGGAGCGCGCAGAGGAGTGCGCTGCGGAGTGGAGAATATCGCCGGCCATCTACACCGACTATGAGGAGGTACTGGCCGATCCGAACGTCGACGCGGTGGAGCTGCTGACGCCGACGCACCTCCACGCAGACCAGATCGTCGCGGGGCTGGAGGCAGGCAAGCACGTGTCGTGCCAGAAGCCCATCGCCGTCTCCATGGCGGAGGCGGACCGGATAGGCGAGGCCGTTGCCAAGGCGAAGACACTGTTTCGGATATCAGAGAACTTTCTGTTCTACCCGCCCATCGTCAAGGCGAAAGAGTTGCTGGACTCCGGCGCGATTGGCGACCCGAACATGGTGAGGATTCGCACGGTGATCGGCAGCTACGAGCTCACCGTGAACGAATTCAATCTTGCCGATGGCGCAATGGAGTGGCGCAGTGACGCGGCCCGGCAGCCGGGCGGCAAGCTGTATGACGACGGAGTCCACAAGTACGCTACGGCGATGTATTGGGTGGGTGACTTCGAGAGCGTCTACAGCATCGTGACGAAGGCGGACGACTTCATCATCGAGGCGCCGAGTTCCACGATGTGGCGGTTCAAGGACAGGAACTGCCTTGGGGTCATCGACTATGCGCTGGCGGACGAGATGCCACTCCGAAGTAGGTACTACCCGATGGACGAGTTCTTCGAGATCGTGGGACCTAAGGGCGTTATCTGGGTGACGCGCTGCACGGGCGAGATGCTCGACATGCCGCCGGTGGTCCTGCACCGGGGCAGCGAGTCGACCGGCTTCGATGTCCCGATGGACTGGGTCGAGGGCTTCAACGGCGCGGCGAGGAACTTCATCGACTGCATCATCTCCGGTGAGCAGCCGGTGATGGACTTCGAGTTCTCCCGAAAGGTGCTGCAGGCGGCACTGGGAGTGTACAGGTCGTCGGAGATGAACCTGCCGTTGGAACTGGCGAGCGTCCAGTGACCGGCACGCTTCCCGCTTGACACCCGTAGCTAGCGACGTTGATACTTGACCTTATGAAGCGTCTGTTGTGGGTCTTCCTATTGCCGGTGTTCATTCTGGCAGCCTGCGGTGGAGATACCACCGATAGCGATCCGACTTCCATCCCTGAGGAGCCCCCTCCTGCCTCTCCGGAACCCACCACGCCCCCCGAACCCACGTCCACTCCCGAGCCCACAAGCCCTCCCACTGCCTCCACGTCGGAAAACCCGATCCTGCCGACCGTGCCCGTTCCGTTGGACGAGCCGAATATCGACAACATAACCGCCAGGAAGCTGGCGAGGGCGGGGATTCGCGCAAACATGATCCGGGGTCTGACCCTGGATGCTCCGTTGGAAACCGTCTTGGAAAGGCAGACCGTCACCTCGCAGGAGTTTCGGCAACGAATTGCAGAGGTATACGAGGGGCAGCGGGACAAGATTGAGGGAGACCAGCTGCTGTATGAGACCCTCGACCTGATGGAGCCGGGGACGAGTCTCTACGACACGCTCTTGACCTTCAGCAGCGAGGGAACCCTCGGCTGGTTCAACTTGGACGAGGAAAAGCAATACGTCGTCCTGGATTCCGAGGACCTCACTCTCGCCCACGAGCGTTCGTACGTCAACGAATACGTCAACCACCTGCAGGCCGTCAACTTCGACATCCGGGCGAAGTACGAAGCGACCGAGGGCAACGAAGACGCAAGGCAGGCGCTTCGAGCGGTCTTGGAAGGTGACTCCGGCATAGGAGAGTACATCTACGCCACGGAGCATTTCACGACCGAGGAGCAGGCGGCCTCCGTCCTCGAACCGAGTGATGAGTTTCGCGCCGCCATCAATTTCGCGCCGTACATCGCCATACGCAATTTCATCTTCCCCTTCGCTGAGGGTCTCGACTTCGCCGTGCAGCTATTCCAGTCGGCCGGCGGCTGGGGCGCACTCAACCAGGCCCTCGAGACGCCGCCGGCATCGACGGAACAGATTCTCCACCTTGAAAAGTACGCGGCGGGCGAGATGCCGATAAGCGTAGCAATGCCTGGCCTCGGCGGGGTCCTTGGCAGCGAGTGGTCGCATGTTCGTACGGACGTGCTCGGCGAACTCTTCATCACGGCCTGGCTGGAGACCGACTTCTCGCAGCAGGCGGCTTCGATAGCCGCGACCGGCTGGGGCGGAGACGCCTACTCACTGTTCGAAGGTTCGAACGGCCAGGGCCTCCTCGTCCTCGCGACGGTCTGGGACACCGAACAGGACGCCGAGGAATTCTTCGCAGTTGTTCGGCAACACGCCGAAGCGCGCTCCAACGCGAACTGGTTGGACTCATCGGTCGCGCCGGGGGCCGTTTCCATCACCCTGCCCGACCGCGTGGTCCACGCCGAACAGAAGGGGTCGAGTGTCTTTCTGATCTATGCGCCTGATGCCGCACTCATCGAGACGTTGCGCAATGCGGCGGCCGGACCGCTGGGGCTGGACTGACAGGCCGGATGAAAACCAACAACCGCCCTATATGGGGCTTCCCGGCAGAACTGTCGTATCTCGCGCTTTTCAGCTTGTTGGTTGTGTCGGGAGTCGCATTTCGGATATGGTACGAGACTGACCGCCGGGTGACCGACGACGGTTGGGATACCGTCGTTGAGATTATCGTAGGCACGGGACAAATCGGTTTAGCAGCGGCAACGTGTACTGCCGGTATAGCAGCGATATCGGAGGTCATAATGATTGTTTCAGAACGATATAAGGCAAGACGGTATGCTGAGGGCCGTGCTGAAGGCCGCGCTGAGGGCCGTGTCGAGGGGCTTGCCGACGGAGTGGAAAGAGCAATTCGGCAGACAGCCGAGGAGATTAGCCAGGGTGTCGAGGTACAGATCGACACTTCTCAGTGGTTTTCCCGTGACGTTATGAGAGTGGTCATCAAAAGAGGCGAGAGCAGGACGGAGGCCTTTGAAGTGACGATGGAACAGGCGCTCTCTTCGCGGCTGCACCCTTTGCTAAAAGACCGAATCGAGTCTTTGAACTAGACTATAGACGTGGCAACCAGCGTGACCGATTCACGCCAAACACTGACCGAGTACGTCGACTCCGCATGGGGCGACGACCCTGCATACGAGGGCTTGGCCCAGGTAGTAGCGGCCATCGCCGATGGAACGCGACTCGTCCAGGCGAAAGTGCAGGCGGCGGCCATCGCGGACGTGCTCGGAACGACGGGCGACGTCAACGTGCAGGGCGAAGTCGTCCAGATCCTCGATGAGCAGAGCTCCGACATCTTCGTAGAAGTCCTGTCCAAGTCGGGTGCCGTTGCCGCGGTCGGCTCCGAGGAGATCGAGGAGGGCGTCATCGTCGGGCATGGAGACGCGCAACGGTACGTTGTCCTCATGGACCCTCTCGACGGCTCGTCCAACATCGACGTTGCCGTGAGCATCGGCTCGATATTCGGGATATGGAAGCGTGAGCCCGGCGAGGCCGTGACGGCAGACTCCATGCTGAGCCCGGGCAGCAAGCAGATCGCGGCGGTCTACGCCGTGTACGGTTCGAGCACGGTCTTCGTCGTCGCGACGGCGGCGGGAGTGCAGGGGTTCACCCTTGACTCGGAGACCGGCGGATTCGAGCTAACGCACCCCGGCATCACCTTCCCCGCGAAGTGCCAGTACTACAGCGTGCCGGACGGCTACTACCAGAACTGGGACGATCCGACACGCGCCGCCGCGATCATGCTGCGGGACGGCTACTCGCTCCGGTACGTCGGCTCCCTCGTGGCAGACTTCCATCGCAATCTTCTCAAGGGCGGCATATTCTGGTACCCGGCGGACGACAAGTCGCCCAACGGCAAGCTCAGGCTGATGTACGAGGCCAACCCCCTCGGATTCGTCGCGGAGCAGGCGGGAGGGGCCGCGTCGTCGGGACGCGAACGCATATTGGATATTCAACCTGCGGCTCTCCACCAGCGGGTGCCCCTGATGCTGGGCCCTGCGGACGTGGTGGAGAAGACCGTGTCGATTCTCAACTCGTGAGTACAGTGAGGAAGGAGCGGGCATGAACCTTCAAGACATGATCGACGTAGCGCAGGCCATCGTAGCGCCGGGCAAGGGCATCCTGGCGGCGGACGAGAGCGACAGCACCATCAAGCGGCGCTTCGATTCCATCGGCGTCGAGTCGACGTTCGAGAACCGCCGCGACTACCGCGAGGGCCTGTTCCGCACGGCGGGCGCGGACGAGTTCATCAGCGGCGTCATCCTGTACGACGAGACGCTCCGACAGGACGGCGCGGACGGAACGTCTCTCGTCGAGGTCCTGTCGAGTCAGGGCATCATCCCCGGCATCAAGGTGGACAAGAGCACGAAGCCGCTGGCGGGCGCAGACGGCGAACTCATCACCGAAGGTCTCGACGGTCTGCGCGACCGGCTCGCGGAATATGCCGACCTAGGCGCGAAGTTCACCAAGTGGCGGGCGGTCATCACCATCGGCGACGGCATACCCACCCGTCGCTGCATCGAGGCGAACGCCCAGGCCCTCGCCCGGTTCGCGACACTGAGCCAGGAGGCCGGACTCGTGCCCATCGTCGAGCCGGAGGTCCTCATGGACGGCGACCACGACATCGACACCTGCTACGAGGTCACGACCGACACCCTGCGCGAGGTCTACTACGAGCTTGGCACTCATCGCGTCGCGCTGGAGGGCACCCTGCTCAAGCCGAATATGGTCCTCTCCGGCAAGGACGCTTCAAACCGCGCCGACCCCGAGCAGGTCGCGGAGATGACGGTGCAGTGTTTCCTGAACACCGTTCCCGCCGCCGTGCCGGGCGTCGTGTTCCTGTCGGGCGGGCAGTCCGACGACGAGGCCACGGTCAACCTCGACGCCATCAACCGCTATGCCGCGTCCTGCGGAGCGCCGTGGGAGCTGAGCTTCTCCTACGGTCGCGGTCTGCAGGCTGCGCCCCTCAAGGCGTGGAACGGCGTTGCCGCGAACATCCCGGCGGCGCAGGCAGCCTACTACCATCGCGCGAAGGTAACGTCAGCCGCCCGGCGCGGCGAGTACACCGCCGAGATGGAAGAGGCGGCGGACTAAGAGTCCTGTTTCATAAGTTCGCCACGTAATTCAGAGCACCCTTCGACAAGCTCAGAGCTTGCCCCGTACCTGATACGGGGGTGAACGGGATAGTCAAAATACGTTCGTGGTGAGCTTGTCGAACCACGAAGAGCAGGTCTAACAAGACAACCAATTACTGTAAGGGACTTGCGAAACGGGACACTAGGACGGCTCACACCCAACCGCCCTAGACGACACCCCCGATATCTCCCTCCGTAACTATTCAGACTTCGTGAGAGCGCACAACGCACACTACCACCGCCATACCCGCGAAGGGAGTCCTTTGCACAACCTTCGTCATTCCCGCGAAGGCGGGAATCCAGAGACGTCTGCAAAGCTGGGAGATGCCCACACACTAACAATCTCTCAGCGGGAGAGGGGTTACGCAAATCTCTCCGAAGGCGGGTATCCATAGGGGTGAGGAGTGTTCACCCCCATCAATTCTGAGCAAAGGCCCCCCTATGCAAAAAATCCTGATCGCGACCCACAACGCGGGCAAGCTCAGGGAGTTCTCCTCGATGTTCGCGCGGACGCCGTTCGAGTTGGTCTCCTTGTCCGATGTCGGCATCGACGTGGACGTGGATGAGACAGGGACCACTTACGCGGAGAACGCCACACTCAAGGCGGTGACTTATGCCAAGCTGAACGGCCTCCCCACCCTCGCCGACGACTCGGGGCTGGAGGTCGACGGCCTCGACGGGGAGCCGGGTGTGCGCTCGGCCCGTTACGCGGGCGAGGACGCCAACGACGACGACCGCATTGCATTCCTGCTTCAAAAGCTGAACAATATACCTAGGGAGAAGTGGACGGCCCGATTCCGGTGCGTCATCGCCCTGACCCGACCGGACGGTCCGGTTGAACTGTACGAGGGTCGGTGCGAGGGCGTCATAACCGACAGACCGAGGGGAGCATCGGGATTCGGCTACGATCCCCTCTTCTACATCCCGGAGATGAACAGGACGATGGCCGAACTGTCCTTCGACGAGAAGAACGGCGTGAGCCACCGGGGACGCGCAAGCCAGTCGGTGATCTCGGCCCTTCGCGGTCGAGACTGGCAGGTGTGATAAGGGACCGGAGCAGGAAAACGTGCAGTCAACCACAAATGCTTACCAATTTACCCCCTCTCCCTTGAGGGAGAGGGCTGGGGTGAGGGTGAATACTCACCCCGGTCGATCCGTCAGGACTCCCGACTGAACCATGACACCCACGACCGTACACGACACATACAACCGGCCCCTGCGGGACGTTCGCGTTTCCGTGACGGACCGGTGCAATTTCCGCTGCCCGTACTGCATGCCGGCGGAAATATTCGGCGAGCGCTACAAGTTCCTGCCGCGCGAGGAGCTGCTGACGTTCGAGGAGATCGTGCGGCTGGTGGGCATCTTCGTGGACCTGGGCGCGGTGAAGGTCCGGCTGACGGGCGGAGAGCCGCTGGTTCGCAAGAACATCGAGTCGCTCGTCGAGCAGCTTGCCGGGGTGGACGGCATCGAAGACCTCACCATGACGACGAACGCCTACCTGCTCCCGTCGATGGCGCAGACCCTGAAGGACGCCGGGCTGCAGCGGGTGACCATCAGCCTTGACAGCCTCGACGACGAGGTGTTCCGCAAGATGAACGGGCGCAACTTCGGCGTCGACACTGTGCTCAAGGGCCTCGAGGCGGCTGAGCGCGTCGGCCTGACGCCGATCAAGATCAACGCCGTCGTGCAGCGCGGCATGAACGACCACACCCTCGTCGACATGGCGCGGTACTTCAAGGAGCGGGGCCATATCCTCCGCTTCATCGAGTACATGGACGTGGGCACCCTCAACGGCTGGCGCATGGACGACGTGGTGCCCGCCAGCCAAATCGTCTCCATGATCAACGCCGAGCTCCCCCTCGAACCCATCGAGGCTAACTACCACGGCGAGGTCGCAAGGCGTTACCGCTACAAGGACGGCGCCGGCGAGATCGGCGTCATCGCGTCCGTCACCCAGCCCTTCTGCGGCGATTGCACGAGACTCCGCCTCTCCCCTGAGGGCAGCATCGTCACCTGCCTCTTCGCCAACGTCGGTACCGACCTGCGCGGCCCCCTGCGCGCCGGAGCGTCCGACGCCGACATCGCGGAGATCATCACCCGCCGCTGGCGCATCCGCGACGACCGCTACTCCGAAGACCGCGCCTCCATGACCGACGACCTCCGCACCCGCGAAAAAGTGGAGATGTACCACATCGGCGGGTAGGGGGTGTTATATCATCATGGGTTGGAACAAGATAATTGAGCTAAACAACTCTGTTGGAGTTAGATCATGACGCAGAGCGTCAACACCAAGCGCATTGTGTGCCTCGCTAACTCACGCAAAAGGGGTGGTCGCTGTATCGCTGGCAAAGAAATTCTGGAGGACGGTCGTCCTGGCGGATGGGTTCGGCCTGTGAGTGACCGAGAAAATGAGGGCGTGAAGGAATGCGAACGACAGTATGGGGACGGAAGTGAGCCTAGAGTCCTTGATGTCGTTGACGTGCCAGTTCTAAGGCCGATGCCTAAGGATTACCAACATGAAAACTGGCAACTTAACCCGAAACGCCGTTGGGTTAAAGTCGGCTGTGTTGATCAGAATGTTCTATCGCAGTGTGTCGATACAGATGAGACACTTTGGACTAATGGATATAGCACTATCAATGGGTTGAATGATCAGATTCCGCTTCTTGCCGCCAAATCTCTTAAGAGCTCGTTACGACTCATCAGGGTTGACAGGATGAAGTTATCAGTCTTTCAACCCGGTAAGAATTTTGGAGACTATAGACGGCGTGTGCAGGGTCGTTTTCGTTATAGGGGAACTGATTACTGGCTATGGGTTACGGATTCTAATTACGAAGGGCAGTACTTGCAGCGACCCAACGGTAGTTATCCGATTGGCGGGTGCTTTCTTACCGTCAGTCTTGGTGGGTCTCATAGGGATAATAACTCTTATAAACTTGTCGCCGCTATCATTAGACCATGATAGAGGAGCATCATTGAGCTTCACGCAGTATCCAGTGCTTACGATCGGCCATTCAAATCATTCTCCAGAGATGTTCTTAGAATTATTGTCTCGGCACGACGTAAGTGAAGTAGTGGACGTTCGATCGTCGCCACAAAGCCGCTATACTCCCCAGTTTAACTATAATATCCTGACCGAAATACTGGACGAAGTTGGAATCGGCTATGTGTTTTTGGGCGGAGAACTTGGCGGTAGACCGGTGGACCGCTCGTGCTACGATGACGAAGGGCGCGTCCTGTACGACCGTCTAGCAGACACGGATTTGTTCAATGATGGCATCGGACGGCTAATACGGGAAGCCGATGAATGCCGTATGGCCTTGATGTGTACTGAGAATGAACCGCTAATTTGCCACCGCGCGTTGCTGATCGCCAAGACGCTCGCAGAACGCGACGTTGCAGTTGAGCACATCCTGGCCGATGGCAGCCTTGAAAAGCACGCCATCACTATGGGTCGACTGTTGGATAGTTTCAATTTACCGCACAACGGCGACCTGTTTCGCTCACCAGATGAGGTGCTCGCAGATGCGATAGCCCGACAGGCGAAGAAAATAGCGTATGTGGGTAACAGACAACCCGCTTACAAAGAAGATTGGGAGAATGTCCATTGAGAGTGTACACAATCGGGTTCACTAAAATATCGGCCTCAGATTTCTTCGAAATATTACGGGAGTCAGGTGCTAAACGTCTAGTGGATGTCCGACTGAACAATGTTTCACAGTTGGCCGGCTTTGCTAAAAGAGACGATCTTGAGTACTTTCTCCAAAAACTCTCCCGGATGAAATACATTCACATGCCGGAATTAGCACCTACAAAGGAGATGCTGGACGCTTACCGGAATGATCATCGCGACTGGGGCATTTACGAGCGTGAGTTCATCGACCTAATGAATCAGCGTCGAATTGAGAAGATGGGGATAAAGAGAATCATTTCCAACAGCTGCCTGCTGTGTAGCGAGGATAAACCCGACAATTGTCATCGCCGGCTGGTCGCAGAGTATCTAAACAGATATTGGGGTGATATTGAAATCGTACACTTGGGCTGATTTACCAAATTCGCCCTCGTGCCACCCCTCACTTCGGCAACCCGCGCTCGTCGTATAGCAAATCGCCGTGATCAACAGCCGGTGGCCCATCACGCAACATCCTAGCCGTACGCTCACTGATAGCCCGCATCGCCTTTAGGCGCTCTTCCACAGTGCGCTCACGTCTCACCCGCTCCAACCGCTCCCTGAGCGCGACAGTGATCGCATCCGTAACCGTCTCGCCGGTAAGATTTGCTAGCTCGTCAGCCAGCCGTATGGTCTCTTGGTCTTCGATTTTGAGGCTCACAGGATCGCCCTTCTGGTGGAATTTCAATAGCCATATCCAACATACGTCGTCCCAAACGCCTACGGCAACGTTATCCCCGCCGGCTGCGGTATCATATCCCCACCCCACACAAGGACCCCCACCACATGCCAAAGACCATCTACCTCGCCAATCCTTACGGGTTCTCCACGCAGCAGAAGGCGAAGCTTCTCCCGCCGTTGATTGCGGTGTTGGAGGGGCTTGGGTTGGAGGTGTGGGAGCCGTTTGAGCGGAACAACCAGATCGACTTCGCGAAGGCTGGATGGGCCTACCGCATCGGGCAGGCCGACTTCCGTGACGTGGCCGAGTCGGACGCCATCTTCGCCGTCGTCAACGGCGTTCCCCCGGACGAGGGCGTGATGGTGGAGCTGGGCATGGCCATTGCCCTGGGGAAGCCGACGTTCCTGTTCCGAGACGACTTCCGCCGCGTCGTCGAGAGCGAGGAGTACCCCCTGAACCTGATGCTGTTCACCGGCCTGCCCGAGCACGGCTGGGAGGACTACTACTACACCTCGCTGGACGAGATACCCTCGCCGGACAAGGCCCTCGCGCGGTGGGCGAAGAGCTAGCCAGAACCTATGAGGGTGTCCAATAAGCCGCCCAAGACCGTTCGTGGTGAGCTTGTCGAACCATGAACGTCCCCGCACGCCCTTCGACAGGCTCAGAGCTTGCCCCGTACTTGATACGGGGGTGAACGGGACTCCTTCTAGGTTGTGTTGACATTCTTGGAATTCTCATTGTTATCCGCGATCAATTCGTCATTCCCGCGAAAGCGGGAATCCAGAGTCGGGTACACATATACTCTCTATGAGGAATAGATTCCCGCTTTCGCGGGAATGACGGGAAATGTCAACACAACCTAAACACCCTCTGAGTGCAACTACTGCCAGACCGACAGCATCACTCCGATGATGGAGTACGATATCACCGGGTATCCGCTGTTGATGAGGAAGAGCTTGATGCTGCGCCCCTCGAAGCTGTAGGTCGTTGCGTACGAAGTCGCGATGAATCCGACCGACGCGATCAGGCCGAGGATGAGTCCGCAGAGGACGTTGTCGGATGCCATGCCCTGGACCAGCACCGCGAGACCCGTGGTGAAGATGAGCGCGCCCACGATGGCTACGACGTAGGGGTACCACTGGCGGGAAGTCCCCTTCATGGCCTCCAGGTCCTCCGCCGTGAAGCCGACTTCCGCCATCCACGGCTTGCCCAACGCCCCGTACCACGCCGCGCCGAGGGCCTGGTTGATGATGACCCCGACGATGATCGCCAGGTAGTTCAAGCTCCCAAGGTCGATATTGTCCATGAGTCTTCGTTCCTTTCGTTGGGCGGCGGTCGAAACGTGCCAGCCTGCCACGCTCCCGGATTTTGTTCACAAATGCTATACGAAAAGCACGGGCGTTTCAATCGTACTTATCGGAAAGACTCGCGAGTCGCGTCCGTCGTAGCACAAGAGCACTGCACTACATGCAGCCCTCGGCTATGGCAAATAACTTGACAATAACAAGAAGAGTGGCGCGAAATGGCGTAAATTTTCGAATTTTTACGTTGGTCTGGCGCCATCATCCTGCCCCGTGTCAGCCGCCCCGTGAGCGAGGAGTAGCCCCACGGAGCGTCAAAACAGAAATCCGTTCGCCCTGAGCAGCGTTACGTCCCGCGCACGAGGCCGTGCAGAGGTGTCATTAACTGCCGTGTGGCTACGAGGAAGCACGTTCGGCCCCGTATCGAGTACGGGGCAGGCTCTGAGCCCGTCGAAGGCCTTCTTATCCCCTCTCCCGTCGTGGGCTGACAGGGGTAGGTAAAACGGATTTTAGCTACGATCCGGCCACCACAACACTGTCATTCCGATCGTAGCGAAGCGGAGAGAGGAATCTAAAGTGTTCATCCTTCAAACCAAGCCCTGCACTCTGAAACATCCATGGCGATGGCGTAGCATTTTAGATTCCTCGCTCCGCTCGGAATGACAGTGTTATGGTGGCCGGATCGTAGCTAAAATCCGTTTTACCTACCCCTGTCAGCCCCCGCCGGGGGAGAGATTGGAGATTCTTCGTCGCTGCGCTCCTCAGAATGACAGACGATTCCTGCATATTTCACTGACTCTGAACAGTTGTGTTCAGTCTCGGTGAGGTGAACGTCCCCGCCCCCTTGGATACCGGCCCCGTATCGTGGTACGGGGTAACGTTCCTTCGCGGGTATGACGGGTGGGGATTGGATTTGCGGTGTATGCGACAGGGCGAGTTTCAAACCCGCCCCTACCACGGAATTGTCTCGTTATCCTTCCATGCTAATGGGCAGACCCGCTAGCTACTCCACGTACCATTCCTCGTTGCCCGTCCGCTCGTAGGCTTTCGACCACTCTTCGGAGCCGTCGTCAAACCAGCGCTCGTAGGTGTAGTTGCGAAAGGTGCCCTCCTCCTGTCCCATGATCTTGGGCAGGTGCGGCTGGCCGAGGGAGTAGATGGTGCGACCGCTGCGGAATCGGACGACGCCTACGTAGGGAGCAATCTCGTTGGGCACGTTGTCGCGGTACTTGTACAGGAGTTCCTCGTCGACATCGAAACCCAGTCCCGGCTCCTCCGAAACACGCGAGAAGCCCTCGTGGACGGGGAAACGCTTGCGGGTGATGTCGTCCTCGGCGTCGAGCTGGTCGTCGAGGTGGATGGAGTGGCCTGTGGCGGTCGGCATCGTGCAGGCTACGTGCATGGCCATGGACTTGGCCAGCGTCCCGCCGCACATCTGGAAGATTGTCTGGAGATTGAGCTTGCTGTACGTGGTTGCCGTGGCGATCAACTGGCCGATGGGCGGATACATCATGTACGCGTCCGCCATGCCAAGCTGCGCCTCGTGCCCCCCGCCAAGCTTCCACGACCCGCCGTGGACGACGATGAGCTGAGTCCGGCGACGTAGCTCGCGCCAGCTCTCGACGTCGGCGGTGTCGAACGGGTCCTCGATCCATTGGACGATGGGGTGATCGCGCTCAAGCTGGGCGACGATGGGCAGGATTCCGCCCAGCGTCCGGCCGCGCCGTCCGGTGAAGTCGTAGTGGACCCTGAAGCCCGGTGGCGCAACCTCCTCGATGATCTTCGTCCACCTGATGATGTCGCCCAGCGGACTTGTGTGTATCTTGAAGATGGTGTAACCGTCGTCGGCCGCCCGCACGATGTCGTCTGCCAACTCCTGGTCGGTCGGGCCGCCCCAGCACCACGCAGCTGACGATATGCTGTCGCGCACCTTCTGCCCGATGAGCTTGTACGCGGGCACTTCGAGGTACTTGCCCATGATGTCGTACATCGCCATGACGACGGAGGGATATTGGTTGGAGCCAATGTAGTCGAACGGGTCCGTGTCGATGAGCGGCTCGAACGCCTCGATGGGAGGCGGCGCCTCGCCGTCGAAGTCGCCGTAGCCCACGATCCCGGCATCGGTGGTCACCTTGGCGGCGACCCGGCGCTCGCATCCATTGCGGGCGGGGTTGTCACGATACCGCTTAGCCAAGGGGGGAAGGATGGTGAAGACTTCGATGTCGGTGATTTTCATTTGGGGGCGCTCCTTGGGGGAAGAAAGTAGACAGTATTGCGTAGGAAGCCGGGAGTTGGAGGGCGAGACTTTAGATTCCTCACTTCGCTCCGCTGCGTTCGGAATGACAGGTGTTGGGACACGAGACATGCCTTCGCGGCAGGTAGCCGGTGGCTACCTAGTAATTGGTTGCGCGGTTGATTTGTTGGGCGTATTTCTCTTCTCCGAATAGCCCTTTCTTATTCACCCATCGCCATATCTGGGGCTTGAGTGTCAGGCTGCGGTCTTCTAGGGGGAGTTTGACTGCCGCGTGGCCCTGGCGGGCGGACTCTCTCATGGCTACTGTCGCCTCGAAGGACTTGTGGTGGACGTGTCCCGGCGCCTTCGGCTCGATGCCGAGGGTGATGGCGTCGACGATGGACTGCATGGAGTTCACGAGGCGGTCGCCGGGGTACAGCCAGCCGTCCTCGTCGTAGCCACCTTCGGCGTGAGGACGAAACGGCTTGAAGGTCTTGGAGTCGTCGTATTGCAGGCCGGAGAGGAGGTCTGCGTCGGAGGCGTCGGTCTTGTGGTAGAAGCGGTGGAGGCGCTTGTCGGTCACGTAGACGCCCTCGGTGCCCGTAACTATCAGCCCCCGCATGGCGCCGATCCTGGCGTGAATGAAGCAGTCGATGCCGTTCGCGTACCGGATGTAGCCGCCGATGCCGAGGTACTCGTCGTCGCTCTCACCGAAGGGATCGCCGTTGGTCCAGCCGGTGACCCAGTCGATGTCGGCGTCTTGGGCGAACATGTGGGCGACGCTGAGTCCCTGGCATCCGCCCTGCATGATCGACTCATAGAGGTTGATGTTCAGCACCTCGCCGATCTCGCCCGCCTCGATCATGGCGCGGGCTTCCCAAAGCTGGGAGATGCTCCGGTCGACGTTGCCGCCCTGCCACGGGATGCCGTTCGCCTCACATGCGGCGACCATGCGGTCGGCGTCGGCGAGGCTGGCGGCGATGGGTTTCTCGGAGACGATTCCCTTCGCGCCGGACGTTTCCGCCGCAAGGACGACCATGTCGGGGTTGTACTGGACAGGGAGGACGCAGTCGACGATGTCGAGCTGCTCGTTGGCGTACATCTCCTCGGCGGTGGTGTAGCCACGGGCGGAGAAGCGACGGGTGGCGAGCTCAAGGTTGTCAGGGTCGGGATCGGCGATGGCCACGACCTGCGTGTCGGGGAGCAGGTTGAATCCGCGGCCGTGCTGAGTGCCCTGCCGTCCGCATCCGACGATTCCGACGTTGTACCTGGCGGTGGTTGTCATTTTAGAGGGCCTCCCTGGCTGGAAGTCGTCGAGGATGGTTCATGATAACGCATTCGTTGGGCGAAGGCAGGGGCGTCGCTCCAAACGCGGAGAACGCAACCGGTGTTCGATATGGCAACCGAGTCCGTTCGTGGTGAGCCTGTCGAACCATGAACTACGTAGCCACCCTGCCACAGGCTCCGACAAAACGGGAGACCATTTGGACTCTCTCTAGACCCTCGCCCTGCCCGTCGGACACACCTCCAGCAGACAACATTCCACGCAGTCCGGCTCCTTCTTGCACACGTTCGCACTGTGCGTCACGATCAGGGCGTGGTACTCGTTGAAGAGGGATACGTCCGCCGGGAGGCTCTCCATGAAGAGTTGCTGGTAAAGAGTGTATGGCCCCTTCTCGGGGGCGAGGCCGAGGCGATGGAAGAGTCGCCTGGTGTAGTGGTCGATGACGAAGACGGGCATGTCGAGGGCGTAGAGGAGGATGTCGTCGGCGGTCTCCTCGCCGATGCCGTGGATGCTCAATAGCTCTTCGCGCAATGAGACCGGGTCTTCATCCATGAGGGCCTTGATGTCGTCGTCGCGCTCGCCGAGCCACTCGACGAGTGCCTTCAGCTTCCGCGCCTTCATGTTGTAGTAGCCGGACGAGTAGATAAGCCGCGCGATGTCGTCTTTTTCAGCGCTTCGGAGTCCGTGGGGCGACAGCAGTCCCGCCTCTGATAGGGCGCGGATGCCCTTCTCGGCGTTGCTCCACGCGGTGTTCTGCACGAGGACCGCGCCCACCATCACCTCGAACCTGGAGTCCGCAGGCCACCAGTCGCGTGGGCCGTATCGCTCCAGTAGCAGGTCGTAGATGTCGGTCAGGCGGTCGCGCATGGGGGGTATCTATGGGAGAGTCGGTCTCGCCGAACTTACGTACACCGGCTCTCCGTAGAGTTCGTGATCGGATGACCGGGACAGGGGGGAGCGCATGTTTTCGCTTGAGGCTGTATTGGTAATCATATATGATTTAGCTTGCCAAATGACTCATTGATGCAGTGCCGCTCACGTTGCGGTCGGCCGTACTCCAGGGTAGCAAGATAGATATGCAGATTCAGGAGCATACACAGACAGCACGAGACTTTCTCGATGACGCAGATCATCAGTTTAGCTCCGGGCACGTCCTGCAGGGCTCTGAGAAGCTGTGGGGCGCTGCGGCCCATGCCGTCATGACGGTGGCCCAAGACCGGGGTTGGGAACACGGGAATCACAATGCGCTGAAGATCGCGGTCGGCAAGCTGATTGCCGAACACGATGCTCCGGAATTGCGCGGCGGTTTTGCGGCGGCCCAACAGTTCCACGCCAACTTCTACCACGGCTTTATGGAGGACGATGACGTTACGTTCGCTCGTCCGCTGGTACATGATTTCGTCGAACGGGTGTTGAGCTACGCCTGAGCAGCAAGAGCGCGAGCGGCACAACAGGATTCCCATGCCGACTTTCCGCGACCGTCTTTCTTTCGTATCCGAACAGAACCGCAGCCTCCTCTGCGTCGGACTCGACCCCGATCCGGCCAGGATGCCGGTTGGGGACGTTGTGGCCTTCAACTCGGCCATCGTGGACGCCACGCGCGACCTCGTGTGCGCCTACAAGCCGAATGTGGCGTTCTATGAGGCGCGGGGCAGCGACGGCATACGGGAACTGGAGCGTACTATTGCCCATATCCGCGACGTTGCGCCGTCGGTGATCGTCCTGCTCGACGGCAAGCGTGGGGATATCGGCTCGACGAACGCGGCGTACGCGAGGGCGCTCTTCGAGACGTGGGGCGCGGACGCGGCGACCATCAACGGCTACGCGGGCGGCGCTGACTTGGAGCCGTTCCTCCAGTACGAAGACAAGGCCGTGTTCGTGTGGTGCCGGTCGTCGAACGAGGGTGCGGCCGAGCTGCAGGACCTTACGGTGCAGTTGGACGGCGAGACGATGCCTTACTACCAGGCGGTGGCTCGCCGGGCAGTCGAGTGGGGGCCGAAGGGCAGCGTGGGGCTCGTAGTTGGGGCGACGTACCCGAAGGAGCTTGTGGAAGTGCGGGCCATCGCGCCGGAAGCGCCCATACTGCTCCCCGGCGTTGGGGCACAGGAGGGAATGTTGCAAGCCTCGGTGGAGGCCGGTGTCGACCGCATGGGGCGCAACCTGCTCGTCAGCAGTTCAAGAGGGGTGCTGTACGCCTCTTCCGACCCCCAACGCTTTGCCGATGCCGCCCGCAACGCGGCAGAGAAGCTGTGCGACGAGATCAACGCCGTGCTGGAAGACGGGGGGTACTCATGGTCGTAGACTTCCGTATGGGAGAGCGGCTGGCGCTGCGGAAGAAGCACCCGTGCGGCGGGTTCGAGTGGGAGGTCACGCGGCTCGGGGCGGACATCGGGATCCGGTGCGTTACGTGCTCGCGCCACTTGATGATGGCTCGTTCAACGCTGGAGAAGCGGATGAAGAAGGCCCGTCTGTCGGGTGAAAGGGCGACGTAGGAGAACGCCATGCGACTTGAGTGCAAGACGGCGTTGATCGCGGGCGGCGCTTCGGGCGTCGAAGGGCAGCTGATGGGCATCGGGGGCGCTGCTGTGCGGCGATTTGTGCGCGAGGGGGCGCAGGTGGTGATCGCGGACATCAAGGACGAGGTCGGCGAGCAGACGGCGGAGGAGATACGAGCCGAGGGTGGTGAGGCGCTGTACGTCCACCTCGACGTGACGGACGAGGACGATTGGATAGCGGCGGTTGCGGCAGCAGTCGACCGGTTCGGCAAGCTCGACGTGCTGGTGAACGCTGCCGGTACCTCCATCCGCTACAAGGTGGAGGAAACGCCCGTCGAGGCCTTCGACCAAGAGATGGCGGTACACGCAAGGGGAGCGTTCCTGGGGGCGAAGCACGCGATTCCGCGTATGCGCGAGGCCGGGGGCGGGTCGATCGTCATCGTGTCATCGATATACGGTATCGTCGGGTCGGCGTCGTCCTCGTACCCCACGGCGAAGGGTGCGAAGCGGAACTTCACGAAGGCGGCGGCCATCCAGTACGCGGCGGAGGGCATCCGGGTGAACTCTGTCCATCCCGGCTTCGTGATGACGCCGCTTACCAAGGACATATTCAACGTGCAGGAGATCATCGGCCCCCGCCTTGCAATGGTGCCCATGGGCCGGCTCGGAACCGTCGACGAGATCGCCAACGGCATCCTGTTCCTCGCCTCAGACGAATCGTCGTTCATCACGGGCGCGGAACTGGTGATCGACGGGGGCTTCCTGGCTGAGTGAAGGTAGGCCCTATACCCTCACCCCAACCCTCTCCCGCGAACGGGAGAGGGGGTGATTTGACGGGGAGATGCGCGTGTGAGCGACTCTGAGGGGACAGCCGGATACGTCCAGACGGTGCTCGGTCCGGTCGAGCCGGAATCGCTGGGCGTCACCCACACCCACGAGCACATCCTTTCGGACCTGTCGCACATAGCCGTCGAGCCGGAAGACCCCTTCGAGCGTGAGATGTTCCACGCGCCCATGCGGATGGACATCCTGGGCTACCTCAGCTACTACTTTGCCGCCAATCTCGACAACCTGCGACTGGACGACATCGACACTGCAATCGCGGAGATTGGCCTGTACAAGCGCCACGGCGGCGGGGCGATTGTGGAGGCTTCCAGCATAGGGCTGAGCCGAAACCCCGAGGGACTCGCTCGCATATCACAGGCCACCGGCGTCCACATCATCATGGGGTCGTCGTACTACGTCAAAGAGGCGCACCCGCCAGACATGGACGATATCTCGGAAGACGCGATCTTCGAGGAGATCGTCCGGGATATAACCGTCGGCGTCGGCTCAACCGGCATCAGGGCGGGGATCATCGGAGAGGTTGGTTGCTCATACCCGCTGTCGGACAACGAGCGCAAGGTTCTCCGCGCCTCAGCGAGGGCACAGAGGGCGACGGGAGCGGCGATTCTCATCCATCCGGGGCGCGACGAGCCCTCGCCGGAGGAGATCATCGAGGTCATAGTAGATGCCGGGGGCGATCCGTGCCGCACCATCATCGGGCACCTCGACAGAACAGTGATGGACCGCCAAGTCCTTCTCCGCATCGCAGGAATGGGATGCTACCTCGAATGGGACCACTTCAGCTCCGGCTTGCCGTTTTATCCGCCAAACCCAAAGATCACCATGCTGAACGACGCGGACCGCGCGGAGGTGATCGCTTTCATGATCGAGCACGGCTACGGAGACAAGATACTCACAGGCCACGACGTGGCGTCGAAGCGCAGGCTCACCGTGTACGGCGGGCCAGGGTACTTCTACATCATCAGGCGCTTAGTGCCGTGGCTGAAGACGCGCGGGTTCTCGGACGAGGATATCGACCGTTTGCTCATCCACAACCCGGCGAGGGTGTTGACGATGGCGGCGCCGGGCGGGGTAGCTGTTCAGACTTCGTGAGATCCCTCGACGAATACACAGCCACCGTCATACGGTCACCCCGTACCCCGATACAGGGCGGGTATCCAGAGGGGTAAGAGGTGTTCACCTCATCAACTCTGAACAATTGCCGGCCGGGTAGGGCGGCGTTCTTGGTGAAGGGCCGGAAGTCCCGCTAGCCCTTCGCGAAGAGCTCGTATGCGCGCGCCTCGTCCGGCGTCTGGTAACGGCCGGAGTGGTCGCCGCCGAGCCAGCGGTAGGGGCGCGGGTAGAGAGTCAAGGAGCGATCCTCAAGCGGCAGCGAGAGGGGAACGGAACCCCACAGAGCGGAGTGCTTGGCGGCTATGGCTGCCTCGAGCGACCTGAGCAAATCGTAGCCGGAAATCGCCATCTCGGTGCCATTCTCGACGGCCGAGATGAATGACAGGATCGAGCTCGCGAGATAGCCGTATTTCGGCCAGGCAAACGGCGTGAACGCACGATCAGACTTGATGCGCGCGCCGTTGTCGTCGAACCCCTGGTAGATGTCCATGACGTCGCCCCAGTCCCAGCGCAGGAGGGAGTCCTCCGTCCAGACGTCGACGCCGCGACCGGGAGTCGGCTCGCCGTATACGGTCGTCTCGATGCCCGTGCTCATCTTGAACCGACCATTGATGATGAGTCCGCTGTCCTCATTCGCCTCCAGGGACTCCTGCGGCTTGCCCCACGCGATGACCTCTGTTATCTCGGCGTTCGTCAGGAGCCTGAGGACGGCGATGTGCTGGCATCCGCCCCCGGAAATCTCTCCTCCCCACCCACTGACCGTAGCGCCCTGGACTTCCCCGTAGTCGCCGTTGCGGAGCCAGCTTGCGGCCTCCTGTACGTCCGCGCGGGCGCTCTGGAGGTTCCCGCCGTGGAAGACAACGTCCCGCGCCTCGCAAGCCTCGATCATCTCGTCCACGTCCGAGAGTGTCGCTCCGATGGGCTTGTCGGTGGAGACGCCGCGCACACCGGCTTGGGCGGATGCGATGACGGCGTCCTTGATGAACTTGCCGGGCAGGACGACGACCGCGAGGTCCGGTACCTCGTCCATCTTCTGGTACATCTCCTCGGCGTCCTTGTATAGCGCCGAGACGCCGAACCGTTCGCCGACGACCTTCAACCTGTCCTCGTTGTACTCGGCGATGGCCACAACCTCGGTATTCTCGAAGGTGTTGTAGACCTCGGTGTAGTGCTGGCCCATACGACCGCAGCCAATGATTGCCACTCTCAACTTTTGGTCGGCCATGTTTCCTCCGCTCCGGTCAGGCGCCGGCGACAGTTTGAATGATTCGCAAGATTGTATTCGCACGAGGCCGTTAATTCAATGGGGAGGGGTTGGTAGGAAGGCTTCATGAAACAAGGGAAGGCGATTGGTCGGGTTTTCACCCTTCGACAGGCTTAGAGTGAACAGGGTCCTGCTTTAACTCCGTCTTGGTGGGTTCACATCTCCCCGCCGTCGAAGCGGGCGATTTCGACAAAGCCGCCCGCCTCGTCCGACCAGTCATACAGGACGGAGGCCACGACTCGGTGGGCGTCGATGCCGATGACGAGCTGCTGGACCGGGTAGGCGGGGCCGTCCCCCCAAGGGCTGGTGGCGACGCCGCGGTCAATATCGGAGAGGTAGGCCCCCCCGTTCGGGTGCGAGTGGTAGATGATCCGGGCGGGAGTGTCGGAGTCGATGCTGCGGTTCAGGTCCATGAGATCCTGTGCGCCGAAGACATAGGCGGTCTCTGCCGTGCGGCTTGGAGCCGACGGATGGCCTCCCTGGGCCTGCACGTTTACGCAGGCGCGGACGATGCTCACGGCAGGGGCATCCCTGTCGCCCGCGAGCCAGCCGCAGCACTCATTGGGGTACTCCCTACGGGCCTGGCGATATATCTCCTCGAGGAGATCTCGCGGAATTTCCAGCGGCTTCGGTGTCGGCATCGTTGGAAATAAACCCCGTGGCGGCTATCAGTCTTCGCGCGGGCCGAAGCCCTCTTCTCCGACTGGCCGTTCCGGCGCTGTCGGGTCTCCGCTCGCGGGGCTGCCGAAATGCTCCGGCCTCCAGTACCAGATGTGGCCGTGGTCCGCCCCGGCGATCAGTCCGAGATTGCCGTCGTCATTCCAATCGACGGGGGCCATGTGTACGCCGTGCCTCCAGAACTCAAGGGGGTTGCCGTCGGCGTCGAATACCAGGACATCCGGCTTCCTGAAGACGGGCTGTGTCTTCGTGCCCACGTTCTTGGCGAAGAGGATGTAGCTGCCCCGGTACGGGCTGCCATGCTGTGGCCCCACGCCTATGAGCAGGTCGAGGAGGCCGTCGCCGTCCCAGTCAATGACGTTGAGTTTCGTCCTCCCTCGACCGTCACCGCCCGGCGGCGTGTAGATGCCGTGCGTCTTGATGGTGGAGCCGTCCTCGTAGCGGAGCTTTTCTCCTGGGAGCAGGCTTGAGAGGTCATCGCTGCCTGCTCGCCTGTAGAGGGCGAGATCGAGGTCGGGGTCCTGGATGACGATGTCCGGCAGGTCGCCGTCGGTGAGGTGGCCGATGCCCGGCTGCTGCCTCCACGGGCCTATGAGCGGCGATCCGTCCGTGAGGTGCAGCCGCTGAGGCGGGCCGAGCTCCGGTGTGGACTTGGTCCCCCAGTTCGGGTACCACTCATAGAGACTGATCATGTCGCACACGACGAGATCGAGGAGGCCGTTCCCGTTCCAGTCTGCCAAGACGGGGTTGCTGTAGCCGCCGGTATCGCCGTCGTATGGACTCTGCGAGCCGCCCCAGTGCTGTCCTCCGGCGGGGTAGGGCGTCGCGAGGCGGCGAATCTCGGTCGTTCCGTAGCGAACGCGCTCCGGCGGTGCGAATCTCAAGGGGTTGGTCGACAGGGTCTTGTACCAGAAGATGTATCCCTCGATGCCGCCGACGAGGATGTCCTCCATACCGGTGTCGCGCCAGTCGCCGGCCGTGGGAACGGAGAAGACCCCCCCGTTGACGTGTGGGTTGTGCTGTTTGAGCTTGCGAGGCGTATTGTAGATTGGCCTGCCGTCGTCGTCCTGACCGTAGAATCGCGCCCACTCGACGTTTCCGGCGTTGTCTGCCGCGAATATGTCGAAGCGTCCGGGCTCCAGGGCGTCGGATACGCCAATGCTCCCCTGGAAGGTGGCGATGCGGCTGAAGGGTTCGCCGTGGAGGGTGAAGATCTCGGCGGCCTCTCCCCACTCGGGGTCGTCGCCGATCGCGGTGATTGCCACGTGGTTGATGTGGCCGTAATAGTTGAGCAGCAGGATGCCCGCGGTCGGGTCGTTGGGGTTGACCTCGCTGATGTGGAAGGTATGCCGTGGCACGTCGACATCGACCCTGCCCGCGTAGGTGAACTCGATGTCCCCGCCGCTGCTCGTGTTTCGGTACAAATGAAGAGAAGCCGTGCCGAACTTCGAGAACCACCTGCCGTCCTTGTCGTAGCGGTCGCGCTGGTCCTCCGGGACGATACCCTCAGGGCTCTTGGCCCACATCTCGCCATCCCCGGAATCGAGCACGACGAGGTCGACGACGCCGTCGCCGTTCCAGTCCAAGGCGGCTGTCGCCCCTCTGCCGAAACCGGCGTCCCCGTCCCGGCCCTTGAGGGTTACGGGCCGTCCCTCGTCGCGTGTCGCGGGAGGGCCGTTTTCTATCGAAATGGCCGCGACGGCCTTCTGCGAGTATCCCCGTGGAGCTAGGATGACTTCGATCTGTCCGTCGCCGTCGAAGTCTGCGGCTACGACGACTGTGCCCACGAGACCCTTGTCACGCTCGTTCCGGTGAAGCGCGCGAGACACCTCACCCCACTGCAGGCCGCGGTCGACGATGGGCGTTCCGTCGGCGATCTCTCCAATGAGCTTGTAGCTGTAGATGTTGCCGTTGCCGCCCGTGACAACGATCTCCGGCTCGCCGTCCGCGTCCCAGTCCAGGACTCGAACGGCGGATCCGCCCGCAAAGAAGTCGCCGATAACGTTCTCATCGCCCAGGACGAGGGGGGAGCCGTCTCCTGCGTTGCCGGCCGGTACGGGGTGGGGGAAGGATGTCATGGCGTACTCCTATCGCGATATCTGGTGGAGGCCGTTCCGTGTGGCCGTCCGACTCGTGCTCAGTCAACTCATCATTTTGGGGCTATCGTCCATATTTGGCCTGTCGTCTCGGAACGGCACGAATTTGTGGACCTTCTTCGCGCCGAAGGCGGGGAGGTCGCCGACCATCGCCTGTATTCTTGCGTCCTCACTGGCGAGCCAGCCGGGATCGGGGTCAAACATGGTGCCGGCATAGTAGTGGAGGGATGCGAGGTGGTTGTCGGTCTGTGGACGCGCGGCGAACTTCAGCGCGATGTAGCGCCTGCCCGCCCAGCCGTTGAAGATGGCGTGCCAGATGCTCTGGTTGAAGAAGATGGCGTCGCCGGGGTTGGATTCCAGCGATACGCTGGGCATGTTCGGTCCCGGCACCTCGAACGGGCGCACGGGCAAGCTACGGCGCTGGTGCTTGGCTTCCGGCTCGATCTCACCGTGCAATGGCATCCTGTGTGACCCGGGTATGACGCGAAGGCAGCCGTTTTCCTCTGTAATCGGATCGAGGTAGAGGTTCACCTTGAGGCGGGTGTAGGAGACTTCGTCGTGGTCGCCGGGCCGGTCAGGATGCCAGGGATGCTCGGAGTTCACGGTAACGTTGCCCTCGGAGCCCGCCCAGACGAATCCGGGACCGAGAATGCTCTCCGCCGCTTCGAAGATGCGGTCGTCGGTGACCATCTGCGTGAGGGCTGCGTCCTTCTCTACGAATGTCCCCACGGCCTGACCATCTTCCGGGTTCAGCGGCTTGCCGTCGCGGAGCTTCAGCCACAGGTTGTCCGCAGTCTCCGTGATCGAGACTACCTCATCCGCTGAGAAGAGCTGGGGAATGAACAGGAACCCGAAGGTCTTGAAGTGGGCAACCTGACCTGGTGTAAGCATGTGACGCCCCTCTAACGTAGGTTCTTTGTTGGCGCTGGATATAGTACGTCGGACGGTCGGACATGGCAACACCGAGGGAAGAGCTAACCAACAGGAAGAGGCTGCCACATGGCCTCGGTCTGGATGACTTCAGCCCGCTTTGTCGAGGACCTGCGAGGAGTTCACAAAAGGATGCGGTTCGCCGATGACGCGAAAAACAGGCCCGCCGGATACCGACGGGCCTGTCTTCTTTAGGCTAGCTGCCTAATCTTTTCCGCTAGGACTCTACCAGACCGTCTTCGAGCACTTGTCGTAAGGACTGCCGCCCTGGATGAATGCCCAGCTCTGGCAGTACTTCGAGCGGTTGCCCGGATTGTGGTAGTTGTCCAGACCGTCCTCGAAGAATCGCGCCCAGGCCGTGAAGCCGTTGTGGTCGCGTTCGTGGGTGATCGGCTTGTTGCGGAAGTTGTTCCTCGTGACGAACACACCGCGGAACACGCCGGAGTAGGCGCAGCAGTTCAGGCCCCAAAGCTGGTCGGCGTTGGTGGCGAACATTTCTTTGCCCATCTCGACTCGTCGCGGGTCAAGGTTGCTGACTCCGAGGCCGGCGATCCACAGATCAGAACTGCGTTGGAGCAGTCCGCCGGCGTCAGCCGGGAACTCGCCTGCGGCCGCCAGGGGCAGCCAGTTGGGATCGCCGCCCGTGGGCGCCATTCCCTCTTCACCGCGGGAGGCGTACCACTTGCCGATCTCGCCCGCAAGGTCGCCGCGGGTAAGAGGCGCGAGGCTCGTCCACTGGACCATCCAGGGGTTGTACTGGTAGGCCGAGTAGTCGCGGGAGATGCCCGTCGTCTGGAGGCTGTCACGCGTCGTCTGTCGAACGGCGCCGATGATGGTCTTGATGCCTACGCTCTCCCATGCCGCCCTCAGTATCTCGGCTGCTTGCGAGACTGCGGGGTTCGGGCTGGGACCAACCGTGATCTGCATCTCGACCGTGCCCGATCCGTCCTTGTGCATTCGGAAACCTTCCTCGTCTCGTGCACTCAGACCCAACGCATCGAGCATCTGGTTGGACTTGCTGGTGTTCTTCTCCATGTGGAGCATGCGGTACTCGTCACCCGGGTAGTACGGGTTGTTCGGGCGCGGGACGCGGTTCTGCACCACGCCGACGCCGGAAAGGACGAGGTCGTTGAGGACTTCCTTGTCTACCGTGTGGGACAGAGCGATGCGGAAGTCTTGCGTCCTGATCAACTCACCGATGCGCGGATCCTCGTTGTAGGTCTGCTGCATCGTCGTCGTCAGGTCTGCGCCGCCGCTGCTCGGCCAGTGGTAGATGGAGAAGTCGCCGCGTTCCATGTTGGAGATGTAGAGCGGGAGCTCACCGGGGATGAACGAAGACGTACGTCCGTCTTCCTCACCGGCCATCGCGCGGAACTTGATGACGTCCTGGCTCTCCTGCTTAACCATCACTGCGCCGTCGGTGTAGGGGATCTGGTTCCCCTCGGGGTCGACGAACCAGTGGTACTGGTTCTTCATGAACAGACCCAGAGAGTCGCTCTCCTCGACGTTGCAGTAAGGGGCCGCGCAGGGGTTGCTGTCGATGTTCTGCCAGAAGGCGAGTTCGCCCTTCAGCATGTCCTGAAGGTCGGTGTAGTTGCCGTCGGCAATGATCTTGTCGACTGCAGCCTGTCCGGCGTACTGCGGGTAGAGGTACTTCATCCGCGGGTGCCAGACCATGCACACGCGACCGGGCGAGCACAGCGTGCTCGGCGTCGACCGTGACTCCATGATCGTGAAGATCGGGGAGTCGTACTGCAGGGTCCAGGTGAGGTCGTCAACTACGGAGAACTTCGGCGGGTTCTGCGTTACCGGGTCACTGGCCCACAACGGTAGCGGTCCACCGAAGAGGGCGGGGGTGAGGTTGACTTCCCAACCGAACTCGACCGATTCCATGTCGAGCGGATGACCGTCGCTCCACTTGAGACCCTCACGCATCGTGAACGTCCAGAGCGTTCCGTCATCGCTGACGTTCCAGCCCTTGCCGATCCACGGGAACCAAATCAAGCCGCCGAGGGAGTCACGCCTGTTCCAACTGGCGAGAATCCACTCGCCGATGTAGGAGTGCGGCTGAGTCTGTCGATAGAATCCACCGTACTCGCCGATGCCGTCCGGGCCGGCGATGACTTCTACGTCATCAGGTACGGGGAGCCTCTCCATGAGCGGAGGGATCTCTCCGGCCTTGACCAACTGAGCCGAGTGCGGGGACTCGAAGAACTGAGTCGGGCGAGGACCGTCATAATCCTGGTATACCCAAACTTCGCCGGGTACCGGCTGCTTGGCGGGCTTCCAGGCGTGCGGGCTTCGGAGCGGGCAGTCGGAGACCACGTCGCCCAAGATCACGCACGATGCGGGAACCATTGCGGTCGGTCCCGTTTCAGGCGCCGGTCCTGCTGGGGCTGCCGGGGCAGCGGGCGCTGCCGGTGCTGCCTGGGCGGGTGCGGGCGCCGGTGCCGGCACTGCAACCGGAGCGGGCGCGGGTGCCGGTGCTGGTCCTGCAGGAGCCGGTGCTGGTCCTGCGGGTGCGGGCGCCGGTGCTGCTGTGCTGCCACCGGTGTCACCGTCGTCGCTGCTACAAGCGACCAGTGCCAACGCCAGCAAGAGACCGGCGACTACAGAAACTATAAACCTAGTACTTGGCATTCGATTCCTCCTCTTCATTAAACCAAATGTTTCGCGAATCCATCCATTCAGGCCGATTCCGAGCGACTCTAGCATAGTGTCCAAAGGGCTGTCAATGCGTCTCGCGCCGAATTGAACGCATTTAAGCAAGCTGAAACTCTACGCGGAAACCGCTTTCATGTTGTCCGCAATCCGCTCCGGTCTCGCCGAAAACTCAGTGAATCCCCTCGCCTCCATCGATAATTACTACGACCGAAGAGTGCGGAGCGGTTTTCAGTCCGCCCCGGGCGTCTTGGGTCCAAGCATAGACCCGCACCTGTGTCCGAAAATTTAGCAATTCGCCTAACGATTCTAAGACACATGACAGGTTCGAGAGTCAAGACGCGCCACCTACAACGGAAACTTTTGCACTCCTACAGAAATATGTATAATGTGCGCCATCCTTCACGTCATGCGCTGTTGAGTACGGTATCGGAATGCAGTTCGGCTAAGTGGTTCGGATTGAGTATCCAGAAAGGATAGATACCTATGCAAAGACGATATATGATCGGATTCATTGCAGTTCTGTTGGTGGTGTCCCTTGGCCTGTTCGCATGCGGGAGCAGCGACCAGGACGACACGGACACTGCGGCTCCCGCTCCGGCCCCTGCTGCGCCTGCCCCTGCTCCGGCCCCTGCGCCCGCGCCTGCTCCGGCGCCTGCCCCGGTCGCAGCGCCTGCCCAGGCGCCTTCGATTATCCCGGCAGCGCCGGCAGCCCCCGCCCCGCCCCCGCCTCCCGCGCCGGCACCGGTTGCCAGGCCGAACATACCGGCCACCTGCTACATCGAAGGACAACAGGTCACTTCGTGTCCCGAGGCAAGCCCTCACAAATGGGAGCCTCCAGCAGTGGCTCCGGGAGAATTCCCCATTTGGCACTACACAGGGCCCATGCCGACGAAATTCTTCGAGTCGCCGATGTCGGCCGAGCTGGTCAAGCAGGGTGTGCTCGATCCGCTCGAAGACCGGGTCCCAGTACCGGAAGACCGCATGTATTCCCAGCCGCCCGACCAGATTGGAGTGTACGGCGGCGTTAGCCGTCTGAGCACGACGTTCACATTCCTGTCGGAGCAGGCGCTGTCCAACTTCGGCGAGCGTGAGGCTGACGGCTTCACGTGGCGTCCCTTCGTCGGCAAGGACTGGGGATGGAGCGATGACGGCAGGACCCTTACGTTCCAAATACGGGAGGGCCTCCGATGGTCGGACGGCGTTCCCTTTACGATGGACGACGTGGAGTGGGCATGGACCGCGCTCAAAGAGCCGAGGTACCAGCCCAGCGTCCCCGTCCGATGGCGGGACCCCGTCACCGACAACCCCGTCCGCTGGGCGAAAGTGGACGACCTCAACTTCACCCTGACCTTCGACTCGCCGGTGTACAACATCATGGAGTCGCGGCTGAACAGGGGTTCGATCTGCACGGTGGGCGGATTCTGCTGGTTCACCCCGAAGCACCACGTCTCACAGTTCATGCCGGAGATCGTCGGACAGGCCAAGGTCGACCAGATGATGGCTGCGGACGGGCACGAGGCCTTTGGGAGCTGGTGGGGATATCGAACATACGACATGTCTCGCGCCGATACTCCGTGCGCGAGGATCATGTGCGTAGGCGGAGTCGGCGATGAGAACGCCCAGGGCAAGGAGATCGGCAAGCTGACTCGCAACCACTACTCGTGGGCCTTCGACCCCGAGGGCAACCAGCTTCCCTATGTCGACGGTGTCTGGATGTACCAGAACGAGAGCAACGAGGTCGCAACGTTCCGCAAGATGTCGGGCGAGAACGACCAGCCGATCACGTACAACAACAACCTGGGCGACGTGCCGCTCTACATCAATAACATGGAGAGGGGCGATTACAGCATCTACCGGTGGCCGTCGTTCGGCGGCAACGACCGCGGTCTCGGCATCCAGCAGACATGGAACGAAGACCCCTACCTCGGCCAGCTGAACCGTACCCACGAGTTCCGACAGGCCATTTCGTACGCGCTTGACCGCGCCGCCATCAACGATACGGTTTTCCTCGGCCTCGGCGCCGTACAGAACTTCGTGCCGCGGCCCGACAGCCCGTGGTACCCGGGCGACGAGGTCCGCGACCTCCACACGCGACAAAGCACGGCGGAGTCGAATCGCCTGTTGGACGGCCTCGGACTGTCGGCGAAGGACGACGACGGTTTCAGGCTGAGGCCCGACGGTGAACGGCTCACTCTGCTGTTCACAGGCAATACCAATAATTCGTCCTACATCCAGACTCTGGAGCTGATGAAGCAACAATTGGAAGAGGTGGGGATTGAATTTGGCATCAGAAGCGGACGGAACACCGCGCGGGCGGGTGAACAGTATCTCTCGTTCACGGCCTCGTCCTACAACTACAATCCGTGGATGCTGGAGGGGGGCGAGCTTTCGCCGTTGATGCGTTCTCACTCGGTTGGACAAGCGATTGGGGCGTGGTACGAAACGTCCGGCAGGGAGGGCATGGCGCCAGTGCCAGATCCTAACTTCCTGCCGCTGGCTCCTTCCGATAATTTCCCGGCGGATCCGTCCGGGAAGCTCCAGGAGAACGCCCAGCTTTGGCTCGATGGGCGGCAGCACCCACAGTTCTCTCCCGAACGAGCCGAGGCCGGTAAAATGATCTACCGGAACGTGGCGGAGCAGATATGGAACGTCCCAACCGTAGCTTTCACTGGCGTGGCGCGCGGCATCGTGTTCAAGCGGAACAACATGCGAAACGTTCCCAAGACCCACATCCGCGACATCTTCGGATTCGCGGGCTGGAACTACTCGTTCGAGGACGGCGAGGACAACCTCAACCATCCTGGCAACCGCTCGAACCTCTACCGCAGCGTGAGCTTCCTCGACGCCGACTTCTTCTTCGACGACAGCAAGTAGTCGACGCAACGAGCTAAGGTAGATTAAACAAGAGTCCCCGCTCACAACGAGCGGGGACTCTTCACTTTATTCCCGTCTCTCCCCCGCCGGGCTGACAGGGGTAGGTAAAACGGAATCGTAGCTACGATCCGTCCCCGTCTCTCTGTCATTCCTCATAAAATACCCCCGGCCAACCCGTCGTAGGGGCAACCCTTGTGGTTGCCCGTCCCCGATACCGCGCCACCACCCGTCATTCCGGCGTAGAGCTTGCCCCGTACTCCGATACGGGGCCGGAATCCAGGAAATCTGGTCAATCGCAAATACGGTCTCATCACACTCACTTGGTATTGGGACAGGCATTTTAGATTCTTCGACTCCGCTGCGCTGCGTTCAGAATGACAGTCAAGGAGTTCCTTTCTCATTCATGGAACCGGATTGATGGTCAAATACCTACCCCTGTCAGCCCCCTCTGGAAGAGAGTTACAGAGAAGGGCATGAATCCCCCTACTCCGCCGTTACCTCGTGCGGCCCAAGATCATCGTCGACGAGGCGCCGGTGGTAGTTCTTGCCCATCAGGTAGCTCATGTCATACGGTATCGTCGTTGGCGCCGACTCAGGTCTTTAGAGAGTTACTTGGAGGTGAGGCAGCCATGCTGCGAGACGCGCTCTATTCCAGCGATGGGCAAGACTTGAAAGTCTCTGTAGAGAGAACCGAGGTCTTGCTCAAGTCGGACGAGATTTTGAACTTTCCGCGCATTATCGAGCTCGAAGGAGACCGCCTCGTGCTCGCTTACGGCAAGGGCAGACACTCGGGTGTCGAGACGCGCCCGGTGGCGGTCTCCGAGGACTTTGGCCGGACATGGGCGGATTCACCTCCCGGCTTCCCAATGGCCGATAACGTCCAGACGTCGGGAATCTTGGGCTATATGCGTGACGGCACGATAGCGTACATCGACGTGTTTCCCGTGAACGCGGGTTGGTCGCAGGGCAAAGGCCTGTACCACCAGGTAGCGAAAGTGGAGGATCCGCTATTCAGACTCCGCCGGTTTTCCGGGCAGGGCGAGTTGTTGGCGGACGATACCTTCAAGGTTCATGGCATTCCCTGGAGACTGGCTTCCTACGAGCTGTACGGGACTCTGCTGACATTGGAGAACGGCGATCTGCTAACCGCGTTCGGGGGTCAGGTGGGCGCGGCCTCCGGATCGCACAAGAGCTTCATCGTGCGGTCCAAAGATGGTGGAGAGAGCTTCGAATTCGTAACGGCTTTCGGCTACGAGGCGGAAGACGGAGACGGTGGCGATCAGGTGTTCGCCGAGGCCGACCTGGAGGTCCTGGCCAACGGCGATATCCTCTGTATGATGAGAACGGGCTCCCATACTCCTATGCGCCAGTCCAGATCGACGGACGGGGGCCTGACGTGGAGCGAGCCCGTATCCATCGGGTGGCCGGCAGTAAAACCCCACCTTCGGCTTCTGAGCAACGGTGTCCTGGCCTGCAGCTCAGGACGGGGTGTCTATGGACATCCACAGGTCACCCACGTCATGTTCAGCATCGATGGGACGGGAGAGGAGTGGGAGTACCCGTTTTCCTTCCATACGGGGCCGGGCTGCTCCTACACGTCGAATATGGAGCGACATGGCAAGCTCTACGTCGCCTACTCTCACTCGTCCTTCACGAAGCCGTCGGGCGCCTACGGGCTTCCCTACCACTCCATCAAGTGGGCTGTAATCGACATGGCGCTATCCACTTCCGCATAGAAGCCTGTCTCATAACTCGGCAACATACATTTCTCTAACAAAAGGTGCCACGCTTATCGTCGTTGTAGGTATCATTCGCAACGAAACATAACCACCCTTACCGTCATTCCCGCGAAAGCGGGAATCCACAACATACTGATTAGAGGGGTAGTCTACTTATGAGACAGGCTCCATAGACAAGGAGGGCGAAATGAGAAGGCAACGCACAATGTACCTGGACGACGCCCGTCACTACTACCTGTACGTCTTCGAGCCGCCGATGACGATGGAAGAGGCCTGGCTTCCGATCGACCAAATCTCAGGAACGGGCGTTGACACGTTCGTGTACGGCGTGGCCTGCGGGGGGCTGTTCTACCCGACGAAGGTCGGCAGACAGTTCGGCGCAGAGGAACGCACAGAAAGCGGTCCGTATTCGACCTACATGTCAAGGCACCCTTTCGATGGATCGGCTAGCTGGAGGGCGTGGGAGAACATGAAGGGCCTGATGCAGCGGGGTCTGGATCCATTAAAGGTATTGGTCGACCGGGCCCACGAGAAGGACATGGAGTTCATCGCCAGTCTTCGAATGGGCCCGCTCGACCCAACCGACCCCGCCCACATGGGGTCGGAGGGTGGAAGGATGCTCGCGCACCCTGAAGTGAGGGAGCTCCTCTTCTCGATAACGGAGGAGTTGGTAGACGAGTACGACATCGACGGTGTCGAGCTTGACTTCTCCGCGCCCCCGGCCTCGTGGGACGTTTTTCGGCGCGAGGAGGCGCGGAAAAACATCCCACTGCTTACCGAGTTGGTCGACAAGACCTCCTCTATGGTGCGCGGGAAGCGGCACGGTCGACTTGCGGTGGGCGTAAAGGTCTTTCCTACAGAGGAGATGAATCTCGACCGCGGACTTGACGTTCGGTCATGGCTCAGCCAAGGGCTGCTGGATTACGTGACTCCGGCGGTGTTCTACTACCCCCTGGATCTGGACCCCGATCTGCCATTGGACTGGGTCGTGGAGGCCGCACACGCGAACGACGCGTCGGTCTACCCACCTCTGGCCCCGTACACCAACGCCTGGACCGGGTCTCGCGCTAAAGAGTTCGCGACGGCGAGCATGTTCCGCGCTGCTGCGGCCAACTACCTTGACCGTGGGGCCGATGGTCTCCTTACCTGTTTTCTCCCATGGCCGCTGGGCCACGAGCAGCGCGCTATGCTGACGGAGCTTGGCGATCACGAATCGCTCAGGCGCGGGGATAAGCACTACATCCTGCGCAGACGAGACGTAAGCGCGGACGAGGTTGGCTGCGAGCACGCGGCGCTTCCACTTGAGGTCCCTCTTGGGCATCCGGGAGAACTGTACGAGATCCCGTTCCACGTCTCTGACGATATCGAACGAGAGGCTCGGCGGATTCGCCGAATCGTGCTCAAGCTCGTCGTCGGGGAATTGGTGACCGCAGACCGGGTGACTATCCTGCTCAACGGCGAGTCGCTCGACGGCGAAAGGTGTCTCAGGTCCCCCAGGCCGGGTGTGAGTCCCTACAGCGCGCAAGTGCTGGAGTTCGACCTGGCTGGGGTGCGGCCGTGCAAAGGGCACAACGTGTTGGCAGTCTCACTTGACGAGAGGCCCCCTAGGCTCAATGCGGGCATCACGGTGGAAAGTGTCGAGGTCATCATCGAGTATGGCAGGTACCCGTCCGCTTTGAGCCCGGCTCCCAAGAAATAGGCAGCATGCGCGCATCCGCTCCCGGCTCCGCACTCCTCTCACAATCTCGCCGTTCCAGCTACGGGACTCCGCTTGAAAAATATAGACCTTGGATTCCTCATTCCGTTCCGCTTCATTCGGAATGACGGATTTCGGGGCTACGCAAAGGCCCCGCTCATGTGAGTGGGGCCTTTATGCTGCCTATGGTCTCTACCCCGTCCGCCGGGGGAAAGATTCAGAGAGGGGATGTGAGGCTCTACTCCGACGTAATCCTCTTTCTCCCCCCTCTGCGCTCTCTGTGTTCTCTGTGGTGAATCGCTCTACTCCGACGTTATCTCGTGCGGCCCCAGCTCGTCGTCGACGAGGCTGCGGTGGTAGTTCCTGCCCATCAGGTAGCGGATGTCGAGCTCGACATCGCGGACCAGTGTCTGCTCCAGCGGGACCTTGTCGACTACGTCGTGGGTGATTTCAAGGGTGTTGTCTCCCTGGACGGGCCAGTATTCACTGTCGAGGTCATAGATGAACCAGTAGCCCGATCCTACTCGGTACCTCGGCGCGCTCATGCGATAGAGGGCGTTGATCTTGCGGAGGGCGCTGTCGGGCAGCGTCTTGCCGTTCAGCTTGAAGCTGATCTCGTCGAGCTCCGTCATCCCCATGATGCGTACCCGGAGCAGCACCTTGTGGATCCGTCCCACCGCGTCCCACTTCGGCAGGTCGTCGGAGATGATGAGGGTGAACTGCTCCGTCTCCCCTTCGTGCAGATCGCGGGTGAGCTGCATGGACAGTCCCGGTTCCGTAGCCGGGTTCTGGTAGCGCTGGGAGATGGTCGGGAGCGAGTAGATCTTGTCCTTCGTCTCCATGACCTCAGGGTAGGGAATCTCCCGGAGCTTCTCGTAGAAGTCGGCCTGATAGGGCCAGTTTCCGAACCAGTGGGCGAGATAGAGTCCGTCGACTCCCTGCATCCAGAAGTTGGTTGCGGCGGCTCGGACCATCTCAATGGTGCCCTGACCTACGCGGTCGGTGTCGGCGTTGCTCTGGATGGCGGCCAGGACCCGCGTGTCCTTGTCCTCGGTGGCCTCCACCAGTTCGCGGAAGTTCGACATGCCCGACAGGAGCTCGGGGCCGGAGAAGTCCTGGGCGATTATCACGTCCACAAGGTCCTGCTCGATCCAGTCGATGACGTCCATGCCGACGGAGAGGCAGCCCTTGACGCTGGCCGGTATGCGGACGATGAGGTCCCTGTCTGCGCCGCTGGCCTTCACGGCCTCGGATACGCGCCTGATCCAGTCGGTCATGATGGGGACGCCCGCCTCCACCTCGTTGGGGTGGAAGTAGTAGGGCTGGTAGTTCATCTGAAGCTCGAAGCCGTCGCAATCGTAGTTCTGCAGCGTCTCCTCGATGATGGCGAACCGCTCGTCGCGTATCACGTCGTGCTTGAAGTCCGCGCACTGGTAGCCCTTGAAGCTCTCCGGTACGTCACCGGCAGCGCCGATGTCGAGGTGCTTGTGCGTGAAGCGGAATGTCGAGCCGCGAGTGTCCGTCTCTGGGTCGCCGCTGCCCTGCTGCACGAGGAGAACGGGGTTGAACGCGAAGCCCTTCTCGTGGGCGCGGTCCGCCACGATCTTCAGAGGGTCGTTGCCCGTCTCGATGAGGTGTTTCGCATTCTGGTGTGCCCGCCGGAAGATGATGTGCGCCCAGCGGTCCTGGTTGTCTCCCCACAGCTCTCCGACCTTGGTGTCGTGGAGGACGGTGCGACCGTCACCCATGCAGAAGTTGATGGCTTGGATTGGCGTGCCGATCAGCTCGTCGACGGCCTGCTGGTACTCTGTCACCTGCATCGGCGGCTCGTACATGTATATCAGGGGATGCCTTCCGTCGTGGTAGAACATCATTGTTGGCTTGGTAGTCATGGGTTCCCTCCTGGGGAGACGTGAGTGGTCGCCTATTCTACACTTGTTGAACTAATGCGTCAGCAAAGGACCTTACCCGCAACTGTTCAGAGTCGGTGAGACCGTTCGACACACACAACCCATCGTCATACCCGCGAAAGCGGGTATCCAATCCCCTCTCCCGTTCGCGGGAGAGGGCTAGAGCCTGCCCCGTTGCAGAACGGGGGTGAGGGTGAAGGACGTTCACCTCAACGACTCTGAACACTTGCACTTACCCGTAGCCCGCGCAGACTGGTATCATATTGGGGCGAACATGAGGATATCCCTTGAACGCACGGCGTGGATTCTCGCACTCGTGGGAGTGGCGCTCTTCATTGTCGGAAGCGCTATCTCCAATGACACGGTGAGCAGGGCCGGCCTGATAGCCGCTCTGACCGGAGTGGTCTGGGCAATTGGCCTGCGGGCCCGGCGATAGACGGGGGATATTCAAGAAAGAGAGGAACGGATGGGATACGCAGAGACCGACACGGTGGAAGCGGGGAAGAAGTTCACGTCGCCGAGCGGCATGGCCGTCGAGACGACGGGCATGACGGTTCTCGTAGATAGCCACGACATGTACGTTCACGAGGTCGAGATCCTCGAGGGCGTGGGACAGGGCAACCGTTTCCTGCTGAATCTCGATGTCGCGGAGGAGCAGTAGCCGCGAGGCTGCTCGGATCCCCCGTCCTCATTACGGGAGACTTCTCATCGCCTCGCCGACGAACCGAAGCACCTCTTCACGCATGAGGCCGTAGTTGTAGAAGAGCGCGCCCGCCGCGCCTGCCTCCGCCGCCGCCATCGTGCGCTCCACGAGCGGCCCAGCCTCAGTGATATTGCCGGGGCCCACGGGCACGAACACCTCGCCGCCCGGAGCGATCATGTCCAAATGCGCCCGCATCTGCGCTTTGGCGTCGTCCTGACCCGGTGACAGCCCCGTCGTGAGGCGGTCGATGTGCCCGTTGATGCGAGGCTCCAGCCCGTTGGTGTCCGTCCTGATGCCCTGCGTGAGGTGATCCGACTGCACCTTGCCTCCGCCCTTCCTGATGACCTCGGCGACGCGCAGCCACAGGTCGGTCGTGTGGACGTTCAGCACGTCGAGGTACTCTCGTAAACGGCCGTCGAAGGCATTCGCCAGCCACTCGGCGTCGGCAGGCCGAGCAAGTTCGTCGGCTGTCGGTATCCTCGCGAGTTCGGCCCGCAGCCACGAGTCCACGTCTTTCCGAAAACTCGCCGCGTCCATGCCCGCTTCCTCGGCATTCTGCATGGAGGCCGGATTGAAGCACACGCCGAGAAGGAACTGGCACCTCTCAGTGATGTCCCCCTGGAACTTGTTCTTGAGCATCCCGTGTCGCCACATCTGCCGCTGGAGAGCCTCCACGCGGACGGCGTGCGGCTTGAAGCGGTCCATGATTTCCTGCGTGAGAGCGACGGCGAACTCCTGCGCGTCCTTCGACGACGGGCTGATCTGCCCGATGTACGGCGTCCCGAACACGTCGTGCTTGGCAATCTCAGGGTGCTTCTCCGTCAGTTGGTGATTGAAGAAGTAGACGTTCCACGCGGAGAAGACGAGACCCCTGCGGTTGATGGCGTCGACGAGACGCTCGAAGTAGTCGGGCGTGGTCACGCAGTCGCCGACGTGGGGCTTGAGCTTCGTGGCCTCGTACCGCGACAGATCAGGAGTGAAATAGACCGCCCCCTTCTCTCCGAACCGTATCGGCGACTTCGGATTGTGCGGCAGAAAGTAGTTGGAGACGTGATAGCTCGGCGCAAGCTGGATCTCCTTGCACCCCGTCAGATCGACAATCCGGTCAAGCGCCTCATCAACGCCCTCATCGGACAGGTCCCACGGATACGTGTACAGCGCCCCGACGAAACGGTTGTTAGTCAATGGTTATCCTCGTGAAGTGATTTGCACCACTGCGGGTGCCCGCCCAGTCTCCGTTCGCCCTGAGCCTGTCGAAGGGCGGTTCATGGTTCGACAAGCTCACCACGAACGGAACTCTTCCTAGTACCAGTTCCATTTGGATATGACAGCTAAATCGAGAAGCGGGTATCCCCTCTCCCGTCGTGGGAGAGGGCTAGGGTGAGGGTGTGCTTCGAAAGATCAGTCAAAATCATGTGGAACCGGTACCGGACACTCACACCTCGATCGGCTCGTCCACGAACACGGAATATGTCTGCGTCTTCGGCTTGTCGGCGTCCTCTGCCTTCACATACCGAATCGAGCTTTGCCCCAGAAGCCTTCGTGGGAGCACCATCACCCGGATGAATGCCGTGAGCTCGGTCTTGGACGCCTCGGCGTATACGGGGTCGGGGCCGGCCTCGAACCATGCCTCGCCGGGGTGCAGATGCCTGGTCTTTCCGTCCACCGTCACGTCGAACTCCCCCATGTACAGGCAGCGTATCCCTGCCCCCTGGTGGGTGTGGGTGTAGGCGATGCCGCCGAGCGGGAAGTCGACCCGGTCGCAGCGCATGAGGTACTCGCCGTCTTCGTCGATGGGGATAGCCGCGCGGAGCTTGGAAAGGCCCTCTTGCCCTCTGGAAGATAGCTCCCACCGCCACAGCCTCGCGCCGCCATCACCGGCCTGCAGACTGACAGTGCCGGAGTAGTGGCGCGCCTCGTTCGGGGTGATACGATCAGTTGCGCCGTCGGACTGCGCCTCTACGGAGCCCTCGACGACGTAGACGATGCGGTTGGTCGCGGAGAGGGAAATGCTCTCGCCCGCATCCAGCCTGTCCTCGATAAGTTCAAGTACGCGGGTCGCCATGCCCACCTCCGTCCCTGGTGTTCTGCCATCAGGGGGTAATTCGCGAATCGCCCCCACTGCCCCGCGCCGAATACCAGCGAAGGCAGGGCGCTAGGTGCCGCAATTGGGGCTGCCGCCGCCCGACCCGCCGTCGGGGATGCACTTGCGATTGACGAGGCTGGTCTTGCCGGACTCGATCGCGGCCTTGATCTTGTCGATGGCCTCAACCGGAACCCACGGACTCCAGACGTTCTCGTGGTTCTTCAGGAACTTGATGGCCATGGCCGTGGGCTTGATTCCGATGCGGCCTCCCCGGATCGACGCCGAGAGCTCGTCGATGAGGGCATCTGTCGGCTTGGCCTTCATCAGGAAGTCGACCACCTCCGGCGCCCGCTCGCTCAGGCCGGAATGCACGACGATGCGAAGGTTTTCGTCTCCGTCGCGCACGGAGCCCAGGTCGGTGATCGCCTTGCCGTCGATGTGGGTCGAGTACCAGCCGCCGGATGCGTCTTTGTCGAGCATCAGCACCGCGTCGAGCTCGCCATTCTGGAACGCTTCCTGGTAGGCCTCTCCCTCAAGCTGGACCAGCTCGACTTGGAAGTCGTAGCCGTAGACCAGGATGTAGCCGAGCAGCGCGTTCGAGAACTGGAGCGGCTTGTCGTCCCACTCGGCGAACTTCACCGCGCCCACGGACGGCTCGAACAGGGAGGCGAGGTGCTCGACCTCACGCGCCTCGACGGTGGCCACGGCCTCCTGGGGCTCCAGCGTGGGCAGCGGAGTGAAGGTGGGGGCAGGGCCCGACGACTCGCTTGACTGTCCGCCCCCTGATGCGGATGCTCCGCCGACGGGCGTTTCAGTTGGTATGGCGGTGGCGCGCTCTCCGACCGGAATCGGGCTGTCCTGCGCCGGACAGGCCGTCGCAAAGAGGGCGAGAACAATTGCCACTGCGAATATTGTCAGGTTCCTACGGTTGACGATATCTTGCGCCTTCATGGGTCCTCCTCCTCTTGTCCCTAAAGGATCTCCAGGCGAGTTAGCTTCCATCCCCCGAGGTATCGTTACTTGTCTGCCTATCCTGCCAATGCCAGTGTAGGGCGAATACTACCACTTGAAAGGCTTCCCGTCTAACGTGCGAATTCTATCTTTGCTCACACGTCGCGACGAGGTGATGCGGCGCACTCTCACACAGCCTCCCCAATAGCTCCGATGCAATGTGTCTCGCGGCAATCTCATTGCCGCGTCCGGTTAAGTGAACATAATCAATGTAGACCGGCTCCGGCGTGTCGACGAAGAGGTCGTTCATGTTCACCACCGTGTACGCTGCGTGCGCGTCGGAGACCTTGTCATCGAGGAGCGCGGCCATCTCCGCGCGGATGGTCATGATCGTCTTCAGGCCCGCGTACTCCATCTCCGAGACAATCAGCGACGCTTCCGAGGGGTCCAGCGGCTTGCCCGTCGTCCACAGGCCGGGTTGGAAGGCAATGAGCGGCACGAAATCGTAGGCCCGCGCCAGGCTGTCGACCATCCGGGCGTTGAACAGCCAGAGGTCTATGCCGCGCTCGGCTAATCGTCGGTAGTCCGGAGTGACGTCGGTGTCGTGTTCTGCATAGACGATGATTCCGTCCCGTTCGATGGGATCGTCCTGTACGCGATCGAGGACGATTCGTGACGCCTTGTAGAGTCCGGTCGAGCGTGCGAACCAGCCGAGAGAGTCGTCGTCGTTTCTTGTGTCGAACCGCTCTCGGATAGCGTCGAACGATACGTGCGCGCCGGGGAACTCGGGCCGGAGTGAGACAGCCACGGCGTCGTTCACGCCATTGTAGAAGACGACGATGTCCGGTCGTCGGCCTGCCTGAAGCTCGCGCATGAGGTGGATGACTTCCTGCGTGGATACGAAGCCGCGCCTGCCGAGGTTTCTCAGCGAAGCGTCAATGCCCAGCGTTCCATTGAAATGAGCGGCCAGGTGGCTGGGGATGGTCTCGCCGTCGGGCGCGCCCACGCCCCACACGGCTGAGCCGCCGAACATCCAGATTTCGAGGGCGTCTTCGCTCTCGGAGTTGCCGACGGTACGTCGCGAGCCGGAAAGATCGATGGTCGTGTATTCGCCACGGTAAGGTCTGCGCTTCCATATCGTGTACGGCTCATACATGGTGCGGTCGCTCTTGCGCACCTCTTGGAGCAGGACGCCGGGATCGTAGTCGACTCCTCGGTAGGCGGGGAGACTCGCCCGGAGGTCGTCATCGGCGAGGAGTTGGTCCGACGGCGGCTCAAAATACCGTTCGTCGACGGCTGCGGCCACGCGACCGGCGAGGTCTGCGGCGACGATAGCCACGACGCTCAGCCCGACGAGTGTGAGCGCGGTCTTCAGCTTCTGCCCCATCGCCTGCGTCGCTCCTCCCCTAGCGCACCGTTATGACCCCCGTCATGCCGAGTGTCTCGTGCGGAATACACACCAGTTCGAACGTCCCGGGCTTGTCGAAGGTAAAGGTCAGCGCCTTCGTCTTCCATGCGTCGACGTGAACGTCGATATCCAGATCGGGAACGGTGAACGTGTGGAATTCTCCTTCGGACGTCATCACAAGCGTCACCTGCTCACCCCGCTCGAAAGTGAACTCTGCCGGGTCGTACACGTACTCGCCGCTCCCGCCGGGGTCCTCCATGTTCACGTCCACACGTTTGCCCACGATGCGGATCTCTTCCGTCCCCTGCCCGGACGCCCCGCCACAGGCCGTGATTAGGATGATGGGGATGCAAAAGAGCAGGTAACGGAAACATTTACCTGAAGCACGGAGTACGAAGGCGCTGCCGATAGCCTTTCGCGTCAAGTGCGCCATGAATGATCTCAAGCTTAAGTATAGCAAGTGAACATTCCGTCAGTGCCACCTAACATTAGAATCCGGCAGACGTAGCTTGCAAGAACATGAATGAGACGCTGGGCTTCAGACTGACTACAGAACCGTGCCGTCAAGTCCGCCGAAGTCTCTCGCTCAACTTAGGAATGTCTATGTTGCCCCAGCAAGCTTTTGTGAGTTCGGAACCCTGTGGTGGAAATGCGCCGTGGATCACCTTGATGCCCTTTGCCGCTAGGGACTGCACGACGGGAATGAAATCACGGTCGGAGGACACGAGAACGGCCACATCGTAATTGTTGTCCCAAGCCTGGCCCATCATGTCGGTTGCAATTGCGGTATCCACACCCTTTTCTTCGGTGCCCCGCATGCTGCTGCCGCAGTGCATGCATTGCGAGACTACCCTGTGACAGGACGGACACTTGGGGCCTGTGACCTTCCGTCGCCTTTCGTACATCCTTACTGTCACTCCGGGGCCTCTCGGAAGAATGTTCAGCGCCCACCTTCGCAGGTTCTCTTCATTTGGGTTGTTCGGGTCATAAGAGCCGTATACTCTCATTCCCTGATATTCCAGAGGCGTTGCAGGATCAACAACGCGGGCAGTCTGCTCCGCCAAGTGGCGGCCAAGTCCGAACCAGTCAATGCGGAAGTCCGTTCCCAGGATATTCTTTATCGAAAGCTCGAAATTCCAGAAATCGACGAAAATCTGCACTCGATTGCCGGGGTTGTCGGAAGTGGCGCTCAATCCAGTTCCCTAGGAAATGGCACGGGGATGCGCGAAGGCATCCCCGTTGAGAATACTTAATCGGGCCGCCGTTCTTCCCGTCTGCCGGGCGGCTTCCCGATGGGTTGTAATGTCCACAGTGTACCGACCACTTTGAATACTTGTCAACTCCTGCTGCGGACTCATGACCGACGGTCCTCATTCGGCACACGCTTGGGAACACACTCAACTCTATTATAGACTTGTGATGAGTAGACCGCCGGAAATCAGGAGGAAATCCCAGGGTGACATCGGACGCGAAGCTCGACCGGAAAACGGTCCTCATCGTGGAAGACGAGGACAACCTCCTCGCGCCGTTGCGGTACAACCTCGAGCGCGAGGGATATCGTGTCGTCACGGCGACCGATGGCGGGGAGGGCCTGGAGTTCGCGCGGCAGGAGTCGCCCGATATCGTGGTCCTCGACATCATGCTGCCCACCATGGACGGCATACAGGTCTGCCGCATCCTCCGCAGCGAGAGCGCGGTGCCCATCCTCATGCTCACGGCCAAGGGCGAGGAACTCGATAAGGTACTGGGACTCGAAATGGGCGCCGACGACTATATGACCAAGCCGTTCAGCATGAGGGAACTCCTCGCGCGGGTGAAGGCGATGCTCCGGCGCTCGGAACTTGGCGCTGCCGCGTCCGATGGAAGATCGGAGAACGGGGTCATCACGTCAGGCGATCTGCGAATGGACGCAGAGGCTCGGCAGGCATTCCTCGGTGGAGTCCCCATCGGCCTGAAGCCCAGGGAATTCGATCTCCTGGCCCTCTTCGCTGGAAGCCCGGGCAAGGCTTTCACACGGGACGACATCCTTGAGAGAGTCTGGGGCGGCAAGGACAATATCGACCGTCGGACCGTCGACGTTCACGTACGCTGGATTCGGCAGAAGCTCGGAGAGGGGGACGGCGTCCCCCGCAGGATTATCACCATTCGCGGACATGGTTACCGGTTCGAGGGATGACTAGCACACGGGGACGGCTGTGGCGTGTCGCGTTGGTCTGCGGCCTAGTGCTGCTGGCCCTGATGACCGTCTCATCCGTCCTGGGCGGCTTGAGCCCGGTCGAGGCGGTCCTGGCCGTGGCGGGCGTCGTCCTTTCCGTCGCTGCCGTCGCTGCCGGTTACGTCGAGTCCCGTCGCTCCTCCATGTCGATTCGCAAGGTCATCGGGGGCCTGCGCAGAATTGAGGACGGGGACCTCGACTACAGAATCGAGACCAGGGAAAGCGATGAGACCGGCGACCTCGCGACCGCCTTCAACCGTATGTCGACCTCTCTCACGAGCATGATGCGCGACCTGTCGGGGGAGCGAAACAAGCTCTCCGCCGTCCTGGAGACCATGTCCGACGGTGTCATCGTCGTCGATTCGTCTGGTGAGGTGGAGCTCATCAACGGAGCGGCGGCGGATCTCTTCGAAGTGGGTCTGGACGCCGACCGCACCACTCCATTCTCAGTCGGCCACGACCACGAGCTTCGTCAGCTTGTTGCCGCCTGCCGCAAGGCCCGAGAACCCCAATACGCCGAGATCATCCTGACCGCCGGTCGACGCACCGTGAGCGCGGTCGCGACGCCGCTCGATGATGAGCAGGGCGGGGCCGTTCTCGTCACCCTTCACGACCTCACGGAATTGCGGCAGGTCGAGACCTCGCGCCGCGAGTTCGTCAGCAACGTCTCGCACGAGTTGCGTACGCCGCTCTCGTCGATCAAGGCGATGGCGGAGACGCTCGAGGACGGAGGGCTGGACGATCCCAGCATAAACGCCGATTTCGTCCGGCGCATCCACACCGAGGCCGACCGCATGACGACGCTCGTCAACGATCTCCTCGAACTGACCAGCCTCCAGAGCGGACAGGCCGACATGAAAGCCCAGCAGGTGGACATTGCGTCGGTGATCCGCGAGGAGGGGAGCCGCTACGTCCAGGTGGCGAGGAGGCTTGGCATCGATGCGCGCGTCTCCCTGCCGGACGACCTCCCCAGGGTGTTCGCACAGGAAGACAGGATGCGGCAGGTCGTTCGCAACCTGCTGGACAACGCCCTGAAGTTCACCCCGGAGAACGGGCGGATAGCCATCACCGCCGACGTGGTCCAGGACGCCGTCGAGGTGCGGGTGTCGGACAACGGACTCGGCATTCCGCCCGAATCGCTGCCGCACATCTTCGAGCGCTTCTACAAGGTCGAGCGTTCAAGGCGGGACGAAGGCAGCGGACTCGGACTTGCCATCGTCAAGAATATCGTTCAGGCGTACGGAGGCGATGTGAGCGTCGAGAGCCGCGAGGGCGAGGGTTCCACGTTTTCGATTACCCTTGCTATCGCCGAGCCGGCCGCCGCGCCTCTGGTAAGCGTGAGTCCCTGAGGCAGACCAACTTATGCCAAATCGTACCGACTACGCCACAAAAGACGTGAAACAACACCTGTAAACCGTCATTCCGGCGTAGAGCTTGCCCCGTACTCCGATACGGGGCCGGAATCCAGAAAATGCAGCCAAGCGCGAATACTGCGGTATCGCAGATAATTGGCAATACACCACCACAAGTGGCAGGTACGGGACGACTAGACCGGTAGGCGTAAGGAGGATACTCCGATGCCGGAGGCCCCGGAACTGGAGGTCGTCAAGGGCTTTCTCACCGATCACGCGGTCGGCGTGACCGTCGATGCGGCGCGGGTGCTGAGGCCGAGCGTCCTCCGCTCGATGGCGGGCGATTTCGAGGGCGATGTCGCCGGGCGCAGCATCGAGGACATCCGGCGCAAGGGCAAGTTCCTGACCCTTGCGCTGAGCGACGACCGCCTCCTGGTCATCAACCCCATGCTCACGGGCGGCCTCCAGTGGTCGAAACCGGCTGACCGCGTCTTCAAGCGCACGTGCTTCACCCTGACGCTGTCCAACGGCAACGAACTGCGTTATATCGATGAGAGGCAGATGGGCCGCGTCTACTACGTCTCGCCCGACCAGGTGGGAGAAATCCCACAGTACGCCGATATGGGCCCCGACGCGCTGGACGAACCACTTACCTTGAATGAGTTCAAGGATCGACTCCAACCCTTTCGCGGGGAGATCAAGGGCATCCTCACGAGGGGCAGGGTGATATCAGGCATCGGGAACGCCTACGTGGACGAGATACTGTGGGAGGCCGAGATCTACCCATTCCGCAAGAAACGGGAATTGACCGACGCCGACCTCCAGCGCCTCCTCGACTCATCGACACTGGTGATCTCGCGAGCCGTCGGACAGGTACGGGAAGCAATGGCCGGCGACATCCACCGCAAGCGACGCGACTTCCTGAAGGTACACAACCGGGGAGGAGAACCCTGCCCACGCTGCGGCGCGGCGATCAGCCAGCTCACCGCCAACCAGCGCATAACGAGCTACTGCCGCACGTGCCAGCCCGGCCTGCTCTTGAGAAGGTGAACAGAAAGTTGTTCAATTGGGCCAGTCTATATTGCCAGCCATCAGAGACACCTGCACAACCCCCGTCATTCCCGCGAAGGCGGGAATCCACTCGGTTCGGCCATCAAGTGACTTTGCATTTGAGAGGGTGTCCAATAAGGCTCCGTTCACCCTGAGCAGCGTTATGCCCCGGG
>DAOUKG010000024.1:0-50713 GCA_034421575.1 Dehalococcoidia bacterium
TACCCGGTGGGACCCTCAACATGCTTGACTCGCAACACAGTTGCTGGACTCCGGCCTTCGCCGGAGTGACGATTGCTGGTGTTCCTATCAACTCTAAATGCGATTGCCCTGACATTTTTCCCGCAAAACATTGACCGAATGATGTAATGGTGCTAGTAATGTATGTCAGCTTTGCAAGGTGAGGATAGGAGACACATGGCAGAGACCAACGAGCAACAGACGATCGAGTACTACATCGACGTAAACAGCGCGGGCGATCACGGAAGGGCCATCAAGCCGATGATCGTTTCGCGCATGGGGTATGTAATGAGGCAGTCCCTGACGGCTGACGTCATCGAGGATATGGAGGCCGAGGACCTCATTCAGCAGGTGGCCTACAACGCCGCCGACGACCGGGACTTCCTCCTGCCCGACACTCCCCTGAAAGAGTCGATCTTTCGTGTCCTTCTCGCGAACGAGAACAAGCCCATGACGGCGGAGCAGGTGAGCAAGATACTGGAGGACAAGTGGTCTCTCAGCCCCTATCCGCGCGATACGTCGCCGAGAGTTGTCGAGCGTCTCCTTGCCGGTGGCGGTGATACTTACAGTTTCGTCGCTGTGCCCCCGCCTCCGGGTGAAGAACCTGAAGTCGAAGCGGAACCGGAGTCCGAAGCCGTGGATGAAGGTGAAGCCGGCGAGTCGGAAGAATGACATAAGCGTTGCCGGTCCCTTTCCTCATCGCATGAGGAGGGAGGGGCCGGCGGAATCCTGACCCTTAACAAGGCGAAGGGGGCAGACATCAGTCTGCCCCCTTCGTTCTTCCAGCAGCTATTTTCCAGCTAGAAGTCTTCTTCTCGCGACTTTCGCTTCTTCCTGATGACCTCGACTTCGGGTGTGGCTACGATACCCACCGAAGAGATACTCGACATGCTGGGAGCCGTCTTCTTAGCTTTCCTTGACTCTCGTTTGGGGCGTCCGCCTTTACCCATTTCGTACCTCCCTCACGGTAGATTTGCTTAGGTCAGCTATCCAAAGTGTAAGATATCACAGGAGACCGTGTAAAGCCGAGATCATAACCAGTGAGTGTTAAGAGTTGGTGAAGTGGATACGGAAGACCCCCTCTCTGTATCTCTCCCGCGAACGGGAGAGAGGATTGGATTCCCGCTTTCGCGGGAATGACGGTGGCTGTGTGCGTTGGGCGCGCTCATGAAGTCTGAACAGTTACCATGATTAGTGAGTGTTCAGAGTCGGTGAAGGGAACGTCCCCACCCCTCTGGATTCCGGCCTTCGCCGGAATGACGGTGAGTTGTGTATGCCTCGATGGCTTTCACGGAGTCTGAACAGTCACCACGATTTTAGTGTGAGCGCTGCTTGTGCCGGTCGGGGCAGGTGGATATCATTGGGCCGAACATTAACCACTCCAACCGTGAGCAGAACTTGAATACGAACGAAACACTCCGACGCCTCGATATGGACGGATTCTGCATCCTCGAAGGGGTCATCCCCGGGGACGCAGTCGACTCAGTGCGGGAGGAGGTTGAAGGCGCGGTCACGGCACACCAGCAGATCAACGAGCAAATGCAGGCGAACGTCCGCGCGCGCGGCCACCGCATCGGAGCGAGCGGCGTGGCCGCTCGTGGCGGTCTCATCAACCACGTGCCGGGCTTTGGTCGCTATCTCGCCGACCGTCGAATCCTCGACCCATGCGAGAGTATCTTCGGGCCCTACACCCGCGTATCGTCACTGGGGGCCGTTATGAATCATCCCGGCAACGCGCGGGGATACTGGCACTCAGACTGGCCGTTCAACCAGACCGTCGCGACACACGTTCCGGCCCCGTACCCTGACGCCGTGATGCACATCACCGCCATCTTCATGCTTTCGCCATTCACGGAGGAGACGGGAGGAACGCTTGTCGTTCCGGGCAGCCACCGGTCGCCCGAGAACCCGTCGGGGGAGACGGACGTCGACCGTGACTCTCCCTATCCAACCGAGATCAGCGCAATTGGCGATGCGGGCAGCGTCCTCCTGTTCGACAGCCGCCTGTGGCACAGCGTAGCGACAAACCACGGCGACCGTCCGCGCACTGCCGTCATAGCGCGGTACGCCCCCTGGTGGCTGAACCTCTCCGTGCAGCGGCCGGGAACGCCGGACCACACCCAGATAATCGTCGAGACCGGCGGCAAGCCGAGCGAGGTACCTCTCGTGAGGCGTGACGTGTTTGAGAGTCTTCCCGACGAGGCCAAGACTCTCTTCCGCCACTGGGTCGAGGAGTGACCCCCGCACGTGAGTATCGCCCTCCCTCCTTCCCGAACGGATAGAGCGGCCTGAACTGGCATGTTCAGCTTTGCCATCGACTACTATCTCATGGTCGTCATCGCGGCCACCGGCATCCTGCAATTGGCGGCGTCCGTCGGCAGGCTCAGAGCTCTACTCCTCTTCAAGTCCTCCCTGTGGTCTCGAACCCTTGGAATCGCCCTCGCCATAGCCGGACCTGTCCTGTTCTTCGCAACGGCTGAACGCAACATCAACGACTATGAAGGCGGACTCGACGGGAACTTCCAGGGCCTCTACTTCATCCTCGGTACGATTACCGCCCTTGCCCTCACCTTCGCGGCAACCTCGTTGGTCAACAGAAGCATGGCCCATCCAACTCAGATCGAAAACGGAATCGAGTCCCTGAAACGAACGAACTTCATCCGCGCTCTCGCGAACAACATCCGGTTTCTCAGCAAGCATGGACGGACGTGGCGGACATGGACGAAACCCTATTTCTTTGGCTGAACGGCTTTGTCGGCCGGGCGCCCGCCTTTGACGCGCTCATCGAGATCGTCGTCAGCGACTACCTCGTTCCGGTTGCGTTGGCTCTCACCCTTCTGGCCTTGTGGTTCGCCGCTGATACCGGCTCCCGCCGCCGCTATCAGCTTGGTGTCATTGCCGCGGTCGCAGCCCTGGCCCTCGCCAACGGGTCGATAGAGATACTGAATAACTTCCTCTTCCGCGACCGCCCCTTTGTCGATCACGAGGTGTCGCTGCTCTTCTACGAACCCACCGACTCGTCGTTTCCCGCAAACGCAGCGGCACTGGCCTTTGGCGTGTCTACAGCCGTCTGGGTCTTCAACCGCCGGGTCGGCAGCGCGCTCCTGGCGGCTTCGGCGCTCTACGCGTTCTCCCGCGTCTATGCGGGCGTTCACTATCCCCTCGATGTGATCGCCGGAGGCCTGATAGGAGTAGTCGCCGCCCTCATTGCCCACGCATTGGTGAAGCTCCTTCGCAAGTACATTGAGGTCATCTTGAACGCCGGACGCATCCTCATGCTGGCTTAGGTCCGAGTCACCTCGCTCTGATATAATTGAGGGGAGTCGAACGGCCGTCGCAAACTCTGGCTGGTTCGAGGCGGTCATATGCACACCCTCCGTTTAGTTGCGGGCCTTTCGGCGCTGCTTGTTCTCGCTGCGGCATGTGGGGAATCAACACCGGACGTCGACCCAACGCCACTTCCCACCCTGACACCTATCCCGCCGCCCACGCCGGTACCTTCACCCACTCCCACACCAACGCCTGAACCGGAACCCACCCCCGAACCTGCCTCAGACGACACCCCGCCCACGGCCGAGGAATACTACGTCGCGGCCGTGTCATACTCCGACGCCGGAGACGATGACTTCGCCATCAACCTGTTCACGAAGGCCATTGAGCTCGATCCCACATTCAGCGACGCCTACAACGACAGGGGCGCGTCCTACCTCGCGATGGAGGAATTCGACTCGGCGGAAGCGGACTTCACAAAGGCCATCGAGCTGGTTCCCGACGATGCTGACTATCTCAACAATCGCGGCGTCGCGAGGATGTCCCTGTTGGATGTCGCCAGCGCGCTTGAGGACTTTTCGTCGGCGATAGACCTCAACCCGGCGATGGTCGATGCCTATCTCAATCGCGCGATGGTCTACGTGAGGCTTGAGCTCTTCGAGGAGTCGCTCGTCGACCTCGAGGAGATCCTGAAGATCGAGCCCCAGTACGCCGAGGTCCACAACTATCGGGCCTCGATCTTCATGGCGCTTGGCCGTCCGAGCGACGCCCTGTGGGAGTACGACCGCCTGATTGACCTGAGGCTTCGCGACCGCGACGCGCACGTCAATCGCGCCATCGTTCTCATCATCCTGGGTGAAGATGAACGCGCGGAGATTGACATCGACGTGGCAATCCAGCTGGGGGCGGACCCCGACCGTCTCCGGACGACGGTGGAACGCATTCGCGCCGAGCGCGGCGCCTCCGGCGAACAGTAGCATCGTCTTCCAACATCGCGGCAGCAAACGCTACGGCAGCCCTTTCAATGTCCACTAAGTCAGCGTTCGTATATGGAGATGAGCTATCTCGCCACGTACTGAGCGAGACCCATCCCATGCGCCCGATTCGACTGCGTTATACCTATGAGCTTGCCGACGCCTATGGGTTGTTCCAGCCCGATCATTCGACCCTCGTCGCTCCACGACCCGCAACGGTGCAGGAGGTCACAACTTTCCATACGCACGAGTACATCGACGCCGTCGAGAGAGTGGGGCGGGGCGATTTCTCCGTAAATCTCATGGACTTCAACCTTGGCCCCGGCGACAACCCCGCATACGAAGGTATGTACGACGCAGCCTTGCTCTCCACAGGAGGCTCCATGCGCTGTGTCGAGTTACTCCTGGACGAGGGTTACGATGCCGCCTTCAACATCTCCGGCGGGCTCCACCATGCCATGCCGGGGTACGCCTATGGCTTCTGCGTCTTCAACGACCCCGTGCTGGCGATAAAAGAGATGCTCCGTCGCGGCCTTCGTATCGCCTACGTCGACATTGATTGCCACCATGGCGACGGCGTCCAATTCGCCTTCTACGACACCGACCGCGTCCTCACTATCTCCCTGCATGAAACAGGTCAGTTTCTGTTCCCCGGAACTGGGTATGTCCAGGAGTCGGGAACGGGGCTGGGAAGAGGCTACTCGGTGAACGTTCCTCTTTATCCATACACGAGCGACGAGACCTACTACTGGGCATTTCAGCAGGCCGTCCTCCCCCTGCTGGATGCCTTCCGCCCGGACGTTCTGGTCACCCAACTCGGCATTGACTCCCATTACCTCGATCCCATCACTCACCTCGCGCTCACGACACAGGGCTTCGGCAGGGTCGTCACAGAGTTCTCCGGCAGGGCCCCGAAGTGGCTCGCCCTCGGCGGCGGAGGCTACGACCTGCAGGCGGTGGCCCGATCATGGACTCTCGCCTACGGTGTCATGTCGGAACAGAACCTGAACGATGAGATTCCGGTGTCGTACCGGGACCAATACGGGGTCGAGTCACTCCCGGACAGCGGTACCCTCCCGGATATCATACGAGGCGCGGAGAAAGACGCGAGGACTTTCGCCGAGGCCAGCGTCGGCGCGGTGCAGGGACTGATCTTCCCGATGCACGGCATTAGGTCGGGGTAACGAGTTTCCACGCAATCGGGAAAAATGAAGGCCGCCCAAGACTGGACGGCCCTCTTCACAAACGGTCTATTGGAAACCGCTACCTCACCTCGCGGAACTCTCCTTCGACCGTGCCCTCGTCGTCGTTGTCGGACTCCTCGGCAGTCGCGTTCACGTCTTCGGCGGTGGCCTGCGGTTCCCCCTGCTGAGCGCCGTACACGGCCTGTCCGACACCCTGGAGCGCGGTGTTCAGTTCGTCCATGGACGACTTTATCCGGTCGGTATCTTCGTCGGAGATGGCGGCGCGCACGGCGGCGATCTTGCCGTTGATGTCCTCCTTCATCTCCTCGGGGATCTTGTCCGCGTTCTCCTGAATGAGCTTCTCGGCGGCGAACGCCGCGTTTTCGGCGGCGTTGCGGGTCTCCACCTTTTCCCGCTGTTGGCGGTCTTCCTCCGCGTGCTCCTCCGCATCGCGGACCATCTGGTCGACCTCATCGTCGCTCAGGCCGGAACTCGCCGTTATCGTGATCTTCTGCTCCTTGCCCGTTCCCTTGTCCTTGGCCGAAACGTTCAGGATGCCGTTGGCGTCGATATCGAACGTCACCTCGATCTGAGGAACGCCACGAGGAGCGGGCAGGATTCCGTCGAGCATGAATCGCCCGATGCTCTTGTTGCTGCTCGCCATATCGCGCTCGCCCTGGAGCACGTGGACCTCGACGCTCGTCTGGCTGTCAGCCGCCGTGGTGAACGTCTCCGTCTTGGCCGTCGGAATGGTCGTGTTTCGCGGGATGAGCGCCGTGGACACGCCTCCCAGCGTCTCAATGCCCAGCGTAAGGGGCGTAACATCCAGCAGCAGCAGGTCCTGCACGTCGCCCTGCAGGATGCCCGCCTGAATGGCAGCGCCCACGGCAACGACTTCGTCCGGGTTCACGCCTTGATGCGCTTCCTTCCCGAAGAGGTCCTGGACGGCCTTCTGCACCGAGGGCATCCGCGTCATGCCACCAACGAGGATGACTTCGTCGATGCCGCCCGCGTCGATCTCGGCGTCCTTGAGCGCCTGCCTGCATGGACCGATCGATCTCTCCACGAGGTCTCCCACGAGTTGCTCCAGCTTCGACCGCGAAAGGCTCATTACGAGGTGTTTCGGGCCGGACGCGTCCGCCGTGATGAACGGGAGGTTGATCTCGGTCTCCACGAGCGACGAGAGCTCGATCTTCGCCTTCTCGGCCGCCTCTCGCAGCCTCTGAAGGGCCATGCGATCGTTGGCGAGATCGATACCCTGATCGCGCTTGAACTCCTCGACGATCCAGTCCATGATGCGCTGGTCGAAGTCGTCTCCACCGAGGTGCGTGTCTCCGTTGGTCGACCTCACCTCGAACACGCCCTCGCCGATCTGCAGGATGGTAATGTCGAATGTCCCACCGCCGAGGTCGTACACGGCGATGGTCTCTTCGGTCTTCTTGTCCAGTCCGTACGCGAGCGATGCCGCCGTGGGCTCGTTGATGATCCGCAGCACCTCAAGGCCCGCGATCCGGCCCGCGTCCTTGGTCGCGTTTCGCTGGCTGTCGTTGAAGTATGCGGGCACCGTGATGACCGCCTGCGTGATCGTCTCGCCCAGCTTGGACTCCGCGTCCTGCTTGAGCTTTTGAAGGATCATCGCCGACATCTCAGGCGGGGCGTAGCTCTTGTCACCCATGACGACATAAGCGTCGCCATTGGTGTGCTTGTCCACCTTGAAGGGAACGAGCTTCATGTCCCGCTGAACGCTGTCCTCGCCGTACCGACGACCCATGAACCGCTTCACCGAAAAGATGGTGTTCTCAGAGTTCGTCACGGCCTGCCGCTTTGCTGTCGTCCCGACGTAGCGCTCGCCGCTCTTTGGGTTGAGCGCCGCCACCGACGGCGTCGTTCGTCCACCCTCCGCGTTCTCGATGACGCGAGGCTCGCCCCCCTCGATCACGGCCATGCACGAGTTGGTCGTGCCCAGGTCGATTCCCAGAATCTTCGCCATTACCCTATCTCCTTGTCGCTGTTCGTTTCGTTCGATTCGTCAGTTTCCGGCTGCTCGGGACGCTTGGCCACGACGACCTGTGCTGCCCGCAACACCCGGTCTCTGTAGATATACCCTTCCTTATAGACCTCAACCACGGTCCCCTCTTCCCTATCCTCCGTCTCTCGAAATTGCAGGGCCTCCGCGTAGGCCGGGTCGTACGGTTTCCCCAACGATTCGAGCCTCGTCACGCCCTCGGAATCCAGGGTGCCGACCAGGTTTCGTCGCACGAGCTGGATCCCCTCACTCCATCCGGCCGACTCTTCACTCGGTATCATCGCCAGGGCGCGGTCCAGATCGTCGACCGTCGAGATGATCTTCGTGAGCAACGACGACTTCGCGTTCCGGCGAATCTCGTCCTTTTCCTCATCGGCCCGCCTGCGGTAGTTGACGAGGTCGGCCTGCGCGCGCGCCGCTATGCCCTTGAACTGCTCGCGCTCTCGCTCCGCCTCTTCGAGACGTGCCTGAAGATCGTCCGTAGCCTCACAGTCGTCCGTATTTTCTCTCTCTTCGCCCTGCGCCGAGACCTCCTCGGCGCTATCCTCATGTTCGCTCATTTACTCCACCCTTTATATATCGCTGATTTTGGAAACGGATGAAAGGCGCGTACTAGCGCTCCTGTCGGGAATACAGCAGTGCGATCATCTCATCAATGCTGTCGTCGATAGCCTGCCTTATGTCTCCGCCGTCCTTCCGTCGCAATTCCACCTTCATGCCGAGCAGCTTGTTGAATAGTTCGAGCACGAGCTGCACGCCTGCCAAGTTCAGGCCCAGGTCCCCCACCAGGTGCTTGATGAGTCGCAGCCGGGCGATATCGAGCTCCGAGTAGAGCCGGAGCATTCCCTCGGTCCTGGTGGGCCGCACGAGTCCGGCGCGTTCGTACTTGCGGAGCGTCTGCGGGTGCATTTCGAGGATGCGCGCTGCGACGCTGATAATGTACACCCCGTCGATTTCCGGTCGCCCAGCGCCTCTGGTCTCATTACCCGTTCGCCCTGAGCCTCTCCCCTCATTCTCCGTTCGTCCTGAGCTTGTCGAAGGGCCTCGCCGCCCGCCCGTACGGGACGACTCGCGGGCTCTGCTCGCCTCTTCGAGGATGTCTTGAAGCGCTCCCGCTAACCCCGGAGGGAAAGCGGACGTTCTATTGACAACACCTGAGCGTCTGGTGGAAGGCCTGTCAGGATCGAAGAGCATACTAACCAAATGGATTGAAGCGGCGTTATAGTGGTAACGATGCACATTGTATAACTTGATACAGAGTATGTCAAGGGAGTTGACTGTAGAGCCGGGCGGTTCCGTTGGTCTCTCCTCCGCCGGGGGAGAGATGCAGAGAAGGGGTGTACAGGACGGCGGGAACTTCTCAAATGGCCGGAACGTCTATCCACTGCGAGGAGCAACTCCCAAACGCGAGGAATCTGAAAGTCTATCGAGTTTGTCGGAAACGGAAGGAGGAATCGAGATGATTATGTTCAAGGCTTGTCCAAGGTGCCAGGGCGACATGCACCAGAACAGGGATATGTACGGCGAGTACCGCGAGTGCCTGATGTGCGGCTACATGACCGACATTCGCAAGCCGAGCCTCTTTGGCATGGAGTTGGCTCCGGCCCCGGTACAGAAGAAGGTATCCAAGCATCCGGCTAGGGCGCGCACCGCCAGCATTCGCGCGGCATAGAACCAAGAGACCAGGCCGGTCACCCGGCCCACATCAAAAGGCCCTTTCGGACCTCGCCCGAAAGGGCCTTTTTCTTTTCCCTACGGATAGGGAACGGGAACGGTTCAGTAGTCTGCCCCCCTTTACCAGAAACTGCCGAAGCGCTCTTCCTTCCAGGGGTCGGCCTCCATGTGGTAGCCGCGCTGCTCCCAGAAGCCGGGCCGGTCGCGGTCCATCAGCTCGATGCCGTTGACCCACTTCGCACTCTTCCATGCGTACTTCTTCGGCACGACGAGGCGCAGAGGGCCACCGTGGTCGCGGTCGAGAGGCGCTCCGTCGTGGTTGTAGGCGAAGAGCACATCGTCGTCGTTGAGAACGTCCAGGGCGAGGTTGGTCGTGTACCCGCCGAAGCAGTGCACCATGACGTGCGACGCCTCAGGCTTCGGGTCGACGAGGCCGATCACCTCCGAGAACGACACGCCCTCCCAGGTGTTTTCGAGTCTGCTCCACTGCGTCACGCAATGAAACTCGGCATCGATCGTCACCTTTGGGAGCGACATGAACTCATCCCAGTTCAGCGACTTCTCCTCACCGACCAGACCGAATATGTCGAACCGCCACGTATCGAGGTCGATGCTCGGCGGCGCGTCGAACGTCATGATCGGGAACTTATCGGTAACGTACTGGCCGGGAGGCGCGGTGACGCCCTCCTGCTTCTTGATCGACTTCGTTCCGGTGAGCCTCTTGAACAGCATATCGACACCTCGAATGGGTATTGGGAATTCGATTGCGACGCGCCTGGCATCCTGACGCTGCAATCATACTATACAACGTCCTCATGCCTCCGATGGACTGCATCCCGGAGCAACTCTGGGCGGGAGTTCACCTAATTGTTATCGTTTCGGGATTCGAGGCTGGTAGACCCACTGCATTCCTCCCAGTCAACTGGCGTATAATTGCGCGAAATCGGCGCGGAGGAGACTGAAAGAGAATGGAGCAACTGCGCATCCTCAACATCGGGGGGCACCCAAAGGACTGCATCCTCTACGCGGGAGGCACCATCGCGAAGCACGTCCAGAGAGGCGACCACGTCACGATACTGACCCCGTACACCGGCATGTCGCACCACCTGACCGGCATCAATGCCTATCGCGACTCGGGCAAGATGCCCGACATGGACGAACTGGTCGGTGAACGTCGCAAGGAGTTGGAAGCCGCCGCCGCCGTGCTTGGAGTAACCGACGTGCGGTTCCTTGGCTACGACGACTCGATCACCACCATCCAGCCGGAGATAGTCAGTGACATTGCGGACGCGATCGGCGAGGTTGCCCCGCACGTCGTCATCACCCATTGGCCTCACGATACCGTCGGCGCGCACGCCCTGGCCACCCAGATGCTCCTCATTGCCACCGACACCGCCGCAGGCATCCGTGAGGGCAAGAGCTACGCCCCAACCGGAGGCGACACCGGAGGTTGGACCGCCCAGATCTTCTACCACGACCAGCGCGGGCGCACCAACGTCCTCGAAAGCCTGAATCCCAGGATGCCCGACACGATCATCGACATCACGGACGTCGTAAAGCTCAAGGCCGAGGCGATGAACAAGTTCACGTCCCAGCACTATACCGAGGGAGGCGGGCTCCAGCGGAAGCTCGGCGAGGTGCTTGACGGAGGCATTGCAGGACTTCACATGCGTGTCCCCTACGCGGAGGCGTTCCTTCGGCACAATCCCGAACTCCATGAATACCTGCCGGTCAGCGAGTACGGCATGAAGATCTCGCGCGAGACAACGACCGAATTCGTCTCCCAGATGGTGCTCTAGATGAGGGCCGCGCGACTGGTCGGACCCCGAAACTTCGAGATAGTCGATGCACCCGTCCCAACCGTGTCCGACGGGAACTGCCTTGTAGAGATCGAGAGCTGGTCGATCTGCGGGAGCGACATCCGGCACACCTACGGCACCGTTCTCGACGAGGAAGACTATCCCATGCAGATCGGTCATCCCGCCCACGAGATCGCGGGGACGGTCGTAGAGACCCGCTCCGAACGCTTCCGCGAGGGTGACCGTGTCATCGTCCTGCCGACGAGCGATACGGCACTCGTCGAGTACATTGAAGCCCTGCCGGAGCGAATGATCGCACTCCCGGACGACGGCCCGATGAGTGAGTGGCTCATGTGCCAGCCGTCGGGCACCGTCATCTATGGCTGCCAGCAGCTGGGAACTCTGCTGGGTAAAAACGCCGTCGTGCTGGGGCAGGGCGCCATCGGACTCGCCTTCACGGCGATACTCGCCCGCTCCGGCGTTTCCAACGTCATCGCCGTCGATCCGCTCGACTATCGTCTCGAATACTCCACGAAGTTCGGCGCCACACACACCGTCAATCCCACGACGGTCCCCACCGAGGAGGCCGTGCTGGACATTCTCGGCGGCGAGAAGCCCGACATAGTCGTCGAGGCAGCAGGGTACCCCGACACGCTCAACAACGCCTTGAGGCTGATTAAGAGCTTCGGCATCGTGCTCATGTTCGGCATCCAGCAGAAGAGTAGGGAGAACGGATTCGTCGTCCCGATGGAGTATAAGGACTTTCGCGGCAGCAACGGACAACTGAAGACGGTAGCGGCAGGCCACACGAAGGATATTCGCTCACACATCGAACTGATGGTGGAACTCAAGCAGCGTGGATGGTGGGACCCGGCGGAGCTTATCACGCACCGTCTGCCATTTGAGGAAGTCCAGCGCGCATTCGACATGTACGTCGACCACGACGATGGCATCGTCAAGGTCGTGATGGGACGCTAGCGGTTCAGCACCATAGATTTGAGGGGTAACAAGGCAAGTACTGGGCAGGGGCGGGTTTGAAACCCGCCTCTACGACGGGTGGTGGGGCGGTATCGGGGGCGGGCAACCACAAGAGTTGCCCCTACGACGGGTAGTTCGGGGGTTGCTTTCAGGGTAATGAAAGCTTCCGGGGTTACTCAACCGTCTCCGAAGCTCCCGCCCCGACAACGCCGCCATTTCCACTTTACAAAAAACTCCCCAAAACTCGTCGATTCCCGCCTTGACACGCGGAACACAAGTTCGGTACAGTTGTTCTTGTCGATCGACTCATGTTCGCAGGCTCCTCAGGAACTACCCCATATGCAAACCCCCGGAGGGGCCTGCCTACATTTCGACAAACCAAGAACGTCGGCATCGGTCGGCAAGGCAATTCAAAAGAGGAGAAACAATTTGCCAAATCCAGTCGTACACTTCGAGATTCTAGGGAAGGACCATGAGGCCCTTCAGCAGTACTACCGCGACCTCTTCGATTGGAACATCACCCAGGCCTCGCCCGAATTCCCGTATGGCATCGTAAGCGCGGAGGAGCAGGGCGCGGGCATCGGCGGAGGCGTCGGCTCCAGCATGGACGGCAACCCGCAACTGACGTTCTACGTCGAGGTCGACGACATCCAGGCTTCACTCGACAGAGCTGTCGAGCTCGGCGGCGAGATCGTCATGCCCGTCACCGTCATCCCCGGAATGGTCATCTTCGCCCACTTCAAAGACATCGAGGGAAACCTCATCGGCATCGTATCCTCGGAGACCCCGCCCACCGAGTAGAAGTGTGTTGGGAGGCGGCGACAGGACCGGAATGTTACAGAATGTTACACATTTCCAAGCTCTTCACCTTCGCACTGTCGCTCCCGCACTACTCATGAGCGAGGAAACCCGCCGTGCTAAATGAGGATCGACTGCCCCTGGGAACCACCTCAAAGTACCCTTCGGTCAGCCTCGAGCAGAAAGGCGGAAGGGCACGACAAGGCCTCGTTCGCCCTGAGCAGTGTTATGTCCCGCGCCCTTCGGCAAGCTCAGGCCGAACGGGGTCGTGCAGGAGTGTTAGTAACTGCCTTACGACCTCTTTTCCCCCTCTGCGCTCTCTGTGTTCTCTGTGGTGAATATTCGTTCTGTATCGAGCAGCTACTTAGAAGCCTGTCGAAGGGTGAAGCCGCGCCTTCGCTGTTGGCCCTTATTCCGAGGCACGACCAGATAAGGGCCTGCCCCGGACTCGCATCGGGGCAGGCCCCCAGGCGTACTCATTGCAGTGACAGTATTACGCCTATTGTCCTGTCTTCCTTACATTAACCGCTGACAGCCTGTTGACCTCCCATCCAATGCCTTGCTACACTCCGGCCACCTTGTCATAGTTGCCGGAACACCTCGTGACGGTTCACACCCAGACCTACGCACAGATGCCCGATGAGACCCCGTTCGTCGGGCGACAGGCGGAACTCGCGCGAGTGCGCTCCCACCTCGATGCGGCGTTGGAGGGTTCCGGGCGAATAGTCATGCTTGCCGGAGAACCCGGAATCGGCAAGACCCGCACCGCCCTTGAGCTTGAGCGATACGCGGTGGACCGCGGCTTCCATGTCCTCTGGGGCCACAGCTATGAGGAGGAGGGAGCGCCTCCCTATTGGACATGGGTACAGCCCATCCGCTCTTACGTCGAAAGCGCCGCACCCGACCGCCTTCGCGACGAGATGCGAGAGGGCGCCCTGGAGATATCCGAGATCGTCCCCGAGGTGCGCGACCTCATCCCGGAACATCCCGACATCCTCGTCGGTGAGGCGCCGGAACAGGCCCGCTTCCGCCTGTTCGATGCCGTCACGAGCTTCTTTCTGAGGGCTTCGTCCCACTGCCCACTGCTCATAGTCCTCGACAACCTCCACTGGGGCCACCACTCATCGCTCCTCCTCCTCAACTTCCTCGCCTCCGCTATCGACGATCACCGTATCCTCATCGTCGGGACCTATCGCGATGAGGACATCACCCGCGGCCATCCCCTCATCCGGGCGCTTGGAGACCTCAATCGCCTGGACCACTTCGATAGGCTGATATTGAGGGGACTGACCGCAGCCGACATAGGTGAACTGATCCCCGAGACCTGCGAGGCACACGCGCATGGCCGCCTCGCCGAGATGATCCACCTCCACACCGAGGGCAACTCCTTCTTCGTCACCGAGTTGGTGCGGCTCCTCTACCAGGAGGGCGTTCTCCACGGGAACGCGTCCCAGGCTGAGACCCTCCTCCGCGATCGTGTCCCTGCCGGAGTCCGGGAGGTGATCGGCAGGCATCTCGACCGCCTCAGCGACCCGTGCAGCAGCGCCCTCTCCATAGCTTCGGTAATCGGCAGAGAGTTCTCGCTGGAGCAGCTGCTGGCGCTTCCATCCGAGTCATACACCGATATGGGGCTCACCGGTAATTCCGCACAGGTCATGGACGCAGTCGACGAGGCCATCGCCTCCCGCCTGATCGAAGAGGTCGACCACGCCGCCGGTCGCTTCCGGTTCGTCCACGCCCTCATCAGGCGCACCCTTTCGGCCGAGTTGTCCACCACGACGAAGATCCGCCTCCACGCTCGGATCGCCGAGACCTTTGAGCGACTCTATGCAAACGGAGCCAATGGCCGGCTCGGCGAGCTGGTGCGTCACTTCTCCGAAGCCGAGGCTCTCCTGGGAAGCGACAAGCTGATCACATACCTCATCCTGGCCGGTGAGCAGGCGCTCAGCACCTACGCCTATGAGGAAGCGCTCGCATACTTCCGGCAGGCGCTCGCGGCAATGGAGGAGTCTGAGACCGACGGACGCCTGGCTTCGATACTGTTCGGACTGGGCAGGTCGCAGGTCGCGACCGCGCAGCGTCACGAGATGCAGGACGCCGTCGAGACCCTCACCCGCGCGTTCGATTGCTACGAGAAGACCGGCGACGTGGAAATGGCCCTGCAGGTCGCCGAGTACCCGGTCATGGCCACCACCGGCATCACGGGCATCACCCACCTCCTCTCTCTCGCCCTCGACATGGCCGGACCGGACTCCCACCGCTCCGGTCGCCTGTGGGGTAGATACATTCGCGCCGCCGCCTTGGAGCGTGGCGACTACGAAGAGGCCGACGACGCCTATCGCCGCGCCGTCGAGATCGCACGTCGCGAGAGCGACATAGCCCTGGAGGTTCACGCCTCCGCCGACGCCGGCAGCGTCGACGGCTACTACCTCGAACTCACGCAGGGACTTGAGAAGTGCCTGCGCGCAATCGACCTCGCCGACCGCGTCCGAAGACCGGATCTGGAGGCTACCGCCCTCAACTGGGCTGCCACCATCCTGCTCATCACGGGTCGTCCCGTCCGTGCGCGCCACTACGCAGAGGCATGTCTCGCCAACGCGGAAAAGCTGCGCGACGGCTACCGGATCGCAGGGGCAATCGACAACCTCGAAGACCTGGCCCGCCTTGAAGGCAACTGGGACCTGGCGCGTGAACTCAGCGATCACGGACTTCGCATCACCCCGCGTGATGGACGCCTGCTGGCTTTCAGGGCCGTCCTGGAATACGACTCGGGCGCTGACGACCAGGGCAACGTCTTCCTTGAGCGACTGATCGAGGCAATCGAGGACCGGGAAATCGGTCCCACGCTCCTCAACACCTGCGCCGCCTTATGCCTTCCGGTCATCACCGAGATCACAGGAAGAAACGCTCACGCCGACCTCGCTCGCCTGGCAGCCGAACGAGTGATGGGATCGCCGGAAGCGCCTCGCGGACTCCTCCTCTCCGCTCGTGCCGGACGCGCCCTCAACGTCCTTGCTCACAGGGATGTCGATGCCGCCGCTAATCTCTACGAGCGCCTCCTGCCATATTCCGGGATCATGGTCTACGGCGGCGTCACGGCGGTCGACCGCATCCTGGGTCTGCTGGCCGGACTGACGGGCAATGTCGACCGCGCCGGTTCGCACTTCACCGCCGCCGCCAAGCTATGCCACCGGGCAGGCTACCGGCCGGAATACGCGTGGAACGCCTATAGCTGGGCCGCCGTGCTCTCAGGCGCCTACGCCGACACGACAGTAAAGAAGTCGCGCCCTGACGCCAACGGAACGGAACGGGCCCTGTCTCTCCTCGACGAGGCCCTCGATATCGCCCATGAGCTTGGAATGGGCCCTCTGGCTACCAAGTCGTCCGACTTGATCGAATCCATACGCAGTCGGGCGACCCGCGTCGTTGAGTATCCGGACGGACTCACCCGCCGTGAGGTCGAAGTGCTCCGCGTCCTGGCCCAAGGGAAGACGAATCCCCAGATCGGGGAGGAACTGTTCATCAGCCTCAACACCGTCACCCGCCACCTGAGTCACATCTTTGACAAGACCGGCGCGACCAACAGGGTAGAGGCCGTCATGTACGCCTCAAGACAAGGACTAGTCGAAGACAAGTAGAGAGATTCCGATACGTCTATCTGAGAAAGGCGCTAGCTGGTATTCTGCGACTCGAAGGTCGAGGTGACCGGATGACTCGAGCAATTGCCGTTGCCTTGCTGGTACTCGGACTCGCCGGATTTGCCCTCGCTGCGTTCGACAATGAGGCGGATGCAGCGTCGCGGAAGGCTTTCTACGTCAAGATCGATGGTCCCATCATGCCCCTGACTGAGCGCTTCCTTGCTCGCGCAATCAACGAGGCTGCTGAAAGCGGGGCTGAGATGCTCGTGGTCGGACTGGATACCCCCGGAGGCTTGCTGAATACGACCAAGAGCATGGTCGACACCATTCTCGACGCCCCAGTGCCCGTGGTCGTCTTTGTCTCTCCTCCCGGGTCGAGGGCGGCCTCCGCCGGTACCTTCATTACCTCCGCCGGCCACATCGCTGCGATGAGTCCGAGTACCAATATCGGGGCCGCTTCTCCCGTCGCAGAGGGCGGTCAGCGACTCTTGCCGCAGGATCGCGCCTCCGCCTACCGGAACATTGACCTCTTGATCGACAAGATTGCGGAACGACGGGGCAGGGACAAAGACGCTTTGACGGCAACCGTCCAAGTAGCCGCGTCGTACTCAGCGGACGAGGCGGTCGCCGCAGGAATAGTCGACCTCGTCGCGCAAGATGTCGACTACCTCCTCAAGCAGATAGACGGTTGGAGCGTCCAGGTAAGTGGTCGCGACAAGACCTTGAACACGGCGGATATCGCCCTTGTCAAAATCGACAAGACCGTCCTTGAACATTTCCTTGGCTTCATTTCCGATCCCAATATCGCGTTCATGTTTATGGTGGCGGGATTCCTCGCCTTGTGGTTGGAGTTCATCGCGCCGGGCGCCTTGGCCTTTGCCCCCGGCATTACCGGTGTGGTCTTATGGGCCCTGGCGATCGTGGCGCTCGGCAACCTGCCCGTGAGCTTTGTCGGTATCGCTCTTCTGGTGCTTGCCGCCGTGCTGTTCTTCGTCGAAACTCAGATGCCGGGGATTGGGTACTTCGGCGCGGCGGGCGCGGTCGCTCTTCTCCTGGGAGGTCTGCTCCTGTTCGGCAACTTCACCCGTCCGGACATTCAGCCTCCCTCCTTCGATCCTCCCACGATTCGGGTGAACCTGTACCTCGTACTCGCCATTGCAATTGGCGTGTTCGTACTCTGGCTGCTGGTTCTTCAGGACATCCTGAGGTCTCAAAAGACCGACACGACCGTCTCGACCACGCCCGATTCGCTCATAGGACTTACCGCCGTAGCTGCTACGGCTCTCTCGCCCAGGGGAACGGTCTCGCTCGCCGGAGAGAAGTGGACTGCCGTGACGTCCGACGAGCGACCTGTTGAGCAGGGAACGGAGGTGGAAATCGTCAGGCAAGACGGCTTGGTGCTCACCGTCAGCCAGGTGGAGGCATCGCCTTCCGATTCGAAGCGCTAGACGAATAAAGCGGTGTCAACTCCGTGGCGCGATAGACGGCGCGCCCAGCCCCTCAGGCCGTTCGAACTCCTTGTATCGCACCCACATCTCCACACCGTTGAGGCTGCGCGTGAAACCGGCCCGCTTCTCAAACTCCCTGCACTCGATCTCGATGACGTTCTCGCCCTGAACGACGACTGACGGATCGAGCTTCCATCGGAACCAGTGGACCGACGCGCCCGGCGGGGCCTTGATCTCACCCCTGTGCCATCCCGGTATGCGTGGCATGTGCATCGCCCGCTCATCGGTGATCTCTGCGTCCTCCCGCGCGAGGGGCATCCCGTTGAACCGGAAGTCGATATCGTCCTCGATGCAGAAGTAGGTGAACCTCAGGCAAAGCACAGGTCGCCGAATCTCGCGCTCGGAACATGCCGCTGCAATGTCGTCTGCCACATGAATGGAGACGGTCGTCGTCTCGCCTTCCGTGAGTTCGACGGGCAACTGCCGGTCCGCTTCCACTGCAACCCCCGACGCTTTCGATTCCCTCGGCTGGAGAATGTACCGCTTGTTGCGCCGCGACATCGCCTGAGGCAGCGCCGCTTCCCGCAGGATCCGGTACTGCCGGTCGCCGAATGGCCATGGCAAGTATCCCAGGTACAGTCCTGCGAATCCTTGGACTTCGAGGCTCTGGGATAGCGCGCGGTACATCTCCACGTGCGGTTCGAGCGTACGCTCGTCGTAGACCGCTCGTGGAGGCCGTATGTACGCCGCCGCCCCCGCTTCGTTCGCGGCGTCTGCCATCCACCGGGCATCGGGCAGGTTCGTGTCCATCAAGAACTCCGGCACCTGGCCCACGACCATGTCTACGCTTCCGTCCTGGAGCCACGCCTCGACATCCAACCCGACACCGAGGTTGTCCTCGCGCCGGTGAAACACCCGCGCCATGATCGGAATATCCCGGCCCTGCCGCTCCCCGATCTCATCCACCGTTTGCCGGACCCTTCCCACGAACTCGTTCATGGTCGAAATGCCCGCGTCCACCTCATCCAGACGAAAGTACACCGGGCTGAACATGAAATCGAGCTCGATGCCGTCCGCCCCGTAGTCTTCCACCATCTCCCGGATCAGCGCCAGCTTGTCTTCGTGTACCAGTTGATTGGTGAAGTCGTACGCCCACCTGTCAGGGTTGTCCTCCGGTCCGCCGAAACAGACGTCCTCGCCATGCCGCCACTTGAGCCAGCCGCAGCGCTGGGTGCCCTGAGGGTTTGTCGACTGAAGTCTCAGGCTTGGGAAGAAGCGCAGCCCGTTGGCCCTGGCATACGAGATCGACTCCTCTATCTGATCCGTGCCCATCTTCGCGGCGTCCTCGACCATCCGCATGATCCGCCAGTCGATGTAGTTCTCCCACACCTCCTTGGCCTCACCGATGGTGCGTCCTACCTTGCTCTGATGGAAATAGACGTCGCCGTAGCCCATACCCATCACCAGTAGATCGACGCCCGTCCCAAGCACCTCGTCCACCGGCCATCGGAGCTTGCTCATCGTCAGGGGCGGTTCGACCCGCTTCCCATGAAAGTGGTGAGCGTCGTTGTAGTAGACCAGTCGCGGAGCATCCATCAGCGCCTCCCGCCCGACGTAGTTCGTGCTCCGTTAGGGTATCACTCTCCGCCGATTGACGGCCTAAAGCCTCGCCCAATATAATGCGCAACCTATCTCGGAGGTGTGCCTATCCTCGATCCTGCCGAAAACGCGCGGCTGGCCGTCGAAGTTGCCGACGACCACATGGCGTCCGACATCACCATGTTGGATGTGCGAGAGGTGTGCGACTTCGCCGACTTCTTCGTACTCATGACGGCTGAGTCGACTCGACAGATCAACACCCTCGTCGAGGAGATCGAGGGCGCGCTGAAGGGCAGAGGCACCCGCATTCACCACCGTGAAGGCACCTCCGGTGGAGGCTGGGTACTGCTCGACTTCAGCGACGTGATCGTCCACATCTTCCGCGCCGAAGACCGTGAGTTCTACCGGCTCGAAGCCGCCTGGAAAGGGGCAGTGGAGACGGTCAGGATTCAATGACCCAGGCGTCCAGCCCACGCTCGTAATCGAGCACCTCGTCCGGCGAGAAGAACAGCCCTATCTCGCGTTCCGCCGACTCGTCCGAATCAGAGCCGTGCACGAGGTTCATCCCGATCGTCATGCCGTAGTCGCCGCGGACCGTTCCCGGAGGAGAATCGGCAGGGTTGGTGCTTCCCATCGTGGCGCGGACGAGCTGTACCGCGCTCTCGCCCTCCAGCACCATGGCCACCAGCGGACCCGAGGTGATGAACTGCACGAGGTCGGCAAAGAAGGGCTTGCCCTCGTGCTCACCGTAATGCCGGTGAGCAAGCTCCTCGGTGACCTGCATAAGTTTCATTCCCGCAATCTTGAGACCACGCCCCTCAAGACGCGTGATGATGTCTCCAACGAGTGCCCGCTGTACCGAGTCGGGCTTGAGTAATACGAGTGTCCTGCTCATTTCTTCCTTCGTTCCCTTGCTTGTTTGGCTTTCTCGAACTGCGCGCTGTGCATATAGATGGGTTCCAATAGGTCCGGATTGTCCGCCTTCCCCGCGCGCAGTCGCTCATAAGCGAGCTTGGCGAGTGCGGATGCGGTCCGGGTCGGCGCGGGCGCTTCGATGACGGTTGCCCGGGACCCCACGAGGTCTCTCACGGCTCCCGCCTCTTCGCCGCATACGATTGTACCCTCACGCAGCGCTCCTTCCAACAATTCTCGCTCGACGATGCGGTAGTCTCCATCTTGGGACAACGTACTGTCATACGTGCCGAGGTAGACCTTCGACCGCCCGGCTCCGATCACCGCCGCCAAGCGACCTTCCAAGCCCCGATACGGCACGGCCTCGACGTCCAGCGTGTTGACCCCCACGAGTGGCACGTCTCGCGCCATCGCGAGAGACTTGGCTACCGACAGCCCGACGCGCAGGGCGCTGAATCCGCCAGGCCCTACCGCCGCGAACACAGCCGTAACGTCGTCCATCACAACGCCGGCGTGCTCCATCACCCGCTGGAGTGCAGGCGCCAGTTCAACCGAGTGGTTTCGCTCTGATCGCCACGCGAGCTCGGCCAAGATGCGTCCCTCGTCGGAAACGCCCACGGAGGCGTAGCGGGTCGATGTGTCGATGCAGAGTTCCACGACCGTTCCTATCGACCGCCTTCCAACTGACGCACCGCTTCGAGCACACCTGCGTGCCTATCGTTGACGGTTGCAAGACTCAGGCGACGCTCACATTCAGAGAGCAATTCAAGCTCAATACAAAGCGCATCATCAGGAAAGATTCCGGGCACGTTGTCAGCCCACTCCACGACAGTCAAGCCGTCACCTTCAACATACTCTTCGATCCCCAGCGCTTCGGCCTGTTCTACAGTGCCTATGCGATACAGGTCCATGTGGTAGAGAGGCATTCGCCCTTGGTACTCCGATATGAGGACGAACGTGGGACTGCGAGCCAGGTCCTCTGAGCCGAGTCCGTTGAGAATGCCCTGCGTCAGACACGTCTTGCCCGTCCCAAGCTCACCCGTCAAGAGCACCACATCGCCCGCCGATGCGCGCTCTCCAACGATACGTCCAATCGCGCGCGTTTCTTCGGGACTTCTGGAAATGATCTGAGCTTCCAATGTGACGTCTGAGGAGGCTTCTCTTCGAGCCTGCCGGAGTAATTTGCTCCTACGATTATACCCGGAGGAGCGCCGTGAGGCGCCACACAGTCTCTGGTCACATTAGCCGGCCTTGCCGGTCGAACCCGGCAATAACACCCTTCATAACCTTCGATGGAGCGCCCATGACCATGTATCATGGATATAGGCATCTCCAATCAAGGCGGACATTTGCGCGCGCTCATAGTCTCCGACGTGCACTCAAATCTCGAAGCATTCAAGAGCGTGATCGCACACGCCGGTGAAGTGGAGGGCTTTGATCAGATTTGGCTATTGGGAGATCTTGTAGGATACGGTCCTGATCCCTCCGGCTGCATCGATCTCTTGCGACAGTTCGACCACGTCTCCGTTGCGGGGAACCACGATCTGGCTGTCGTTGGGAAAATCGGCCTCGAACGATTTAACACGCACGCAGCCGCCGCGGCCGAATGGACGCAGGGGCAGTTGTCCGAAGAGGACGCCGATTTCCTGGCCGAATTGCCGATCCGCTGCGAGTTGCACGACTTTACCCTCGTCCACGGCAGCCTGCGAGACCCCGTGTGGGAATACGTCCTCAGCGCATCCGTGGCGTCCGACAGCTTCTCCCGCTTGGAAACCAAGCGCTGCCTCGTCGGGCACTCTCACATTCCATTCATCTGCATACCGAAGGGCAAGAGCGCGCAGTTCTTCGATTTCCCCGTAGACCTGCTCGTTGAACTTGGAGATGATCGCGTGATTATCAACCCCGGCAGCGTAGGACAACCGAGAGACGGTCTCCCCACCGCGAGCTACGCGATATTCAATTCGGAGCAGCAGGCTATCACCCATTACCGCACCGAGTACGATATCGACACCACCCAACGCCGTATGGTCGAGCACGACCTTCCCCGGTACCTCATCGATCGGCTGCCGCGCGGACGATAACGAGGCGCTGCACCTACAGTCATGCACTACCTAACAATCTCACCCCGGAGGCAACGTGGAAGCAAAGCAGTTTGAAGGCAGCGCGCTGCGTGCGCTGATAGTCGAGCCGGACGACTACGATCCCAGTCGAGAGTACCCACTCATAATTCTCATGCACGGCTTCGGGTCGAACATGGCGGACCTCGCGAATCTTACTCCCGCGATCAACCGATCCGACTTCCTCTACGCGTGTCCCAACGCACCCATCGCCTTTGATCTAGGAATGGGACAGGCCGGCTATGCTTGGGCCAACCTCTACGGAAATACCTACGACCAGGAAGCCCTGGAGTCCGAGGACAAATTCATGAGCTTTCTGGAAGAAGTGGAGGCGACCTACCGGATACTACAGGATAAGCGCATTATGGGCGGATTCTCGCAGGGTGGGATGATGGCGTATCAAATGGGGTTGCCCCTCCCTGACCGCTTTGCCGGCGTCTTCGCCCTGAGCTCAACGGTGAAGAGCCCCGATCTCATCCAACCCCGACTGCCGGAGCACCGCAATCAACCCATCTTTGTGGCGCACGGCACAGCCGACATGGTAGCCCCGATTCAGTCGGGCAGGGGATCGAGAGACCTTCTGCAGAAGTGGGGATTCTCACCCCAATACCACGAGTACGAGGGCATGGCCCACGAGATCCGGCAAGAAGTCATCGACGACTTCGTCGGCTGGCTGAACCGTCTGATGCAGCCGGAGGCCGCTAAGGGCTAGCCGTCCATCTCCTCGCCGGTCGGAGGTGATGTTGCCCGCATCTGGTCCTCGACCCACCGTCGGTACTCGTCCAGGCTCGGCGGCGAGACATAGAATACCTGCACGTCGACCGGGAACTGCACCCGTTGGTCCTGCCCGATGAAGAGCGCGCCTACCTCGTTCTCGCCAAGCGTCGTGTCGATCCTGTTGGCGATATACTCGTACCGGAGCTTTGTCGATTCCTGGTAGCCGTCCGACGCCAGCTTGAGCACCTTTTCGCTCATGAGCCCCATCGTGAGGCAACGCTGCCAGTCTGTGCTCTCCTCCAGCAGGGCGCGGTCTTCGGTCGCCTCCATCGTCGCACCGGAACGGCACAGCGTCCGCACGAATCCGCTCACCGCCGGGTTCATGTCGTCCAGTGCCTTCAGCCCCCCGTCGTCACTGGAGTCTATTGCCTCGTGGTAGACGTGCTTGATGCTCCCAAGCCGCCGTTCCATGTTTTCGATATGCTCCCTCGCCTCGGACCAATACCTGTCGACGATCTTCTGCCCCTCTTCGGGCAGTCCCGGAAAGGCGACGATCAGAGGCACGAGCAGGAGTTTCCGGTCTTCCCGGAATCGTTCGGCCTCCGGTTTGGGCAACTGTCCGATGGTGGTCATGGCAGTCCAGCTATCCTACGGGTATCCCGGCCTCCGTCCGCCTGCGACCCGAACTGCCTTTCGCACCAGGCCGCTCGATTCGTACCGCACACACTTTGAATTCCGGGATCTTCGAGCTAGGATCGTACGCCGAGTTCGTCAGGAAGTTGGCCGCATGGTCTTTGAGCTTGACGAAGGGAACGAACACCTCCCCGGGTCGCATCTTCTCCGTGTAGATGGCCCGCCCCTCGAGATCGCCACGCCTGGACCGCACCCGTATCCACTCGCCGTCCTCCACACCGTACCGCTTGCCGTCCTCGGCGCTGATGTGTATCTGCAGCTCCGGCATTCGGGCCAGAAGTCCCTCCGCGCGAGTGGTCATCGTGCCTCCGTGCCAGTGGTAAAGGACACGGCCCGTATTCAGGATGAGCGGGAATCGCTCTGACGGCATCTCGTCTGCGGCCGGGCCCTGCTCGAACGGCACAAACTTCGCCCGCGGACCACGCGGGAAGTCGGACTCGTACAGATACCGTGTGCCCGGGTGGTCCGGCGTCGGACACGGCCACTGAATCCCACCCTCTGCGTCCAGCCGGTCATACGAGATTCCCGCGACGATCGGCGCAAGCCCGGCCAGTTCATCCCAGATTTCGGATGGATGGGTGTAGTCGAACTGCGATTCGAGATCAAGGCCCCTCTTTGCAGAGAGCCGCCGTCCCAGATCGCAGATGATATCCCAGTCCGCACGACTGCTCCCAACCGGCTCAATAGCCTTGCGAACGCGCTGCACCCTGCGTTCGCTGTTCGTGAACGTCCCATCCTTCTCGGCAAACGTCGTGGCCGGCAGCACAACATCGGCGATCTGTGCCGTCTCGTGCATGAAGATGTCCTGGACCACGAGGAATTCGAGGCTCTTGAACGCCTCCTCCGCGTGGTGAAGGTCGGGTTCGCTCAGGAGTGGGTTCTCTCCGGTCACGTACATCGCCTTGAGGTTCCCCTTGAGCGCCTCCTCCAGCATCTCCGTCACGACCATGCCCTTGACCGCGTTCAGCGGCTCGTTTCCCCACGCCTCACTGAACTTGAGAACGGAGTCCTCGGTCAACAGCTGGTAGCCGGGGAATGAGCTTGGAATGCAGCCGGAGTCGCCGCAGCCCTGCACGTTGTTCTGACCGCGCAGGGGCGAAATGCCCGATCCCGGACTACCCATCTGACCTGCAACGAAGGCGAGGTTCAGGAGGCCATGCGCGTTGGCCGTGCCGTTCGTATGTTGCGTAATCCCCATTCCCCAAACGAGGCATGACCCACTGAACGGAGGACTCGCGTAGATCCTCGCCGCATCGGCAATGTCCTGCAAGGGAACGCCCGTGATCTTCTCGACCGTTTCGAGATCATATTTCTCCACGACCTCCCGCCATTCTTCGAACTGTTCGGTGCGGTCGTTGATGAACTCCTCATCAGCGAGCCCTTCGTCCAGAATGACCTTCGCCATGCCGTTGTACAGGGCCACGTCGGTCCCCGGTCGTGGACGCAGCCACAATTCCGCGTAGTCGCACATCTCGATCCTGCGAGGATTGATGACGATCAGCTTCGCGCCGCGTTCGATTACTGCCCGCCTCATTCTCGACGCTGCGACCGGATGGTTCGAGTTGGCGTCGGAGCCGGTGATGAGAATGCACCCCGCCTCCTCGTAATCGATGTACGAGTTGCTCGTCGCTCCGCTGCCGAGCGACGTGAGCATCGCCTCGACGGACGGGGAGTGACAAAGGCGGGTGCAGTGGTCGATGTTGTTCGTCTTCATCAGCAGGCGAGAGAACTTCTGCTGGATGTACCCGTCCTCGTTCGTCGCCTTCGCCGAAGCGAGGGTTGCGAACTGGTCTCCTTGGTACTGCGCGAGGCGGTCGGCGACGTGGTCCAGCGCCTCGTCCCACGATGCCTCCACGAACTCCCCGTTCTTTCGAATGAGAGGCGTCGTCAGCCTGTCTTGGTGGTGGACGAATGTGTACCCGAACCGGCCCTTTACGCACAGCATCCCGACGCTCGACTCGTTGTCCGGGTCGTCGAGCATCGCCATGATTCGCTCATTCTCGTCGACCTGCGCCTTGATGCCGCATCCGACGCCGCAGTACGGACACGTCGTGGAGACCGTCCTCGCCACATTCCTCGTAGGGACCTTCACGTCAATGGCGCCCGTCGGACAGACGGACAGGCACTGCCCGCACGTCGTGCATATCGATTCAAGGAGTGGACGGTCCATGAACGTGCCGATCCGGCTGCCCGTACCCGTTCCGAGGAAGTCTATCGCGCCGATGAACTGGTGTCCGTCCTGGCAAGCCTGCGCGCACCTCCCGCAGAGGATGCAGTCGTCCATCGCGATGTTGAATATCGGGTTGCTGGTGTCGATCTCTTCCCGTTCGCGTCCCGCCCAACGCGGCTGCTTCGCCCCGTGATGTTCCAGGGCGATATCCAACTCACGGTGGTCCTTGGGCGAGCTGCCGTTCTCTCCCATCATCGACTGGGTCAATTGCAGGACGTCCTTACGAACGTCGCGCACCTTGGGACCCTCAGTGGAAACGCACATCCCATCGGTCGCGGGAACGCTGCACGACGCGGGGAATCCCCGAACTCCGTCGATCTCCACCAGGCACGTCCGGCATGCGCCGATGGCCTTCATGTCCGGGTCTTTACACAGCTGGGAGATATACGTTCCGGACGTGTTGATCGCGTCCAGCACCGAGGAGCCGTCAGGTACCTGGACGGCGTTGTCGTTGATCTTCAATGTGATTGGCATATACTTCCCCTCACCCGCCGCTCACGCGCGTCTTCCCGCCAATTCTACCTTGCCAGCGCCGTCATTTCCTCTTTGAAGAAATGCAATGCGCTCGTAATCGGTCCCCCTGCCGCCTGACCGAGACCGCAGAGCGAAGCGGCGCCCACCACCTCGGCAAGCTGCAATAGCTCCTCGACGTCTCCGGAAGTTCCCCGGCCTCCCATGAGCCGGTCGAGCGCATCGACCATGCGCGGAGTCCCTTCGCGGCACGGGGTGCATTTCCCGCACGACTCGTCCGCGTTGTAGGCCGCAAGGCTTCGAACGACTGCGGGAATCGAAGTCCGGTCATCCAATGCGATGACCCCGCCGGCTCCCAGCATCACGCCCGAATCGTGCAGTTGACCGGGGGCTATTGGCGTATCGAGCATCGATGGCGGGAAGACGCCGCTGGACGGCCCTCCCACGGCGAGGCCTATCAGCTCCCGGCCTTCGAGGGTGCCTCCGCCTATGTCATCCACGATCTGCCTGAGGGTCGTGCCCATGGGCACTTCCACAACCCCCGCTCGCTGCACCGATCCGCTCAGGCTCACGATCTTTGTTCCCGATACTGCGTCACTCCCTATGCTCTTGAATTCGTCCGCCCCGTTGGCAAGGATGAAAGGCACGCTGCAAAGCGTCTCCGGGTTGTTGATTACGGTCGGCATTGCCCACAGCCCGGATTCGGTCGGGAAGGGCGGTCGAAGACGGGGTTCCCTGCGGTACCCCTCCATCGTGTTCAGCAGCGTCGTCTCCTCACCGCAAACATATCCTCCTGCACCCCTGCGTATCTCAACGTCAAGTGAGTATCCGGTCCCAAGGATGTTCCCTCCCAGGAGACCGCTGCCCACTGCTTGGTCGACAGCGTTCCGCATGCGTTGCGCCGAAAGCTCGGCCTCCGCGTTGATGTACAGGAACGCCTTATCAACCCCCGTGGCGTATGCGGCTATGGTCATCCCTTCCAGGATCCGGTACGGCACTCCCTCCATCAGGTGCCTGTCTTTGAATATCCCCGGCTCGCCCTCCTCTGCATTGACGACGAGGTACTTCGGCGACTTGTCTACCCTGCGAGCGCCCTCCCACTTCACCGCAGCGGGGAAATAGGCTCCACCGCGCCCTCGCAGTCCCGACGCCTTGACCTCTTCGATCACCGCCTCCGCCGACATCGCCAGGGCGCGGGCAAGTCCCGCAAACCCACCGTGTGTCACGTACTCGCCGATGTCTGTCGAGCTAATGGCGCCCGCATCATCGAGGGCCACCCTCCGCTGGTGTTGGAAGAACGCCCCATGGTCTTCTGTTCCTTCGATGCCGTCGCCAATCCGGCTCACGATTCCGGTCACGCCCTGGGCATCCACGTTTCGGAACGACTTAACGGCCCCGTCCGGCGTTGTTACGACAACCTTCGGGGCCTGGAAGCTCGCCCCGTCGGAACCCGCGATGACGAGGTACGCCGAGCCGGGAAGAGACTCAGCTAGCGCACTCGCCACCTCACCGCCACCAACGGCAGACGAGCTGTGATCGAGTTGCAGGACCACCCGAGTCTTGCCCGCATTCCGTTCGGCGCGACCTCCTGCGTCTGCTCTGATCCGTTCGAGAGACTTTCCTGGGTCCTTCGTCTTCATGCTTCGTCCCTGTCGCGGAGCAGCAATTCGACCGATTCGACGGTCGCCCGCCCGTGCCACTCGTGGTCGAGACTCACCGTGGGAGCAACCCCGCACATGAAGGCGCAAGCGGTCTCACTCAACGTGATCCGTCCGTCCGGCGTGGTCTCACCGGGTCCGATTCCCAGGGACGACTGCAGTCCCTCAAACAGCAGCATTCCACCGTTGATGGAGCACGAAATACCGGTACATACTTGTACCACGTGCCGCCCCGGCTGAACGGTCAGAAGCTCAGTGTAGCTCGTCGCCGCCCCGTACACTTCGCTTGCCGGAATACCCAGATGCCAGCCGACGACTTCCATAGCCCAGTCGGGAAGATACCGGAACTCGTGATGAATGAAGTGAAGGGCTGGCAGAAGCTGGCCGTGTTCGCGCGGAAATTTCTCTCGAAGGACGGCCCGCAGCCCCTTCTGCTCGACGGTGGTCAAATGCGACCTCAGTTGCGATTCGATGGGAGATATGGAAACTAGAGTATAGATTAGCAGCTACGTCCCAGCAAGCACGCCCGTCCGCCAAAATCCCCCACCTTCGTCATTCCGGCGAAGGCCGGAATCCATCCCCGGCGAGGTGCATCGTCATAACATTGGAGGCAGTCCGTCATCCTGCCCGTCCGAATTAGGTGAGGGATTGGGGTCCGGTTGATGGTTCAAATAGCCCTCCTTACTGGTGATGAAGGGCAGCGAGGATATGACCCGGTAGGGATGCTTTGTACCCTGCACAGTCGTTGTGATCAGAGAAGCCAACCTCATATACTGCTGCCCGTCGAATTTGAAGAACTCAGCGCACGATTGTCTTTGATGGCCCACTCATGCGATATCTTGGGCTGGGTGGTCTAAAAGTCGAGACCGCGACCTTGATCGAGATTCGCGACATGCTCAAGCACAACGAAGGGCAGGGAAGTAGCCAGGGCAGGGAGGGTATCGGATCACTTACTATTTGGCGGCAATTGCACCATAACTTGTTCGTACAGAGCCTCGATACGACGAAGTGCTACGCCTCGATGGAGCGACAGACCCCTTGGGTCTCCGGCCTCATATCGGATACGGCCCGCAAAGGGGGTATATTCCACGAGTGGATGGTGGCCTTCTGTGGCGACTCCTCGTTCTCGCAGGATGCTGAGTAGAAGTTCCAAATTGTGCGTGAGCGGATATACCTCGCCGAGCAGCGCAAGCCAGGCCTTGAGCAATTTTTCTGCTGCCTGCTGAGTATGGAGGCCGTAAATCTCGTCGGCGAAGATGTTCGGGTCGCTCATTCCCCGGAGGGCTTTCAGGTCACGTCCTGCCGCTTCGACAAGCTCGCGAGCCTGCTTAACGTCGCTCATACAGGACTCTACCCTCCCGGAGCGCTCTGGCTAGGACGTGATTGAGGGAATCCCGCCAATACTCCGCGTCCTCTTGGCTGTAGACGAGAATGTCTTTCGATACCCGGAAATCTGAAAGCGCGTCGTAAAGCCGGACCTCCTCGGCGTGGCGACTTCTCCCTTCTTCGAAGGGCGTAGATTCCAGCACTACTAGGTCAACGTCCGACTCTTCCATCGAATCGCCACGCGCACGCGACCCGAACAAGATGACTTGCTCCGGATCGACCTCATCTATGATGGCATCCACCATCTGCTGGAGAAGATCGTCAGTTAGTTGTGCCATGTCACCGGTCTCTCTTATGGGGGCGGTTCCCCATCGACTTCCCCTGCCTCTTCGATCTTGAAGGTAAGGCCCTGCTTCGTTCTACGACTATATTCCAATTGGTTGAGCAGTTGCGTGGCGCCATTGTGCCACGTCCAGCAACTGCAACTCCTCCAACTTGCCCTCAGGCGCCAGCCCCTCATCCGTCCACCCTCGCGCTCGATAGTACCCGCCGATCATCATGTCGAGGGCGGATCTCGTCAACCCGGTTCCCTTGACGACACCGGTCTCCAACGCCTCTTGGAACACGCGAGGCGGCAGGGTATCGTCCTCTGGTGTCCAACCCTCCCTGATGTTGAACAGCTTCTTGAGGTTGTTGATGCGCTCTCCCGCCAGTCTCAAGTCCTCCGGCGATGTGGGCCAACCGGTGAGGTGCTCATAGATCTTAGACGACTCACCGTAGAAGTCGTCGAACGCCTTCCTCAGGAACTTGCACCAGATGAGCGAGTCCATCACCGCCGAATAGTCCTCGCCCTCCATCGTGATGCGACCTCGCTCGTCATCGACGCTCAGGCGGTCGACCCGGTTGGAGAAGTCGGCCTCGTACGCAGAAGAACGGTTGTGACACGCTCCTCGCGTACTCACCGACAGCGCCAACGCCATCGTCTTGAGACTGCGCGGCTCGTATCCGGGCATTTCGAGTCCCTTGACGTGCATCGCCCACTCATCCGAGCCACGGCCAAACGTCGCCGCAGCCCTTCGCGACCCCTCGGCCAGAACATCACCCAGGCCTCTCCGCTCAGCGATCATCTCCAACAGGGACAGCACCGCGTCCCCATCGCCGAACCGAAGATCGACTCCCCCCGTGTCACCTGCGGTCAGCACCCCGTTCTCGAAACACTCCATCGTCCACGCGATGGTGCCGCCCGCGCTGATGGTGTCCATCCCCATCTCGTCACAGATGCGCGACGCTCTTATCACCGTATTCGGGTCACTGACGCCTACCAGCGGTCCAAGCGCAAACGAGCTCTGGTACTCCATGCGTCCGGTGGCCTTGTCCCCGCCGTCCGTCGTCGTAACGATGTGCTCGCACCCGATCGTGCAGTTGGCACAGTGCGCGTTCTTCACATGGTGGGACTTCTGAAAAGCCTCTCCGCTGACGGTCTCCGCGCCCTCGAACGTCGACTGCCGGAAATTCCTCGTCGGCAACGCACCGAGCCGGTTGAAGACCGAGACATTCGCCATGGTTCCCAGGGTGCGGTACTTCTCCGTCGCATCGCCCAGGCTCCGCCTGCTCAGGTCCGCCCGGATCTCATCCAGTATCTCCGGTTCCGCGAACGATACCCTGTTGTGCCCACGGACGGCGATGGCCTTGAGGTTCTTCGACCCCATCACTGAGCCCGGCCCCGTGCGTCCCGCCTGCCGACCTCCGTCGTTCGCGATGCCCGCGTACCGAACGAGGTTCTCCCCGGCCGGCCCAATGCACGCGACCCTGTACATCCCTCCCAGCTGCGCCTTGACCGCACGCTCCGTCTCGGACGTGCCCTTGCCTACGAGGTGCGTGGCGTCCAGGAATTCCACCTCGTCGTCGGTTATCGACAGCAGTGTCGGGATCGACGACCTGCCCATCACGACAACGGCGTCCGACCCCGTCTTCTTCAACTCGGTCGCGATGAAGCTCGATGAGAGCGAGTCGCCGATCATCCCCGTCAATGGCGATTTGGCTGCCACCGCGAACTTGCTGGATGTCGTCAGCCTGCTGCCAACAAGCGGGCTCGTCGCGAAAATCAGGGGGTTCTCAGGCGACAGGGGATCGCATCCGGGCCGGGCGTACTTGTAGAGCAGATACGCGCTCAACCCTGTCCCACCGATGAACCGTCGGAGCACCTCTTCCTCCAGCGGTTCCCATCGGACCGTGTGACTGTCCAGGTCGACTATCGTCACCCTGCCATGGTAGGCATGCATTCGCGTTAGCCTCCCGCCTGGCTCGAAAACACGAGCAGGGAGTCTCCGTCCTCCAGACATTGGCGCAGCCCATCGCCGACGAACGTCACCCCGTTGAGATTGACGGTGTAGCTGTCCAGAAAGCCCCGCAGGTCCTTGCGAACGACCGACCCCACCAGCGCCGGACAATCCCTCCCGACCGCTTCGGCAACATCCCCAAGACCGCAGTTCTCCGCCAGGCGAACGCTCATATAACGGCGTCCGGCCAGCAGCCTCGCGTTTCCGAACAGCTCTACCCTGACCGTGACGTGAGTTTGGGACTTCTGTGTTGCCGTCATCACGTCAACTCCTCCCCCGCAAGCATCCGCGCCCTCGTCAGGTCCTCCTCCGTGTTGACGTTGAAGAAGCTCAGCTTGCTCGGATCGAACTCTTCAACGTGCCGTTGGCTCACGTACTTCGCCCTCACGTCGTCGAAGAACTTGGCGATCTTGAGGTCATTTGCCCTCAGCCGGGTCTCTATCGCCGGCAAACAGACCTTGGAATACGCCGCGTGTGTCGGCTCGGGACGGTGCTCAATAACCGGCGCCACAAGGTCATGGGAATCACGGAAAGAGAGCAGGTACCCCAGCAGTTCGAGATTCAGAAACGGCATATCGCACGCGACGACGATTCCCCACTCATTGCTTGATGCCGAAAGGCCCGTAAAGATGCCGCCCAGAGAGCCGGTGTCAGGATAGATGTCCACAGCCACGACGACGGAGTCGGGCAGGGGAAGCTCCTCCGCGCGTTCCTGGGTGTTCACGACGACGACCAGTTCGTCGGCAACCTGAGAGAGGCCGTCGAAAACTCGAGAGATGAGGGCCTGCCCCCCAATCGTCTCGACCGCCTTGTCGCGTCCCAACCTGCGGCTCATGCCGCCCGCGAGCACGATTCCTGTTACGGCATCCGCGTCGTTCATTTCGGGGCCTCGCTAGAAGCGTACCATACACTCAGCCGTCGCGGCGATTGATCTCGGCAGCCACGTGTCCCGTGGACGCGGTGTCGTAGCCGCCGAGCGCATCGACCTTCCGCTTGAAGTCATCGCTCCCGATCAGCGACAGCAGCGGTTCGACGAGAGGATTTTCGTAATGCTGCCTCGGTATCGCGAGATCGTACCGCTCCGTTGACAGCGGAACGAAGTCCATCCCCAACGCTCGTGCTGCGGACAGGACTCCCCCCCCAACGTCGGCGGCCCCACCGGCAACGGCCGCCGCCACGGCTAAGTGCGTAAACTCCTCTCGCTCGTAGCCCCCAATATCGCTCGGCTCGATGCCCCTCTGCCCCAAAAGGTAGTCCAGCAGCACCCGCGTGCCCGAGCCTCGCTGCCGGTTCACGAATCGAACGCCTTCACGCGCGAGGTCGTCCAGCGACTCTATCGACAGGGGATTCCCCGGTGGCACGATGAGGCCCTGTTCACGGTGAACAAGCGTCACGAGCACAATATCCTCATCAGGTACGTATCGACGGACGAACGGCACGTTGTACTCACCCGTCTCCTCGTCCAGCAGATGCGTTCCCGCCATGTGCGCTTCGCCCCGCCGGAGCGCCAGCAGTCCCCCGAGACTCCCCACGTTGGAGGAGGCCAGCGTTAGGCGCGGACCGGCCCGCCTGAGTTCCGACGCGATCAGGTCAATCGTCACGTCATGACTGCCGATGGCGACAATAGTGGTGTCGAGCGTTTCGAGGGGACGCAGGAGCTCGACATCCACCTTCTCTCCGGCGTCCACTCCCTCGCTGAATCGCGGGATGGTAACGATCCCGTCCGCCCGCACCAGTGACATCACCACCCCCGCGCCTCGCTGAATCGGCGCGGCAATCGTCCTCTCACCGACGCGCCCCAGCCGTACGCGAAGGTACTCGTCCTCGCCCAACGAGGAGTGGACCTTCCGGCTCATGACCGCACGTGTCCGCTCTCGCGGAATACCCACGACGCCCAGCAGCCGCTCAACCAATGGTCGGAGGAACTTCTCGCACGTGATCGCCGCCGAGACCGGATAACCGGGAATGCCGAGCACCGGCTTCGAATCGATTACGCCAAGCACCAACGGATGACCGGGCTTGATGGCCACCCCGTGAACGACCAGTTCACCAAGGTGCGATACCACCTTCGATGTGTAGTCCTCCTTCCCAGCCGAAGACCCAGCATTCACTACCACGATGTCCGACTCAGCGACCGCCGAGGACACCGCCTCTGCCAGCAGGTCGAAATCGTCGCGCACCGGCTCGTGCCGAACTGCAGCGCCTCCCCAATCCTCGACCATGCCCGCAAGCATCAGCGAATTGAACTCTATGATCTCCCCGGGCTTTGGTGTCTGACCGATAGGCGTAAGCTCGCTGCCTGTCGGAATGATGGCGACCCTCGGAGGCTTGCGTACCTCCACCTCGGTCAACCCGGCCGCGGCACACGCCGCGAGGTCTTGCGCACGGAGCCTGTGGCTTTGCGGAAGCACCAGTTCCGCCGCCGCGATGTCTTCGCCCAATGCCCGGACGTGCCGGTACGGCGATACCGGGGCATAGATCTCGATGGTCGAGTCAGACAACTCCTGCACGTCCTCGACCATGATCACGGCGTCCATGCCCTCAGGCATCGGGTCGCCCGTGTCCACCCATACGGCCTCATCCTCGATGGTCAGACGCAGAGGACTCGTCTCGGTCGCGCCGACCGTGTCCGCCGCCCGGACCGCGACGCCGTCCATCGCCGCCGCGTCGTAGTGAGGAGAAGACCGCTCCGCCCAGACCGGCTCAGCCGTGATCCTGCCGTTCGCCCGATCGAGAGGAATGGTCTCCGGTTCCGTGTGTTCGCGCGCACCCGCGCGGGCCAGCGCGTCGTCGAATCTCCGGATGGCCTCGTCGAGCGAAATGTCGCTCAGATAGTAGTCGCGCCCGTGCTTGTGCATAGCCGCTAGTATAACCTTACGAAGACCTCGTCGCCCGCATAGAGACCACCGTCGTCCAGTGGGACGATTACCACGCCGTCCGCCTCTACAAGGGTGCTGATTAGGCCCGACTTCCCAAACACCGGTTCCGCATGCAACCCGTCGTCACGTTCGATGAGCTTTACCTGCACATGGTCTTCACGTCCGGTCTCCGACCGGATGTCCTTCATGAGCCTGGCCTGCACCCCCCGCGTAACCGGAGGCTCGGAGCGTCCCGTCATCGCTTGGATAACGGGTCGAACGAGGATGCCGAATACCACCATCGCCGACACCGGATTTCCCGGCAGACCGAACGCCGGGACGCCGTCCAGCAGCGCCACGATCGTCGGCTTCCCGGGCTTGTGGGCTATCCCGTGCACCAGCACGCCCGGTTTCCCCAACTCGTCCAGCACACGTGCCGTCATATCCCTGCTGCTGACCGAGCTTCCCGCGGAGAATACGAGCATGTCCCCGTGCTCCAGTCCACTGACGGCTGCCCTTCTCTGTTCCTCGTAGTCATCGGAGACGAGACCGACGTGCAGCGGCTCGCCCCCCGCCTCTCGCACCATGGACGCAACCGTGTACGAGTTGATGTCCCGCACCTGCCCGGCTTCCGGCGATCCGTCCGGCGGCACCAACTCATCGCCCGTCGAGACAATCGCGACCTTGGGCCGCTTGGCCACTCTAACCTCGGTAACGCCCAGCCCCGCAAGAAAACCGACATCCTGCGCCCTGACGAGCCGCCCCTTGGGCATGACCACGTCCCCGACCTTGGCGTCTTCCCCAACCTGGATAACGTTCTCCCCCGGCGCAACAGGCCCTAGGACTTCGATTGCGCCATTGCCCGCGCTTTGGGTGTTCTCCACCATCACTACGGCGTCAGCGCCCTCGGCAAGCATCCCCCCGGTGTAGGCCACCGCCGCCTGACCCGTCGCAAGAGAGACCTGCGGGGCCGCTCCCATCGGCACTTCGCCGACCACGTCGAAGAACGCCGGAAGTGACTCAGACGCACCGAAAGTGTCGCGCGCCCGCACGGAAAAGCCGTCCATCGACGAACGAGGGTAGGGGGGCAGGTCCTCCAAAGAGACAACGTCCTCAGCCGTTACCCGCCCCAGGGCATCGGAAAGGGAAACGACCTCGGCCCGAACGGAGACCTCCAGCCGGTCGAGCAGGGTCGCGAGGGCCTCGTCGGGAGGAACGACGTTGAAGAACTCACGCATGATCGAGTTTGACGGCCTGTCGCTACAGGCCCGTGATGTTGCCGTGTTCGTCCACGTCCAGCTGTCTCGGACTGCCGGGAAGACCGGGCATGGTGACGATTGTCCCCGATATCGGATAGATGAATCCCGCGCCCACCGAGGCTCGCACGTCGGAAACGGTGAAGGTGTACCCCGACGGACGCCCCTTCCGGAACGGCTTGTCCGAGATGGAAAGGTGCGTCTTCGCCATGCACACCGGGAGATTGCCCCAGCCCTGCTCTTCGAAGGCCCGGAGCTTTCTGCGAGCGTCCGGCGCCCACGTGACCCTGGCCGCGTTGTAGACCTTCTGCGCCAGTGCCAGGACCTTATCCTGGATTGACGCTTCCGTATCGTAGAGGTACTCGATCTGCGGCTTGTCTCCGCTCGTCGCCTCGACAACGGCCTCCGCCAGTTCCGTGCCTCCCGCGCCGCCGTCGCTGAACACGTGACTCTCCACGGCCGCGAACGCACCCGCCGCCTCCGCCCGTTCCTTGAGGATCCGCACCTCCTCCACGGAATCGGTAGGGAAGCGGTTGATCGCTACCACCACGGGCAGCCCGAACGAGCCGATCATCTCCACGAGATGCTCCACGTTCGCCACTCCGGCCTCGACCGCTTCGGGGTTCGGCTCCGCCAGATCGTTGAAGCGCACCTTGCCGTGCGACTTGACCGCCCTCACCGTCGTCACGATAACCGCGGCGTGGGGTTCAAGATCATTGAACCGTGCCTTGATGTGCATGAACTTTTCGAATCCAAGGTCCGCGCCGAATCCCGCCTCGGTGAGTATGTAGTCCGCGTACCCCAGCGCGAGACGGTCGGCAATCACCGAGTTGCATCCGTGCGCGATGTTGCCGAAAGGCCCCGCGTGTACGAATACCGGTTGTCCCTCCGTCGTCTGCACCAAGTTGGGATGAATGGCATGCCGCAAAAGGGACATCAGCGACCCTACTGCGTCCACGTCGCTCGCGGTGACGGGTTCCCCGTCATCGGTGAATCCCACGATGATCCTGCTCAGGCGAGTCCTCAGGTCTTCGAGCCCCGACGCGAGCGCAAGGATCGCCATGATCTCCGACGCCGTCACGATGTCGAATCCCGACTCCCGTATCGGGCCGTTGTTCGGACCGCCGATTCCCGTGACGATCTGTCGCAACGCCCGCTCTTCGACGTCCACGACCCGACGCCACGTGATGTTCTGTGGGCCGAATCCCGGTATCTTCCCCCGGTCGGCTACGTTGTCCACGAGTGCCGATAGGAGATTGTGCGCCGAGGCCACCGCGTGTGCATCGCCCGTGAAGTGGATGTTCACCTCGTCCTGCGGCTCTACGAGTGAAGCGCCGCCGCCGGTGCCTCCACCCTTGATGCCGAAAATGGGGCCCAGAGAAGGTTCCCTCAGCGTGGCCACGGACTTGTGACCCAACTGCGCCATCGCCTGCGTCAGGCCTACCGTCGTAGTCGTCTTGCCCTCGCCCGCCCGTGTGGGAGTCATGCCTGTCATCAGGATCAGCTTGCCCCGCTGACCGTCCGTCTTTGTTGCGTCAACGTGAATCTTGGCCTTGTAATGACCGTACGGAATCACGTGCTCCGACGGTATTCCAATTGAGTCGGCTATCTGGGATATGGGCCTCATTATCAGTCCTTTCGATCACCGCTTACAGGGGAGCTTTGGGGTTGGATTCTATCATATCCACCTTGGATTCAAGGCTACTGAGTGGTTCGCAGGCGTTTGTTCATAACGAGGACGACGAGTGTGATGGTCACAATCGCAACGCCCATGCACGTGAACGATGCCCGTGGGCCGAACTGCTCGGCAATGATGCTGATGGGAAGAATACCGAGCGGCATCAGCCCGAAGTTCATCATCCAAACGCTCATCACCCGGCCTCGATACTCGGCTTCCATGTTCTCCATCACGAGCGTCTGGTTCAGGGAGCGGTTCGCCGAATCGCCGAGACCCATCAGCAGCATGAACGGGGCTGCCACCAAGAATACGGGAATGGCCGAGGTGAATATCAGCGCCAGCCCTGCAGCGAGACCTCCTCCAAGCAGCAGAAGACCGCGATGCCACTTCGTGATCGACGCGATGACCAGCGAGCCAGCGAGCGACCCTATTCCCACGATGCTCATCAGCAATCCCAACGAGTCCGGCCCGCGCCCGTACACTTCCACCACGTAGACCGGCAGGAGAAATCTGTACGGCATCACGATCATTACCATGCTCAACCCGAACACGAGCAGTGTCAGGATGAAGGGGCTGCGCATGAGGTACTGGATACCGTCCTTTATGTCATAAAGCATCGGCGGCTTCTTGCCTGTGCGTTCCAGGGGCGTCCGTGGAATGCTCGTCGTCAGGAGCACCGCAACCACAGACATGCCCGCGATGACGAAGTAGACCCCCTCAGGCCCAATCCTGCTATACAGCACACCGGCGATGGAGGGCGCCACGGCAGCGGTCCCACTCATGGCGGAGGCCGTCAAGGCGATCGCGTTCCCCAGGTTCCGGGTTCCCACGAGCTGAGGCACGAAGGCCTGCCTCGCAGGGGCGAGAAACGACCACATGACTCCCTGTACGATCCCTGCCATGAGGAGGTGGTACCAGTCGACGAGACCGAGCAACACACCCATCCCCACGCAAAACGCGAGCACCACGCTTACGGACTGACCAATCTGGATCACCCGCCGACGCTCAACCCTGTCGGCGATCGCGCCTCCAAACAGGGCGAATACGAGTACGGCGACACTGCCGCCCGCGCTCACGATTCCAACCAAGGTGGCAGATTGCGTCAACTCGTACGTGAGATACCCGCGCACGAGCATCTGCATCTGCGTGGCCCCCATCAGGAAGATGGTGCCCAGCCATAGGCGGAAGAAATGCCCGTTCTCGAACGAACGCAGAATGGACGGGAGATTTGCCGTTGTGGGCCGCCGGGGAGAGGGAGATGTCCCTTGCTGTGAAGAGCCGTCGTTCCTCGATGGGTGAGAAGGACTACCGTCCGAGTCGGATGTTGAGGAAGAGCCGGAACCGGTGTCCATTGCCCAAGTCTACGCCGAATCCGCACGCAATAGAACCCGACGGAAGGTTAGGTTACGACCACTTTACCTTGGTGAGCACTTTGCCCAACCGTCATTGGCATGAAGGTAAAGGCCAAACACCCCACGCCGTCATTCTCGCCCCCATATTGTCATTCCCGCGAAGGCGGGAATCCACTTGCGGCCAGCCTGTGCGACTCTGGCGACATCTCTGGGCACTTGCACCTCTCCCGGTCTACGAACCAAGAACCTCACGCAATCCCGTGGCACGCTCGTTCAGCCACTGGTAGATCATGAAGATATCCGTCCCAATGGCGAAATGCGTCACGCCAATCTCCATGTACTCATCGGCCTGTGCAGGTTCATTGATCTCCGCTCGCGGCTGTACGCCCTTCGAGAGAGCCACCGTGAATATGTAGTCGCGCACCTCTTTGAGCTCTTCGGGGCTTACCCCACGAGGCCTCCCAACGCTCATCGAGTAGTCGTTCCCTCCAAAGACGATCATGTCCACGCCCGGCACCGACAGGATCTCCTCGATGTTCTTCACCGCCTCGTCCTTCTCTATCATCAGCGCCACCACCGAGTCCTCCAGGGCCTGAACGTATTCCGGCGAGCCGCTCTCCAGTCCATAGCTGGCAAACCGCCGGTCTGCCGAGCCGAAATGCCCGCCCGTCTGCGGCGACTCCGCCCGTACGATTGCCACGCACTCCTCCGCCTCGGCCGCGTCGTGCACATCCGAAAACAGCACGTTCTGAAACCCCGATCCGACGGCCCGCTGGGCCACCCATCCACGGTTCTCGCGGTCCACCTTGATCATCCCCGACATCCCGCCCAGTTCGAGCGCGCGCCCGAAGTTGTCCAGCTCCGTCAACGAGTACGGCGCATACTCCGCAACGAACTCAATGTAGTCAATCAGCCCCGTCTTGCCGATCATCTCCACTATGTCCGGCGACGTGGTCATCACGTGCGTCCCCACACTCGGCTTCCCCGCCCTCAACAGCTCTCTCAGTTTGTTTGGTCGCATGGTTTTCTCCTTAGGCGTGTAACTATCGCAGAATATTCAAAATCTCGTCAAGAGCGACGGGGTCGTAGAACCCACAAGCATGGCCCATGATCACACTTAATACGCCTCCTAATTCTGGCTTACATTCCAAATCAATCACACGACCGCCCAAGAGGGAATCTCCTACTTCTGTTGAGTTCAGATGGAGCAACTTCGCAGCCAAATCGGTTCCTTCGATTGATTCTATATGCCGTACTATAGGGGATTCTCCAAGTATGTCTTGCCAAGATTGAGCAGTGAGCGGGCAATTTGAGAAAGGATTCTCGTTAGAGTACCCTAATAATGGTGAATCTATGGTTATAACCGACTTGATTTTTCCCTTTATCTCCGGTGACGCGACATCAGCCACATAGTAGGCCGCTACCATGCCTCCCAGACTATGACCAAGTAGAATTATCTCTCGATCGGGTTCTCGAGCGCTCAGTGCTGATAATAACGAATCTAGTTTATTTCCGGCATCTCGCACACCGGTGCATGTGTCGGTGGGACGATACTCGGGGAAGACTCTGTAGTTGTCAAACGGATAATTCTCCGCTGAAAACTGATTTCCGGTAGCACAGTCTTCATATGAGCCGGAGTAACTGAATCCTAGTACCCGGTTTTCCCAATCCCCCGGAAGATTGTTCCGAAGTACACTGACAAGGGTATGGCGTCTCATGAATATGTCGTTATTATTAGGGGTAGGTTCAGGAGTAGCGAACGGGCTGGTGGAAGGCTGATACACATTCCCATTCAACAATCGCCGCTTATCGAGGAACTCGTGGCCTTTGTGAACATCATCACAAGCGCTCTTAGAATCTATTCCCTGCAAGAGCACTACTCTTGGCCCTGAATCGATGCCCGTTAGTAAGGTGTCGCCAAATACAATGGCATGAGGCGACAAAGTACGCAATTTCTCCTGATCGCTCTCTTTACATTCAACAGCTTCCGACCACGTAAGTATTTCTGGACTCGTGTCGAATAGTAATTCCGCACGATCTGTCCACTCATAGTACCTCAATTGCAACTCATATATGCCTGGGTGCATCCAAAGTACTCTACGCCAACTTCTCATGGAACCGTTTTGCCAATCTTTCAAGATAATCTCGCCATTGATAAACAGTTCAAATCCGTCATCACCCCCAATCTCAAACTCTAACCAACCGGGACGATGCACGACAACCGACATCGTGGCGTCCAACAACAACTTATCATTGTAATCTTCAAAAACCTGCCCACGTCCCCAGTCGAACGAAAATGTAGGTTGCCACTTTTCTCTTCCTATCATCCTTGTCATCTTGCCATCAGAGTCAAGTACGAACCCCTCAACATTCCAGGTTGCTGAACGTTCTACAACCCTACAGTCCTCCGATAATGACGTGCTGTCGGCGAGTATCGGTGTATTGGATGGCGTTGGTATGGGCGTTGCCCCGGGAGTCATTATCAGTTTCGTGGTGGGCACAGGTGTGTTGGTCAGGGTGATCGTCGGCGTCGCAGTTGGTACAGGAGTATGTGTCGGCGTTGGTGTTGCACTAGCAGTTGGCGTTGGTGGTGTCTCAGTGGGCACAGGCGTCGCGGTCGGCGTGCTCGTTGGCGTGTGTGCCGCAGTTGGTACCGGTGTATATGTCCGCGTCAGAGTCGATGTCGCAGTAGGTGAAGGCGTGTGTGTTGGCGTGCTCGTCTCAATGATTGTTACAGCGGGAATTGGGGGAAATGTAGCTACGGGTTCTGGATATTCTCTAGCCATAACAACAAACAACGCTACGACTGCCGAGAGAACAATCGCTGCCGCAATAGCTACGGCCACGTAATTCCACCTAAAACCACCACCGCCGCTTTGCTGGGCAGAGGGATGGTGTCTAGCAGGAGGCTCACGCATCCGTACACTCCCCACAAGTACGCGTCGGCGGATGATCCGAGTGCAAGTTTCGTCTCTCAGCCCCCCGCCTACCCCAGCGCGCCCACTATCGCATCCCCGACTTCTGCTGTGCTCGACGTACCGCCGAGGTCCGGCGTCAAGCTCTCACCCTCTTCCAGCACGTTCAGGACGGCGCGATCGATCGCGGCTGCCGCGTCCTCCTCGCCCATGAACCGGAGCATCATCGCGCCGGACATGACCGCAGCCATGGGATTCGCGATCCCCTGACCTGCGATATCGGGAGCGCTCCCGTGCACCGGCTCGAACATCGAGGGGAACCGACGCATCGGGTCGATGTTGCCGCTCGGAGCAGTCCCCATGCTGCCCGTGATTATCGCGCCGATGTCGGTGAGAATGTCCCCGAAGAGATTGCTCGCGACCACTACGTCGAACTCCTCCGGCTTGCGCACGAAGTCCATGCACGCCGCATCGACGAGCAGCGACGTTGTGGCAATGTCGGGGTACTCGGCCGAGACCCTCTCGAACGCCTCGTCCCAGACGATCAGCCCGTAGCCCTGCGCGTTCGACTTCGTGACCGATGTCACGTGGCGCTTCTTGTCGCGCGACCGTGCCAGCTCGAAGGAGTACCGGATCACCCGCTCGCAGCCATGCCGGGTGAACACGCTCGTCTGGATCCCGACCTCTTCCGGGAACCCCTTGTACTGGAATCCCCCGACGTTGGCGTACTCGCCCTCGGTGTTCTCGCGAATGACCGCGATGTCGATGTCCCAAGCCTCCTTGTCCGCAAGCGGGGATTGGATACCCGGGTACAACACGCTCGGACGCTCGCACACGTACTGATCGAATCGCCGCCTGATAGGGAGCAGCAGCCCGTTCAGCGTCACGTGGTCCTGCAGTTCAGGATGCCCAACCGCGCCGAGATAGATCTGGTCGTACCCCGCGAGTGTTTCTAGCGCGTCATCAGGCATCATCTGCCCATGCTCGAAATAGTAGTCCGACCCCCACGGAAACTCGGTGAACTCCAGCGTGATCTCATAGTCACGCGCGACCTTGCGCAGGACCTTCAACCCCTCCTCGACCACGTCAACGCCAATACCGTCCCCACGAATGACGGCTATCTTGTGCTCGGACATTGTTGGATACCTCTCTGTGTAGCAGACTTGCTGCAAGTTGATAGACGGAGTGGGGACACTGTCACTCCTTCACATACTCTTACGGGGCGCGGCGTTGTGCCTCGCGGTCACGGAGACTACGCCCACACAGGGGGGCGGCGGTCCTTCCACGGACGCGCCTCCTCAAGCTGGCCCGACAGCCGCAAGAGCGTCGCCTCATCCCCATAGCGTCCCATGAAGTGCATACCGATGGGCAGGTCGTCCCCGTTCCACGTCAGGGGCAATGAGATCCCCGGCTGTCCCGTGACGTTTGCGATGTACGTAAACGGCGAGAAGGTCGCCTGTCGTCGTCGCAACTCGAACGGGTCCCCGCTGTCAAAGGTCAGCACACCCAGGGGCAGGGGAGGCTCTCCGAGCGTCGGCGTCAGCCACACATCGTGCTCCCCGAAGAACCTTCCAATCTCTCGAGCCCCCAGCTGCAGACGTTCCAGGTGGCCGAGATACGCGGGCGCGCCGATGCTGTCTCCCCGCTCCACGAGCGCCGCGATGAACGGCTCGATTTCGCCGGGTTCGGCCTTCCTTCCGACTCTCTCCTCCCAGCCGTGTACCCCCCACGCGACGCCCGCCGACATCATCGTCGTCCAATCGAGCCAGAGTCCATGGGTGTCATGTTCCGGGGCCTTCTCAACAACATCGTGCCCCAGTTCCTCGCATAGCGCCGCAATCTCACGGACGGCACTGGCGCAGTCGGGATGTACGTCCGTTCCTGTCGGCGACTCAACGGAAAAGGCGATGCGAAGCCTGCCCGGCGGTGTTCCAGCCTCCTCGATGTACGACCCTGCCTGTGGCGGCGCAGGATACCAGTCGCCGACATCAGGCCCCGCCGTGATGTCGAGGACAGCCGCCGTGTCTCGGACGGTGCGCGTAAGGACGTGCTCGGCAACAAATCCGGAGAACACCTCCCCGAAATACGGGCCAAGGGGGTTCCTCCCTCGCGTCGGCTTGAGTCCGACTGTCCCGCACGCCGCCGCGGGAATCCGAATCGAGCCTCCGGCATCATTCCCATGCGCCACGGGCACCACTCCCGACGCCACCATCGCTCCGGCCCCGCCACTCGAACCGCCCGGCGTCCGCGTCGTGTCCCATGGGTTGTGTGTCGCCCCTCGGTAGCGCGGCTCGGTCGTCGCGCCGATGGCGAACTCCGGCAGGTTGGTCTTGGCGACCGTGATGAACCCGCCCGCCTTGAGCCTCTTCACCAACTCGGTGTCCCTGTCCGGCACGAACCCCTGCAGAAAGCGGGAACTCGCCGAGTACTCCACACCCGCATACTCCGCCAGGAAGTCCTTCAACAGGAACGGCACTCCCGCCAGCGGCCCATTGCCGATGTCGCCTTGCGCCAACTCGCGGGCATGGTCGTACATCTTGATCGTCACGCCGTTGAGCGTCGGATTGACCCGCTCGATGCGGTCGATCACCTCATCCACCAGTTCCAGCGACGTGACCTCTTTGCGGCGAATCAACTCCGCCAGACCAACCGCGTCGTACTGCGCAAACTCTTTCATGTAGTCCACTCCAAAGGCTGTGTGTTTGGGCCTACGGCATGGTATTCCCGCGCATTGGCCCTGTCAAACATCGACTGCCTCTATGTCGAAACTCCCGAAGGAGCTTGATGCTTCGGGCAGGTATGCCCTACACTCGAATAGTCGAGAAAGGACGGGGACAACATGCGCTTTCAGTATCCAGCCGAGCTCTGGCATGCGGGGCCGAACGAAGTAGTAGTCTCATTCCGCGACATTCCGGGGTGTCACACTTCAGGCGAAGACGAAGCCGAAGCCTTGGAAGAGGCGCAGGATACTCTCGAGGAAGCCATTGCAGGGCGAATCAACCGGGAGGAAGATATTCCTTCACCAAGTACGCCGCTGCCGGGCGAACGCCTCGTATCCGTACCCACCGATATGGCCGCAAAAGCGGCCTTCGTTACTGCTTTTCGCAGTAGCGGTATGACGCGGGTGTCCCTTGCCAAACGCCTAGGCATCGACGAAAAATCCGTTCGACGGATGCTCGACCCGCGGCATGGCACGGCTCCTAGCCGTATTCACCGAGCGCTCCGCGTTCTCGGAAGCGACCTCGTGGTCGAGGTTCGCGAGCTCGCTGGCGTATAGGTCTAGCGTACGTGACGTAAAAGCTCAGGATAAGGAACCTCAGTTGCTCTACAGAACCCTCGGACGAACCGGCCTAAACGTATCCCTGCTTAGCTACGGCACCGGCGGGCCCAGGATGTTTGGGCAGAACGAAGGCATGGACCGCTCCGGTCAGGTCGCCATCGTCCGCCGGTGCCTTGATCTCGGCGTCAATCTCTTCGATACCGCCAAGGGCTATGAGAACAGTGAGTCCATCTTGGGCGAGTGTCTGCGTGGCATCCCTCGCGACTCATATCACCTCATCACGAAATGGCGATTCGAAGAGGAGCCTACCGGCCCCCAAGAGGAGGTCCTTGCCGCCACGATTGAGGACAGCCTGCGTACCCTCGGAACCGACCACATCGAAATCTACATGCTCCACGGTCTGACCGATGCTTGGTACGACGATGGTGTCGAGCGCTACTACCCTGTGCTGGACCGCTTCCGCGAACAGGGCAAGATTGGAGCTATCGGCCTGAGCACGCAGTTTATGGTGGACGCTCCGCAGGACGGCGCTCTCATCTCGCTCACACGCAACCCCGACCTGTGGGACGTCGTCATGGTCAAGTACGGCATTCTCAACCAGCACGTCGTGAAGGAGATGCTCCCCCTCGCACTTGAGCACGATGTCGGTATAGTCAACATGGCCGCCGCGCGCATACGCCTGCCTGACCCCGACCTGCTCGAACAGACCATCGCCGAGTGGAAGGAAAAGGGCTATCTTGAGCTGGACAGCCTGCCGGAAAAGGACCCCCTAGGCTGGCTCGTCCATGACGACGTAGAGTCCGTCGTAGCCGCGGGCTACAAGTTCGCCGCCGACCATCCCTCGGTCGCAACGGTTCTCACCGGGACCTCAAACCTCGACCACCTGGAACAGAACGCCCGTGCCCTCGAACGCCCCAGCCTCGACGACGCCGACTCTAAGCGCGTCATCGACCTCTTCAGCCACATCGTCGAGTACGCGTAGCTCCGAAATCTCTACCCCCGCCGGGGGAGAGACAAAGAGAGGGGGTCTTGCACACATACCCTCTTGAAGGTGGCGAGCCCCTAACTCACCGAGTGCTCCTCAAGCGCATCGTCACTAACGTCGATCCCCAGCCCCGGGCCGTCCGGCGGCGGGAGTGCCCCGTCGACCACCTCCGGCTGTCCGCTCGCTATACGACCGCGCAGGGGGTATGCGTTCCGGTTGTGCTCCATGATGAAGAAGTTCGGTATCGCCGCCGAGTAGTGGATGGATGCTACGATGGACACTATCCCTCCGCCACCGATGTGAGGCGCGACCGGGATGTTGTACGTGTCGGCGAGCGTGGCGATTGCCATGCCCTCGGTGAGACCCGTGCGGGCGATGTCCGGCATGACGATGTCGAACGCTCGCCTCTCGAACGCCTCCCGCAGGTCCCAGCGTGTGCGTGTCCATTCACTTGACGCAACCGGAACGTCCAGCGCCCGCGATAGCTCGACAAGTCCGCCGATGTCCTCCGGCACGAGCGGCGACTCCAGCCACGTCGCGTCGATAGCCTCCAGCCGTCGCCCAAGCGCGATGGCGGACGGCAGGCTGTGGTAGGTGTGCACGTCGACAATGATCTTGGCTTCCGGCCCGACTGCCTCTCGGACCGAATCAGCTACCTCAGCCGTCTCAGAAACCGAGCCTCTGATGTGGAGCTTCACCCCGCCATAGCCCGCTTCGACGTGTGACTTCGCCTCCGCCGCGGCCTCGATGGGTGTCGCTGCACTCACATTGTTGTACACGGGCACGTGATCCCGAAACGCTCCTCCCAACAGCTTGTATATTGGCAGTCCGGTCGCCTTACCCTTGATGTCCCACAACGCGATGTCAACCGCCGCCATTGCGTCCGGGTAGAAGCCAGTCTGGTGACCCCGCTCCCGCATGGCAGAGTACATGCGGTACCACAGCGCGGACGTGTCGAGGGGATCACTGCCCAGCAGCATCGGCCTCAACGCCGTATCGATGATGGTCTTCGTCGTCTGCGGGGAGATAGGAGACTGCCCCTCGCCGTACCCGACGATCCCGGCGTCGGTCTCCACTCTTGCGATAACCGTCTGGTGACGAGTCCCATAGATGGAGTACCGGAAGTCGTCGTTGACGAGGTACTCCGGCTCTCCAACGTCACCGATGCCTATGGCGAAGGCGTCGACCCGCGTGATCTTCATCGCGCCTGTTCCGTCTCGTCCAGCATCGCGGCGATTTCCTTCTCGATCTGCAGTCTCGCCGCAATGACGTACTCGTCCGTCGTCGGCCCTACCACCCTCGTCTCGAAGCCGTGCGTACCGAACCCCGGCACGATCTTCTCTCGCACCCGGTACTCGGGGTCATTGAAGAAGTAGGGTCGGGTGCCCCGCAGAGGTTCCGGCAGGTCGTCGCCCTCCGTGCGATAGATCGCCGGATTTGCAAGCACAACGGTCGGCGCGTCCTCACCCGTTTCTGCCGGACGGCTCGGAACGACCATGTCGCCCATCAACACCTCCGGCTTGAGCTCCGGTGCCCAATGGCGTATCCGGTACGTTGCTCCCGGCCCGACGTAGTGCCGCATGTCACGCTTGGTGATGACGTACTCGTGCCACTTGCGGAGCTCCGGAAAATGGTGGGAGGGTAGGGTGCTCTCGGCTTCGTAGGACGCTCCGTTTCCCTGCGCGCGAATGTCGTTGAAGACCATGAACCAGTTAACGAGATCGCGGACGCCCCGCGCGAACTTGCTGTAGTGCTCGGTCCGTCGTGGGCTGCACTCGTCCACGACGACAATGTGGGGCTGCGTCTCGCTCATCTCCACCCAGAATTCCGGCGGAAACCCCGACCGGTTCCATCTGCCTATCCAGTGGGGCACCGTCAGCCTCATCGAGCTGTGCGACTGCACCCGCCAGTAGCGGACGTCGAAGTCGTCACGCAGGTATCGCTCCAAAGGCTGGACAACCCAGTCCCTCCCGTACCGCTCGTTCCCGAACACGACGACCGGCCTTGACGTTCCTGCCTTGAACTTTCGCAGGAACTTCAGCAGCTCGACCGCCTCATACGCGGCACGTCTAGTCTCCCTCAGGTCCTCATCCGTAAGGACGGCAGGGTCGTCACTCTGCTCTTCGAGAACGGTCAGCGATTCGAACAATGCTCGTTGCTCATCCGGTTCCTCCGGCCAGTCGCGCTGACGACCGCACTCCGACACAAACCGGTGGTACTCCAACTCCCGCATCAGCTCATCATCAGCGTTGAAAAGCCCGCACCTCGTGTTCTCCCGCAGTCCGTCCAAGTGCTGGATGGTTCCCTCGATATCCTCAGTCCGCGTCAGCAGCGCCGACAATATCGGCGTGCTTCTCACGCCGTCATGGTTCTGCACGTTCACGCGAGAGAGCCAATCGGCCAGCGCCTGCATCCGCGCGATGCCCTCATCGTCCCCAAGCCGCTCGAACTCCGCGATCTGCTCAGGGGAAAGCCGCATCCGGTGTTCGTCATTCAGCCTCTCGAAAACAGTCTCATCGGTCATCGTACGCAATACTGTCTACTTTCTTCCCCCTGCGTCCATCACCAGGCGAAAGCCCATGTGTCCCGCGGAGCTGTCCGGCGTGGACGCCGTCCTCGCGGCAGGACGGTACCGGTTGCAGTAGGACTCGTGGCAGAGGTACGAGCCGCCCTTCGCGATCTTGCTCTCCCCCGTGGCAGGCCCTTTCGGGTCGACGCGCGGTCCCCCGACGTGATGCCTGCGACTGAACCAGTCCGAGCACCACTCCCACACGTTGCCGGACACATTGTACAGCCCGTGACCGTTCGGCTCGAACGACGACGCCGGCGCCGTGCCGAAGTGCCCGTCCTCGACCGTGTTGACATTCGGAAAGTCGCCCTGCCAGATATTGCACATGTGGCGTCCGTCCGGAGTCAGTTCGTCGCCCCAGGGGAAGAGAGCCTGCTCCAAGCCGCCCCGCGCCGCAAGCTCCCACTCCGCCTCCGTCGGCAGACGGCCCCCCGCCCACTCCGCGTAGGTCACAGCGTCGTTCCATGAAACATGCACGACGGGATGGTCATCTCTGCCATCAATCGACGACCCCGGACCCTCAGGCTCCCGCCACCACGCACCGTCCACCTTCCACCACCAGGGCACCTTTGCGACCGCCTGATCGACCGACGCCGCGACTTCTTCCGACACGAACTGGTTGAACACGAACGACCAGCAGAACCGCTCGGCCTCCGTCACATGCCCCGTCGCCTCCACGAACGCCCCGAACTCCCGGTTCGTGACCGTCGTCGTCGCAATCGAGTACGGGCTGACCGTGATCCTGCGAACGGGGTCCTCGCCATCTCGCCGGTTTCGCACCGGTGCCCGCGTGCCCATCAGGAACTCGCCTTCGAGGCGCACGAAATCGCTGGCGGGAACACCTTGCCCCACAGCCGCACCGATACCGGAGGAGGAGGAGACCTCACCGCCGATGCGCTCGATATTGGGGATGCAGCAGTCCATAACTGACAATCTCATACCAATTGTGGTGGTGGCATCACGTTATTGGTCGCTAGATTCGGTGGATTATCGCTTCTAGGGCATTGGCGGGTATATGGCGTAGATGAGACGAAATGGTATAAGAATGCACTACGCCGCGCTGTCCTCGATCACGAGGGAGCGGCCCACGACTTCGAGGGCTTTTTCGACCTTCCCGATCTGTGAAAGATGGTTGGGGTTCACGAGCCGTCGAACGGTGCTTTCGCTGACGCCGAGGCGCTTGCCCAGTGCCGCGTTCGTGACGCGCTGGCTCCTCATCGCCGTATACAGCGCGAGTTTCGCCGCAATCACGGGCGGTACGGGAACGAGTTCCTGCCCTTCCGCAACGGGACTGGGAACGGGGATGTCCCATTGCTCCAGAACGTAGCCCGCAAGGGCGACCGCGAGAGCGTCCTTCGCCATATCGAGGGCCTCGGCGCGGTCTCTTCCGTTCGTGAGAGCTCCCGGAACATCGGGGAATGTCACGTAGAACCCAGAAGGCTCTTCCGGGTGGAGGACGCATGGATAAGCGAATCGCATCGGTCAAAATCCCTTTCTGTCGATGTCGAGGTCTTTGAGCATCGACGCAAACAGCCCGGGGCCGATTTCACCATAGGGAACCGTAGTAAGCCAGCCTCCGAGATGGAGACGCCCGTGACTGCCCTTGCCGCTTGTCGTATCGAATCGGAATGCCAACTTATGTCTCCTGGCGTAACGACGCGCGTGTCTCACGAATTCTCGTCCGTTCATTGCTCTATGTTCGTACAAGAGCGCACAAGCGTCAATCGAAGAAACCGGAGGAGACGCCTCGATACCCTCTGGTCTGATAATCGCTCCGTGCCCTCTGCGATGAATCCCCACTCCGGCCAGCACCCAACACCCGGAACCTGGTACCCCCACAGGGCAATCGCATCTTATTGGTCAAGGACCTTGAGTAGATAGTCATTGTCCCAGGCGGCGTCTTTTCGTTTGCCGGCGATGCTGCGCTTGGTGGATGTTTCGGCCTTGAGCA
>DAOUKG010000025.1:0-37666 GCA_034421575.1 Dehalococcoidia bacterium
AGCAGGTTCGTCGGCTCCAGGCTTAATGAGCCGGACACCCTGCGACGGGTAGCCGCACAGTGGCGCGGAGGCCCGGTCGCAAGCCTGCGCGGGCTGCGCATCGCCCACAACGATCTGCAGCATGGCAATGTCTTGGTCCAGAGAGACCGGAGCATCCGCCTGGTCGACTACGACGGCATGTTTCTGCCCAAGTTCCGTGGCGAGCAAAGCTCCGAGCTGGGCCACAAGAACTACCAGCACCCGGAGAGATCCTCGGAGCACTATGACGAAACCGTGGACAACTTCTCCTCCCTGATCATCTACCTCAGCCTGCTCGCCATCGCCTCCGATCCCGGCCTATGGGACTTCCACGACGAGGACAATCTGATATTCACCAGGAACGACTACGCGGACCCTAGCCAATCCGAACTCTTCGGTCGGCTGAAAAGGTCCCCTGACCAGGCCGTGGCCAGGCTGGCAGAGCGTCTCGAGGAGTACTGCGCACTCCCGGTGGAGAAGGTCCCCGACCTGGAGACCGTATTGCAGGGTATTCCTCCCAGCGCAGCGGCGCCACCACCGTCAGCAAGTTCGCCAGCCGCTCCACAGACGCCAACGCGATCGACGGTCTCGGCCGCCACCGGCAGCTCCTACCGGCAGACGCTTCAAGCACGCCGACCAACACCGTCGCCTCCCGCGTCACCACCGGCCAGCCAGCGAACCACCACACCGCAACCTGCTGTGCCAGCCCAGACGGTCCAGCCCACTGGATCACAACCAACTACCTTCCTCCAGTCGTGTTCGCGTTCCTTCTCGACTCTTGCATCCAAGGTCGCCACGGTATGGCTCAAGTTGCTGCTCGGCGGCATGGGCGCGATGTTCGCTGGATGGATGATACATACGGACCTGTTCTTGAGCCTGGTGAACTTGCTGCTGCTCATCACGGGCATCGTCGCGGTCCTCATCTTCATCGGGACGAAGCATCCGACAGCGCTTGTGGTTGGCGTAATCACCCTCGTTGTCAGATTCCTGCATCTGCTCGACTGGGCCGTGAACGCGGTATGGACGTGGCTCATCATAGCTGGGCTGGCCGCAGTCATAGTCGGGGGCGTTGCGCGCATCGTTACCCATAGGGGAGTCTTTGGCAGGTCCGTCGTAGCCACGGTACTTCTGATGGCGGGTTTCTGGTCGTTCGTCGTGGTGACCGGCTACGATCTATCGTCAAGTCTTGAGACTCTACTCGGCGCTCAGTCCAAGCCAGGGCTTACGTCCACACCGCTGCCGTCGATTCCACCGGCACCGGCAACTCCGACGCTCGCACCTGAGCCAACCTCCGTCGACGCCTCATCTCAGACTTCATCGATCACCACAGAGCCGGTTCCTCCTGCAGCGCCTGTAACCACGCCGTCTGCAACATCAACGATCACCGGTATCAATGGGGTAGAAGAAGGACCGCCGTAGTGGAATCGCCACGGTGATTTAGAGAGATTAGACTACGCGGCGGCAGACCATCACGACAATGAGCAGCAGGAAAACCAGAAGCGCCAGAGCAGTCGCAATGGTCTGTCCCATTGCACGCCGGACATAAAGAAAGTAGGCACCCGTCATGACCGCGGCGATCACCACGACTGTGCCAAAGTCCCCCATCGCTGCATTGCTCCTTAAGTCAAGCCATCTTAGTAGTCGCTGCAGGCCACTTCCAAGGACACGTTACGCGAGTCGGAGGCACCACTGAACGGCCTTGGTGGCACAGATGGAGGTATGTTCGGCAGTCACTCCCCCGAGGCCACTGCCTCCATCATCGTCGCGCGTGTGCCACACCCGCGTCTACGGGGCCACGGCTTCCAGATCACGACCAGTCGACAACGCCCCCGGTCATCTCACGCGCCCGGAGACCGTCAACACGAGACCTGCTGTATGCTGCGTCAGTTGGTGACTCCTCACCTGCCCGCACATCCAAACCACCCAGACATTTCTCTCTGTTCCTCACACATCGGCGCAGGAACATTCTATAGTCCCGATGCCGGCGGCGACCACCTTGCCTTGGGTCCCATCCTAATTGGCGCGACTCACAGGAGGACCAGTTGCCAGCCAGCAGGCTTGGTGCCGAGCAGGACCTATAGCGCCAACGTGAATCTCAAGCTGAAAAATCTCGATTTCGTTCAGTTGGGTGAATTACCAATATTGTCAAGTGTGGTTCTGTCTCACTAAGGATTAGCTTGGAATTCTAGTGGGAAGTGGCTCGTTGGAGTTCAGTTTGGTGGGCAAGATCGGATAACACGCCACTGGAATGATTTCTTGTATACTCAGGCGAAGGGGCGCGGCGGGTCTCTTGATGAAAGGGAATTCAGGTCCCATTCAACGGAGCCGACACAGTGACTCTAACAGCGAGGGAATGGCTGAGGCGCCGCGAGGAACTGCAATCCGTCTATGTACGCTGTTTGGGAGGCTTTCCTGATCGTTGCGATCTCGCGCCCACACTTGTCCGCGAAGAGCGGACGGACGAGTTCTTGGCGCAATGGGTACGTTTTTCCAGCGAACCGGGTGAACGTGTACCGGGGCTGTTTGTCAGGCCCTTACGCTCCACCGGTCGACTTCCCGTAATTGTCGTGATACCGGGAGGGCACCGTACGAAGGACTTTGCGCTCTTCGGTCACGAGCAGTGGCCCCTGCCCTTCGAAGTCGAGTCACCTCACCACCGCTTCCCCACCGAGACGATTGGCAACTTCGAGCCACTCCCCTTTACGCTGCTATTGAAGCACGGGTTCGCGCTGATGAGCCTCGACGCCCGGACGTTCGGCGCGCGCGGGGGGTGGCGACCGGAGGGGCGAGACACCGACCGAGAGGCATTCACCAAGGCGTCATGGGACGACATGCACGCGTTGATGCGTCGCGCGACGATCTACGGGAGAAGCGTGGCGGGGATGGAGACTTGGGACATCATCCGTACCGTAGACTACCTTGAAACAAGAGACGACGTCGATGCAGGCCGTATAAGCTGTGTCGGCTGGTCCATGGGCGGCAACCTCTCGTGGATGACCGCCATTGTAGAACCGAGACTCAAGGCCGTGTGCACGGTCAGCTGCATGATTACCTACGAGGCGGCGTTGGAGTTCCGGCGGGACACGGCTCCCTACGCGTGGATTCCTAGCATCAGAAGATATGCGTCGCGCCAGGAACTTCTCAGCACGCTCGCTCCTCGTCCATTGCTTTGTTTTGAGGGGGATACCGACATGCCGAAAGAGGGGTATGAACCGATGTTGAACGAGGCCAGGTCCAAGTATGAGCTGTTGGGGGCAGGGGACCGTATGCGCGTGGAAATGTATTCCGGCGGTCACCATACCTGCCTGCGAGAAGAGTCGACGTATGACGAGATCGGTCGATGGTTCGCCGAGTGGCTGACATAGGCGCAAGCAGCCATTGTCTGTGGCCTGCGAATCGTCCCAGCGTTCCACAGTCCTCCAGGAGGCTGACATGCCGAATTCCACGAAGGTGATGTTTTTCGATGATACCTATTTCCTGGTCAAACGTAACCTTTCGCGCCACGTTGGTCAGCCTGTACTCGTGCCTGAAGGGACGTTTCAAGACCCGAATGCGGACGTGAGCTTTGGCTATCCAAGCGTCTTCCCAAACCCCGACGGGGGAGGGTGGCGATGCCTGTACCAGGGTCTCGCGTTCAATCAACTCCCCGACGGTGGCCCGCATTTCGCGGCGCTCGTTGCCGACAGCGAGGACGGCATTACGTGGCGAACGCCGGACCTGACCAGGCGCATCCCACTCGCGGATAGACGGTTGCCGAATCAAGTCGAGCCTGCGCCCTGGGACCTCTTCGGCGAATGGGGCCCCTCGTTCTACGACGCTTATGCCGAGGACCCCGGCGAGCGGATCAAGGGATTTGTCTGCAAGGGCGCAGGCCCCGGTCTCAAGGACTCGTGGATTGTAACGTCACCAGACGGACTGACGTGGCGCGACCGGCGTCATCGCAGCGCGCTGTCCCGGGAAACTCGACTCGGGACTCATGACGACCGCGTGCGATGGCACCCATACGGCAGCGACCCTACCGTGAGAGCATTCTGGAACGATAAACGGAGCAGTTACGTTCTGTCGATTCGCCCGAACAACGGAGACCGCCGGATTGCATTGATGGAAACCGTTGACTGGAACGAGTTTTCCAAGATCGAGCTTGCCGTCTGGCCCGACGACATGGACCCCGATCTTGCGGAACTGTACGGGATGCCGACGTTTCCCTATGGCGACATGTTCATCGGCCTGCTCTGGGTCTATCAGGTGCCACCGGAGGCGGGTGGCTATCTCAAGAGCATTGGGGGACGCATCGACTGCCAGCTGGCCTACAGCTACGACGGCTGGCACTTCAATCGTGGTCTGAGGGACACCTTCATTGCCAATACTACCCCGGGTGAATACGGCGCGGGCTGCATCCTGCCGACCAGCATGGTCGTCACCGAGAGCGAGATACGCTTCTATTCGTGCGCCAACCGGCTGGAGCACAGCGTATGGAGCGACGAGTTGGGGGTAGAACAGGGCGCGATGCTGATGCACAGGCTGCGCGTCGACGGGTTCGTGTATCTCCAGGCAGAGGGAGGTCCGTCGTATCTCAGGACCCGCTCCATGCTCGTCGAGGGCGAGCGGCTGTCTTTCAACGTCCAGGTACCGGACGGGTATCTGAGGGTTGAGGTCGCGGAAGCAGGAGGTCAGGTCATCGAGGGATTCGGCTTCGACGACTGCACTCCCTGCAGGACGGACAGTCTGTACTGGGAGCCTGTATGGGGTGATGGCCGTCGCTTTGGAGACTTGAGGGGCAGAGCAGTAGAGCTCCGGCTGGAGATGGAAAACGGGAGGCTGTATTCCTTCAGCGGCGACTTTCGGAAGCTGACCGCCAAGGAGGGGATGCGCTACATCAGCGTTGGGACTCCTCCCGACCCAAAGAACTGGTAGACAGCTTGCTCTGTGCCGCGCCACTCTCGTAGGAGACTGATGCAGGATCGCAGTTTGACGGAAGTGAGAATTACGTGCTAGTGTTAGGTCTCTTTAGACGATATTCGTCCAGTGCAAGGTTTGCCTTCACGTTAGGCGCAGTAAAGGAGAGGTAGACCGACAGAATTCACGAGTCTTAGTGTTTCCCAATTCCGAACATCTCGATACCTGTTCCAGCAGACGCCGAACCCCATAGTGCGGATCGAAGTGCCGATGCCGACGAGTGAGTACCGACGTACACGTTAGGAGGCTACCAAATGGTATCGAAATCTCTGAAACTTAAGCTCGTGATCCTGTTGATCGCAACGGCTGCGCTAGTCCTGACCCTCGCATGTGGCGAAGACGAGCCGGCAGAACCAACGCCGGACATCGCCGGTGCCGTGCGCGACGCGCTCCAGTCCCAGCCTCCGGCGCCGTCGGGGCCATCAGCCGAGGAGATAACGGCGCAGATTCGAGAGGGCGTGCAGGCGGCCGTTCAGGCCACCCAGGCGACCCAGCCTACGACGGAACAGCTAGCCGCGCAGATTCAACAGAGTGTGGAGGCAGCCGTCGCCTCGGCTCCCCAGGGTGTGACTGCGGCGGACGTCCAAAGCGCGGTTGAAGCGTCGGTCAGACAGGCAACTGCCGGACAGCTGACAGCGGCCCAAGTCCAGTCTATCGTGGACAGGTCGATCAGCAGCCTGCCGGCCCCTCAAATCAACGTTAGCCAGATACAGGGCCTCATCGAGTCCGCCGTCCGTGCGAATGTGCCCGAGGGCACGAGCGCCGAGGAGATACAGCAACTGGTCAGCGCCGCCGTAACGGCGGCTACGGCAAATGCCGCTACGAGAGGCGACATCGAAACCCTAGTTTCGGAGTCGATCATGGAGGCTGCGGCGGACCAGCTTACTGCGGCGGACGTGCAGAGGATCGTCGACGCATCGCTCTCAGCGACAAACGTGGCCATAGAAAACGCTACTATGGCGGCAAAGGAGGCCCAGGCGGCAGCCGAGCGCGCTGTGGAGCAGGCGGCGGCGGTCGAGAGCTTGGTCGGTGGGCTTGTGCCGAAACCCGTGGGGCTTCGTGAGTTCGAGACTGGCGAGGGCGAATTCCACAGCTTCGTCTGGGACGGTCCGATTCCAACAACCTTCAACGAAGCTCCCGAGTTATCGGCGTTGGTCAGTGAAGGTCTGCTGCCACCCGTGACGGAGAGGTTGCCCAAGGAACCTCTAGTCATCAAGCCCGCGGAGGAGATTGGCAAGTACGGTGGAACCTGGCGGCGAGCCTTCACGGGTCCTGCCGACGGCCAGAACGTCGACCGGATCCAGCACGATCTGGTTATCGAGGATGACAACGACGCTTTCACCCCGGTGCCTAACATCGCTAAGGGCTGGGAACACAACGAAGACTTTACTGAATGGACCATCTTCTTGCGAGAAGGTATGAAATGGTCGGACGGGCAACCGTTCACCGTTGAAGACTTCGTGTTTGCCCATGAGGATCAGACGGCGAATACTGAACTGCAACCGACTCTGCGCTGGGCCGCTTTGAAGGATCCTGCAACGGATGAGTTGGTCCCTCTGGTAAAGATCGATGACTACTCGTTCAAGTATGTCTTTTCAGCGCCCAAACCGCGGTTCCTAGAGCAATATAATGGTTCCCAGGGCGGCATGAGCCTCTTTGGTCGACTTGGTGGTGGTTACTATGCGCCTGCTCACTATATGAAGCAGTTCCACCCCGAGTACGCCGACGCTGCGGAGCTTGACCAAAAGATCAAGGACCATGGTTTCGACTCCTGGGTCCAGTTGTACAAGAATCAAGGCAACCCACTCGTTAATCCCGATCTCCCGGTGGTGTCGCCTTGGAAAGTCGTGAATCCAATTACCGATCAGGTGTACGTGGCAGAACGAAACCCGTACTACTTTGTTGTCGACCCGGAAGGGAACCAATTGCCGTACCTCGATCGGCTGACCATGTTCCTAGCAGCAAACACCGAGGTACTGAACCTTCGGGCAATCGCGGGTGAATTGGATATGCAGGCGCGGCACATCAAGGTCGCAAAGATCCCTGTGCTGAAAGATAGCGCCGAGGATGGCAACTACGAGGTCAGGATCTACTCGGCAGCCAGGGCTGTGACCGGCATGACGTTCAACCAGACGTACGATGCCGACCCAGATCTGGCCAAATTGATTCAAACCCGCGACTTTAGAATTGCCATTTCACATGCGATCGATCGCGAAGCAATCAACGAGATTGTATTCCTCGGAATCGGAAAGCCTTCAAACGGCTGCAATCCTCTCTCCATTTACGCTCCACCGATGGACGTGTGTGAAGAGTACGATAGCTACGGAGTCCGCGACGTGGCCAAAGCCAACCAACTACTCGACTCCATGGGCCTCACGGCGAAGGACTCCTCCGGATTCAGGCTCCGCGGTGACGGCAACGGACGGATAATCCTTCCGTTGTCATACACTGACGCCTTTACCGACAACACCGCCGTCGGCGAGATCGTGATAGAAAACCTCCGTCAAGTCGGTATTGGCGCGTCGCTTGACGTGCTGGAGCGCGGTCTCTACAGTACGCGGCGAGACAACAACGAGCTTGCGATACACTTCGGCTCACCCCCTCAGCATTATTCAGAGATCTTCGGGTCGTCTTCGAACCCCTTCGGCACGTATCACGCGTGGCTGACCGGCCCTTTGTATTCCCTGCACTACGAAACGAATGGAGCAGAGGGACAGGAGCCTACCGGAGACGTACTCAGACTCCGTGAGATTTGGGAGGAAGGAAACAACCTGCCTCTCGCAGAGAGGATTCCTCTGGGCAAAGAAGCAGTAGCCATCAACATGAAGAACGTGTGGCAGTTAGGATTTGTCGGAAGCGTCCCGTGCGGACGATGCGTCCTGGTCAAGAAGAACAACTTCAGGAACGTGCCAAGAGTTACCAGCCTTGACGGTAACTGGCCCGGCGAGGCGCGACCCGAGCAGTTCTTCATCGAATAGAGAAAGCCTTCGACTCTAATTCAAAACGGCAGGCTACCGGTAGCGATGATAACCGGTAGCCTGTCGGGGTTTTGTCCTGCTTTGGCCACAGACTGCCGAAAGGTAAAGTAGTGCTGTCCTTCATTGTACGGCGTGTGCTGATCGGACTCGTAACGATATACACTATCGGCACCTTATCATTCTTTATTATCAATCTTCCGTCGGGCGACTACCTCAACTCCTACATCGCCGAACTCGAGAGGTACGGAGAGAGGGTAAGTCGAGATGAGATTGAAACACTGAGAAGTCATTTTGGACTCGACAAGCCAGTCTACGTCCAGTATTTCAAGTGGGCCGGCAACATGCTCAGGGGCAATTTCGGTCTCTCATTGGAACATCAAAAGCCAGTCAGATCGGTGATCGCCGACCGGTTGCTTCTTACTGTCGTTTTGACCCTAGCGACGACCTGTTTTACGTGGATAATTGCTCTGCCTATTGGTGTGTATTCTGCCGTGCGGCAAAACTCTATCGGAGACTATAGCTTTACTTTCGTTGGCTACCTGGGCCTCGCATTGCCAGATTTTCTGTTGGCCCTCGTGCTCATGTATTTGGCCTACGTGTACTTTGGGTCCAGCATTGGCGGTCTCTTTTCACAGGACTATGTTCTCGCTCCATGGAGCATTGGGAGAGTGGTTGACTTACTGTCTCATCTTTGGATTCCGGCAATTGTTCTGGGAACATCAGGCACGGCGGGGCTTATCCGCATCATGCGGGCAAACTTACTCGACGAGCTATATAAGCCTTACGTTGTGACTGCGCGTGCCAAAGGTCTTGGACGCTGGAGAACTATCGTCAAGTACCCGGTGCGGATGGCCTTGAACCCTTTTGTCAGTACCATTGGATACCTCCTTCCAGGTCTCATCTCCGGAAGTGTCATCGTAGCTGTTGTAATGAGTCTTCCGACGTTAGGGCCTGTATTTCTAGCAGCCCTGTTTTCGCAGGACATGTTCCTAGCGGGCACCATACTTACCCTCTTGGGAGTGCTCACAGTGCTGGGGACTCTGATATCCGACATTCTGCTGGCGTTAGTCGATCCACGCATTCGGATGGAGCAGTCCGTCTGATAGCGTCATGCAAAGCCCTCCCATCCAAGCTGTCATAGACCGCGGTAGCAACCCCGAAGACCTATCGGATGAGCCGGTCTCGACTGTTGCGTCTCAATGGAGGCTAATGTGGTGGCGCTTTCGGAAGAACCGGTTGGCAGTCGCTTCTGCAATCATACTCATTGGGTTTTACGGACTGTTCGTTTTCGCTGAATTTCTTGGTACGGGAGATCCCGCACGGGTGTCCCAAGAGTATCACTATCTTCGCCCACAGCCGGTCCGCTTCTTCGACAACGGGAGATTCCGCCTGCATATGAATGGTATCGAAGGCTATAGGGACGAGAACTTCAAGAAAGAATACCGTCAGAATCCAGATGTCAAATATCAGATCGGGTTCTTCACCCGCGGATACCCGTACAAATTCCTTGGGATAGTGCCATCCGATCTCCATTTGATAGGCTTCACGGATCCGCAAGTATACGAAGAGCACCCCGCACTATTCCTGCTTGGTAGTGACAAGCTGGGCCGAGACCAGCTATCGCGGCTATTTCTCGCAACCCGCATCTCACTGTCCATCGGTTTAGTCGGAGTCATTCTGAGCCTAGTACTCGGAGTAACGATCGGTGGCATTTCGGGGTACTACGGCGGAAGAACAGACATCGTAATCCAACGCATCATTGAAGTACTGATAGGAATACCAACGTTGCCGTTGTGGATGGCACTTTCGGCAGCGGTCCCATTGTCGTGGAGTGTACTTCAGGTCTATCTCGCAATTACGGCGGTTCTCTCCATATTCAGTTGGACAGGAACGGCTCGCGTCGTGCGGGGTAAATTCTTGGCGCTGCGGGAAGAGGAGTTCGTTATGGCCGCAAGACTGATGGGGGCCAACGAGTGGCGTATCATCTTTCGACACATGCTCCCCTCGTTCTACAGCCACATCATCGCGGCAGCGACACTTGCCGTTCCCGGAATGATCCTGGGAGAGACGGCGCTGAGCTTTCTCGGCCTTGGGCTCCGACCGCCGGCAGTCAGCTATGGTGTAATGCTTCAGCAGGCCCAAAATGTAGAAACGATCGCTATCTACCCGTGGCTCATGGTTGTAGTGTTCCCAGTCATGGTGGTCGTACTAGCGTTCAACTTCCTCGGCGACGGCCTCCGCGACGCTGCTGATCCATACGGATAGGAAATCCATTTCAACCGGCTGGCAAAGGCGAAGCAGTCTTGTACCGGGGTGGTGGAGCAAGTCCGGATTACCCAACACATGCCCAGCTAGCGAGACCGAGGGTCGAAATTCCGCATAGCTGACGGCTCTGAATCACAATGAGAACGTCTACGCTGCTGGGAATTCAAGATATTCCAAAAGTGCGTCAATATTGTCAATTGTGGTTCTGTGTACAGTAAGAAGCGCCCGGAAAAAGTGACCCGCTTCTTACTGTAGACAGAACTTTCTCGCTAAGGATTAGGTTGAGATCCTAGTACCGGTTCCACATGATTTTGACTGATCTTTCGAAGCACACCCTCACCCTAGCCCTCTCCCACGACGGGAGAGGGGATACCCGCTTCTCGATTTAGCTGTCATATACAAATGGAACTGGTACTAGTGGCAAATGATTGGTTGTAGGCCGGTTGGGTGGACGGCGAAGGTCCCGACGATGAAAGCAACTGCATCCCCAAGTCCATCTGTCTCCTCTCGATTGGCTTTAGGAAACTTCACACCAATCTGACGCCAACTCGCCGATATTCTCACGGCCATCTAACACCAATCCTGTAGAATAGTTGGAGTTCTTGGCCCAATCGACGGGAGCGTACCTGCATGACCACGCCTCCAATGCCCGCACGCCGTCCGCCCGGCCCGTAGGATGAACTGGACTCGTTCGAGCACACATCTATGGAATTCCATCCTTTCATACTCGCAGTCTTCTTCCTCTACTTTGCCTCGCTAATAGCCATAGCGGTCGTCCGTGTTCGCCCTATGCGGGAGATGTCGGACTACGTTTTGGGCGGTAGGCGGATGAGCAGCTTCACATCCGCGCTGAGCGCCAGCTCGTCCGCCACAAGCGGCTGGACGATGCTGGTGTTCCCCGGCCTGGCATTCTCCGAAGGGGCCGTACAACTTTGGACTGGGCTGAGTATCGTGCTTGGCATCTGGTTCGTCTGGACCATCCTGGGGAAGAGGCTGCGGCGGTACACGATCCTGGAGGACTCGCTCACCCTGCCCGAGTTCTTCGAAAAGCGTTTCGCCGACCGGACCGGCATCCTGCGTACGCTTACCGCCGTGCTGACTATCTTCTTCATAATGATCTACATCGACTCGGGGCTCATTGCGGGAGCGAAGCTTCTGGAGACGGTGTTCGAGGTCGCCTGGACGCCCGGTGTGCTGGTCACGCTCGTCGCGGTGACCTCCTACACCTTCATAGGGGGCTTCCTTGCGGTTTCGAGGACGGACGTGTTCCAGGCGATGCTGATGCTGGCGGGCTTCTTCGTCCTGCCCCTGGCGCTCATCGTGATGACGAGCGACCCGTTCCAGGGCCAGGTCCAAGACTCGGACTTCTGGAATCCCCTGACGGCCGCTGGAGGCCAGGGGATAACCTTCGTCTTCATCCTCTCGACTCTGGGATGGGGGCTGGGTGCTTTGGGCTCGCAGCGCATCTTGCAACGCTTGATGGCGGTAGGGGGAGAGGGGAAGATAGGACAGAGCCGAAACATCGGCACGACGTGGGCCTTCTTCATATTTGGACTGGGTTTCCTACTGGGACTGGTGGCCAGGCCTGCCCTCGCCGAGGCCGGTATAGTGGTCCCGGACTCGGAGAGCGTGTACATAGTCCTCGCCGATGTCTTCTTCACGCCCGTGGTGACCGGCCTGCTGCTCACGGGGGTGATTGCGGCAGTGATGAGCACTTCGGACTCCCAGCTCCTGCTGGCCTCCGCAATAGCCACGGACGACCTGCCCATCTTGAAGAGATTCGCGTACCGGATCCGGTACGAGTATGCTGCTGTGGGAATGCTCTTCTACAGAACCGGAGGGCCGGACTGGACGCCGAACACCAGGGGCTGGGTGCTTGACGCACCTACCGGCGACTGGCGCGGATTCACGATCGGCGCCTACGGCAGAGTGTGGCTGGGTCGGCTCCTCCTTGTGATCACTGGGGCTGCGGCGGCGGCCCTGGCGCTCCTGTTCCCCAACTCGATATTCAACCTTGTCGCCTACGCTTGGGGCGGGATGGGCGCGACCTTCGGGCCTGCCACGATTCTGGCCCTGTACTGGAGCAGATTCAATCTCTGGGGCGCCATCGCATCGATACTGGTGGGAGCGGCGACAGTCACCTTCTGGCAGTTTATGTCAGGGGGTCCATGGGGGATATTCGATATGGGCATCGCGGCTGCACCCGGCTTCATAGCGGGGACCATAGCCGCCCTGGTGGGTACGCTGCTCACGTCCGAGCCACCCGAAAGGGTGGCCGAGAACTTTGAGAGGGTCAATCCAGTCCGGCGCGGCGTTCCCGTAGTCCACTCGGGCATTGAGGTCACGGTGCTCGACGCCAAGCGCGGCTATCCTAGGGAGGATGAGTACCATAAGCCCAGGGAAGGCTACGAGTGGGTCACGGCGACGCTGCGAGTGAGAAACGTCGGAGCCAAACCCGACGAGCAGGATCTCTATCACGACGTGGAGTTTCCATTCATCGGCGAGAGGAGAGTCACTTACGACGACATCTTTGTGCCGCCTCAGACGGAGAGGAGACTGGACTCGGGGAAGCTCTATGGAGGCGAGGAGGTTATCGGGGACGTGGTGCGGGAGGTGCACAAGGATGACGACAACCTGATGCTCATATACGCGCCGACGTTCGGCAGAGCCCGCTACCTGTCACTGGAGAAGTGAGGCAGTGGTCTTGGGGCTTCTTCAACTCTCAGATTCCCTTGAATAGGCATCCGATGAAGTTGGCGGATGGACCTTGGAGAAGGAGACGGGATCCCGTGTAGATTCGTGGACGAGCCGATAGTCCAAACCCTCTAATGGAATCCACCCATAGTTTGGCGATCGATTCAAAGGATCTTGAATTTGCCAAGTTGGGTGGAGCTTAAACCCAACGTTCACCCTCTCGCTTGCACGTCAGGCAACTAGGAATCGAACTGCGAATAGTCAGTCTATGGAGCCGTTGCGCCGGTTCAGGACCATGACTGGCGTAGCTGGTGAGCCGGGGCATACTGTAGACAGAACTTTCTCGCTAAGGGTTCACCTACAGCTTCTGGACGACCGCGATTGAATCAGCACGCATTTTTTGGTGGGTAGATTAGTGAAATCCGTCGCGCTCCCATATGACCCTGGGAAGTCTTCAGTCCAGCTATCGCGCTCACAGGGGATCCTGTCGAACAAATTCAACCGAGCTATCCGAATTCCGTCGATTGCTTAGAGTGAAGCTTTGAGGGGAGTCCTCACTGGCGGCAAGAATCACAACTACAGAGCGGTGCTCCCGGCTTGACGTCTGAGAAAGCCAGGACAGACAGCAATGATGATCCCATTTCAAGTGTGCCACATGACCCGATTAGCATAATTCTCAAACTATTGCCAGGTGTCGTCTGCCTTAGCAAAACGACTTTCCGACATTGCCATTGCCGTTGGGCTACGCTCGGAACCTCCAGAGCAGTCACTGTGTCTGAGCATTAGGCTGGATTTCTCATTCTGTAGGGTGAGCTTTGGATTCCTCCACAAGTCGAATTGTGCAAAGGTCTGATTGGCACCTCTCGATAAAGCGATTCGGTGGCGTCGAAGAGGCTAAGTATGCAGAGATGGTGTTTTCTCGTAGCTCCGTACTCTACGAGCGGTCCTTAGTGGCATAAGAATCCTTTGCACCATAGTCACGACACCCGAGACTGGTGCATGACATTGTTCGGCGAATTCATCACAGTTCAGTTACTGATGTTTGCGACTGAATTCACCTACGGATAGTCAAATTACGGCAACCGTTGTCTTGTAATACTTCGGCCTATATAATGCGTCACATTCCTAGGCTGGGTACGTCATGACATCCCAGAGCGGGTCCGCCCTTCTTGACATCCACGGCTTGAAGACCCATTTCTTTCTTGATGAAGGAATAGTACGAGCTGTCGATGACGTGAGTTTCGAGGTGCCTAGAAGGAAGGTCCTTGGGGTCGTGGGCGAGAGCGGTTGCGGGAAGAGCGTACTCGCGCGGTCTATCATGCGTCTGGTGCGTCCGCCCGGGCGGACCGTAGCGGGCGAGATTCTATACCACCCCAGCGAGACTGCCAACGGTGATTCGCCTATCGACCTGGCGAAGCTTGAACCCGATAGTCGAGATATCCGAGCGGTGCGCGGCGGCGGGATCACGATGATCTTTCAAGAGCCGATGGCATCGTTCAGCCTGGTCTATACCGTCGGTCAGCAGATCATCGAGGGGATATTGAATCATCAGGACGTATCGAAGGCCGAGGCGCGAAACCGCACCATCGAGATACTAGGCCGGGTAGGCATACCAAACCCGGAACGCCGGATCGACGACTATCCGTTCCGTCTCAGCGGCGGTATGAGGCAGCGCTGCATGATCGCCATGGCACTCGTCAACAATCCGGAGCTGGTGATCGCCGACGAGCCGACCACGGCGTTGGACGTGACAACGCAAGCCCAGATTCTCGAGCTCATGTCGGAACTCCAAGAAGAATTCGGCATGGCGATGATGCTCATCACTCACAACCTTGGAGTCGTCGCGCAGATGGCCGAGGAAGTAATCGTCATGTATCTCGGGAAGATCGTGGAGCATACCGACGTACGGACGCTGTTCAACGATCCGAAACATCCTTACACCCAAGAGCTCTTGAAGTCTATCCCGAAACTAGGCCGCATCAGGCAGACGGAGAAGCTGGCGGCCATTGCGGGCACGGTGCCTCCCGCGTACCTGACCCCACCGGGGTGCTCATTCCACCCACGATGTCCCTCGGCCCGGGCAGGAGTCTGCGACAGCGTCATTCCAGGCGATGTTGCCATTAGCCGAGGTCACTCCGTCCGCTGTCTGCTGTACTCAGTGGGAGGTCAACCAGGACCAGCCGCCGCATGAAGCAAGAAGAAGCAACAACTGCCCCGGCCATCCTCAAGGTAGAGGACCTGAAAGTCTTCTTTCCGATTGTGGGACGTGGAATTCTCCAGCGGACGAGGGGTTACGTGCGCGCGGTGGATGAGGTTAGTTTCGAGATATACGAGGGAGAGACCCTTGGGCTGGTGGGGGAGAGTGGTTGCGGCAAGACGACCGTCGGCAGGGCCTTGATGGGCGCGGTGGAAGCGACGGGTGGGAGCGTGACGTTCACGACACATGACGAAGAGGAACTCAGTCTTCTCGATGCGTCGAAAGAGGGTTGGAGTATCGCGCGGCAGCAGATGCAGCTTGTGTTCCAAGACCCTTTTTCCTCTCTGAACCCTCGTATGACGATCTACGACATCGTCGGGGATCCCCTGCGCGTGAACAAGCTGGCCGGCGCCCGGGAACGCGAGGAGCGCGTTGCCGAAATGGTGCGCCGAGTAGGGCTTCCTCCGGAGGTAATCAGACGATATCCCCATGCGTTCAGCGGTGGCCAGAGACAGCGGATCGGCATTGCACGCGCGTTGATCATGAATCCCCGACTGGTGATCGCGGACGAACCGGTGTCGGCCCTCGACGTTTCCGTCCAAGCGCAGATACTCAACCTGATGCAGGAGCTCCGAGAACAGCTGAACCTGTCGTACCTCTTCATCAGCCACGATCTCAGCGTTGTGCAACACGTAAGCGATCGAGTTGCGGTGATGTACGTTGGACAACTCGTCGAGGTCGCGTCAACGGAGAGCATTTTCGCGAGGCCAATGCATCCGTATACGCAGGCGCTTCTATCCTCCGTTCCACTGCCCAATCCGGAAGTGCGAAGTCGCGGCAAGGCTCTCGAAGGTGAGGTAGCAGACCCAGCAAATCCGCCCGGGGGATGTTACTTCAACCCGCGGTGCCCATTCGTCCAAGACATCTGCCGAACGCAGGCTCCTCCCCTAACCGAAGTTGAACCCGGTCGTCTGGCCCGCTGTCACTTCGCCGGAGAACTTGAACTGGCGGGTGTGGCAAAGTAGAAGGCCCCACTCCATCACAGTCGGTAAGGAGGTTCGTTTTGATCATGCAGACCACATCGGGACTGCGGGTAATCAACGAGGCTCTCGACTCTGCGTCCACGATCAGAGTCGACGCGAGCGACATGGAGATGGACGGCTTCGTCGACGACACTTTCAGCGAGTATCGCGAGAGATCGGTGGTACGGACTGAACCGGGTGGTTCGCTCACCTTTACCGCTCCGGCATGCGGTCGGCGTTATCTCGGCTTCGTCATCTTCGACTCCCTTGATACCGAGGAAATGGAAGTGTGGATCAACGGGGCGAAGCTAGGCACCGCGACCGTTGATGGGAACAACCAGCGGGAGCGTCTCTTCACGCTCACCGATCCCCACGAGTTCAAAGGCGACGAGCGAGTCAGCCTCGTCACGCCTCAAGCAGCGAGGGAGACAAATGGGCAGACACCAATCAAGCCGGAATGGGAGGGCGACCTTGGCATCGAGGGGCGAGTTCGACGGATTGGTGGGGAACCATACCGAATAGAGTGTGCGGCGCTATTTGTCGAACTTCCGCCTGAGACGGGCCTGCCGTGCAACTTCGGGTATGTCCATGCCGAGCCGGTATTCGCCGATGGCGACGACTGTGACGACATCCATGAATCACGCATATCGGCCCGGTTGACTTGGGTGACCACGTGGGACGCGCGCTGCAGCGTGGAGTATTGGGAGCAAGAAGGAGGGGATCGACTCACAATCGTGGAGCCTGAAGTCGGAGCGAATCATCGCGTCATGTTGGATGATCTGGCGACTGAAACGGCATATTCCTACCGCATCAGCGCAATAGACAGACTTGGGACTCGCGTGGAGACGCCAGTCCACACGTTCAACACGTCTCGTCCAGTTGCCGCCGAGGGCAGCGCGGTCTCCGAGAGTCTGACTCTGACTGTTGGCAACCCATCGGATGTGGCTCGGAGCAACTCACCCGTAAGTTCGGGCGTGCCGTTCCCCCTAGGCGCGCTCGGATCATCGAGGGCCATGCGACTACTCGACTCGTCGGGAAGCGAGATACCTCTCCAAACGCGGACGCTTGGACGGTGGCCGGACGGGTCTGTGAAGTGGGCGCTGGTGGACTTTCAGACTGACGTGGCCGCTTCGTCAAAGAGCGAGTACACGCTGGAGTACGGCACCTCCGTCAGCCGACAAACGTTCGAGACTCCGCTACGGTTATTCGAAAGCGATGGCGTTGCGATCATTGACACGGGACGGTTGCAGATCAAATGGGACCGCTCGGAGTTCGGGGCTTTTTCGGAGATCATGCGGGAAGGCGAGAGATACATCGGCGGGTCGGAGATCGTGGTCACGGGCACTGACGGACGGGAGTATGGCTCCACCAATGCTCAGGCTGAGTCTCTCGTCGTCGAGGAGAGCGGACCTGTCCGCTGTACCGTACGGGTGGAGGGAATTCACGCGTCCGCAGATGGCGAGAGGCTGTTGCGGTCGATGTTTCGGGTGCATGCGTATGCGGGTGCGGGATACGTGCGAATCGACCACACTTTCGTGAACGACAATTCTGAGAAACCCTTCACGGATATCAAGTCGATGTACTTGAATATTCGGCCTGCCGTTGGAGTAGCCCAAGCTACGGAGATCTCACAGACCCACGACGACAGATCAGTGGTGAATGGGCTGGTTAGCAACGAGCGGCTTCAAGGCTTCGTCCAGACGGGAGGCGTGGAAGTTGAGGTGGAGGACTTCTGGCAGCAGTATCCAAAGAGACTGCGGACGAGTAAGGACGGCATCGAGATAGGGCTTTGTCCATCAATCGGCGAAGACGTTTACCGAGTGGGGGGACAGGAAGAATACAAGTTGTACTTTTACCTGAAGGACGGGGTATATCGCCTAAGAGAAGGTATATCGAAGACGCACACGATTTACGTGGGTGAAAACCTCGAGAACGGTACTTCGACGCTGGTGGCCCAGGCGTCGGTCGAGTGGAACTGCGCAAGCGGGGCCTTTGGCGAGGTCACGCCCTTAGTGGACGACCGGTTCCCGGCCTACGACCTGAAAGTCGAGCAGCTCTTCGAAGAATACCGGGACAGTCACGACGCAAACCGTGAATATGGGATGCTGAACTTCGGCGACTGGGCGTTCGACAACTACAAGGACTGGGGCAACTGCGAATACGACACGGGCTATGTCTTCTTCACCCAGTGGGCGCGTACCGGTGATGTGCGCTACTTCGAAGAAGCGTGCCGGGCGATCCTGCACCATCGCGACGTAGACACCTGCCACGTCTCCGACGAAGACTTCAAGGTAGGAGGCGTGTACAGACACCGGGTTGGGCACACCGGGGACTTCTATCCGGGGGGCTATGGTCTCTCCGACCGGGCAATAGCGACGGGCGAATTCCCCGAGACCGGTTTGTGGGTGGACCTTGTCGAGTCGAGAGAACTACGGGCGATCCTCATATGGGGGGGCGAGTTCACGATTAGTCATACGTGGGTCGACGGGTTCTTGCTCCACTACTTCCTGACGGGGGACCCGCGTTCGCTCGAAACGGCCAAGATGGTGGCAGACAGGTACGACGGGCGCTACGCGCGCAGCTACGAATTCACCAACGGACGCAACAATGGCTGGCACCTCATTCTATCGATGGCGATGTACAACGCCACGGGCGACCGCCTCCACCTCAACGCCGCACATATCATCGTCGACCGGACCCTCGAGCGGCAGAGCGAGGACGGAGGATGGCGACGCATGTTGGTGCCCGCGCACTGCCACTGCGATCCCCCTCGACACATGGGCAACGCCGGATTCATGGTGGGCATCCTGCTCGTCGGGCTTAGAATCTATCACCAGGCCACAGGCGACCCGAAGATCGCCGACTCGATTCTCCGGGCAGCGAAGTTTCTCGTTGACGACATGTGGGTGGAAGAGAGCGCGGGGTTTCGGGCGACGTCCTGTCCTTACTCCCGCGTATCCACCGATAATTTCCAGCACGGGTTGGCGGGACTTTCCTACGCATGGCGGCTCTCCGGCGATCCAGTACTGGGCGAGATCGTGCAACGTGCCGTCCCGAATGCAATCAAGGCGCTGAAAGCCCACGGGAGAATATTCGGGAGCCAACTCAGGGCGGCGCCCGAGGTGCTCTATACCATGGCCCAAATGGGTACTGGCGGACCCGTTTCCTCCTCAACGATGAGAACCGGCGGAGAGGGCAAATGAGAGTGCGGACGACTTGGGGAGCCAAGACCATAGACCGGGCCGTTAACTCGCCGTCGACGATCAGGGTCGGCGCGAGCAGCATGGAGATGGACGGCTTCATTGACGATACGTTCAGCGAGTACCGTCAGCGTTCAGTAGTTCGAAGGGAGCCGGGAGGATCGCTATCCTTCACCGCTCCAGACTGCGGGCCTCGATATCTTGGATTCGTGATCTTCGACTCAGTGTACAGGGAGGAAGTGGAGGTGTGGATCGACGGTGTGAGAAAGGGTGTTGCCGTCGTAGACGGGAACACCCAGCGCGAGCGGCTCTTTACGCTCACCGAACCCCACGACTTCCGAGGCGGGGAGGTGGTCCGTCTCGTCACACCGGATGAGAATGACGATGAATACGACCCTGCCCTTCGCGGCCCGGTTCGCGAGATGACGCCCTACTACAGTCAGTGGGAAAAGGGGGGTGAGTCGTACCGGATCGAGTGCGCAGCATTCTTTGCCGAGCCACCCGCTGAGAATGATCTGCCGAGCCTGATCGAGCACGTTCAAGCCGAGCCGCTCTTCGACGATGCCGACAACGATGGGGACGACGACGTGTCCGCCGTTCCGGCCCGACTGACGTGGGTAACTACATGGGACGCACGCTGCAGGGTCGAGTATTGGGAAGAAGGCACTAGCAATGTGAAGGTGGTGGATGAGGCAAGCCCCAGTGGCAATCACTGGGTCATTTTGAGCGACCTATCTTACGACGCAGCTTATTGCTACCGCATAAGCGCCCCAGGAAGGGATGGCTCTAATGTCGAGACCGAGGTGAGCAGCTTCAGGACGTCCCGACCGACGCCTGCCGAGGGGAAGGCCGTCTCCGAGTGTCTTTCCTTGAAGGTCATGAATCGACCGGACACAGCATGTGACACTGCACCTGTGTGGTCGGGCGTGCCTTTTCCTGAGGGAGTTTTGGGGTCATCACGGAACATACGATTACTCGACCCATCGGGGGATGAAGTACCAGTCCAGACAAGGACGCTGGGACGCTGGCCGGATGGGACGGTGAAGTGGACACTGGTGGACTTCCAGGCGGCCGTGCAGGATTCGTCGGAGACCGAATATACGTTGGAGTACGGATCGGGGATCAGCCGCGGGACGATCCGTGCACCGTTGCGGGTGAGCGAAGACGAGGACGGAATAACCGTGGAGACGGGGCGTTTGCGGATCAGGTGGGACCGCTCGGAGTTTGGGCCGTTCTCGGAGATTGCACGCGCAGGCGAACGATATATCGATAGTTCGGAAGTCGTGGTCACGGGAACGGACGGACTGGAGTACCGCTCGGCGAATGCTCAGGCAGACGCACTTGAGGTCGAGGAGCGGGGACCACTGCATTGCATCGTGCGGGTAGAAGGAAACCACGTGTCGGACGACGGCGGGCGGCTGCTTCGGTCGGTGTTTCGGGTACATGCCTATGCGGGAGCGGGCTATGTGCGCATCGATCATACCTTTGAAAACGATAATTCGGAGAGTGACTTCACTGACATTGCGTCGATGTACGTTAGGATCGGGACTGCCGAGGGCCCGGACGAGGTTAGGGAGATCATTCAGACGCACGACGACAGGTCGGTAGTGAATGGACAGGTCAGCGACGCTCGAGTTCGAGGCTACGGTCGCGTGGGGGACGTGGAAGTGGAGGTAACAGACTTTTGGCAGCAGTACCCGAAGAGTCTGCGGACAAGCTCAGGCGGCATCGAGATAGGGTTGTGTCCTTCGATTGATGAGGGCGATTATCGGGCGGATGAAGACGAGGAGTACAAGCTCTACTTCTACTTGAGGGACAGTCTGTATCGCTTCCGAGAAGGAATGTCGAAGACGCACACGATATACGTGGGCGAAGGAATCGGAAACGGGGTGTCGTCGCTCATGGCTCAGGCGCCAGTCGAGTGGAACTGCGCGAGCGGGGCGTTTGGGGAGATCACGCCTGGCACGAACGGTCGTTTCCCCTACTACGAGAAGAGAATGGGAGAAGTCTTCGACGAATACCTGGAAGACCGCGATACCGGTCGCGACTACGGTATGTTGAACTACGGCGACTACTTTGCGGGAAACCGGACGTGGGGCAACACGGAGTACGATACCGGTTATGTGGCATTTTTGCAGTGGGCCCGTACAGGAGATTTGGTCTACTTCGATGTGGCGTGCCGCGCTAGTATCCATCACCGGGATGTTGACACCTGCCACGTCTCGTCGGATGCGGGGAGGATCGGGGGCGTGTATCGCCACAGCATAGGACACGTCGGGGAGTATTACTCATATGAGGATCGGGCCGCCCCCGCCGTCATGCTGGACGACGAGTCCTTCAAGAAACGCTCGCAGACGGGCGGAGTGCCCTGGGGCACCTTCACCGTGAGCCACACGTGGATAGACGGCTTCCTGCTCCACTACTTCCTGACGGGGGATCGTCGCTCGCTCAAGACCGCCCTCGAAGTCGCGGACAGGTACGCCGGCGAGCACACCCGCAACTACGATTTCACGAACTGTCGCAACAACGGCTGGCACCTTATTCTCACGATGGAAATGTACAAGGCGACCGGAGATCCGTTCTATCTCAACGCCGCGCACATCATTATCGAGCGCACGCTCGACCGGCAGACGGAGGACGGTGCTTGGCGGCGGATGCTCGCGTTCGGCCACTGCACGTGCGAGCACCCGCCGAGACACATGGGCAATGCGGGGTTCATGGTGGGAATTCTTCTCGTCGGGATGAAGTTCTACCACCAAGCGACGGGCGACGAGCGGGTTGCGGAGTCGATCACTCAAGGGGCGAAGTGGCTCGTTGATGTCCTATGGCAGGGGAACGGGTTCCAGTACACGACCTGTCCGAACTCGGGTCTCAAGTCTGAGGACATGGGACAGATGATCACGGGTCTCTGCTATGCGTGGCGCATCAGTGGCGACGAGCGTATCCGGGACGTGTTGGCGCCCGCGACGAAGCTGCTCTTCGACGACTTGGACCGGTCGGGACGCCTGCTATCGGCGCAGGGCCGGGTGTCGCCGAATATTTTGTATGAACTAGACCGGTTGGGCGCATAGTCCCGCCAGGCTCCGGCAGTCTCGGCATAGGCTGCGTGTTTGACACGTAGGAAGACGTTATGATACATAAGGTGCTCCATTGAGGGGAGTTAGGCTACTGAGAGGTGCGTTGAAAACCCAAGGAGGTTACGAATTATGCAGATTAGGCTATTATTTCTAATTGTTTTCGCAGTCGCAATGTTCGGATTCGTCCTAGCTTGCGGGGGGGATGAGCCAGAGCCTGTGTCGCAGCCGGCTCCCGCCCCTACGCCCGACATTTCGAGCCTACTCGATCAGGCGGTGACCAAGGCAATTGAATCGGTGCCTCAGGGTGCCAGCGCCGAGGATATTCAGAAGCTCGTACAGGACGCGGTAACCGCTTCAGCCCAACCGGGTGTGACGGCTGCCGAAGTAGAGGCGGCAGTACAGCGCGCGTCGCAGGGCCAGCTGTCGGCCGATGAAGTGAGAGCGATAGTTGCCGATACCATCAGCGCAATGCCGGCACCGACTGTGAATGCCGACGAGCTGAGGCCCCTTGTACAGCAGGCTGTCCAGCAGGCTGTACCGAGGGGCACGACTGCCGCTGAGATACGACAGATGGTCGAAGCCGCGGTTGTAGCTGCCACCGCAGGGTCGCCGACTATGGGCGACCTGGAGGCCGCCATTGCAGACTCCGTCGGCAAGGCCACCGAGGGCCGCCTGACCTCCGAGGACGTGCAGCGGATCGTGGCTGCATCGATGCAGGCGACAGAGGAAGCCCTGCAGGTCGTAGCCGCTGCCGCAGAGGCGGCCAGGATGGCGGCTGAGGAGGCTCAGGACCTCGCGCTCGCAAACATCACGACTTACAACGAAGCGCCGATGCTTGCGGCGATGGTCGCGAACAACGAGCTTCCGCCCGTAGAAGACCGTCTACCCGTGGACCCGGTAGTCATGCATCCGTCGGGGCGTGAGGCCCAGATCGGTCAATACGGCGGAACGATGCGACGCTGCCACCGGTCCTCTGACCACTGGACCTACGGCTACATCGCGCCCGAGGGGATGAACCGCTTCGCTCAGGACGGCAGGACGCTCATACCGTCGATCGCCAAGGCGTGGTGGTCTTCCGAAGAAGACCGAGTGTGGACGTTCAAGATACGCGAGGGGTTGAAGTGGTCGGACGGCGCGCCGTTCACGATGGAGGACTTCCTCTTCGAGTACGAGGATGTCATTCTGAACGATGACCTCATGCCGGCCAAGCCGTCGAAACTGATTTCGGGTGGGGAGGTCGTGCAGTTCGAGGTGCTCGACGACACGACGATACAGTTCCGCTTCAAGGAACCGTTCGCAGACTTCCCCGATGTCGCCGCGCAACTCAACCGCGCCCGCTCACTTGAACAGACGCTTTGGGCACCCAAGCACTACCTCAAGAATTTCCATATCAAGTACAACCCGAAAGCCAACGAACTTGCTGAAGCAGAGGGCTTTTCCAGCTGGATCGAGTTATTCCAAGCTAAGGACGAAATTGTTCTGAATCCGGATCGACCGACCATGAGGCCGTGGATGCTCCGGAGCAAGATGACTGATCAGAAGTGGATAGCTGTGCGAAACCCGTACTACTACGTCGTCGACCCTGAGGGCAACCAGCTTCCGTACATCGACCGGATCGAGTGGACGAACCAGCCCGACCCTGAGGTTGCGATTCTTGAAGTGCTTGCCGGCAACATCGACTTTGACAGAAGCTGCGGGATCGGCGTCGCCAAGTACCCGATCCTCAAGGAGAACGAGGCCAGTGGTGACTACAGGGTCATCCAGGCCTTCTTCCCCGGAGGTGGGCGCACGGTTAACATGAACCAGTCGTACCAAGGCAGGGAAGGCAAGTGGATCAGGAACAAGGACTTCCGGCTTGCGCTCGGACTAGCGATTGACCGGGACGCGATCAATGAGATCCTGTTCCTCGGCCTGGCTGAGAAGATGAACCCGGTGCCTCAGGCCGATCACCCGTACTACCCTGGTGACGAGTACAAGTACCTCAACACCGAGTACAGCCCCGAAAAGGCAAACGAACTCCTCGACAAGATAGGCCTGAATGCGAGAGACAGCGAGGGGTACCGTGTCGAGTCGGACGGCTACCGACCCCATCTCTTGTTCATGACGACTAACTGCGACGACGCTACAGAGATCATCCTGAGCGGGTGGGAGGCAGTCGGTCTCAAGTCGACGTGCAACGCCTACGAACGTGCGGTGACTTATGCGAAGTCATCCGACAACACGATGATGTTCGCCGGCGGCATGATCAGCAACTCGCCGTTCATCTTCGCAGTGCCTTCGCACACGGCGCCGGTCGACCACAAGCTCGTGAACAACATGGGCGCCGAGTATGCGAAATGGCACGAGTCGAGTGGGGTCGAAGGGATCGAGCCGACCCAGGACATCAAGGACCTGATCCAGCTGCACGTGGACGGAGCGGCCGCCGACTCCGACGAACAACGGGCCATGTACGCCCAGAATATCCTCAAGGCGCACGCCACGGAACAGTGGCAAATAGGCATCCTTGGCAACTGGCCGCAGATCTACGTCGCGCACAACGATCTGGCGAACGTGCCTGATCGCTGGGTCGCCAGCTTCATCAACCGGTACTACGCCGTGACCTTCCCTGAGCAGATGTGGTTCAAGTCGGAGGAAAGGCGCGCGGGCGGGTTCTAGGAATCGGCGTAACGGAAAGTAGGTAAAAACATAGACGAGGCGGGCAGCGGGAACTGGCCAATGAGGGTCGCCCCTGCCCGCCTTTGTTCATTGCGACCTCCGCCTGAGAGCCTCGACTGACCATGCTTCCAAGAGTGTTGAGTCCACGGACGGCGGATAGTTGGTAGAATCAGGCGACTCGCGGCGGCGTTCGGCCCTGTAGGGCGAGTCGACCGCCAATCTCATCGTCAGGTGATAATGTGCTTGTCTTCATAGTCCGTCGTCTGGCGATCTTCCTGCCGATGCTGTTTTTCATCTCGGTGCTGACGTTCGTGCTGATCCAGCTTCCACCGGGGGACTTCATAGACGACTACGCGGCAATGATTTCGCTCGGAGCGTCGGGCGGTACCGGCCCCGCCTCGTTCGGCGAAGAGGTAAACGAAGCGGAGTTGGAGTTCCTCCGCAAGCGCTACGGCCTCGATCAGCCGATCTACATCCAATACCTCAAGTGGCTTCGCGGGGTTCTCACTTGGGACCTCGGTCTCTCATTCATCTACCGGATTCCGGTAAACGAGCTCATCAACGACAGACTGACTAACACCCTTATCCTGTCAGTGTTCACGGTTGTCTTTACCTGGACACTTGCCATCCCCATCGGCATCATCTCGGCCGTCAAGCAGTACTCTTGGATCGACTATATCTTCACTTTCCTGTCGTACTTCGGTATCGGAACTCCCAACTTCATGATCGCCCTCGTGGCACTATGGCTCGTATTCACCATTTGGCATGAGCCGTTGGGCGGTCTCTATTCGCGGGAGTACATCGACGCGCCGTGGAGCTTTGGGAAGTTCATCGACCTCCTCAAGCACCTCTGGGTTCCGATGATAATCGTCGGAACGGACGGGACCGCGCGCCTTACGAGAATCGTCCGAGCCAACCTACTCGACGAGTTGGGGAAACCCTACGTCGAGGCGGCACGCAGCAGGGGTACCGGCAGCCTCAAGGTCGTCGTTAAGTACCCCACGCGAATAGCGCTCAACCCCTTCATCAGCGTCGTAGGCTGGACGCTGCCGTCGCTCTTCTCGGGCAGCCTTATTATTGCCGTCGTACTGGCGCTTCCGACGATAGGGCCACTGCTTCTAGAGGCGTTGCGTGGTCAGGACATGTACATGGCTGGGTCTATCCTGCTCGTGCTCAGCTTTCTCACGCTCGTCGGCACGCTCGTCTCAGACATTCTTCTTGCGTGGGCCGACCCCCGAATTCGCTATGGCGGGGCGCAAGGTTAGAGGCCGCCATGTCAACGACGCCGAAAGTGCTGCAATCTGATCGATCCGGTGAGGATATCTACACAGCCTCACAGTTCCGTCTCATGTGGAGACGGTTCAGGCGGCACCGTGTCGCCGTCCTTTCAACCATTATTGTGCTCGTTCTGTACTTCATAGCGGGATTCGGGGACTTCCTTTCGACCCATGACCCGTACGAACGACATCTCGACCATATCTACCTCGCCCCCCAGATCGTCCGCCCGTTCGACGGCTGGAAATTCGCGCCCTACGTCCAGGGCGTCAAGAGCCATCGCAATCCTGAGACGTACAGGATGGAGCACGAGGCGGACCCGTCGGTTCGATACAGGGTCAACTTCTTCGTGCAGGGTCACGAATACAAGCTGCTGGGGATCTTTCGGACAAACATCCACCTGATGGGCGCGGAGGCCGATGTCCCGTTCTACCTCTTGGGGACCGACCGGATGGGCCGCGACATGTGGTCGAGGATCGCCTATGGGGCGAGGATATCGCTGACGATAGGGCTCGTTGGCGTCACCATCAGCCTGTTCCTCGGCGTACTGATCGGGGGCATATCCGGGCTCTTCGGAGGTGTGGTCGATCTCTTCATCCAGCGGCTCATCGAGCTTCTGCTCTCCATACCGTCCATACCGCTCTGGCTGACCCTGTCCGCCGCCATTCCCCCAGACTGGTCAATTGTGCGAGTGTACTTCGCCATCACGGTCATTCTGTCCGTGATGGGATGGACGGGCTTAGCGAGGGAGACGAGGGGACGCTTTCTCGCCCTGCGAGAGGACGATTTTGTCATGGCCGCTCGACTCTATGGCACGGGGCAGTTTACCCTCATCTTCCGTCACATGGTGCCGTCATTCGTCAGCCACATCATCGCCACCACGACTCTCGCCATCCCTGGCATGATTATCGCCGAGACCTCGCTGAGCTTCCTGGGGCTCGGTATGCGCCAGCCCGCGATCAGTTGGGGGGTCCTCCTGGTCGAAGCGCAGAACCTTCAGTCCGTCGCTTTGGCCCCGTGGCTGCTCATTCCCGCGGCCTTCGTCTTCGTGACCGTCGTTACTCTCAACTTCGTCGGTGATGGACTTCGCGACGCTGCCGACCCCTACGCCGCCACGCAGTCTACGGAGTAGTGCAGGGAACCGAGAATTGGTCTGGATGGCGAACCGCAATTATTATCAAGTCTGGTTCTGTCTACAGTAAGGAGCAGCAGGAGAGAGTGACCCGCCTCGGAATCGAACCGAGAACCTACTGATTAAGAGTCAGTTGCTCTGCCTGATTGAGCTAGCGGGCCACACAAGTACGCGGCAGTAGGTGTACCTGCCGCGCTATCCATTGTAGCGACGGCAGCTTCGGAGCGTCAAGGAGATTTGCCGTCGGTGAGTGTTCAGAGTTGGTGAGGGGAACAACCCTCACCCCTATGGATTCCCGCTTTCGCGGGTATGACGGTGTTGTGCTAAGAGGGGTTTCGCACCGAGACTGAACACTTACCCTTCGTCGTTGAATGGGCCTTGCAGGGTGGTGATCAGAGTCATTTGGATTCGCGACGATGCTGTTGGACGCACTCTGGTAGAATTCTCCGCACCAATTCGCAGAGGCGGACGATGATGATCATTTATCGCCGGCATGTTGCAGCCATGGTTGTGCCGCTGCTTGGACTACTTGCTTGTGGCGGCACCGACACAGTCACTCCAACCGCAGAGCCGGAGTTGAGCTCCCCTGCCCCATTGGCGGCGACGGCTGTTCCGGCAACTGAGGTCCCGGCAGCGACGGCGACCTCCACTCCCCTTGCCGGGGCATTTGCAGACGTGACCGAATCCGCCGGGATCAGCTTCGTGCATCGTGAGCTGCCTGGAAGGATGATGCCCATCGGAGCGGGAGTGGTCGTGTTCGACTTCAATGGCGATGGTCGAGACGACATCTATTTCTCCAATACGAACGGCGCGAACCATCTGTACGACAACCTTGGCGACGGGTCTTTCGAGGAAGTGGGGGTATCGGCGGGAGTCGACGACGCCGGCGGCGAGGGCAACGGCGGGTGTGCGGCCGACTATGACAATGACGGCGACATCGACCTGTACGTGACGAACTTCGGGCCGAGCCGGCTGTTCGACAACAGGGGAGATGGCACGTTCGAGGACGTCACGGAGAGTTCGGGACTGGACGACGGCGACCTGGTGCTGCGTTCGACGGGGTGTGCTTGGGGCGACTACGACGGCGACGGTTTCGCCGATCTCGTCGTAACCCGGCACCTGAACGAGTTCAACCCCGACCTGCTGATGAAGAAGGACTTCTACTCGTCGGTCGGCGGGATGTCGCTATTCCACAACTTGGGTGGAACGGTATTTGAGGAAGCGACCGCCCTGCTCGGAGATACGTCGGGGCCGACGGCCGGCCTAGACGTGCTGTACGGCAACATCTGGGGGGCCGGATTCCAGCCCTCGTGGCTGGACTACGACGACGACGGGGACGTCGATCTGCTTGTGATCAACGACTTTGGGAAGGACATTCAGCCCAACGTGCTGTGGCGCAATGACGGGGCGGACGGCGGCGGAGGTTGGGCTTTCACCGACGTGTCGTTGGACACGGGCATCGACGTGCCGATGTATGGGATGGGCCTCGCCGTAGGAGACCCGAACGGCGACGGTCTTGTCGACCTTTTTGTCACGAACATCAAGAACAACGTGCTCTTCTCGCGGGAGGCGGCCACTCCTACCTTCCACGACATTGCAGGGGAATCCAAGGCAACGGTCGGGATGATAGAAAATCTCCTCCGAGTCGCATGGGGGACGATGTTCTTCGACTACGACAACGACTCGGACGAGGACCTGTATGTCGTGAGCGGGTACCTGGGCGGCGATCCCGACGTGACACCGGCCAATCCGCTTGAACAGCCTAACGTGCTCTTACGGAACGATGGCGCCGGCACGTTCGAGGACGTATCCGACGGGTCGGGAGCGGATGATCCGGGCATAGGACGTGGGAGCGCATACCTGGATTATGACGGGGACGGATGCTTGGACGTGGTGGTTGGGAACTTCGGGCAGGCGGCCCGGCTGTTCAGGAATGAGTGTTCGGAGGGGAAGCACTGGCTGAGGGTACACCTTCAAGGAGGGGCGAGCGGGACCGACGGTCTGGGGGCCAAGGTGGAGGTATCTGCGGGTGGGAAGACGCAGGTGCGCAAGGTCGTAGGCGGGGGGAGCTTCATGGGGCAGAACATGCTCGACGCGCACTTTGGGCTGGGAGAAGCGGACGCGGCGGATTCCGTGACGGTGCACTGGCCGAGCGGGAAGATGGAGCAGCGCGCGGATGTCGAGGCTGACCGGGTTATCACGTTTGTCGAGCCGTAGGTGTGAGGGGAGCCTCTAGAGGCTGGGCCGAAGTCCGATGCCGTATCGTTCATGGTTCGACAGGCTCACCACGAACGGTTCGAGTTGGTCTCATGGGTACTTCGATTGGAAAAGGTGCGCATATGAGAAAGAGTGAATTCGTGGGTGTGGACGGTTGTCGGTCCGGGTGGTTCAGCGTGGGTTTTGACTCCAAGGGATGCTACGAACTGAAGGTGTTTCCGGCGTTCAGTGAGCTTCTTGATTACTACGCGGAAGCCAAGCTCATATTGGTTGATATCCCGATTGGGTTGATGGAGGGGGCGAAAAGGCGGGAATGTGATGAAGAGGCGCGTAAGCTTCTGAAACATCGCAGTTCTAGTGTATTCACTGCGCCGACACGGCAGACGGTTGAGCAGGTGGCGAGACCTCCAGGAGACTACGACTATGCTAAGCGGATCGAGCAATGCGCTACCAAAACCGAGTGCTCCCGTGAAGGAAGAAAGATAAGCAAACAAGCCTTTGCGATAGCACCCAAAATCGCGCAGGTCGACAGGTTGCTGAGATGCCGTGATTCGAACGCGACTCCTAGGGTGCGAGAGGTGCATCCTGAGGTCTGCTTTTGGGCCTTGAATCAAAAGAAAGCGATGATTCATCGGAAAAAAGTCAAAGAGGGACGAGAGGAACGTCTTCGTGTTCTTGAGTGTGTGGAGCCACAAACCAAAGTCATCTATAAGCAGGCTCTCAACGAGTTCCGCAGAAAGTGTGTCGCCAAGGACGACATTCTCGATGCACTCATTGCAGCGGTGACAGCTCGGTGTGGGTATGGTCGGCTGAAGTGGATCCCTGAGTGTCCACCCAAGGACTGCAAGGGTCTGCCGATGGAGATGGTTTATTTCGAGGGATAGGGGCTTTTCAACCCTCACCCCAGCCCTCTGCCACGACGGGAGAGGGATAAATCACCCTCTGAATTGGCCGCCTCTGCGTTCCATTGATGCTCTAACCATGACGCGGAGGATGGTCTCTTCTCTGCTACAATCCGTGAAATTTCTTTGTAAGGGTCCTCAATGGCTAAGCATCCTTTCGTACTGTCGGCAACGGTGGACTTTCCAGACGACGTTATTCCGGGTCCGTATGACGGGCGGCTGCTCGACGAGCTGCTAGGCACCCTGAAGGGCATGGGCGTCCAGCGGGTGTACTGGCTCTATTATGGGGACGTGGATCCGGAGTCGTTGTGGGCGGGCAGTCTCTACGAGAATGCGCAGATTCCCTATGGGACGCAGACGCTTGAGACCATCGGCGAGCCGTTGAAGGCGGCTGTGCCGGTGGCGCACCGGCACGGGCTGGAGATTTACGGGGTGCTCAAGCCGTACAACACCGGAATGTCGGGCACGAACGGGCCGTTGAGCGGCAGGAGGCTGAGCGGGATCGAGCAGATCGGCGGGGCGGTGCCGCAGGTGATCCCGTTCCTCGAACGGTACCCGCATACGCGGCTGCGGAGGAGGCCGGATACCGACGCGGGTCATGGCGTTCCGGTTACCAGGATACGGTTGTTGAAAAGAGATGACTCCCCTACCCGTGTGGGTACTGAGAACCTGCAGCTGTGGACGAGTGACGACAACGGACGGTATGAGCGCCTTGACGTCGCACTGTCGGTGACGGAGCGGGTGGAGCCGGCACCTCGCGAGGTGAGGAACTACCATGGCGAGCTTGTCGTGGCAAAGGGGACGTCTGTACGAACGTTGACGATCGACGGGTTGAACATCGGTGAGCGGTTTGTCGTGGTGACTACCGACGTCAAGGACAATGCGGGCGATTTCATCAACACTGCCTATGGAATGGTCGAAGCTTACGGGAATGACCCGGCCACTCCCCTGCCCGCCGTGGTGGCGTCGCGGGGCGCGGTGTGGAACGGGCCGCGTGAGCTTGGGTGCAACGCGCCTGATTTTGACAGCGGCATGGGTCATTTCGAGATACCGCTTGACGTGAACTCCTCGTCGGCGCCGGATGGCTCGTTCTGGAATCGCATGGCGGTTGGGGGCCTGGTCGGTTTCGCGCAGGGGAAGAACGAGTATCTGCCGGGAACGGTGTCGGAGGTGTATCCAGAGGTGCATCGTCTGTGGGACGGGTGGGTTGACAGGGTCCTGGAGACCGGTGTCGACGGCATCGACATCCGGGTGTCGTCGCACGGAAGCCTCGTGGATGAGCCGTGGGACTACGGATTCGACGAGCCGGCGGTAGAGTCGTATCGCATGAAGTATGAGACGGACCCCTGGAGCAGCGAAGACGATCTCGCGAGATTCTCCCGACTTCGGGGTGAGTATTTCACGTCGTTCATGCGGAGGACCAGCAGGCGCGCGCGGAGCATGGGGCGGAAGATGCAGGCGCATATTCACACGGAGGCGTTCCGGCCGGACATCGTTCACGGCCAAATCATGGGGTTCCCGCCGAACACTCACTTTGCATGGCAGGACTGGATGCGGGAAGGTCTACTGGACGGGATCACCTTCCGCACGAGCTGGTTCGAGGCGTTGGAGGACATACCGGGTGAGCCTCCGGTGAGGAGCAGGCTGGCCAACGCGCTCAAGGACCCCGTGGCGGTGGAGGTACTCGATCTGGCGTCGGAACTCGGCATACCGGCATATATGAACCGCTACATTGAACGGGCCGTAGGCGACGAGGAGTACCTGGCCGACATGGAAGCGGCTTTGAGGGACGACCGATTCGCCGGGTTCGATCTGTATGAGACCGCCTGCTACTTGAGGGCGACGCCGGACGGGTCGCGGCTGGAGTCCTACAAGGGCCGGGTCGATATGTTAAGGGAGAAGGCGCGGGAGTTGGGGTTTCTGTAGGGAGGAGTGAGGGGCAGCGGCAGTCGTTCGGTGGTGGGGGTGCGGCGTTATGGGCTGCTTCTTCACCCTTCGACAAGCTTTCAAGTAACTGCCCTCCCCTACGTCGAGCATCACCCTCACCCTAGCCCTCTCCCACGACGGGAGAGGGGATAAAAGGACCTTCGACAGGCTCAGGCCGAACGTACTTTCTCGAAGCTGCCGGTAGTTACTGACACTCCTGCACGGCCCCCTGCGCTGGGGCGTAACGCTACTCAGGGTGAACGGATTCCGGGTGCTTTGACCCAGCACGACAACGGGGCGTTATTCCGAGCATATCATCCTTGATGTTGTTCACCAAGCATGAATACGCAAGCTTATATCAAGTGAGTGTGATCAGACCGTATTTCCGACTGACCAGATTTTCTGGATTCCGGCCCCGTATCGGAGTACGGGGCAAGCTCTACGCCGGAATGACGGATGACTTGGTTATGTTACGGTCAATTCACGGTGTATTCAAACCGAATTGGTATTACTCCCCCACTGATGCTGCCGGGGGCCTAGGCGGGCGAAGGTGTCCCTTTGAGTCAGCCTTGCAATGTCCCGTTGGGGCCGGAGAATTCGAATCGAGGCTCCCCAATCATTCCCGCAGCGACGGTGGCGTTGGTCCCTTCGTCGATGAGGATGAAGCTGCCGGTTACGCGGTTCTTGGTGTAGTCGTCGACAGCCAAGGGTGTACTTACCCTGACATGGACACGGCCGATCTCGTTCAGCCGCAGCGAATCCGCATCCGATTCGCCTTTGAGAGACGTGATGCTGAACAACGAAAGGAGGTCGGTGACCACTGCCTTTGCCGATCGCGTGGTGTGCTTAATCCGGTAGACATTTCCGGGACGAAGGGCGGTGCGATCGTCCATCCAGCAAACGACGGCGTCGAACTCCTGGGTCATCTCCGGCTCGGCGTCCGTCCCACAGATCATCTCCCCGCGAGCAACGTCGAGATCGTCGGCAATCTGGACGGTGACGGCATCGGGAGCGTACGCCTCCTCCACGGCGCCCCAAGGCGCTTCTATGGACGTGATGACGCTCTCCATGCCGGAGGGCACGAAGCGCACTCGCTGGCCCACTTGGAGGACACCTGACGCGACACTCCCCGCATAGCCACGGTAGTCGTGGTACTCCTCGCGGTGGGGGCGAACGACGTATTGAACGGGCATTCTCAACGGCAGCGCATCGAGTCCTTCATGCACCGGCAGACTCTCAAGGTGCGCCCGCAGCGGGCCACCCTGGTACCAAGGCATGTTCGCCGACGGCTCGACCACGTTGTCGCCGTTAAGCGCCGACATAGGTATGAAGGTCGCATCGTCCACATCGAGCCGCTCCACAAATGGAGTGAACTCGGAACGGATTGCTTCGTATGCTCCCTGCTCATAGCCAACGAGATCCATCTTGTTGACGCACACGACGATGTGATCGATCCCCAATAGCGAGGCGGTGACGGCGTGGCGGCGTGATTGCTCCACCACGCCGTTGCGCGCGTCGATCATTATGAGAACCGCCTCGGCGGTGGACGCTCCTGTGACCATGTTGCGTGTGTACTGCACATGCCCCGGCGTGTCTGCCAGGATGAACTTGCGCGTCGGAGTGGAGAAGTAGCGGTAGGCAACGTCGATGGTAATTCCCTGCTCCCGTTCGGCGCGCAGGCCATCGGTGATAAGAGCGAGGTTCAAATAGTCGCCGTGGTGGCGCCAGCTTGCTTCCTCTACGGCGGCAAGTACGTCATCGTCCAGGGCCTTCGAGTCATACAACAGACGACCAATGAGCGTGCTCTTGCCGTCGTCCACGGATCCGGCGGTGGCGATGCGGAGGAGGTCCATGCTAGAAATACCCTTCGCGCTTGCGGTCTTCCATCGCCGCTTCAGCGGTCCGGTCATCGGCCCGGGTCGCGCCGCGCTCAGAGATGCGGGTTGTTATCGTTTCGGCGATGACTGCCTCGGGGGTAGAAGCTTCCGACGGTACGGCTGCCGTGGAGGTCATGTCACCGACGGTCCGAAAACGCACGCTGCGGACGACCACCGGCTCGTGAGGCTGGGGCTGCATCACCGTCGAAAGCGGCATGAGCATCCCGTCGCGCTCAAAGACCTCACGCCAGTGACCATAGTAGATTTCCGGCAGGTCGATGTTTTCCTCGGCTATGTAGCGCCAAATGTCCAACTCCGTCCAGTTGGAGAGCGGGAAGACCCGCATGTGCTGGCCCAAGCCAAGGCTGCCGTTGTAGAGATCCCAGACTTCGGGGCGCTGATTGCGTGGGTCCCACTGGCCGAATTCGTCGCGCACCGAGTACACACGCTCTTTGGCGCGCGATCGCTCCTCATCGCGCCGCGCACCGCCCAAAACTGCGGTGAACTTCCCATTCCGAAGGGTTTCCAGCAGCACGGGCGTCTGCATGCGGTTGCGAGGGAAATCAGGGCGCGGTGGGATCGGAATACGCCCGGAGGCAATTGCGTCATCAACCGAGCCCACCACGAGATCCACGCCAAGTCGATTGACGACTCGGTCGCGGAAGGCGATGACCTCGGGAAAGTTGTGTCCGGTGTCGATGTGGAGCACAGGGAACGGCAGATGGGAAGGCCGGAGCGCCTTGACGGCGAGATGCAAAAGCACGGCGGAGTCCTTGCCACCGGAGAAGAGCAGGCCTGGCCGGTCAAACTCCGCGACCACTTCCCGAATGATGTGGATTGCGTCCGACTCAAGTGAACGGAGATGCTTGGAATCGGAGTGCGGGGCGTCGAGAAGAGCTGGGGTTGTCATTGATAATTCGCTAGCTGCAATCATGAGCGTGCCTCGAGTGCAACCAGGTGGAGTCCGCATTCCTTGGCGTTGGGGTCGGACTCCCACCACCAGCGTCCTGCGCGAGGGTCCTCTCCCGGTTCGATGGCCCGAGTACACGGGGCGCACCCAATCGATGGGTAGTTCTTGTCGTGCAACTCGTTATAAGGGACAGCGTTATCTTCCACGTAGTTTCGCACCTCCTCGAAGGTCCAGTTAGCAAGCGGGTTGATCTTGTAGTTGGCGCGGGCCTCCTCCCACTCGACGATGCCAATGTCGCCGCGCTCCATACCTTGGTCGCGGCGCAGGCCTGTAATCCATGCGTCGATGCCGGCCAAGGCGCGCTCCATAGGCTCGACCTTCCGCACGTGGCAACAGGCCAAGCGATTCTCCCGGCTTCGGTAGAAGAGATTGAACCCGTGCTCACCGACCATGCTGGCCACAGCTCCGGGGTCAGGTTGGTGTACCTCTATGCGTGCGTTGTAGCGGATGCGGGTCTGGTCCATGACCGTGTACGTTTCCGTCGGTAGGCGCCACGTGTCGAGCGTCACAAGGCGCGCCTGCGGGTTGACTCGCCAGAACATATCGAACAGCGCGACATCTTCGAGGCCGAAGCTGGACATCTGGGCCGCGCCCGCACCGAAACGCTCCTTTGCCCACACAAGCACATCGCTTGGGTGGGCGTACTCGAAGCGTTCGTTTAGATCGGCTAGCTCTCGCACACCCAATCTTCTTGACTCCGGTACCGGCATAGATGCTCCTTCTCGGGATTTTTCGGGCAAAAAAAGAACCCCTCCGCAAACGGAGGGGCCAGAGGTCTTCACTTTTTAGAACTGTCGGCGCTAGGCGGTCACCGGCGCGCGTGTTGAAGCAGAAGACCCTCCGGCCTCCGGCGACAACACAGACAAACCATATGCATAGCAGTGCTCACGGAGACAAATGTTACGAGTGCTCATCAGGAATGTCAAGGTACGCACCTCTCAAGTAGTGTCCAATTTGAAACGTTCGAGTTCTGTGCTAGCGAGGGCATGTGAGCAAATACCAATTGAGTATGATAAGGCCGTATTCCCGACTGACCAGACTTCCTGGATTCCGGCCTACGCCGGAATGACGGGTGGTGGTGGCGCGGTATCGGGGACGGGCAACCACAAGGGTTGCCCCTACGGGAGGTTGGCTGGGCTTGTTTTCTGAGGAAAGACAGAGAGACGGGGTCGGATCATAGCTACAAGTCCGATTTACCTAACCCTGCCAGCCCCCAGCGGGGCGAGATTGTGGACGCCGGGAATACGCGGTTGCCTTGCGTTCCGTTGGTGCTGACCGTACTATGCGGCTCATGGAATCGAAGCAGTATGATCCAACGTTCTGGACGCCGTTGACGATTGAGTCCCAAGGGCAGTTCGTATCGTGCAATCTTGGCATGGACGAAGAGGTGGCGGAGGACGCTCCGCTGTGCATCATCCCGACGCAATCGAGGGAGGTCGTCGAAGACCCGGTGAACGTTCTCGAAAAGCCGAACGTGATGACGCACTGGTTGGATTTGTTGACGGCGGCGGGGGCGAAGATTCTGCTGATGCATGGACGGCATTTCGACAGCATGAGCGAACTGGCCGGAGGGCTGGATGCGGGAATCGACGGATTCGAGTTCTGGAGGCGGCGGGTGGATCTTGTAATCGATGCCGTAATCGAACGCGGTTGGACCTCAAGCGGGAAGATCGTGTTCATGGGAAGTTCCCGGCATGGTTGGGGGGTGCTGTACGGCACAGCGAAGAACCCGAAGATAGACGCGGCGGTAGTGATAGGACCGGTTATCCAGTGGCCTTGGCTCAGGGAATTCGAGGGATTGGACGACCACCCGCTTATCAAGAAGCACGATCTGTACGACCTGATCGATCTGCTGCCGCCGCGACCTGTGCAGGTGCAGCAGGGGTATGATGACGTACGCGTCGGACAGCACCATAACGAGCGTCTGGCAGCGATGCTGACCGAGGCGTATGAGGCTAAGGACATGCGGGAGCGGCTTGAGCTTACGCCGATGGAGATACCGGGACATTCCGGGGGGCCGCCGATTCACGTGAATCGGACGGTGGTTACGTTTTTGAGAAGGCAGGGGTTCTTGCCCCCTCTCTGAGGCTTTCCCGCGTGGAACGGGGGAGAGACGATTGAATCCTAAGAAGGTGTCTAATGGGTTTGCTAGAGATGTGCGTAGAGGTTTCATTGAAACATGAGCGGTGTCGTCACCCTTCGACAGGCTTTCAAGTAACTGCGGGTATTGCAGAGTGTGTTGGTGTCTGTCCATCAGGTATGGGGACCAGCTTGTAGCCTAGCTGCGCTGCCCTTCGAGTTGCAG
>DAOUKG010000026.1:0-39186 GCA_034421575.1 Dehalococcoidia bacterium
TTAGATTCCTCTCTCCGCTTCGCTACGATCGGAATGACAGTGATGGGGCTATGACTCGCAAGTATGGAATACCTAATACCTACCCCTGTCAGCCCACGACGGGAGAGGGGATAAGAGGACCTTCGACAGGCTCAGGGTGAACGGAGGTCGTTTTAGAGTAGCTGTTCAGAGTTGATGAGACGAACATCCCCCACCCTGTGGATACCCGCTTTCGCGGGTATGACGGTGGCTGTGCGTGCGTCGAAGGATCTCACGAAGTCTGAACAGTTACGTTTTAGACACCCTCTTGAGGTATGTGATGTACTCGCGGGGTATTCGCTTTTGACGTGGGGGTGATGGGGTCGTAGACTGGAATGAACATAGATGAAGGCGCCGAGGGCGCCCGCCCCACATGGTTGGGGGCGGGCGCTTTTCTTTTCGGCGGGGTCGGAGCGGCAGCGTTGTACTGGCTGGAAGATCTATACGAAGAGACGGGCGTGCTCCCGACACCGGAGCAGGCCGAGATTCTCTTGTCCGACAAGCGGTTCGTCCTCGTGGCCGGAGGCGAGCAGGCGGGGAAGTCGGTCGTGGCGTCGCTGTTCCTGATGCTGAAGTTCTTCGAGCTGCCCGACACGCGGGTGATGGAACCGTCGAGGGTGGGAGGAAGGCGGAGGGGCCGTGTCTACACCCACAAGCCCGCGCTCTACTGGCTGGTGGGAGCGACGTACGGCGAGACGGAGCGGGAGTTCCGGTACCTGGTGGAGTGGTTCGGAGCGCTGGGTCTGCTGGAGAAAGCGACCAAGCGGTGCGATCCCGGTCGCATCGTCCTCACAGACGGAACGAGGATCGAGACCAAGAGCGGCGTCGATCACCGCACGCTGTCGAAGGAATCGCCGGACGGGATCATAGGCTGCGAGGCCAGCCAGCTCGACTCGGCGGTGTTCAGCCGGATGCGAGGCCGCGTGACGCCCAGCAACGGCTGGATCTTCCTCGCGGGGACCTTCGAGTCGAGCGTGGGGTGGTACCCTCAGCTCTTCAAGGCGTGGCGGCAGGGCGGCTCCGACCGCAAGAGCTTCTCCCTGCCGTCCTGGACGAATCGCGCGTTCTACCCGGGCGGAAGGGACGATCCCCAGCTGGCAGCGCTGCGGGCCGACTCGACCGACGATTTCTTCATGGAGCGCATTGCGGGACGGCCCGTGCCTCCCAGGGGACTAGTCGTGCCGGAGATCCGGCCGGACGCGCACGTGCGGGATGTCTCGTACATCCCCGGCGTTCCCGTTCGGCTCGCCATCGACCCCGGCTACGCGGGGGCGTACGCCGTCGAGGCGCTGCAATACATCGATGGGCGGGAGGTCATCATCGACGAGATATACGAGCGCACACTGGTCACCGAGGAGGTCATCGAGATGGCGAAGTCGCGACCGTGGTGGCCGGACGTCGAGGGCGGGGTGATCGACGTCGCGGGGCACCAGCACCACTCGATGCCCGCTCCGGCTGAGGCGTGGGCGGAGCAGGGAGGCGTGATTCTCTCGGCGTCACGTGTCCGCATCAACGACGGGACGCAGCGCCTGCGGTCGTTCTTGAAGGTCCCGGCGGGGAAACGGGGGCCGAAGCTCCTGATCGGCAGCCACTGCAAGGGCATCCTGTCCGAGCTGGGAGTGACGCCCAACCCGTTCGACGGTCAGACGCGGCCCTATCGTTGGAAGACCGACCGCGAGGGGAACATGGTGGGTCGCGTGCCGGAGGACCGGTACAATCACGCCATCAAGGCGGTCATCTATCACCTCGTCGACAAGTACGGCTACGCTTCAAGGCCGCGCGCCGATAAGTTCCTGGTCAAGCGATTTGCGTAGCGGGCGCAGGTGAGGATGCGCTTGAAAGCCGGACGCAGGATACGTATACTCATTTACGAGATACGTATACGTGAAGCGAGACGATATGAAAAAGAAACTGACGATCACAGTCGATGCCGAGCTTCTGCCGATAGCCAAGCGCTACGCCCGTTCCCGCGACGTATCGCTTTCTTCGCTGATAGAGCAGTCTCTCAGGGAGGTGGTAGGAGACGACTCGGCGTCGTTTACCTCTCGATGGCGGGGCCGGTTCCGAGCTTCGGAGCGTGATGATCCACGCTACGACGCGCTCGCCGAAAAGTATCTGCAATGATCCTCCTGGACACCGACGTGCTCATTGACATCGCACTTGACAGGCGCCCGCATTCGGGCCCGGCCTCGAAACTCCTCGACCGAATCGAGAACGGCTCTCAGAGTGCATACGTCGCATGGCATACCGTATCGAATTTCTACTACCTCGTGGCCTCGTCCCGAGGTGGTGAGAACGCCCGTGACTTCATTGTCGACCTGACCCGCTTCGTCCGAGTTGCGCCCACCGATACGGACGCGGTCCATTACGCCGCCGGGCTCCCCATGGCCGATTTCGAGGATGCTATGCAAGTGGCGGCAGCGCGGTCATGCGGCGCCCGATATATCGTAACCAGAAACGTCAGGGACTTCGCTCGTTCTCCCATACCGGCGATCACGCCGCAAGAGGCGCTCGCGGAGACCGTGAGACTCCCGCGCAATTGATTTGCCGCCGCAATCGCCCATTTTGCCGGACCACGGCGGGCCATTAGCCGGTCACCGTTTTCGATACGCATGTGCTATAGTGGGGCCGCCACGCCCGGCGTGAGTACCGACCTTGCAGAGGAGGAATCATGGCACAGGCAACGATGAGCAACACCGGGGGCGCGCCGCCGTACCCGGTGCAGTACTCGGTCGAATACCCGGAATCGAGCAGCAGGCTCAAGGCATTGTTCAGGCTCATCCTGGTGATACCTATAGCCGTGATCTACATACTGGTGTCCGGAATCAACGGAGCCCTGTTTCCCGCGGTTCTCTTGATGCTGCTGTTCCGCAAGAAGTATCCGCGGTGGTGGTTCGACATAAACCTCGAGGTGGAAAGGTTCACGGCGAGGTGTGGGGCGTACCTCTTCCTCCTGCGCGACGAGTACCCCTCAACCGACGAACAACAGGCCGTCCAGCTGGACATCGAATATCCCGACGCCGAAAACGATCTGAACCGGGGGCTGCCGCTCATCAAATGGCTGCTGGCGGTGCCTCACTGGATCATCATCTGGATCCTTTCGTACGTCTTCGTGATCGTGGCGGTCATTTCGTGGATTGCCATCATCATCACCGGGAAGCACCCGCGCCCGCTGTTCAATTTCCTGGTCGGCTACGGCCGGTGGGTATACAGGACGATCGCATACGCGATCCTGCTGACGACGGACAGGTACCCGCCGTTCCGGTTCGGGCCGTAGGAGATTTTAGCCGAAACTTCCAGAGTCTTGTCCCATGTCGCCGAGTGGGCAGAGTCTCTCTCGGCGACGGATGCATGGCGCTTGATGAAGCCCTCTCAATGCTACCTGTTCCGAGGTGAGGCGATTCGGGTAAACTAGTGCAAGCGATATTGCACAAGTCATCTCTCGGAGTCGCCGCATGTCCACATCGATAAAGGTAATCCTCGGCCTCGTGTGTCTAGTCCTGTTGGCTGCCTGCGGTCCATCGGACGTGGAGCCAACGACGGGCGAGGTAAATGTCCTGACGCTTCACTACTGGCAGGCGCCTTCCGTGCCCAGTCCGTACCGGTCGGGCGGTTACAAGGACAGCGACGCAGCGGCGATCACCCTGGAACCTCTCGCCAAGTATGATCCTGACGGCAATATCATTCCGACGCTTGCCGCCGAGGTCCCGACCATTGAGAACGGCGGCTTCTCCTCGGACCTGATGTCCATCAGGTGGAAGCTCAAGGAGGGCCTGAAGTGGTCCGACGGCAAGGATGTTACCGCCGAGGACGTGGTCTTCACCTGGCGCTATTGCAGCGACAAGGCGACCGGATGCACCGCCGAAAGCTCGTTCGATGGCATCGCATCCGTTCAAGCGTTGGATGACCTCACCGTGCAGATCAACTTCCTCGAGCCCACGCCCTTTCCCTACCAGGCATTCGTCGGCAGCGGAACGCCCATCATCAGTGAAGAGCAATTCGGTGACTGCGTTGGCGCGTCCGCCGTGTCCGCGGACTGCAAGGAACAGTACACCATGCCGCTGGGGACGGGTCCCTTCCGCATTACGACGTTCAGGTTGGACGGTCGTATCGCTTATGAACGCAATCCCCACTACCACGGCGATGCCCCCTACTTCGACAGGATAGTCGTCAAGAGCGGCGGGGACGCCACGGCTGCGGCTCGCACCGTCCTGGAAAGGAACGATGCGGACTACGCCTGGAACACACAGGTCGATCCTGAGACTCTCATCGAGATGCGGGAGGCCGGACTGGGCACGCTGGCCGTTGCCTACACGAGTCTCGTCGAACGGATAGTCTTGAACCAAACGAACCCCGATCCCGAGCTCGGCGACAACCGCTCGGAGCACCTCGGCGGGAACAATCCCCATCCCTTCCTCTCCTTCAAGCCCATCCGCCAGGCCATGTCCATGGCAATAGACCGAGAGCAGATTGCGAATGACCTCTACGGCTTCGCGGGGGAGCCGACCTGCAACCTGATCACCGGCCCTTCCGTCTACGTATCGAGGGCCAACGATTCCTGTCTGACGCAGGACATCGAAGCGGCCAACAGCCTCCTCGATGAGAACGGTGTCGTCGACACGGATGGCGACGGCATACGCGAGCACGAAGGCACTCCGCTGAAGATCACGTTCCAGACCTCGACAAACTCCATTCGGCAGGACACGCAGGCCCTCATTCGCGACTGGTGGAAGGAGATCGGCATCGAGACGGAGCTCATCGACCACAACGCCGGCGGATTCTTCGGGGACGATCCCTCGGAGATCTCATATCGCCGGTTCTTCGCAGACGTGCAGATGTACGCTTCCAGCACGGGGATAGACCCCCAGCAGGACCTGTCCGACCTGCTTTGCAAGAACATTCCGACACGGGAGAACAACTGGGCGCTCAGCAACGTCGCCCGCTCGTGCGACCCTGATTTCGATGCGCTGTACGCGGAGCTCGAAGGGACGGAAATCGGTCGCGAGCGGGAGGACATCGTAAAGCGGCTCAACGACCTCCATGTGCAGAACTACTTCGAGATACCCCTCATCAATCGCGGCTTCGTCTCGGCGCACCTCAACACGCTGAAGGGGGTGCGCATCAACGGGTGGGACAGCGAGCTGTGGAACATAGGAGAGTGGCGGCGGTAGGGGTGGCACGAAACTTACTTATACCAATTATGTGTGACTAAGCCGTATTCTCGACTTATCAGCCTCGCAAACCCTCACCCCCGTTCTGCAACGGGGCAGGCTCTAGCCCTCTCCCACGACGGGAGAGGGGATAAGAGGACCTTCGACAAGCTCAGGCCGAACGTACTTTCTCGTGGTTGCACGGCAGTTACTGACACCTCTGCACAGCCCCGTGTGCGGGGCGTAGCACCGCTCAGGGCGAGCGGGACTCACCGCAGAGGGCGCAGAGAGCACGGAGGGGAAGATGGATTCCCGCGTGCGGGGGCCTTTGCATAATCCCAGCACCTGTCATTCCTCAGAAAACAAGCCCCCGACCAACCCGTCGTAGGGGCAACCCTTGTGGTTGCCCTTCTTCTGCGTCGACACATTTTCATTCCGGGTGGTGAGGGTGAAGACCCTCATGAGATATTCCGAATGAAGCAGAGCGGAATGACAGGAGAAGGTCGCCCCCGGCACCCAGGGGAAGGGTTGGTCATGGGGGTGATTCAGGAAGGTTGCCGCCGACACCGCCGATCATGTATGTGGCTGTGGGGGCGATTCGCGAATCGCCCCTACGGGAGGTTGGCCGGGGCATGGATTCCGGCCTCCGCCGGAATGACGGGCGGTGGTGGCGCGGTATCGGGGACGGGCAACCACAAGGGTTGCCCCTACGATGGGTGGCCGGGGTTTATTTTCGTAGGAATCGTTCATGTCGGTTGCCACCGGCACCGCCGATCATGTATGTGGCTGTGGGGGCGATTCGCGAATCGCCCCTACGGGAGGTTGGCCGGGGATATTTCCGTGGCAATGGCCAGCCGGTCTTGCGAATAGGGATTTTAGATTCCTCGCTGCGCTCGGAATGACAGGGAGACGGGGCCGGATCGTAGCTGCAAATCCGTTCTACATACCCCCCGTCAGCCGACGACGGGAGAGGGGACTGGATTCCGGCCTCCGCGGGAATGACGGGTGGTGGTGGCGCGGTGTCGGGGACGGGCAACCACAAGGGTTGCCCCTACGATGGGTGGCCGGGGTTTATTTTCGCAGCAATCGTTCATGTCGGTTGCCGCCGGCACCGCCGATCATGGGCAGAAGGGGCGATTCGCGAATCGCCCCTACGGGAGGTTGGCCGGGGCATGGATTCCCGCCTACGCGGGAATGACGATATGGAGGGCGGGAATGACGGTGCGGGGGTATTGCGGCCTATTTTCGTGGCAATGACAGAAGTCGGGGTTATGCGGAGGCCGGTGAGGGCGAGAGTCCAGGATGATGAGGTGTGGATTCCCGCCCCGTATCGGAGTACGGGGCAAGCTCTACGCCGGAATGACGGTGGGTGTCCTCCCGGTCGGTTCACTGTCTCCCGATATACGTTCGGGCCATCCCTTCGTATGGTACGATGTGCTACCGTTCAAGGGAGTCACCATGCCGGCGCCTGGACTGATAACGCTCATAGGATCGGGGGAGACCGCGCCGAGCGGTCGCGCACTGTACGAACCGTCGTTTGACAGGCTGCCGAGGCCGGTGAAGGTCGCGGTCATGGAGACGCCGGCGGGGTTCGAGTTGAACTCGGCGCACGTGGCAAGCCGCGTTTCCGAGTTCATCCGGCACAGGCTGCAGAACTACAAGCCCGACGTGACCGTTGTTCCGGCGCGGCGTCGCGACACGGAGTTCGGCACGAACAACCCTGAGATATTAAGGCCCCTTCTCGATGCAGATTGCATCTTCATGGGGCCGGGGAGTCCCAGCTACGCCGTGCGCCATCTGACGGGGACGTACGCGTGGGACATGATCAAGGCGCGTCACCGTCTCGGCGCGTGCCTGACGTTCGCAAGCAGCGCGGCCATCGCCATCGGTGAGACGGCGGTGCCGATCTATGAGATATACAAGGTCGGCGAGGACCCGCACTGGATACCCGGGCTCGATCTGCTCGGCCATTTCGGTCTCAAGATCGCCTGCGTCACCCACTGGAACAACACGGAGGGCGGGGCGAACCTGGACACGAGCCGGTGCTACATCGGCAGGGCCAGGCTGGAGACGCTTCTCCCCGCTCTCTCGGACGGCACGGTCGTGGTGGGAATCGACGAGCACACGGCGCTCACGCTCGACATTTCTGAGCGAACATGCAGGGTCCTGGGCAAGGGAACGGTCACGCTCGTGTATGACGGGACGGAGCGAGTATTCCAGGCAGGCTCAGACTTCCCCATGAGCGAGCTTGGCGACATCCGCATACCGGACGTATCGGAGGGCATCCGCCCGGAGGTGTGGGCGGAGACGATGCAGGCGGAGCAGCAAGCGCGGGAAGAAACTCCTTCGACGCTGCCCGACGAGGCCGCGGCCCTCATCGCCGAGCGGGAGGAGGCCCGTCGTACGAAACAGTGGGACAGGGCCGACGCGCTGCGCGACCAGTTAGCGGGAATGGGATACACCGTGACCGACACGCCCGAAGGGACCCAGTGGGAGGTCGCGTAACCCTACGTCGGCACTACGCGACGTGACTGGAGAAGACCTGATGACGCAGAAACGCATAGCGCCGTATGGCTCGTGGATGTCGCCGATAACTGCGACCGCCATCGCGTCGGAGTCGTTCGGACTGGCGCAGGTGGCCATCGACGGCGACGACCTGTACTGGACGGAGACGCGACCTTGGGAGGGTGGCCGCAGCGTCATCGTGCGGCAGTCGGCTCACGGCGAGACGTCCGACGTGACGCCGGAGGGCTTCAACGTCCGCAACCGCGTCCACGAGTACGGGGGCGGCGCGTTCACCGTGCATGACGGCGTGGTGTATTTCACCAACGATTCCGACCAGCGCGTGTACGCGCAAAGGCCCGGTGAAGCTCCGACTCCACTGACACCAGACGACGCACGGCGATACGCCGACCTCGAGGTCGACCAATTACACAATCGCATCCTGTGCGTGTGCGAGGACCACTCAGAGTCCGACGCCGAGCCGACCAATACCGTCGTCGCCATCGGCATCGACGGCGGCGAGATCGAGACCATTGCCCAGGGCAACGATTTCTATTCCGCGCCCCGCGTCAGTCCGGACGGCGACCGGGTCTGCTGGCTCGCATGGGACCACCCGAACATGCCATGGGACGAAACGGAACTGTGGGTTGCCGACGTGGACGCCGAGGGCCGGGCCGGGAACGCGCGACTCGTAGCGGGTGACATCGGTGAGTCCATTGGCGAGCCGCTTTGGTCGCCGGACGGCACGCTGTACTTCGTGTCCGACCGGACGGGCTGGTGGAACCCGTACCGCTGGGACGGCGAGGGTTCCTTAACGAACATCTGCCCAATGGAGGCGGAGTTCGCCGGGCCACAATGGCAGTTCGGGCCATCGCACTACGGATTTGAGTCAGCCGACGAACTCATCTGCTCGTATACGCAAAATGGCTTCTGGAGTATCGGACGACTCAACCCGCGTTCGGGCAAGCTGGAGCCGTTAGACCTTCCCTTCACCGACCTGACACGTGGGGCGCTTGAGGTGGGCAATGGCTGGGCGGCGTTCATATCAGGGTCTCCCACGCAAGCCAAGTCGGTCGTAAGGCTCGACTTGGAGACGGGAGCGCACACGGTCGTCGTGGAGTCGTCGTCGCTGGACGTGTCCGCGAGCTGCTTCTCGGTGCCTGAGGAGATCGAGTTCCCGACGGAGGGCGGTCAGACGGCCCACGCCTTCTACTACCCTCCAACCAACCCCGACTTCGAGGCTCCATCAGACGAGCGACCACCGATGATCGTCATCAGCCACGGCGGGCCGACGGGGGCGACATCGGCAACCCTCGACCTGGAGACGCAGTTCTGGACGAGCCGGGGGTTCGCCGTCCTCGACGTGAACTACGGGGGCAGCACGGGATACGGCACGGAGTACCGGCGACGGCTGAACGGTCGCTGGGGCATCGTCGACATCGATGACTGCGTGAACGGCGCGAGGTACGCGGTGTCCTCCGGGCGGGCAGACGGCGACCGTCTCATCGTGCGGGGCAGCAGCGCGGGAGGATACACGACGCTGGCGTGTCTGGCCTTCCGCGACGTGTTCAAGGCCGGGGCGAGCCACTACGGGATCGGCGACCTGGAGACGCTGGCGCGGGACACGCACAAGTTCGAGTCGCGCTACCTCGACTCCCTCATTGGGCCGTATCCGGCAGAGCGCGACATATACGTTCAGCGGTCGCCCATTCACCACGTGGACGACATCACCTGTCCGGTGATACTGTTTCAGGGGCTTGAGGACGAGATCGTGCCGCCGGACCAGGCCGAGACGATGGTGGAGGCCGTCAAGCGCAAGGGCATCCCTGTCGCCTACGTGCCCTTCGAGGGCGAGCAGCATGGGTTCCGCATGGCGGAGAGCATCGAAACGGCGCTGCACTCCGAACTGTACTTCTACTCGCAGGTGTTCGGCTTTGAACTCGCTGAGCAGGTCGATCCCGTCCCCATACACAATCTCAACGCATAGAGAATATCGCCATGGCAGCATATGACCTAGCTTCCAAGAGGGTCAGTCTCCAGGAGACCGACGACCCCATCGAGTACTACTTCGAGCAGGGCTGGACGGACGGCCTGCCCGTCGTTCCGCCGACTGCGGAGAAGATTGGCGCGTTCCTCGACGCCGTGGGGAGGTCGCCCAGCGAGATACTGGGCACGGAGCCGGTGCGCGGCAGGGTAGTGACGGTGGAGAAGGTCGCCATCAACGCGGTCATGGCAGGATGCCGCCCGAAGTATTTTCCCGTTGTGCTCGCCACCATGGAGGCGATGCTGGAGCCGGAGCACAACCTCCACGCCGTGACGGTGAGCACGATGGGGGCCGCGCCACTGCTGGTGATCAACGGGCCTGTGGTAGACGAGATCGGGTTGAACTCCGGCGTGTCGGTATTCGGACCGGGAAATCGCGCCAACGCCACCATCGGGCGGGCGATACGGCTCACGATCATGAACGTGACCGGAGCGGTCCCTGGCGATCTCGATCAGTCTAGCCTGGGACACGCGGGGAAGTACACGTGGTGCATCGCAGAGGACCAGGAGACCAGCCCGTGGCAGGCGCTTCACGTCGACCGGGGTTACGCCTCCAGCCAGAGCACCGTGACGGTGTTCCCCGGCCTGTCGCCCATCCAGGTGTCCAACCTCGGGGGCGGATCGCCGGAGGCGGCGCTCATGGGAGTGTCGGACGGGCTGATCGTGGCCGGCCCCGGCAACGCCGAGATCGTCGTCGTCCTCACACCTGAGACCATCGGGCACATCAAGGCCGGAGGATGGTGGAAGGAGCAGGTGGCGCAGTTCCTGTGGGAGGACAGTAGACGGACGGCAGGAGAGTGGGAGGAGCATGGTTATCCCACAGGCAGCGCAGACGCCGATGAGCTTGTTGGCGTGACGACCACTTGGGAAGGAATCACAGTCATCGTGGCCGGAGGCAAGGCGGGATCGTTCTCGGCGGTCATCCCGCTATGGGGCGGTGGGGCGAACTCGCGCTCCGTCTCGAAGGTGGTCCGCTCGTAGTATAATGGCCGACACGGTCAAGGGAGGTGACATTCTATGACGACGATGTTGGAAGTGTTCGACCCGACGGTTGACCCGATACCCGCGCATGGAGTGGTCGCCAAGCGTCCCGACACGCTGAACGGGGCTGTTGTCGGCCTGCTGGCAAACGGCAAGCAAAACGCCGACGAGCTCCTCGAAATGGTGCACGACGTTCTCGCCGACCAGTTCGAGTTCAAGGCCGTCATCGCCCGCAACAAGGGCAACGCCTCTCGTCCCTGCCCCACGGACATCGTGGACGACCTCGCCTCAAGCTGCGACGTGGTGATTACCGGGAACGGTGACTGAGGGTCCTGCTCATCGTGCAGTGTGCACGACGGAATCACCCTCGAAAAGGCCGGTCTGCCGACAGCCGTGATCTGCACGGAGCCGTTCATACCGAGCGCCCGCGCCATGGCGAAGATCCAGGGCATCCCGGATTACCCGTACATCATCCTCCCGCACCCCCTGGGCAGTCTGACGCCGGGCGAGCTTCGCAGCCACGCGGTCAAGATTGCGCCTGAGGTGCTGAGCATCCTGCTGGGTAAGGGGTAGGGGGCAGAGGGCAGACGGGTATTGTCTAGCGAACTTTGGCGTCAGAGAAGCAAGAATTGACCAACAATTTTCAGAGGGTTGGTTCAGTATCGAATGCTCACGTTGGCAGCAAATTTGAGACTACGGCACAACATTACTATCGCCAAAAAGGAGTCCCGCTGCAAAAGGGATATGGTGTCCAGGTAGGAGTTTCAAACAAGAAGGTTCGAAAGTTTGACCTTGGATCTGATGATCCTCCTATGTTGGTTGAGTGCAAGTCCCATAGATGGACAGCCAGCGACAAAGTTCCGAGTGCAAAGATGACTGTGTGGAACGAGGCCATGTACTTCTTTCACTTGGCTCCAAAGCGGTACAAGAAAATTCTTTTTGTTCTATACGATTTCAGCGATGAGCGTTCTGAGAGCCTTGCGGAGTACTACGTAAGGACCTACGGTCATCTCATACCAAATGACGTAGAAATTCTGGAATATGACGAGTCAACATCCCGTGTGGTGAACGTTACTGAGGCATTGGCGCGCACGAGCTAGCTTGTAGTGCCACTAACGGCGTATTCACCCTTCGACAGGCTCAGAGCCTGCCCTCACCTAACCGGGGCATCACCCTCACCCCCTGCCTACGCAGGGGCAGGCTCTAGCCCTCTCCCACGACGGGAGAGGGGATAAGAGGGCCTTCGACAGGCTCAGGGCCTGCCCCGTACCTGATACGGGGGCGAACGGGTGGCTATTAGGCTATTACCCGCCCAATGGCCAGGCCCGCGAAGGCGGCGGCGAGTCCGACGGCGATGCTCCCGCCGAGGTTGAGGGCGGCGCGTCCGATGTCGCCGGACTCGAAGCTCTGCGTCGTTGCGACGGCGAGCGTGGAGAAGGTGGTGTACGAGCCGAGGAAGCCCACGGCCAGGAACAGCCTGTGCTCGGTGGGGAAGTCACCTCGAGGCTCCCAGAAGCCGATGAGCAGTCCAAGTATGAACGAGCCGGTGATGTTTGCCACGAAGGTGCCGACGAGGGTCGACCCCATGAGGTTCATCACGGCAAGGTTGACGGCATGACGGGATATCGCTCCGAGCGCGCCGCCACAGGCTACGTATACCCACTCAATCACTGAGAACCCTCCGTCGGCTTGGGTCAGAAGTTGGACGTGGGAAGGAAATCCTAACACTTCCCGTCATTCCCGTGAAAACGGGAATCCATTGCCCTACTCCGGCATCCCAGGCCCCCACCCCTCTGGATACCGGCCTTCGCCGGTATGACGGTTATTCAATGGTCTCCATTCGCGGGAATGACGACTTGGGGCGGGATTACAACGGAATTTCTGAGAATGCAGAACCACCTACCCGATCACGTCCTTGGTGCTTGGGACGTTGCTCATCCTGCGGTCGTCGCGCTCTGCCGCAATACGCATGGCGCGGGCGAGGGCCTTGAAGATCGCCTCGGCCTTGTGGTGGTTGTTCGCGCCGGACAGCAGCCTGACGTGCAGGTTGAACTTGCCTTCGAGCGCGAAGCTCTCCAGGAAGTGGTGTACCAGGCTGCCGGACAGTCCGCCGAGGTCGGACTCGCCGATGGAGGCGTCGATGACCGCGTAGCCGCGACCGCTGAGATCGACGGCGACGAATGCCAGGGTCTCGTCCAGCGGCACGAAGGAGTGCGCCGTGCGGGTGATCCCCCGCGCATCGCCGACGGCTTCCTGGAGCGCTCGCCCGAGGCAGATGGCCGTATCCTCGACGAGGTGGTGCCACCCTACCTCGATGTCCCCCTGCGCCTCGATTTCGAGGTCGATCAGGCCGTGCCTCGAAAGCTGGGCCAGGAGGTGATCGAACATGCCGTTGCCGGTCTTGATGCTGTAGTCGCCCACGCCGTCGAGATTGATTGCGACGGATATCTGCGTCTCGCCCGTCCGGCGGTCTATGTTGGCTTTCCTCGACTCCATTCCTCCACCTCGCGATTCGTATCCCGGTCTCTACCCTCACCCTAGCCCTCTCCCACGACGGGAGAGGGGGTCTCCATTGCCTACACGAACTCCTGGAGGGCGGCCACGACGGCGTCGGTGTCGCTGGGCGTTCCGACGGATATTCTGAAGTAGTCGCGGAGGCGCTTGGAGCTGAACTTCCGCAGGAAGATGCCCCGCATGGCCATCTTCTCGAATATGTCCTCGGCGCGGCCGGGCTGGAACTCGCAGAGCACGTAGTTTCCTCCCGACGGCAGCGGCCTCACGCCGGGGATGCCGTTGAGCAGTTCGATCAGGCGCTCGCGTTCGCTGACGATGAGGTCGCGGTTGCGGTCCAGGTAGTCCGCGTCTGCGAGGGTGGCCATGAGCGCCGCCTCGGACGCGGTCGTGACGTTGTACGGCTGCTTGATGTCGATGATGTGGTCGACGAGCGTCGGCGACATGATGCCGTATCCGATGCGGAGTCCGGCTATGCCCGCCCACTTGCTCATCGTGCGCAGGACGATCAGGTTGTCGTGGTCTTCGACCATCGAGGCGGCAGTCCTGCCGGAGAACTCCCAGTAGGCCTCGTCTATGACGACCAGGAGACCGGTCTCGACAAGCCCCTCGATCTGCTCCGGGGTGGCAACGTTGCCGGTCGGGTTATTGGGCGAGCAGAGGAAGATGATCTTGGCGCGCTCGTCGATGGCCTCCTTCACGGCGTCCACGTCGACGTCGAAGTTCTCGTCGCGCTGCACGAAGACGGTCTCCGCGCCGTTCACCCTCGCGTCGAAGGAGTACATGCCGAAGGTCGGCTCGCTGTCGATGATCCTGTCGCCCGGCTCGATGACCAGCCGGAAGATGAGGTCGATGATCTCATCGCTTCCCGCGCCCGCGATGATCCGCTCCGCCGCTATTCCCGTGAATTCCGAGAGGGCCGCGCGCACCTTGCGCTGGGACGGGTCGGGGTAAATGTTGTACGGGACGCTGGCGACGGCCTCCGCGACTTTGGGCGAGAAGCCGTAGGGGTTCTCGTTTGCGTTGAGGCGGATGATCTCGTCCTCGGTGATGCCCGCTTTCTTCGCCTGCAGCTCCGGCGGGTCCGCCGGGCTGAAGGTCTCTATCTCACGAAGGTGAGGCCGTATGAAGCTGTTCAGGTCGATATTGCTCATTACTCTTCTTCCGATAGCTCGCTTCTGATTTCCGCCGCCTCGGCGTGGGCGGTAAGTCCCTCCACCCTGCCGAGCACCGACGCCGCCTGGCTGATCTCTTCCGATCTCCGATCGCTGAGACCGACGACCGGGCTGAACTTGAGGAACGACCGCACGCTCACCCCCGACCCGAATCGGGCCGTCCCGCTCGTCGGCATCACGTGACTCGGACCCGCCACATAGTCTCCAAGCACCTCGTGCGAGAATTCCCCAAGGAACACGGCTCCCGCGTTTCTGACGCTCCCAATGTGACCCCATGGGTCTCGGACCACGAGCGACACATGCTCGGGAGCGAAGACGTTCGCCAATTCAAATGCCTCGTCAAGATTGTCTACGACCGCGATGATGCCCTGCTCATCTACGGAACGGGCCGCTATCTCGGAACGGTCAAGCCGCCTTATTCGCACCTCTATTTCCGAGTTTACGCGCTCGGCGAGCGACTCGGAAGTCGTTATGAGTACCGGTTTCGCGAGAATGTCGTGTTCGGCCTGCGCGAGGAGGTCCGCCGCGCACAGGGTTGGGTTGCCGTGTTCATCCGCGATCAGAAGGGTCTCCGTCGGGCCGTACAGACCGTCGATGCCGACCTCGCCGAAGACGAGTTTTTTTGCAAGAGTCGTGAAGAGGCCGCCCGGCCCGCAGACCATGTCCACCTTGGGGACGGACTCCGTCCCGCACGCCATGGCCGCGACTGCCTGCGCTCCTCCGATCTGGAGGACACGGTCCGCTCCCGCTATATCTGCGGCCACCAGCACGACGGGATGCACGCCCCGGTCGACGCCCGGATTGGTCGCAATGATGACCTCGTCCACGCCCGCGATCCTCGCGGGAATCACTGACATCAGCACCGTGGAGGGGAACCTGGCGGTGCCACCCGGAACGTATACACCCACTCGCTCGACCGGGTTGACCAGCTCGCCGTACCCCTCGTCGAAATCGATCCAGCTCTCCGGCATGCTCTTCTCTTGGAAGCGGCGGACTCGCCCGGCCGCCAGTCCCAGGGCGTCCACGACCTCGGAGTCCACCTCGTCATAGGCCTGCTGAATCGTCGAAATTGGCACCTCGAAGTCATCAAGATCGATACCGTCGAGACGCTTGGTGATATCTCGCACGGCATTGTCGCCGCCCTCACGCACGCGGTCGATGATGTACTGCGCGGTCTCAGTGGGCGTCATCGACTTGCCAAAGGCGGACTCGGTGCGTTCGAGAATGGAGGCGGGCACGGCGTCGAGACCCAACCCTCGTCCGGCGAGCAGGGTTTCCCTCGACTCTTTCATTCCGCATACGATTCTCATGCCAGATGCTCCGCGACCACTTGGGCCATGTCCGCTATGGCGTCACGTTTGAATTCGACCAGTGTTTCCGTCGGCACCGTCTCGTGCAGCACATCCAGTGTATCAGGCATCCCGCGAATGAAGTCGTCGGCGATGGCGTGGGACGGATGCGACTCGTCTCCGCGCGAGATTCTCGTGGCCATGAATCTCAGACGCTCCCACGTGAACTCCCGCGAAACGAACTCCGTCACCCACTCGTGCCACTCGATCAAGGTATCGCCGTCGATGAAGGGTATGTCCACGCCGCCGTTGAAGCTCGCCAGGTGCGTCTTGAGCACGTCCAGACGTTCGAGAGCGAAGGTGTCCAACTCCATCTGCATCGCCCTGTCCATGACGGCTCCCATCGCCTCCGTCTCGAACACGCCGTCCACGCCGAAGAGTGGGCGGTACATCCGGGTTATCCACGTCTCATCGAGAGTCAGATGCGTCATATAGCCGGCCATGAATGAGCGAGTGGGACTGTGCTCCGTCGCCGCCAGGTCAGGGTGCTCGGCGTTCAGACCGGCAACGCCGGCCCCCACCTTGTCGAAGTCCAGCGGCGCGAAGTGATAGGGCGTTCGACCCCTGCGCGTGATCACGCGGATGTCGGGCGCAGTCGACCCGAGCAGGTAGCAGCCCATGTTGTCGTTCAGGACTCTTGCGTCGACAAGCTGGGCGGCGAGATACGCCATTTCCATGTGAGTAAGGGGATTCGGCATGGCGGGACCTACGAATCCTTGATCAGGCGTTCCGCCGCCTCGGACTTCGAGTGGAACATGTAGCTCGGCTGGGTGACCGTTACGCTCACGCCGCCGATCTCACGGAGGCGGTTGACCGCGTCCAGCAGCCGTGCCTTTTCGACGATGATCGTCACGGCGTACCATGCCGTGTCGTCCACGGTGTGTACCTTCGCGATGGTCGGACCTCGCAGACCGGCGATGTCGGCGTGTTCCAAGACGCCTTGGGCGACCGACTCCTGGTCCTTCCCCCGGACGTTGGCCGTGACGCTGTAGAAGTTGCGGGAGTTCCGGTATGCCTCGATATGCTCGACCAGTGCCGTTGCGGGGCCGAGCTTGTCCGGGTCTTCGGCAATGCGTCGCCGGTTGCCGATCAGGCAGGCCTCCGACCTTACTACCGTGCCGCCCTGTATGGTCTTGAGGCGGTTGGCGCGCATGGTCGTGCCGGTCGAGGAGATGTCGGCGATGATGTCCGCCGACCCCATTGCAGGCCCGCTCTCAAGAGCGCCGCTCGACGGGATCAGCGTCACGAAGTTCACGCCGTTGGCCAGCAGGAACCTCTCCGTCAGGCGCGGGTACTTGGTTGCTACCTGCAGGTGCGTTCCCTGCTGTCGGAACTCGATGGCAAGATCGGCGAGATCGGCCATAGAGGTAACGTCCACCCAAGAGTCGGGTACCTGGAGTGCAAGCTCAGACTGGGCGAATCCGAGGCGCTCGATGATGATCTCCCCTTCTCCACCCTCTCGCCGACGTTCGAGGAACCCGTCGAGTCCCACGACGCCAACGTCGGCCATGCCCTCCTCGACCTGCAGGGGGATGTCCGCCTGTCTCTGGAAGTGGACGACGACGCCAGGCAACCCGGGAATATCGGCCGTGTACCTGCGAGGATTGGGGCGCGAGACGCCGATGCCGCACGCCTTCAGGAAATCGAGGGCGGGGTCGTGCAGGCTGCCGCTGCTTGGCACTGCGAATCTCAGCATTTGTGGCTCCCCTACTCCACCCTGCCCGCGAGGGCGTTGGCGATCCTGTCGGGCCGCAGGGCGAACCCCATGGCCGGAACGTCGTTACCGCCGAGCGCCTTGACAAGTCCGTCGTAGCGGCCACCTCCGCCCAGGGTGACGGGTCCTTCCTCACATTCACAAAAAATCTCGAAGACAATGCCGGTGTAGTAGGCGATGCCTGGCACGAAGGCGAGATCGAGCACGACGTTGGAGTGTGGCACTCCCCGCCCCGGAAGCGCATCGAAGAGTGCCCGGAGGGTATCCAGCGGGGTCAGGTCCGCTCCATGATTCCGCAGAACGTCCTCCGCCATTGAAAGAGTCTTGTCCGGAGCGCCTCTCACGCTTGAGAGGTCTGCCACAAGCGCAAGTGAGGCGGCCAGCTTGTCGGGACTGTCGGCGCTTTGCAGCTTCCGCAGCAGCCGCTCGACGATCTGCTCTGTCGTCCTGCGACCGACGGGACTCGTCACCGAGTCGGAGAGCATGTCGCGCACCAGCTGCCGCGCCGTCTCAGAGTTGCCCTCCGTGCCATGAGGGAGCATGTTGTCTCTGCCACTCGCCCGAAGGAGGCCCATCTCGTCGGCGAGGGCCACGAGGTCGTCAACGGATGCGGAATCGGCCTTGAGTTCTCCCATGTGAGAGAACACGAAGCCCCTAGTCGCGTCGGACAGCCCGTAGGTGTCCAACACGCGGTTCAGCAGGCCCGTGTCGCCGATGCGCACCGTCCATCCGTTCAGGCCAAGCCCATGGAGGCCGCCGCACGCGAGTGAGAGTATCTCGGCGTCGGCCTCGCTGCCCGCCAGGCCAATGAGCTCCGTGCCCACCTGGGTGAACTGGCGCAGGTCTCCACCATTGAGGGAATGGTAGCGAAACACGGGGCCGCAGTAGCTCAGTCGCGCCGTTGTCCCAAGCGCGGCTTTGTGTTCGATATAGTGGCGGATGACCGAGGGCGTAATCTCCGGGCGGAGGCTCACGCGATTGCCGCCGGGGTCATCGAAGGAGTAGAGCATCCCCGACAGCTCGCCGCCCGACTTGCGGACGAACAGCTCCGCGTCCTCGACGATTGGGGTGTCGATGGGGTCGTAGCCCCGTTCAGCGAAATGTGCGCTGAGAGCGTCCGCGATGTGCGCTGATTGCTCGAATGAACCGCCGGTCACGTCCGCCATGCCCGGCAGGCTGAGGATTCGACTGCTTGGCATCTCTACCTTCCCGCGAGATAGTATATCAGCGCGGAGCAGCCGTTCAATGAAATTCTTTGTGTGGCGGGACGTAGCGACCCGACCTGCAAGGTTGCCCTGAAGGGACCCCGTTCACCCTGAGCCTGTCGAAGGGTGACAACGCCGTAACCTCACTTGCCAGCCTTGCGGACCCTCACCCTAGCCCTCTCCCACGACGGGAGAGGGGTAGGTAAAACGGGATTGCAGCTATGATCCGGCCACCGCAACCCTGTCATTCCGAGCGCAGCGAGGAATCTAAAATGCTACGCCATCGCCATGGATGTTTCAGAGTGCAGGGCTTGGTTTGAAGGATGAACACTTTAGATTCCTCTCTCCGCTTCGCTACGATCGGAATAACAGTGATGGGGCTATGACTCGCAAGTATGGAATACCTAATACCTACCCCTGTCAGCCCACGACGGGAGAGGGGATCGAATGACGGCGGGGTTCCGGTGTGCATCAGTAATTTATGGCGTAGTCAAAGCGAATTGGTATTATGCCCCGGGTTTGGGCCATACCGGGGTGTCAGTAACTGCCGTGCAACCACGAGAAAGCACACGTTGTCGAAGGTCCTCTTTTCCCCTCTCCCGTCGCGGGAGAGGGCTAGGGTGAGGGTGACACCCCGACGTAGGCGAGAGCAGTCACTTGAAAGCCTGTCGAAGGGTGACAACGCCTTCATGGTTCGACAGGCTCACCACGAACGGTTGGCACAGAAACACTCGATTCACTTTCGAGCCGGACTCACTCCTTGAGGGGTCTTCCGTCCGACTCGAAGAACTCCAGGTGGGGCACTCCGCGCCTGTCGACGCGAATCGAGACGCGGTCGTTCCCGTCGCCGTCCATGAGGACGAAGCTCGGCAGGCCCTCCTCGTCCACCTCGATGGACATTCGGGCCTCTCCGTAGGGGCCGGTTACGTCGAAGACGGGCGTGTTCCCCTCGGCGATCCCAATGGTAACCCTCGGTTCCCCCGCCAGGTCGTACAGTCCGAGCGTCGGAGACCCTTCCTGGTCCAGGTCAAGTGAGGCGCGGACGGAGCCTCGCAGGTCGTAGAGAGACAGCGTGGTCGATCCAAGCTCGTCGCTGACGGCAAGTTCGGCGACGCTCTGACCGTTGGGGTCCAGCAACATCAGCCCCGACGCCTCAGCCTGGGCGCCGACGATCACCCTCGGCCTTCCCTCGTCGTCGACCACCTCGAACCGATTCGCGCGAATTACTTTTTCGACCATGACATGCCTCCGGTGGAGTTCGGCGGGTATAGCATAGGGCAAAGGGGCGCGTTGTTCCAAGAGGCGGGTGAGGGGAACACCCTCACCCTAGCCCTCTCCCGCGAACGGGAGAGGGGATTGGATTTCCGACTACGCGGGAATGGCTGTGATAGGTATCGGGCGTTCTCACGGAGTCTGAACAGTTACGCAAATATTTCTCATCAGGGCAATTGGCTTACTGCGCTGGAATTGCTACGATAGGGACACACTGAGGGCTGGGATTTTAGAATAAATCAATAAAAACCGTTCGTAGTGAGCTTGTCGAACTATGAACGGCATGACCACCCTTCGACAGGCTCAGGGTGAACGGGATACTTTTCAGATACCCTCTTAACGATCCCGTTAGGAGGATGCCACGGATCAAGACTTGGATGCTATAGAACGCAAACGTATTGAAGATCAACTCCTGAACCCTGAATACAAGGCTGGAACTGATTGGTTCACAAAGCTCGCAACTGTGGAGAAGGCCAAGGCCATCCGTCGCGAGGCTCAGAAGGCCAGGAAAGGCAAATCCATCACCATCTGCGGTCATCGTAGTCAGCTGAGGTCAATCCAGACAGATGCCTAGAGAGAATATGCACCAAGAAAGCTCCGAACAGGTAGACCCTGAAGCACACCGTGAACTCATCGAAGACTTGGCCGTGGCCGAGCAGATGTTGGAGGACTACGAAGCTCATGGTATAGAGCGCACCACCCCCTACAGCGAGTATCGGGCCAGGCGTCTTGGGTCGAATACCTCAAAGAGAGCGTAGGATAGCTTCCCTACCGATGGACCAACACGAAAAATACCTCTACGACCTGCAGGGCTACATCACCGTGCCGGACGCCCTCGACGCAGACCAGCTTCGGCGGCTGAACGAGGAGGTCGACAGGCACATCGAGACGGAGTGTCCGCCCGACATGACGACGCACCGCTTCTTCGACACCATCGACTGGGCCGGGCCGCTGCTGGAGCTCATCGACAATCCGCGCGTGAGGCCGTACCTCGACACGACCATGGGCGAGGACGCGTACCGGCTCGACCACGTGTACCTCGACGTGATCCGCTCGGGGAAAGGCCCCATCGGGACGAAGCTGCACGGGGGAGGGGTCCCGACGCGGTCGCTGCAGTATTACAGGTTCGAGGAAGGGCGGATGTGGAACGGCCTGTCGGTCGTCGCGTACAACCTGCGCGACGTGGGGCCGATGGACGGCGGATTCGGCGCGATCCCCGGCTCGCACAAGAGCAACTACCCCCTGCCCGACGAGTGGAAGGAGATGGAGGAGCTTCACCCCAGCGTTCAACGTGTGACGGGGCCCGCGGGAACGGCGATTGTGTTCACGGAGGCGCTTGCGCACGGGACGCTCCCGTGGACGGGCGACCACGAGCGGCGGACGCTCTTCTTCAAGTTCAGTCCGCACGCGTCCTCCTGGTACGCCCGCTACTATGACGCCGACGACTACCCAGGCCTGAACGAACGGCAGCGCACCATCCTCGAAGCGCCAAACAACCGGTACGCCTACCGCTTCGAGCGGACTCCGGGGTCGAAACCCCAGGCAGAGTACGAAAAGGAGCAGAAATGAAACTCACCGATCACCAACTCGCGTTCTTCGACACGTTCGGCTACCTCGCCTTTCCGGGGCTGTTCGCCGACGACATCGACAAGATCACCGGCGCTTTCGAGAAGGTCTGGGCCGACCACGGCGGCGGGCACTTCGGGCGGGAGCACGACGGCAAGCAGCGCTCCGCTCTCATCCAGTTCATCGACCTGGACGAGTACCTCAGCGCGCTGATAGACGACCCGCGCATCCACGACGTTTGCGCGTCGGTGCTGGGAGACGACTTCAACTACGCCGGCAGCGACGGGAATTTTTATGTAGGCGACACCCTCTGGCACTCGGACGGCTACCGCGAGACGAAGTACCTCTCGTTCAAGATGGCCTTCTACCTCGACCCCGTCACCGCAAGCACGGGCTGCCTTCGGGTCATTCCCGGCAGTCACAAGTACGGCGACGTGTTCGGCAACAGCCTCGAGGCGGTGCGCGAGACGCGCGACAAGTCCGACAACCCCAGCGGCTACCTGTGGGGCGTGAACGGCGATGAGGTTCCGGCAGTCCCGCTGGAGGTGACGCCCGGCGACCTCGTGATGTTCAACCACCAGATCAAGCACAGCTCATGGGGCGGCGGCGACCGGCGGCGCATGTTCACCCTCAACTTCGAGGAGCGCTACGCCGATGAGGACATCGAGACCCTCAAGGAGCGCATGGCGTCCGAGACGAGGTTCTGGATAGAGCGCAACTACGGCGACGTGATGGTCAACACGGCGGACGAGCAGCGCATGGTGCATCTCGAACAGCGCATGGCGAACGACAGCCACATGGCCGAGCTCGCCCGCAAGGCCCGCGCCGAAATGGCCGAGCCAAGCAGAGGGTAGGCGATAAGCCGTATACCACAAGAGAGGACTCTCAATTGAACCTGACCGACCAGCAGATCGCGTTCTTCAAGACATTCGGGTACCTCCACTTCCCGGGGCTGTTTGCCGACGACATCGGACGGATCACGGAGACCTTCGAGTCGATATTCGCAGAGCGCGGCGGAGGGCACCACGGTCAGGCGCATGATTACAAGCAGCGGTCGTCCATCGTCCCGTTCATCGACCAGCACCCGTATTTCTGCGCCCTGATCGATGACCCGCGCATAGAGGGGCTGGCGGGCGACATTTTGGGGTACGATTTCAACTACAGCAACAGCGACGGGAACTTCTACGTGGGCGACACCGGCTGGCACTCCGATCTTGGCCATGACTCCCCGTACCTGACCATGAAGATCGCCTTCTACCTCGACGAGGTGACGAAAGACTCCGGATGCCTCCGCGTGATCCCCGGCAGTCACACAAGCGGCGACTCTTTCGCCAGCACGCTCAACGACATGATGCCGAGCATGAAAGAGTTCACGACCGAGGAGGCGCTGGGCGTTGCGGGCAAGGACATCCCGGCCGCCGCCCTCGAGACGAAGCCGGGCGACCTCGTGGTGTTCGACCGGCGGATCAAGCACGCCTCCTTCGGCGGGGGAAATCGAAGGCGTATGTTCACGATGGTGCTCGAACAGCACTATCGGGACAAGGACCTGCCGGAGTTGCGTCGCAAGATCGGGACGCTCTCGCGGTGGTGGATGGAGCGGGCGTACGGTCCGACCATGATCGAGACCGCAGGCCCCGGACGCATGGCGCACCTCGAACAGCGCCTCGCCAACGACGGCCACCTCGCGGAATTGTCGCGAAAGGCCCGCGAGGAGATGGCGGAGCCGTCGCGGGGCTAAGGGCTATGCCGTCATTCTAGCCTTCCCACCCGTCATTCCGGCGAAGGCCGGAATCCAGAAAGCCCGGTCAGCGAGAATACGGTCTCGTCACACATAATTGGTATAACTCACCGTGCGGGACAACTCCAATGCTGCCCAACCTGAACCCTGCCCTTCTGGATACCGGCCTTCGCCGGTATGACGGTTGCACAAGGGTCTCCAAAGGGGGAAGCCATCTTCTTGCGGAGCAGACACGACGCCGAACCCTCCCCGCTTGTTCCACCTTCTCCGATGCGGCATAATTGCCGCCGAACGAGACCGACGAAGGAGTAGCGGGAGCATGAATCAAGAAACACTGCGCGATCGGCTGTACGGCTGCTACGTGACGATTCCGACAATGTTCAACGACGACGATGATCTGTCGGTGAATCTCGACGGGATACGACAGCACGTGGAATTCCTCATCGACGGCGGCATTCAGACGGGCACGGGCGTCCTGCTGGCGTGCGGCGCCGCGGGCGACTTCTCGTCCATGTCATTCGACGAGCGCGTGGCGGTGGCCGGAGCGGTCGTCGACCAGGCAGCGGGGCGAGTGCCTGTCATCCTCGGGGCGCAGACGACGAGCACGCGAGAGCTTATCGCCCTGGCAAGAGCGGCCGAGGACGTCGGGGCAGAGTACATCCAGGTCTCGCCGCCGTTCTACTTCGCCCACACCGAGGGCGACTTCTACGAGTACATCCTCGCCGCGTCGGAGGCGGCCGACATTGGCCTGATCGTCTACAACACGTTCTGGACATCCCCCAGCGTATCGATAGGCATGGTGGAGAAGCTCGTCGAGCTCCCGAACGTCGCGGGCCTCAAGTGGGCGGTGCCCGGCGGCGTCCCCTTCGGCATGGACCGCATCGTCAGCATGTTCGCCGACAAGGTGAGCGTCGTGGACAACAACGGTTCGTTCTTGATGAGCCACATCCTCGGAGCGCGAAGCATCGAGATCCATCCGGCCAACTACTGGCCGCAGTGGGCGGTCGGATTCCTGCACATGCTGGAAGAACAGCGATACGTCGAGGCGCAGAACGAGGTGATCCGCGTGCTGCTCCCCTTCTACGATCTGTGGGACGACATGAAGCAGTACACGAGCGGCGACGGCTACGCCGACAAGCTGCTGATGGAGCTGGTCGGCCTGCCGTCCAGCCGTTGCCGTCCCCCCACCCGCGACGTGCGCGAGGCTTACCGCGACAAGGCCCGGCAGATGCTGCTCGACATCGGCGCGCCCGGAGTGGTGGCGTAGGCGGGCGTAACGGCGCAACAGGGCGATAGAGTATACTGAACGGTACATCCTCACCGACGAGGGAGGGCAACATGACCACTCGCACACTGGTAACCGCAGACGAACTGCTCCGTATGCCCGACGACGGCAAGCGCTACGAGTTGATTGAGGGAGAATTGATCGAGATGCCGCCCGCAGGACCAAGGCACGGTGAGATCGCCGCTACAGTTGTCATTGTACTCGGCCACTACGTTCGACAGAACGACCTTGGGGCTATCTTTGCAGCCGAAACAGGATTCTTGCTGCGGCACGATCCCGACACCGTCAGAGCGCCAGACGCCGCTTTCATTGCAAAGGAACGCCTGCCCCCCGAGGGAGTTCCAATTAGCTACTTCGACACCATTCCCGATCTCGTTGTCGAAGTTGTTTCTCCCAGCGACAGGGCCGGTCAGGTGCAGGCGAAGATCGAGCAGTGGATCGAGCACGGCGTGAAGCTGGTCTGGCTCGTACACCCTGAACGGCGCTCGATCACGGTGTACAGTTCAGTTAGAGAGGTCCAAGTTCTCCATGAGGGTGACACCCTGACCGGCGATCCCGTGCTTCCCGACTTCTCATGCTCGGTATCCGAGATATTCTGAGCATTGAGGGAACCAACATGACCACTCGCACGCTGGTAACCGCAGACGAACTGCTCCGTATGCCCGACGACGGCAAGCGCTACGAACTGATCGAGGGGGAATTGATCGAAATGGCGCTAGCAGGCGGAATACACGGCAACATCGGCATGAGGTTTGCAGGACTTCTCTTCCAACATGTCAACAACAACGATCTGGGAGAGTTGTTCGGGGCCGAGACCGGAGTCTTCCTCCAACACGATCCCGACACCGTCCGAGCGCCCGACGCGGCCTTCATCGCCAAGGATCGGATTCCCCCAGACGGGATACCAACGGGCTACCTCGACACCATTCCCGACTTAGTGGTCGAGGTAGTTTCACCGAATGACCGCGCAGGTCAGGTGCAGGCGAAGATCGAGCAGTGGATCGAACACGGCGTGAAGCTAGTCTGGGTTGTATACCCGGAACAGCGCTCGATCATGGTTTACCGTTCGCTGAGCGAGGTTCAAGTTCTCCACGAGGGTGACACCCTGACCGGCGATCCTGTGCTTCCCGACTTCTCGTGCTCGGTATCCGAGATATTCTAGGTACACCTAAACCGTTCGTGGTGAGCTTGTCGAACCATGAAAAGCTCCACAACCCTTCGACAGGCTTTCAAGTAACTGCCCTCGCCTACGTCGGGGCATCACCCTCACCCTCACCCTAGCCCTCTCCCACGACGGGAGAGGGGATAAGAGGGCCTTCGACAGGCTCAGAGCCTGCCCGGTACTCGATACGGGGCCGAACGGGCTTTCTCGTAGCCACACGGCAGTTACTGACACCCCGGCATGACCCCAAACCCGGGGCGTAACGCTGCTCCGGGCGACCGGATTTCCCTCAAGTCACCCTTCTACGAAAAGGCGTCCAGTCCTGTGACGTCTCGACCCAGCACCAGGCTGTGGATGTCCCGCGTTCCCTCGTAGGTGTCGACCGTCTCCAGATTGAGCATGTGACGTATGGTGTGGTAATCAAGCGTGATGCCGCTGGCTCCGAGTATCTCACGTGCGAGTCGCGCTCCGTTCAGGGCGGCGCGGGCATTCTCGCGCTTGGCCAGCGAGACGTGGGTGTAGCTCAGCTTCCCCTGGTCCTTGAGGCGGGCCAGCTGGCAGACGCGGAGGAGTCCGCTGGTGTGGTCGGCCAGCAGCGTGGCGAGCTTGTCCTGGACGAGTTGCCGAGAGCCGATGGGCTTGCCGAAGGTCTTTCGCGCCTTGGAGAAGGCAAGGGCCTCCTCATAGACGTACTCCAGAGGCCCCAGAACGCCCCAGGAGATGCCGTAACGGGCCTGGGTGAGGCATGACAGCGGGGCGGACAGTCCGGCGGCCTCCGGGAGCATCGCCGAGGCGGGAACTCCTACGTCTTCGAGGACCAGTTCGCTTGCGCCGGACGTGCGGAGGCTCATCTGCCTCTCGATCTTCTTGGCTGAGAATCCCGGTGTATCGGTGGGAACGACGAACCCTCGTATCGTGCCGTCCTCTTCGTCTTTCGCCCAGATGATCGCGATGTCCGCGATGGAGCCGTAGCTGATCCAGACCTTGACGCCGTTCAGGACGTAGGAGTCCCCGTCACGACGTGCACGGGTCTCCATCGCGCCGGGGTCGGAGCCGCCGGAGTGCTCGGTCAGGCCGAAGCAGCCGATCAACTCGCCGCCTGCTATCTGGGGAAGGTACGTCCGACGCTGCTCCTCGGAGCCGTATCGCAGGATCGGGTACATGCAGAGCGCGCCCTGAACGCTGGCGAAGCTTCGCAGGCCGGAGTCGATCCGCTCCAACTCGTACATGACCAGCCCGTACGCCAAGCTGCCGACGCCCGAAGCGCCGTACTCGACGGGCATGTTTGCCCCGATCAATCCAAGCTCGGCAAGGCGTGGGACGAGTTGCCTGGGGAACTCCGCCCGCTCCCACCATCCCGAAATATGTGGGAGGGCCTCGGCGTCCAGGAACTCACGCACGGACGCCTGCGTCTGCCGCTCTTCGTCCGTGAATTGGTCGGATACGTGAAAGTAGTCGAGCATGGACTTCTCAGCGTCCTATCAGGACGGGTTGATCGAGGAATTCCTTGAGTTCGCTTGCCACGACGGCGTGTCCCTTGTCAGAGAGGTGCCAGATATCGGTATAACCCAGTCGCTCGCCCAGGAACAGTGCTTCGCCTCCGCGCGCTCGAAACGCGGGCAGCAGATCGAGGCACATCAGCGAGCGCTCTTCGCAGTAGCGGGCAAACTGGCGCTGCGGAAGGAAAGGATACTCCGCATCCATCTGATATGCCAGCGGCAAGACCACGATGACGAGCCGCGCGCCGTCCCCTTTAACCTCGTCGGCGAGCCGGTCGTACATCCCCCGGAGCCATACCCACTCCGGCGAGTCGTAGTCGGTCAGCGCCTCGATGCTGATGGTGTCCTCGCCGGTGACGTAGGTCGGCCACCGGCGGCCGGCGACGACGGCATAACTTGCATCGTGATCGGTGATGTTCGTGACGTTGACAGTCGAGCGGACCAGCCTGCCAAGCTCGGTGCCTCCCTGCTCACGTTCCCTTCTGCGGGCTTCGAGGATGGGGACGACGCGCTCTTCGTGGTACCGGAGGTTTGGGTACGCCTCCGGGGGGATGTTCTCGATGGCGTCCTCGGTGTAGTTCCAGTGCAGCTCGGGGTCAACGATGTCGTTCATGCTGAAGGCCACGATCACGAAGGCCGCCGGAATCTCTCTGTCGCGGTTCACGTACTGCTGTAGTTGGTTGTACGGCGTGTACCCGCTCACGGCGGCGTTGAGCACCGCAATGTCGCCGTACTCCGGCGCGTCCAGCATCGATTCGAGTCGCTGAGGGAACGCCGTGTCAAACGGCACACCCACACCGTATGCCACCGAATCGCCCAGCACCTTGATGTTGATTGTCGACCGGAGGCTTTCCGGCGAGCGGTCCGGGCGCATGTTTCGGTCGCGAACGTCAGGATGATCGGGATTGAGCTCGTACAGGTACGGACAGTCGCCGCACGTGACGTGCAGTGGGACTTCCGACGAGGGCGAATCGCGTGTGAGGCGAAGGCCGACCTCCAATATCAACAGCGCCGCACCTATCCCGATGAGCACAAGGAGGAGGTTGACGTAGGCCCTCGTCGATATGGTGAAGCGCGAACGCATGGCTGCGGCCTCCATGATACCGACATCGGGGAGAGGATTCAGGTGGTGGGTGTTGGGTTCCGGGTGCTTGAGAAGGCGATCAATGCACGGAGCGAGCAACTGTGGTATCGCACCTAAAGGCCAGTACCGGTTCCAGATGGTTTTGACTGATCTTTCGAGGCACACCCTCACCCTAGCCCTCTCCCACGACGGGAGAGGGGATACCCGCTTCTCGATTTAGCTGTCATATTCAGATGGAATTGGTACTAGAAATCGACCCTGATCTCCTGCTCTATTCGCAGGTCGCGCCGCATGTTTCGTGTGAGCCATGCCTTCACGAGCCACCGGACGGACGATTTTTCGGTTTTCAGAGTTGGCACTTCGACCTGGCCGACATCCAGCCTGAACCGCCATTCCCGCGTTCGGCCTGGCCGAAGGGTAACGTCCCTTTCGAACGTCACCTCGTCCACGGTGAGGTTCTTCTCCTCGTTGCCGAACTTTTCGGACCTCACCAGGGCCACCTTGACCTCCTCTGCCGTCACGTCCTGGAGCATTTCCGCGCGCAGGTCGCCCTCCAGAGTGTCCCCCGTACGCGCACTCCCGTTGGACACCGTGAGGGTCATTGCGCACTGCTCATGCTTGGACTGCGCGACGACCGGGTGGGGCCTGGCGTCGTCCGCTGCGGGAAGGGCCGAAACGGAAACCGGCTGTTCGCTGCGAATGTCCCGCGCTCCGGCCACGTCGAGGATTGCCTGGATCTCCCACGAGATGCCGGGCACTACGTGGCTCACCTGTATGCCGGTCATTGTAGGCAGGGCATCCGCCGGAACGGCCAGTCTCACGTCGGTCGTATGGGGTACCCCGTTCCGTACCGTCGCGTCGTTGAGGAAACTCTCCTCCATGTTGAAGAGAACCTGTTTCTTCCTGGAGTAGTGCGTCCCATACTGGCTGCTCGTCTTCTGCACATAGGTCTCCGTGCAGACGAGCGCGACCGTTCCCTGTCGGACACGAAAGTCGCTCTCCGCCATGAGTACGACGCGAGCCTCAAGCTCCTCGCCGGGTTGGAGCTCGGTCCTGTCTGCTTGGATACTGAGGTCGGCGCGAGGCCGACGAAAACGCGAAACCATTTGAATTGGACCTGTCTACCAAATGTCAGTATGCAGTCGTAACGGGGCGCAGAGGCCCTAAACAGCCGCAGGAGCGAAGGTCGCGGCGCCTGCATCGTCGTAGACCAATTGGAGGCCTGTTTCCGCCTGGGGAGTTTTGGCGAGACGCTCCCACGATTCGATCCACTGCTGCCGGAGGGGGCTATCGTGCGGGTTGGAGAACCACTCGTCCCACTGTGCCCGGTTCCAGCGAGTGGTCGAGCGGTAAAAGCCTTGCGCCGTGACCCGCATGACCTCAAGCTCCCGCGGCGTCTCCGGGTAGTGGTAGTAGGTCACGCAGCTCATGCGCCGGTCATTGCTGCCTCCCCACGTCGAGTGGACGAGCCGCATGTCGAAGAGAACGGCGTCACCGGGATCGGCCTCCGCGACGTAGCACGGGACCTTATCGAGAAACTCCATGCCCTCGTCGCTCCGAGCAGAATCTCGCCCGAGCGGCCACCAACCGGTCAACTGCGACTGCCACGGGTCCTTGTGCGATCCGGGAACGAAGCGCAGAGCGCCGGTATCGGCGCGGGTTGATTCAAAGACCGGGAACTGGTACTTGGGGCCGTAGCCGTGGATATTGGGCGACCCGTCGTTGAAGTGCCACGGGGTGTTGGTGATATAGCGGTACGAGTTGATCTCCAGCCCAAACACGTCGTCTCCGAACAACTGTGACGCCGGGCCGTAGAAGCGCGGGTCCTCCAGCAGCGACGAGTAGAACGGCGTGTCCTCGCCCAACATGCTGAACGTGTGGGTCTCCGTGCCGTCGAACTCGCCCTCCGACTTCTGGGTCCGCTCCGCGCCGTACTCGAACTCCGCGCGAAGCGTCGCCATCTCGTCCTCCGTGAAAACGTTCTTGAGAATGACGAATCCGAAGAGTTCGAACTGCCTCACCTGGTCTTCGGTCAGCTTCATGTGTTCTCCTAATTCCTTGCCTTAGTTCCCGCAGCCCGCTCTCGTGCAGAGAGGGAGTCCAGAAGGGGCCTCTGCAGCTCTGGAGACTTCTCTGGATTCCCGCCTTCGGAGCCCTTTGCGTAACCGCTCTCCCGCTGAGAGATTGTTCGTGAAAGAGCATCTCCCAGCTTTGGAGACGTTTCTGGATTCCGGCCTACGCCGGAATGACGGTGGTTGTTCAATGGTCTCCCTTCGCGGGAATGACGGGGGTTGTTCAATGATCACCTTTCACGGGAATGACGTACGTTATGCGAGGGTCTCCAAGACGAGCGAGAAGCTAGAAGCTCACGTTTGAGAAGAACTCAGGCACTCCCTTGACGCCGGGGCGCAGGCGGAATAGCGCGCCGGCTCCCGGGCCGTGCGTCTCGCGGTCGTTCGAGCTAATGGTCGTTACGTACAGCTCGTCGAGGTCTTCCCCGCCGAATACGGCGCTGGAGACCATGTCGCAGGGGAAATCGATGGCCTCGACCAGCTCGCCGCCCGGCGTGTACTTGTGCATCTCGCCGGTCAGGACGCGGGCGGACCAGACATTGCCCTCGGCGTCGACGGTCATGCCGTCAGGCAGGCCGTCCTTGTCAACGTCGTCGGACGCAACGAAGTCACGCCGGTTGCTGATGGCGCCTGTGGCGCGGTCGTAGTCGAACAGCCAGATCGCGCCCGTGGGACTGTCGGTGTAGTAGATGCCGGACAGATCGGGCGTGAATCCCAGTCCGTTGGATATGGCAATGTCGTCGAGGACCTTGGTGATCGTGCCATCCGTATCGAGGAGGTAGAGGCTGCCCAAGGCCTCCTCCGCCATGGCCTTCGCCGAGTCCTTGCACATCGTCCCGCAGTAGACCCGCCCTTCGGGGTCGGCGATGACATCGTTGAAGCGGTTCTCCTCCTCGCCCGGAAGGCCGTCGATCACGATGTCGAGGCTGCCGTCTCTGAGGACTCCGATCCTGCCCTCTTCCAGGAACATGAGGATAGAGCCGTCGGCCTGGAACGTGTACCCGCCAAACATCTGGCCCGCATCGAAGACGAGCTCATGCCCGCCCGTGGCCGGGTCGTAGCGGTAGAGTTCCCCCTCCGTGATATCTCCCCAGTACAGTTTCTTCTCGACGGGGTGCCACAGGGGCCCCTCGCCCGTGTCATCCATGGTGTCGACGATGAGTTCCGGCTTCATCTCTTCCTCCGTGGCTAGTGCAATCCGTTCGAATATAAGCTAGAGGCCCTATGTGTTCCGCTCGGCCTGAGCAGCGTTATGCCCCGCGAGCCCTTCGACAAGCTCAGGGCGAACGGGGCCGTGCAGGGGTGTCAGTAACTGCCTTGAACACGACCTCTTTTCACCTCTGCGCTCTCTGTGTTCTCTGCGGTGAATCTTCATCCTGTCCTGAGTAGTTACTTGAAAGCCTGTCGAAGGGCGGTTCGTGGTTCGACAAGCTCACCACGAACGGAACTTCACGTACTCCTAAGGGAACTTGATGCCCGATATCATGCCGCCGTCGACGACGACCTCGGTCCCTGTCACGTACGACGACAGGTCGGACGCCAGGAACAGCGCCACCTTCGCAACGTCCTCCGGGGTGCCGTTGCGCTTCAGGGGAACGCTGTCGGCGCTCGACTGTATCTCTTCGGGGGTCATGTCCTTCCACAGGCCCGTGACGATCGGACCCGGCAGAAGCGCGTTTACCCGGACATGCGGCGCGTAGTCCAGGGCGAGATTGCGCGTGAGGCCGAGCAGTCCGGCCTTGGCGGGGTCGTACGAAGCATAGCTGGAGAACCCCCTGAGCGAATGGACCGACCCCGTGATGACGAATACCCCGCTCCCCTGCTCCACCATGAGGGGCAGCGCGTGCTTGGCGAGCATCCACGTCGCCTTGAGGCACACGTCCATCGTGATGTCCCAGTCGGCCTCGGTCAGCTCCGTCGCCGTGCCCATGGGATAGTGGCAGGCGTTGCTGAAGACGACGTCGACCCTCCCATAGTGCTCGACGCAGGCGTTCACGAGCGCCTCGACGTCGGCCATGCACCCGACGTTGGTCTCGACGAAGACGGCGTCATTCCCCTCGGAAACGATGGCGTCGACGGTCTCCCTGCCGCCCTCTGCGTTCTTGTCCGAAACGACGACCGACGCGCCCTCGCGTGCGAAGAGTTGGGCCGACGCGCGGCCTATGCCGGACGCCGCTCCGGTGATCAGCGCGACCTTGTTTTCCAGCAGCATGGCGGTACCCCCCGTATCGGATGGCAAGTGGTAAGATAGTGCCACACAGGAGCCTAAATGTCACGACCCAGAGCTAGGAGACGCAGATGACGACGGCTACGACGACGACGATCGGGACGGGCGAGTTCACCTACGAGGTGGCAGAGGACTGGGGAACGCTCCCGCCCGGCTATTCGTGGCAGGAGGCGGCGGCAGTCGCCGTCAGCCCCAAGGACGAGATATATGTCTACAACCGGAGCGATCATCCGGTCATCGTGTTCGATACGAATGGCAGGTACCTGAGGGACTGGGGCGACCCCGCAATGTACCCCCGCGCGCACGGGATCACGTTCGCGCCGGACGGCACCCTGTTCCTGATCGACGATGGTGACCATACGGTGCGAAAGTGCACGCCGGAGGGCAAGATCATCTTCACGCTGGGGACGCCGGGGGTGTCGACGGGATACATGAGCGGCGAGCCGTTCCACCGTCCGACTGACGTTGCGTTAGACCCCAGGACGGGAGACTTCTACGTAGCGGACGGGTACGGCAACTCACGGGTGCACAAGTACTCGCCGGACGGCAGGCTGCTGTTCTCGTGCGGGGAGCCGGGGGTGGACCCGGGGCAGTTCAACATCACGCACAACATCGCGACGGACGCCGACGGGTATGTCTACGTCGCGGACCGGGAGAACCATCGCGTGCAGATATTCGACTCGAAGGGCAACTACGAGACGCAGTGGAAGAACATGCACCGGCCATGCGCGCTGTACATCTCGGACGACCAGCATGTGTTCGTGGGCGAGCTTGGCGCGGGGATGAACGTCAACCGCTATATGCCGAACATCGGGCCGTGGATCAGCGTGTACAACCGGAGCGGGGAGAGGCTGGCGCGAATCGGCGACGGTTTCGGCGAGGAGCCGGGGCAGTTCATCGCGCCGCACGACATCTCCATGGACTCGCTGGGCAACCTGTACGTCGGCGAGGTGTCGTGGACGAACATGAAGAACCTCGGCGAGATCAGGGACGGCGTGCGGAGCCTTCAGAAGCTGGTGAAGGTGTAGGGATTCACCGCAGAGGGCGCAGAGAGCACGGAGAGTAAGAGGGACTTCGACCCTTCGACAAGCTTTCAAGTAACTGCGGGTATTGCAGAGTGTGTTGGTGTCTGTCCATCAGGTATGGGGACCAGCTTGTAGCCTAGCTGCGCTGCCCTTCGAGTTGCAGCCCGTAGGGCGCGTTTGCGGTATTCGTTTTCGTAGTAGGCCTGACCGCGATCCACGTAGTCTTGTCCGTATTTGAGCATCGAGTATACGAGGCGGGCTAGCTTGTGGGCCGTGGCTGTGATTGCCTTGGGCGCTCCCAGTTGCGCCTTCTTGCGCCGCAGGAAGGCTCCCAGGGCACTGTCGGATCGGTGGAGAGAGTTCGCCGCCAGGCGCAGTGCACTAGCAGCGCGGTTCGCGTTCGGCGTGCTGCGCGAGCTTTGCACCTTGCCGCCCGTGATCCTGTTGTTCGGGCACAGGCCCAGCCATGAGGCGAAGTGCTTGGCTGTCGGCCACTTGGTCATGTCCATCCCCGTCTCGCTTATCACCTTGAGCGCCGTATAGGCGTCTATCCCGTCTATCTCGCTCAGGTCCACGCCCGTCATCCGGTGCAACTGCGCGCGCACGTCGAACTTCGGCGCGTTGTGCTGAGAGCGCTTCCTGACCTGACCGGACTTCGGCATCGCACCGTCGCTGCGGTCCTCGAACGTTGACAGCAACGCCTCAATCTCCCGGTCACATTCAGCGATCTTGTCCTGGTATATCCTGTACAGTTCCCGGGCTTGGGAGAGTTCGAACAGGTGCTCCGACCGCCAGTGGCCTTCGAGCGACTTGACGATCGTCGCCTCGTTCGCTTTGATCCGATAGTCCCGCAACTGCGCGAGCTTGTGCGGGTCTCGCTCTCCGGCGAGAATCGCGTCGATGATCGCCATTCCCGTCTTCCCCGTCAGGTCGCTTATGACATGTTGGAGCTTGATGTTCATCTGGGTCAACGCCTTGTGCATGTGCTGGATGTGGTGTGATGCGTACTCGATGAGCATCGAGCGCTGACGCAGGTAGCTCCGAAGTCGTCGTGTCAGGGCGTCGGGTCTGAACGCCGACGCCAACAGGCCGTAGGTGTGCAACTGCTGGAGCCACTGGCTGTCCGATACATCCGTCTTGCGACCCGGTACGTTCTTGAGCTTGTGTGGGTCTACCAGCAGAACCTTGAACCCACGCTCTTCCAGGACGGCATATAGAGGTATCCAGTACACCCCGGTCGATTCGAGAGCCACCGTCTCGACTCCGCATTCGGCCAGCCAATCCGACATTCGGTACAAGTCCACCGTGTAGGCGCCGAACTCTCGCACTGGATGCGCTGCACGGTCGCCGGGCACGGCGACGTAGTGGCTCTCGGCGCCCACGTCGATGCCCGCTGCGTTCAGGTTCACTTGGGTCAATGTCTCCGTCAGTGGCTTGATTGTCTCGATGCTCCGTCCGCCCAATTTCGTCCTGCCATTGCCTACGCTCATCTTTCTCCTCTACAATCTCAGAGTAAGCGTGCCGGCTCGGAGGGCGTCGCTGCCATCGGCAATCTTTCAAACGGGATCACTCCATCGTCCGGGTGTCACCAATGAGGCCGTCGCAAAGACTCCCTGACCATGCTCAGGGCCGGGCACTGGGCACCACTGCTTGCTCGGTCTTTATCCGGTCGGCACGCCCGATTCAGCATACCAGGACGGCACGGCGTCCCAGTTACTGACACCCCGGCACGGCCCCGCGCGCGGGGCATAACCCTGCTCAGGGTGAACGGGGGTGTGTAGTTGGTAGGGGCGTCACGCCCTCACCCTAGCCCTCTCCCGCGACGGGAGAGGGGATAAGAGGGGCGGTTCGCGAACCGCCCCTACGTTTGTGTTGGCCCCTGCTGCTATTGCTATTCCTCTTCGTCGTCGTCGAGGTCGGGCATGAGGACGAACTCGGGGTAGGACTCCATGCCGAGTTCGCCGGCGTCCTGGCCGAGGCGCTCGACCTGGTGGGTGACGCGGGCGCTGAGGGTGATGTCGATGAGCTTCCAGAGCGCGAAGGAGACGGCGAATACGAACACGCCTATCGCGAGGATGCCGATGAGCTGGACGTGGAACTGCGCGCCGCCCGCGACGCCGATGGAGGCCGCGAGGGTGCCCCAGACGCCGGCGAAGAGGTGGGCGGGGACGGCTCCGACGACGTCGTCGAGCTTGAGCTGTTCGAGGAGGCGGAGGCCGGCGGTGCAGATGACTGCGCCGATCGCGCCGATGATGACGGCCCAGTAGTGGTCGGTGAAGGCGGGGGCGGCGGTGATGGAGACGAGGCCCGCTATCGCGCCGTTGAGGCCGGCGAAGAGGTCGACGCGTCCGAGGATGGGGCGTGAGACGGCCAGGGCGGTTATGACGCCCGCGGCGGCGGCGAGGTTGGTGTTGACGAGGACGATGCTCATGGAGATGGCGTCGGCGGCGCTGCCCAGGGCGAGCTGCGATCCGCCGTTGAAGCCGAACCACCCAAGCCAGAGGATGAAGACGCCGAGCGTGACGATGAGGATGTTCGACGGGGGCGTGGCGCGGACGGAGCCGTCCTTGCGGAATTTGCCGAGCCGGGGGCCGACGACGATCATGCCCGCGAGGGCGGCCCAGCCTCCGGTGCTGTGGACGATGGTGGAGCCCGCGAAGTCGGTGAAGCCCATGTCGGCGAGCCAGCCGCCACCCCAGGTCCACGCGCCGACGACGGGGTAGATGACGGCGGTGAGGACGAGGGTGAAGAGGAAGAACGACCACATCTTGACGCGTTCGGCGAGCGCGCCGGAGACGATGGAGGCGGCGGTGGCGACGAAGACCATCTGGAAGAACCAGTCGGACATGACGGAGTAGCCGTCACCCGTTTCGAGGACCTTGGCAGTCGTCGCGGCGGTATCTCCCTCACTGGCGACGGCGTCGAGGAGGGCGGCCTCCTCGGGGGAGGGCAGGTACATGAAGGCGGGGGTGCCGATGAAGCCCGCGATGATGTCGCCGTACATGAGGTTGTAGCCGATGAAGAAGTAGGCGAGGCCGGCGATGGAGTAGAGGCCGATGTTCTTGAGGCAGATCATGGCGGCGTTCTTGGTGCGGACGGAGCCGGACTCGAGCATGGTGAATCCGGCACACATCCACATGACGAGCGCGCCCCAGATGAGGAACGAGAGGGTGTTGAAGACGAAGGCGGTCTCCTCCTCGACGCCCGCCGCGTAGGCGACGGAGGGCCTGACGAGGAAGAGGGCCAGTGTGGCGAGGCCGGTTGCGGCAAGGATCGCGGCGGGGCGACGGTGGGTGAGGATGTTCGTGAGCGTCGTCATCGTGGCGCCTCCTTGGTGTGTGGGGGGTTGGAGGGATGCTACCACGTTGGGGGGAGGGGAGGGAAGGAGGGGGGCTGGGGGCTGGGTGTTGGGTGCTGGTAGGAGGATTCACCGCAGAGGGCGCGGAGGGCGCAGAGGGAAGAGGGGAGAAAGTAGAAAGAAGGGAAAAAAGACTCCGTTCGCCCTGAGCTTGTCGAAGGGTGGTTCATGGTTCGACTGGCTCACCACGAACGGTTTGGGGAGGGGGGAACCCCCTCTCTGTGTCTCTCCCCCAGGGGGGTGAGATCGGAAGGAGGACCCTCACCCCCGCATCGAGTGCGGGGCAGGCTCTAGCCCTCTCCCAGGACGGGAGAGGGGATAAGACTGGATTCCGGCCTTCGCCGGAATGACGGGGGTGGGTTGGGTTCGGGGTGGTTCATGGTTCGACTGGCTCACCACGAACGGGGGTGGGTTGGTGGGGGACCCCCTCTCTGTATCTCTCCCCCAGGGGGGGTGAGATTGGGGTGGTGGGGAAAGGGGAGCGCCGCCGGGGGTGGCCGGCGGCGCTGGGGGGTTTCGGTTGGGGGTGGTGAGGGCCGGGGTTGCCGACCCTCACGTTCCGTTTGGGTTGTTACGATTCGCCGTTGCCGTTGCCGTTGCCGTCGTCGGCGCAGGCCATCAGGCCGGCGGCTTCGGCGTCGTGGGCGGCGGGGAAGATCGCTGCCGGTATGCAGCCGGTGAGCATGTTGCCCGAGAGCCGCAGACCTCCGGTCGTCGTGTCAGTCTTCACCCTCAGGCTGACGAGGTTGCCCAACTCAGCCGGGACATCGCCCGTGAGCATGTTGTTGTGCAGGTAGACGAGCCTCACGCTTTCGCCCTTGGCGTCGACCAGGTTGCCCAACTCAGCCGGGATGCTGCCCGACAGGCTGTTGCCGTACAGGTACAGCGCCTTCAGGTTGTTCGCCATGCCCAGTTCGGCCGGTATCTCACCCGTCAGGCCGTTGCCGTGGAGCATGAGGTACCGGAGGTTCGACAGGCTGCCGAGCTCTGCCGGTATGCCGCCTTCGAAGCCGCCTTCGTTCCTGTGCAGCCAGAGCCTTATGAGGCTGTCCAGGTTGCCCAGCGACGCCGGGATGCTGCCCGTGAAGGCGTTGCCGCCCAGAACGAGCCATTGGATGCTGTCCAGGCCGTTGAGGTCCGGAATCTCGCCCGTCAGGTCGTTGTCGGTCAGCGTCAGCCTCGTGAGGGCGTCCAGGTTTGCGATGTCGGCCGGGAGCACGCCCGCGAGACCAGCGCCGCGCAGGTAGATGCCCGTCACGCGGCCGGTGCCGCTCGCAACGCCGTCCCAGTCGCCTATCGCCAGGTCGTCGCTCCAGTTCAGCTCAGCCGTTCCGTCCTCGCCTACCAAGTCGTCCATGATGCCCAGCAGCGTCTCGCAGTCCGCAGCCAAAGCGCCATCAGCCTCTACCGCGCCGCCTGTGACACAGGGACTCTCGGGCACGTCCGTGACCATGATGGTTACGGCGATGCTGGCGGTCTCCCCGTCACCGTCACTGGCCGTCACGGTGACTTCGTGGCTGGTCGCCGTCTCGTAGTCCAGCATCGCGCCTTCGCCGACCGTGATCTGGCCCGTGTCGGCGTCGATGTCGAAGGACATGTCGCCCATCTCGTCCAGGCTGTACGTCAACTCGTCTCCGTCGTCCTGGTCCATGGCCGTGACCGGGTCGCCGACAGCCGTGCCGGCTTCCGAGTTCTCGGCAATCTCTCGCTCAGCCGTCTCCGCGTCGAACATCGGCGCGTCGTTCACGTCCGTGACCGTGATGGTCACCGCGACCGTGTCCGAGAGTCCGCCTCTGTCCATCACCGTGACGGTGACGCTGTAGCTCTTCGTCTCGGACTCGTAGTCCAGCATCGTGCCTTCGCCGACCGTGATCTGGCCCGTGCTGCTGCCGATGTCGAAGTACATGTCGCCCATCTCGTCCAGGCTGTAGGTCAGCGTATCGGCGTCTCCGTTCTCGTCGGTGGCAACCACAGGGTCGCCCACGGCCGCGCCAGCTTCCGAGTTCTCGGCAATTTCTCGCTCATCCGTCTCCGCGTCGAACGCGGGCTCGTAGTTCAGCGCAATCGCCGCGGCGTCGTTCACGTTCTTGACCGTGAGGGTCACCATGATCGTGTCCTTAGCGCCGGACGGGTCGGTCGCCGTTATCGAAACCTCGTAGGCGTTGTTGCCGTCAGCGTCCTTCGGATTCTCGAAGTCCAACGCCTCCTTCATGCTCAGCGTGACCTCGTTGCTGGTCCCGCTAGGCGTCG
>DAOUKG010000027.1:0-58133 GCA_034421575.1 Dehalococcoidia bacterium
AAATGGCCCGGTCTATAGGGGTATTGGTGCCATTCGAGGGCGGCCACAGTGGTCGAACATGGGCAAATCAGCTACGAAACACCCCATTTCGTCGAATTAGTTGGAGCAAATGGTTTGAAACCCGCCCTATGTTGTAGAACGAAAGTCCAACCTCTTATTGCTACCCGTCATTTCAAAGATATCGGTCCGCTAGTACTCAAAACTGGACAGATACCGATTTATCCCCTCTCCCGTTCGCGGGAGAGGGCTAGGGTGAGGGCTAGAGCCTGCCTCGCACTCGATACGCGGGTGAGGGCTAGAGCTTGCCCCGTCCCCAATACCTGAGCGAACGACCCGGGCTGTTACTTGTACAAAACTCATCTCCCTTTGCCATCTATCCCGATAGCGGGGCGAGACGTTCATCCTCAAGACCCTTGGGACGCGCGAAGTCCTTGTATCGTGTGCGAATCTCGACGCCGTTCAGGGAACGAGTGAAGCCTGCTGCCTTGTCCAAGCGCTTCACGTCGACCTCCACGACGTTTTCTCCCTCTCTGAGCAGATCGACATCAAGCCGCCAGCGGAACCAGTGGACGGACATGCCGAGAGTACCCTCGAAGGGACTTCCACGAGGGCTGAGCGGCAGCCAAAGTGCGCGCTCGTCCGTGATCTCCGCGTCGTCCCGATCCAAGTTGTGACCATTGAACCGGAACTCAATGTCATCCTCTACACAGAAGAATGAGAAGCGGAGCGTGAGCACCGGCGGCTTCATCTCTCCATCAGTGCGGGCGCTGTTAAGATCGTCAGACACCTGAATGGGGACACGTATCGTCTCGCCCTCGACAAGGTCGGCGGGGAGATATCGCTCAGGAGGATCGGTGATCTCGTCCTCGGTCCTGTGAGGCGTCTTGGGGTAACCCCCTTGGTAGTCGACAAGCTCCTCCAGGACGAGGCCTGTCTCCCGTGGTTGTAGTATGTAGCGCTTGTCGCGCCGGGCGAAGGCGTCCGGGTAGGCCATGTCACGGAGGATGTCGTACTCCACCTGGCTGAACGGCCATCGGAGATAGCCGAGATACAACCCATCGGCCCCCTGTCTTCGCACCGTCTGGGCGAAGGCCCTGTACATTTCGAGCTCCGGTACTGGCGTACGCTCATCGTAAACGCGTCGAGTTGGGCGCACATACGTCCCCGTGTCGGCGGCCTGAGCAGCATCGACGAGCCAGCCCACGTCGAAGGCCCCGGTGTCCATGAACTGCTCAGACATCTGCCCGACGACCATGTCGAGACTGCCGTTCGCCAGCCATGTCTCCACGTCGAGGCCCAGGCGAAGGTTCGCCTCTCGCTGATGGAAGACTCGCGCTGAGACGGTGATTTTTCTTCCCTGGGCGTCGCCTACCTCATCGGCCAGTCGCCGCACGTCGCCGATGAAGTCCGTCATCACTTGGGCGTGCTTCTCTTCCTCGCCCGTCTTGAAATACTTGGGCACGAACATGAAGTCGAGCTCCACGCCCTCAGCCTCGTACTCGGACATGATCTCGCGGAGAACGTTGAGCTTGTCCTCGCGGACCGCCGGATGCGCGTAGTCGTAGCACCACTCGTAGCGCGGATGGTGGTCGTCCTTCTCCAACATGCAGACCTCATCGGCGCGATGCCATTTGAGGATGCCGCACCTGTCGGACCCCGGACGGTCGCAGCTCTGCAGCTTGAGACTGGGGAACACTTTCACGCCCATCTGCTTGCCATGGCTGACGACCTCCCGCACCTGGTCCGTGCCGAGTTCCCGCGCGCCCTGCACCATGCGCATGATGCGCCAGTCGATGTAGCTGTCCCAAACGTCCTGCATCTGGCCGACGACACGTCCCACCTTGCTGTCGTGGAAGTAGACGTCGCCGTAGCCAAGCCCAAACGCCAGCACATCGACGCCTGAACCCAATAGCTCATCGACCGGCCAGCGCAGCTTGTCGATACTCAACGGAGGGTCGAGGCGCTTGGCGTGGAAGTGGTGCGCGTCCTGGTAGTAGATCAGCCGTGGGCGTTCCATGCGTCCTCATTCCACTTGTGATTGAATACGGGCATGGCGATTCTGCGAGAAAGCATACCATGATAGGCCGCCTCATCACCGCCGCCGTCGGCATACCCGTGCTCGCCGTTGTCGTCTGGGTCGGCGGAGACGTCTTTGTCGTTGTGGTCGCCGCCCTCGCGGCCCTAGGCGCTATTGAGGTATGCGAGATGGCAAGGAGTCGAAATCTTACTCCCTCAAGACCCGCCGCCTCAGTCTTCTCAGTCGTCATCGTCCTCTCCTACTACTACGCTTCTGGGACTATTGACTCGATCTTAGAGCACCCCTGGCTTGTGATCGTCACTGTAGGGATAGCGGTTTTCGCTCTGGTCCTCATCTATTCTCCTATAGAAAAAATCCAGGATCGCAACGCAGGCCTGACCCTTGCCGCAGTCGTCTACCCCGGCGCTCTGCTGGCACACGCTCCCCTCCTGCGCGGGACCGAACAGGGCCTTGAGTGGATCGTGTTCCTGCTCGTCGTCACCTTCTCTTCGGACACGGGAGCCTTCTTCGTCGGCAAGGCGATTGGTAAGCGTCCGCTCGCACCCAAGGTTAGCCCGAACAAGACCTGGGAGGGCGCAATCGGAGGATTCGCAGCCGCCATTCTGGCAGCGATCATTGCGGCGTTGGCGCTCGATATCGACGCAGGCCTGCCGCTCATCGCGGTGCTGGGCGCGCTGATGGGTGTCGTCGGCCAGGCCGGAGACCTCTTCGAGTCGAAGCTCAAGCGACTCGCGGACGTCAAGGAGTCCGGCAGGCTCCTGCCGGGACACGGAGGGGTCCTCGACCGCCTGGATTCCATAGTCTTCAACTTGGCGCTGGTATACTATTTTGTAATAGGGGGCGTGCTGTGAAAGGGCTGGTCGTACTTGGCTCCACGGGGTCCGTCGGCGTTCAGACGCTGGACATCGTGCGCGCATTCCCCGATGAGTTTCGTGTCGTCGGCCTCGCGGCCCGCCGGAGTTTTCTGCCCCTCAGAACCCAGATTGAGGAGTTCCAGCCCAAGTACGTCTCGTTCGAGGGCACCGACGACGAGAGAGCCGAATTCGCCTCCAACGGGCGCGTCATATGCTCCATGGAGGAGATGGTCGCCTTCCCCGATGTGGACCTAGTCGTATCGGCCACGGTCGGCGACGCGGCTCTCGGTCCGACCATCGCAGCTATCGAAGCGGGCAAGGAGATCGTTCTCGTTAACAAGGAGGCGATCATCATGGCCGGACCTCTTCTCATGGATCTGGCGAGAAAGCATGGCGTCGAGCTTCGCCCGGCCGACAGCGAACCCAACGCCATCTGGCAGTGCATTCGCGGGGAGGACATGAGCGTCTCCAAGCTGATAATCACGGCATCGGGCGGAGCCTTCCGCAACTACGACATCGACATGCTCGACCGGGTGACGCCCGCACAGGCGCTGAAGCACCCGACGTGGGACATGGGGCCGAAGATCACCGTCGACTCGGCCACGCTGATGAACAAGGCCCTGGAGGTCATCGAGGCGCGCTGGCTGTTCGACATGCACTGGGACGACATCGAGGTGGTCATCCACCCGCAGAGCCTGATTCACTCGATGGTCGAGTTCGTGGACGGCTCGGTCAAAGCCCAGATCAGCCCGCCCGACATGCGCCTCCCGATCCAGTACTCCATGCTCTATCCGAAGCGACTCCCCAACGCGGACATTCAGCGATTCGACGCCGTCGCCGCCGGAGAGTTGACGTTCAAGCCCCTGGACCCCGGCCGGTACCCGTGCTTCCAGTTGGCGCTCGATGTAGCCAAGCGCGGCGGCACGTGGCCTGCCGCCCTCAACGGCGCGGACGAAATGGCCGTCGCGGCATTCCTCGACGGACACATCAAGTTCACCGACATCCCGGTCGTGATCGAGAAGGCGCTCCACGACTTCACGTCCGTTGACGACCCCACGATAGACGACATCATCGCGGCGTCCACGTGGGCCAAGAAGCGCGTCGCCCAGATAGCGGGCATGTAATGCCAATTCGTTTTCACTAAACCATGGCTTGGCCACAACACAGCCAAATCACCCGTCATTCCGGCGTAGGCCGGAATCCAGAAAGTCCGGTTAGCAAGAATATGATGTATCACACGGAATTGGTGTAGCTGACCATGTTCGGTCTCCCCGGCTGGCTCCTCATCGTCCCCGTTCTCGGGTTCCTGATCTTCATTCACGAACTCGGCCACTTCGCCACGGCCAAGTGGTTCGGCATCAAGGTGACGGAGTTCGGATTCGGGTTCCCCCCGCGCATATTCGGCGTCCGGTACAAAGAGACGGTCTATTCGGTCAACTGGATACCCCTCGGCGGATTCGTCCGCATGGTCGGCGAAGAGGACCCCTCCCATCCGCGAAGCTTCGCCCGACAGGCCAGATGGAAGCGTGCAATTGTCCTTGTCGCAGGCTCCGTGATGAACCTCGCGTTCCCGATCATTGTCTTTGCCACTCTATTCACCCTTCCACACGACACCATCGTCGGCACGGTGACCATATCCGGAGTGTCGCCGGACTCCCCCGCCCAGGAGGCGGGACTGCGACCCGGCGATCAGGTCTTGGAGGTCGAGGGCAAGAGGGTCGAGAACCACTTCGACCTGATTCAGGCCGTCACGTCTCGACTGGGAAGGCCGACCGAGTTCACCATCCGCCGTGGACTCATCGTCACCGGACTCGCCTTCTCGCCGGAACTCGCCCCGGTCGACAAGGTGACCATCACCCCACGCCTGCGCCCACCGGAGCATGTCGTCGTCGAGGAGGTCACCGACCCCGCGACCGAAATGTCCCTGCGCGAGGCCCGAAACGTAAACCCCGACGCAGAGGTCGGCGACCGCATCCGGCAGGGCGCTATCGGCGTCCTGATCGGCACCGCCAATCCGAAGGTCGTGCAGCGCAGCTTCCCCGTCTGGGACTCCGTCCCGATGGCGGCCGGCCGCGCATGGGACGTTCTCACCTTGACCCAAGCCGGCCTGACCCAGTGGGCGCGCGGCGGTCCCGATCCGGGCATCACCGGACCCGTCGGCATCGCACAGGTGACCGGGGAGATCGCCGAGGAGATCCCCAACATCGGGTTCTCTCCGATGTTCGAGTTCGTGGCGCTCATCAGCATCAGCCTGGGCATCGTCAATCTGCTGCCGGTCCCCGCGCTCGACGGCGGGCGGCTGCTGTTCGTCGGCATCGAGTGGGTGCGGCGCGGCAAGCGTATCTCTCCTCAGCGTGAGGGACTCGTCCACATGGTCGGATTCGCGCTCCTCATCGGCCTGATCGTCGCAATGAGCTATCGGGACATCGTCAGAATAATCGCGGGTGAGAGCTTTATCCGTTAGAATGGTGAAGGCCCAAGTCAGCGAGCGAGGTGAGGAAGCATGTTGACCACTCGTCGCGTATCGAAGCAGATTCACGTCGGCAATGTCGCGGTCGGGGGTGACGCGCGGGTCACCGTGCAGTCGATGACCAAGACTGACACCCGCGACGTGGCCGCGACGGTTGAGCAGATTCGTGGACTCGAAGAGGCCGGGTGCGACATCATTCGGGCCGCCGTGCCCGACATGGAGGCGGCACAGGCCCTCGCCGAGATCAAGCGCCAAATTTCCATTCCCCTCATCGCCGACATTCACTTCCACTACCAGCTTGCGCTCGAGGCGCTCAACAGCGGCGTCGACTGCCTGCGGCTCAACCCTGGCAACATCCGGGACAGGAGCAAGGTCGAGGAGATCGTCCGCGAGGCCAAGGCGCGCCAGGTGCCGATCCGCATCGGCGTGAACTTCGGCAGCCTTCCGCCCGTCGGCAAGATCGGCGGTCGCGGGGTGTCACGCCACCTGGACGGCGTGAACATGCTCCCGAAGCCGACCGAAGCTCAGCCGGGCGACTACACCGTCGTCGACCACATGGTGGAGACCGGCCTGTGGGAAATCGGCATCCTCGAAGACCTCGACTTCGACCTCATCAAGATTTCGATGAAGGCTTTCGACATCGACACGACCATCGAGGCCTACCGGCGTATATCCGAGATCGTCCCCTACCCGCTGCACCTCGGCATCACCGAGGCTGGCACGGCCCGGTCGGGCAGCATCCGCAGCGCCATCGGCCTGGGAGCGCTGCTCTACGAGGGCATCGGCGACACCATTCGCGTCTCCCTCAGCGACGACCCGACCGAAGAGGTCTACACCGGCCTGGATATCCTCAAGTCGCTGGAACTTCGCAAGGAGGGAGCCACGCTCGTCGCCTGCCCAAGCTGCGGTCGGGCCGACGTGGACATTCGCCAGCTCTCGAACACCGTCGACGACCTGCTCCGCCAGCACAAGACTCCCATCAAGGTCGCCGTCATGGGCTGCGAGGTCAACGGCCCCGGCGAGGCCAAGGACGCCGACGTCGGCATCGCGGCGGGCGTCGGACGCGCCGTCATCTTCCGCAAGGGCCAGAAGGCCCGCGTCGTCGCGGAGGACGACATGCTCACGGCCCTCATGGAAGAGGTCGGCAAGGCCGAAGCCGAAATTCTCTAGTAGACCGAAAGCTATGAAATGACGGGCAGTAATAGGGGTCTGATCTGTGTTCTACAACCGTAGGGGCGGGTTTGAAACCCGCCCCTACCAAGTCATAGTGTTGGTACCCTTCAATATTGAGATGTTGGACCACTAATTCACCAAGTGAGTCAGACCGCAAGAGTCCCCTCTCCCGTTCGCGGGAGAGGGCTAGGGTGAGGGTGGTTTCTTCAATACACTCCCACCCGCTCTATACAACGACTGCAAACTCAAAATACTAGCGAAACTACTCTATCCGAAAGGTACCCAGACATTGCTCGTTTCCCGAATGCTGGAAAAGACCCTGCGAGACGATCCCGCCGAGGCGGAGATCGTCAGCCACCGCCTGATGCTCCGTGCCGGGCTGATCAACCAGGTCGCGGCGGGGGTGTACTCATATCTTCCGCTCGCATGGAGGTCGCTCCGCAAGATCGAGCAGATAATCCGCGAGGAGATGGACAATGCCGGCGGACAGGAGCTTCGGATGCCCGCGCTCCAGCCGCTCGACCTGTGGGACCAATCGGGCCGGTCGGACGTGATGGGCAAGAATATGTTCCGCTTCCAGGACCGCAGGGAACGCGATCTCGTCATCGCGCCGACTCACGAAGAGGTCGTGACGAACATCATCAAGGCAAATGTTCACAGCTATCGCGATCTCCCACGCATCCTGTACCAGATCCAGACGAAGTTCCGCGACGAGGAGCGTCCACGCGCCGGACTGCTACGGGTCCGGGAGTTCGACATGAAGGACGCGTACAGCTTCGACGCCGACGAGGAGGGTCTCGATCTCAGCTACCAGGCGATGGTGAGGGCGTACCGGAACATCTACGAGCGATGCGGCCTCGACTCGGTCATGGTCGAGGCAGACAGCGGCGCCATCGGCGGCAAGGACTCGCATGAGTTCATGGCCCTTGCGGAGGCCGGCGAGGACACCATCCTCATGTGCAAGGACGAGTGTTGCACGTACGCCGCCAACGAGGAGAAGGCCGTCTTCATCAAGTCGGAGCAGCCCATCGAAGGCCATCTGCCTCTCGAAGATGTCCACACCCCCGGAATCAAGACGATTGAGGAGCTGGCGAAGGACCAGGGCATACCTGCCAGCAAGACACTGAAAGCCGTCTTCTACTGGGCCGACGGCGAGGTCGTGTTCGTCGTGATTCGCGGCGACCTCGACGTGAACGAGATCAAGCTTTTGAATACGCTCAAGGCTAACGAGTTGCGCCTGGCCTCGGCTGAGGAGGTCGAAAGCGCGGGACTCGTCGCGGGTTCGGCGTCACCGATCGGACTGGAGGGGATTCGCGTCATTGCCGACGACTCGATACTGCTCGGTTCGAACTTCCTCGTGGGCGCGAACAGGGAGGACTACCATGTTCGGAACGCCAACTACGGCCGTGACTTCACCGCCGACGTAATCACGGACATTGCCCTTGCCAGGGCGGGCGATCTTTGCGCCGAGTGCAGTGTGCCGATGGGCGAGCGGCGCGGCATCGAGGTCGGGCACGTGTTCAAGCTCGGCACGAAGTACAGCGAGGCCCTCGAAGCCTACTACCCTGCCCAGAACGACACTCAGGAGCCGATAACCATGGGGTGCTATGGCATCGGCGTCGGACGGCTGCTGGCCGCCTGCATCGAGCAGAACCACGACGACAAGGGCATCGTATTTCCACCCTCGGTTGCTCCCTACGACGTGTGGATTACTGCCCTGAACTATGACGCCGACGAGGTCTCTGCCGAGGCCCTGGCGCTCCACGACGAGCTCCGCGCGTCGGGCTTCGACGTGATTCTCGACGACAGGAACGAGTCCGCTGGGGTGAAGTTCAACGACGCCGATCTCATCGGCCTACCCGTGCGACTCGTGGTCAGCCGCCGGAACATCAAGCAGGACGTCGTCGAGCTCAAGCTGCGCCGAGAGGCGGATGCTGAAACGGTTGCGCGCGCTGAGGTTAGCAAGAGAGTCACTGAGCTCCTCGGGCGAAGTTAGGGGTTGTGTTGACTCTTTTCCCGTCCTTCACGCGAAAGAAGACCCGTGAATAACCGTCATACCGGCGAATGCCGGTAGCCAGAGGGGTGGGGAGGTTCACATCACCTACTCTGAACAATTACCCGCAACACTGTCATTCCAAGCGCCTCCTCGTCATTCCCGCGAAAGCGGGAATCTAATCCCCTCTCCCGTCGTGGGAGAGGGCTAGGGTGAGGGCAAAAACCCCTTTCCCTCTCCGCGCTCTCCGCGCCCTCTGCGGTGAATCCTCCCTCCACCCCGAACCCCAATTTGACAAACAAGAACACATGTACCACACTATATATCAGCGGCCTCACACCCGCCGCAAAACTTTACAATAACGAGGGAAATGCAACAAAATGCAACAGGATGCAACAAATTCGGAAAAAGAACTCTCCGAAAAACAGGTGCTCGCAATACCCCATCTCGTCTCCGCCAAATCGGCCAGCGAGACCGCCGATCTCATCGGCGTGAACCGCACGACCATCTACCGCTGGATGGACGATCCCACGTTCCGCGAAGAGTATGATAGACAGCGAGACGCCGTCGCCAAGTTCGCGCGAACAGGCATGAGGGCCCTCATGCTCAAGGCCCTGACCATCCAGGCCGAGCGCCTCGACTCCGACGATCCCAGGGAGCGCGCCCGCGCCGCCAGGGAAGTCTTCGACTACGACACCAAGACCGTCACGAACCACGAGAACCAGAAGCTCATCAACCGAATGCACCACCTCATCTACAACGACGAAAACCCGCCCCATGACGAGCGCAACATCAACGCCCAGGTCGACGAGTACCTATCCACCCGGGAGCGCTTCTGACCCACCAAACGTCGCCCCCCCGTCATTCCCGTTCTTGCTTAACCCCCTCTCCCGTTCGCGGGAGAGGGCTGGGGTGAGGGCAAAAGCCCCCTCCTTCTCCGTGATCTCTGTGCCCTCTGAGGTGAGTCTCCGCGCGGGTTGGGAAGAGGGCAACCTCCACCCCTATTCCAGCCCGTCTAGGAAGCCGTGAACGGCCAACTCGTAGCGTTCGGGATCGAGGTTCCACGACCCCACGTGTACGGCGTCCTCGAAGAGGTGATACTCAACGATGTCGGGGCGCAATTCCGCAAACTGGGCGCTCAGCGATTCAGGCACGCTCAGGTCCTCGCTCCCCTGGAAGAGAAGGATGGGCACGGCAAGCTCATCCGCCCGCTTGAGGTAGTTCATCCTGTCGAAGTCGACCCCGAAACGAAGCGTGGCCAGGAATTTCGCAAGCCCCGTCAGCGCGCCGGGCAGCGGGACTCCGAAGAACTTGCGCTGCTCGCCTCCGTAGTCGACGAGGACATCGAAGTTGAGCGCGGGGCTGTCGAGTATGGCCCCCTTCACCCGTCCTGAGACTGCGGAGTTGTAGAGGAAGCTGACGACTATCGCGCCTCCCATGCTCTGTCCAACGAGGACGAGGTCTTTCGCACCGGCGGCCAGGGCAAACGTGGCCGCGGCATCAACGTCTTCCCACTCGTCTGCCCCGTATTGGTAGTATCCCGTGGGGCTGAGCGGCAGGCCTGGGTCGTTTCGATAGGTGACCGTGAGAGTGGGATATCCCTTATCGACGAACATCGGCAGCATCCGCGTGAAAGCGCGACGTTCGGAACCCTTCCCATGGACGAGAATCACCCACGTGTCGGACTCCCCGAACGTGAGCCATGCAGGGAATGTCCCAAGCGTCGAGGGGATGCCTATCTCCTGGAACTCGATGCCCTGTGCCGTGAGGGGGTCGCCGGGGTAAGTGAAGCTGCTGATGCGGACGGGGTCGCCGACGCTGGGCAGGACGCCGAGCGGCGCCAACTCGCGCACCACGGAGTCCTTGCTGGAGTCGAGAATCGCGCGCACCTGGTTGTAGGTATCGGCGGACTCGAGGCCCCACAGGCCGGGCTTGTCCCATCTGCCGTCCAGGTCTGTCTCCGGCGTGGTCTCGATGGTCACCCTGCCGGCGGTTATCGAAGCGACACGAAGATCGAATGGGTCTTCCTCGTGGTCGATGACGAAGGCGGTCTCCTCGATCTCGCCCGCGTAATACCAGCCCGCACCCAGGTAACCGGCCAGCACAACTAACACGGCCACTGCGATGAAGGTCTGGACCTTGCGTGCGCGGGACAGAGGAACGCCTCCTTGAGAACCGGTTGGAGCGCATCATATCGCATTGCCGGAGCACGCGCGAGAGTAGCGGGAGCAAAGCAAACCCTGTACGCTTTACGGCGAATTTTCGGACACGGAGAGAATACCTAATGCCAAGAATGACCGGCGGACAGGCTTTGATCAGGTCGCTGTATCGTGAGGGGGTGCGAACGATCTTCGGGATGCCGGGCGTTCAGATGTACCACGCCATGGACGCCATATACGAGGAGCCGGGAATCCGCTTCATCACCGTGCGACACGAGCAGGCGGCGGCCTACATGGCATTCGGGTACTCGAAGGCGGGTGGAGACGGGATAGGGACGGCCCTCGTCGTGCCGGGGCCGGGACTCCTCAATGCGACCGCGGGAGTCGGCACGGCCTACTCGGCGTCGACGCCGACGCTGCTCGTCTCCGGCCAGTCGTACACGCACGAGATCGGCAAGGACACCGGCGCGCTGCACGAGGTCAACGACCAGTTGGACGTTGTCCGTCCGATCACCAAGTGGGCGGCGCGAATGACGTCGGTAGGCGAGGTGCCCGATACGGTGCACGAGGCGTTCCGGATGCTCAAGACCGGCCGGCCCCGGCCCGTGGAGATCGAGATTGCGTGGGACACCCTCGCGGACGTGGACGACGTGGAACTCCACGAGCCGGCAATCTATGAACCACTCGCGCCGGATGACGGCGACGTAGAGCGGGTCGTCGATATGCTCTCCCAGGCCGAACGACCGCTCATCTGGGCGGGATGGGGAGTCGCCACGTCGGACGCCGGCAAGGCATTGGCGCAGGTGGCGGAGCACATGCAGGCGCCGGTGATGACCTCCGCTGAAGGCAAGGGGGCAATTCCCTACGACCACCCGCTCTCCCTGGGAACCCCGGGGTGGAGATTCGGCCCTCCGGAGCTCGACACGCTCGTGGGAGAAGCCGACCTCGTGCTTGCCGTCGGAACTCGCTTGGGGAGGACGAACCTCACGAGTGATCATCGCATTATTCAGATCGACGTGGACGCCGATGAGATCGGACGCAGCTTCCCTCAGGCGATGGGCGTGCACGGAGACGCCAGGGTGACCCTCGAACGCATACATGACACGCTCAAATCCTCGGTCCCACGCCGCGAGAGTCGGGCCGAAGAGATCGCCGCCATCAAGAAGAAACGCGCCAACCCGGCGACGTTCGTGCAGCCTCAGGGAGGCTTCGTAGAGGCCATCCAGAACGTGATGCCCGACGACGGCATCCTGGTGGAAGGGGTCACGCAGATCGGCTACGCTTCTCGCGAACTGTACACCAGTCAGAAGACGAGGACCTACATAACGTCCTCGTACTTTGGAAATCTGGGATACGCCTACCCGACGGCGCTTGGCGCAAAGGTGGCAAAGCCCGACGTGCCGGTCGTCGCCGTCTCGGGGGACGGCGGATTCCTGTACAACTCGCAGGAGCTGGCCACGGCGGTGAAGTATGGGATCAACGCGGTCGCCATCGTCTTCAACGACAACGCATTCGGGAATGTCTACCGCGACCAGATAAACAGGTTCGACGGAAGGGCTATCGGCTCGGAATTGCACAACCCCGACTTCATGAAATTGGCGGACGCCTACGGAGCCCGGGGCGTGAGAGTCCACGACGCCGAGGGACTTGAGTCGGCGCTCGAAGAAGCGCTGGACTCCGACGCGCCGGGACTCATCGAGGTGCCCGTAGGAATGATGCCGGACCCGTTCGTGTAGCCTTTCCTGAGAAGTCAACCGCAACCGTTCGTGGTGAGCCTGTCGAACCATGAACGGTGTTGCCACCCTTCGACAGGCTCAGGGTGAACGGGGGCCTTCTTCGACACCCTCTAGGCTAAATTGAACGGAATGCCCATTCGCGTGCAGGTCGAGCGGAACCACTCGATGACCTCTATGTGAAGGGGTATCCCGTTTGCCCGCCGGTCTTCCACCGTCTCGGCCTCTTTGAGTCCGGGGTACAGGACACGGTCGTGGCCGGGCGCGGGCCTCGTCGTGCGCAGCATGTGGAGCCACACGTCCATGGTCTGCTTGAACTCTGCGGTGTCCATGAAGGCCTCCACGTCGTATGCGGCGACATAGTGGTTGAAATTCGGGCGGCCCGGAACAACGCCGTAACCGCCGCCGCTGAGAATGCCTCCGAGGATGTCCACGATAGCCATCAGGCCGTAGCCCTTGTGAGAGCCCAGATCGGGGGTGCTGCCCAGCGGCAGGATGCTCGCTAGGGGGATGCCGTCGGGTCCCAGGGGCGGAGCGTCCACCTCGTGCATGATAGGAGCGCCGTCTTCGTCGGCGACCCAGCCGGGCAGGAGTTGCACGCCAAGACGGCGTGCGAGGACGAGCTTGTTGGCAGGGACGATGCTCATCGCGGCGTCAAAGACGAACGGTGCTTCCCGGTCGGCGGGGGCCGCCACGGCAATGGGGTTCGTGCCGAACCGGGGTTCCGCGCCGAACGTGGGATTGACGTTTGCCGGGCAGGACGACATGGTCATGCCGATCATGTCGTGCTCCAACGCCATCATCGCGTGATAAGAGATCATCCCCAGGTGGCGGCTGTTTCGGATGGTGACGACTCCCACTCCGACGTTCCTGGCCTTCTCGATAGCGATCTCCATCGCCTTCGGGCCGACGACGATGCCAAGTCCACGATCGGAGTCGATGCTCGCGGTGGCGGGAGTCTCCCTAAGGACCTTCCAGTCAGCGGCAGGGGTGATTTCTTCCTCTTTGAAACCCTGAACGTAGCCCCTCAGTGCATTGGAGACCCCGTGGCTCTCCACACCGCGCAGGTCTGCAGCGATCAGGACGTCCGTCGCCCGCTTCGCGTCTTCTTCGGGAACGCCACACTTGAGAAAGACCGCCAGCACAACCTCCCGCAGGTCGCTCTCTGCAACCCGTACAGAGTCCAATTCGGTGACTTTCAGTCGCTCGATCATCCAGTTCCTCCGGCTCAAATTCGATTGCACAGGGAACAATTCTAGTCGCGGGCACCTACAGGTGCAATCCAGAGCTGCGAGTGACGAACGCCGTTCGACTTTGCTACACTTCGGACGAAGTGGAACCCAACGGAGGTATGATTTCGTGACGACACTAGAGGCTACCGGCGTTCGTGGTCGAATGTGTGCTGTGTTCTCAGAAGCGGAAGGCGAGGACCCGTGCGGATCGGCTCCCATGTGGGACCACTGCCTCGTGCTGGAAGTCCCGACTCCATGGGAGCACGAGGTCATGGACTCTCCGGCGTTTCCATCGGGAGTGGCCAACATCCTTGAGGAACGTCCCGATGTACGCCTCCAGGTAATCCAGCCCGACGACACATACTCGGTGGAAGGGAGTACGAGGGTCATGCTCTTCTCGCGGCCCGAAGGGCCCGTGCGGGAAATGGAGCGCCGGGAGTTCCTCGTTCCCTCCGACCGCATTCTCGACGCGGTATCGACGATTCTCGGCAATGGCGGGGATGAGGAGCTTGCCGGGTGGGAAGAGCGCAATGACGGCGTACGGGACTTGCTGGTCTGCACCCACGGCACGCGGGACATCTGCTGTGCGTCCATCGGTCAACCGACGTATCTCGAACTCTATTCCAAGTACGCCAATGGCTCCACCAGGGTGTGGAGGCTTTCGCATACCGGCGGTCACCGTTTGGCGCCCAACGTGATAGACATGCCGAGCGGAAGGTACTGGTCGAGGCTCACACCGGCCCTCGCGAGTCGGGTTGCCGCCCACTCGGGGGGCATGGCGGAACTGCGCGACGCCTACCGTGGATGGCCCGCACTCGCCAGTCCAGGGGCCCAGATGGCGGAGCGGGAGGCGTTCATGCGAGAGGGGTGGGAGTGGACCGGACGCCGCGTCGAGTCTGAAGTCATGGAAACGTCGGACGACGGTCTCGAGGAACGGGTCGTCGTCAGGTCATTGGACGCCGACGGTGTCGCGTCGGCATATGAGGCCGTGGTCAGGCAGAGCGGGATGGTCCAGTCCATCGAGTGCCTGTCGGACACGCTGGCCAAGGACTATCCGCAGTTCGAGCTGGTGAGCTTCGAGGCGGTGGACTGAGACCGGCCGCCGGGCTACCGGCTCGCGATGTCGGCGACGCGACCGTACTTCCTTCGACGCCGTCCATAGGCATCCACAGCCTTGTCGACCTCAGATTCGTCGAATTCGGGCCAGTACACGTCGGTCGAATAGTACTCCGCGTAGGCAGCCTGCCACAGCAGGAAGTTGCTGATCCGCATCTCGCCGGCGGTCCTGATGATCAGGTCGGGGTCTGGAATGCCGGAGGTGTAGAGGTAGCCGCCCACCAACGCCTCATCGATCTCTGAGGGGGGGATCCCGTCGGCGACGATTGACCTGATGGCCTGCGTCATCTCGGAGCGCCCGCCGTAGTCGTATGCCAGCGCAACGGTGAACTTGGTATTGTCCTTCGTCATCTCGATGGCGTCGGCGATGGCCCTCTGCACCTCGTTCGGAAGACGGTCGAGGCGTCCGATGTGGACGAGCCGGATACCCTCGGCATGGAGTTCATCGGTCTCCCTGCGAATCATGTCCTCAAGGATTTCGATCAAGGCCTTGACCTCTTCGGCGGGACGTTCCCAGTTTTCGGTAGAGAAGGCGTAGAGCGTCAGGTACTCAACGCCGTGGGAGGCGAAGGCATGAAGGATGCGTCGTATATTCTGGGTTCCGGCGCGGTGGCCGTCGGTGCGGGTGAGTCCGCGTTCTTCTGCCCATCGACCGTTGCCGTCCATTATTATGGCAACGTGAGCGGGGATCTCGGACACAGCGGGAGAATTGTGGGCAGTCTCCACGCGATGCGCGTTGGAAGTCAGGCTCATCAGACTTCCATTACCTCGGCTTCCTTCTGGTTGGCGAGCGCCTGCATCTTATCTGTGTGACTGTTGGTGATCTGCTGGAGATCCTCTTGAGAACTGTGCATTTCGTCCTTTGAAATTTCCTTGTTCTTCTCCATGGACCGGAGAGTCTCCAGCCCGTCCCTCCGTATGTTGCGGACGGCAACGTTACCCTCTTCCACACGCCTGCCAACCAGACGCACCAGGTCCCTGCGGCGTTCCTCGGTCAACGCGGGGATGACGATGCGGATGACGGCGCCGTCGCTGTTGGGGACGAGGCCGAGGTCGGAGGTGAGGATGCTCCTCTCTATATCGCCTATGGACTGCTTGTCCCACGGCTGGATGACGAGGAGACGCGGCTCGGGTACCGAAATCGAGGAAATCTGGTTCAAGGGAGTAGACGTACCGTAGTAGTCGACCATGAGGGTCTCGACCAGGGCCGGATTCGCCCTACCCGTCCGGATGGTGTTCAGGTCCCGCACCAGAGAATCGATCGATCGGTCCATCCTCTCGTCGATTTCCAAAAGGACTTCGTCGACATCGGGCATGGCTGCCACCTCCTGTCTCGACCCTGCAATGGCTGCTTCCGGCGGTCGAATGAGACTGGGGCTATTGTAGCAAAGGGGAGTTACGCCGTCAGCAGAGTTGCTCAGGCGGACGAGCGAACGAGAGAACCGACCGATTCGTGCTGGACTATGCGCCGGAGGCTTCCCACATCGAATATATCGAATACGAGGATGGGGACGTCGTTGTCCATGCAGAGCGTGAGGGCTGTCCAGTCCATAACCTCAAGACGCCGCTCGATGGCTTCCTGGTAGGTGAGGGAGTCGTACTTGGTGGCGTCCGGATGGACACGAGGATCGGCGGAATAAACGCCATCGACCTCGTGCTTCGCCATGAGGAGAATGGAAGCGTTGATCTCGACCGCGCGGAGTGCAGCGGCGGAGTCGGTGGTCATGTAGGGGTTGCCGGTACCGGCGGCGAAGATGACGACGCGACTCTTTTCGAGGTGCCGGATGGCGCGTCGCCGGATGAAGGGCTCGGCGACCTCCTGCACATTGATGGCGGACTGGGTGCGCGTATCGATGCCGTGGAGTCGTTCGAGCGCGTCCTGCAGGGCGAGGGAGTTAATGAGCGTCGCGAGCATTCCGGCGTTGTCGGCCATCGGACGGTCCATTCCCTGCTTTTCGGCCTCAGCGCCCCGCCAGATGTTTCCGCCGCCGACGACGACGCCGATTTCGACGCCGAGATCGTGGATGGCCCTGATCTCACCGGCTATGTACGCGACGGCCGCCGGATCAATACCATAGCCATGCTCTCCCTTGAACGACTCGCCGCTCAATTTCAGGAGCACTCTATGGTACTGAGGACTGTCCAACACCCGGCTATTCTCCAAGCGAGTAGCGCGAGAACCTGCGAATGCGGATATTCTCGCCGAGCTTGCCGACCAGCTCCCGTATCATTTCGTCGATGGTCATCGAGGGGTCCTTGATGAAGGGCTGCTGGAGCAGGCAGGCTTCCTGAGGATTCACGTCCTCTCCCTCGGGGATATCGGACTCGCTTATGTACGTCGGGTTCATCGCGGCGACCTGCATGGCGATGTCGTGGGCGAGCGCCTTGAAGTCCTCGGTGCGTGCGACGAAATCGGTCTCGCAGTTGGCCTCAACCATCGCGCCGATCCGTCCGCCGCTGTGGATGTAGGACTCGACCAATCCCTGGTCGGTCTCGCGATCGGACTTCTTGGCTGCGGAGGCGATTCCCTTTTCGCGGAGAATATCCTGTGCCCTGTCCATATCGCCGTCGGCCTCTTCGAGCGCCCGTTTGCTGTCCATGATCCCCGCTCCGGTCAAATCGCGCAGGGCCTTGATGTCCGCCGTTGTGATCGCCACGTCGCCTCCTCGATACTAAAGCTCTATCTGAGCAGTATTGCCACACAAAAAGCTGGCCCCGAAGGGCCAGTTCTCGAAATCTATTTCACCATCCACTGAGGGTGAATGCCAGTAATTCGGCTGGGGGACATCAGCCCTCCGGCGCCACCGGCACTACTTCCTCAACGTCCTGGACGCCCTCAAGCGCCGCCTCGGGCCCTACTGCGAGCGGCTCAAGGGGTTCGTCATTCAACTGACCGTCGTCGTTAAGCCTGCGGTTCGTTCCTTCAATGTAGGCGTCGGCTATATGCGACGTGACGAGCCGGATGGAGCGGATCGCGTCGTCGTTGCCGGGGATGGGGTAGTCGATCTCAACCGGGTCGCAGTCGGTGTCTACGAGCGCGACGACCGGCACGCCAACTCTCTTGGCCTCGCTCACGGAGATGCCCTCTTTCCCCACGTCGACTATGAAGAGAGCGCCGGGCATCTCGGTCATTTCCTTGATGCCGCCGAGATAGCGATTCAGCCGGTTGATTTGGTCGTTCAGCTTGAGCGCCTCCTTCTTGGGAAGGGAGAACAATTCCCCCTTCGCCTTGCGCTGCTCAAGCTCGACAAGATAGTCGATGCGCTTCTGGATGGTCGTGAAGTTCGTCAGCGTCCCGCCCAGCCACCGGGTATTGATGTAGTAGGCCCCGCAACGCTGGGCCTCGCTCACGATCGTGTCCTGGGCCTGCTTCTTGGTCCCTACGAAGATGATCTTCTTGCCCTGCGCGGCTACGTCCTCGACGAAGGCGGCCGCCCTCTCCAGGAAATGGAGGGTCTGCTGAAGGTCAATGATGTGGATTCCATTGCGGTGGGCGAAGATGTACTGGCGCATCTTCGGGTTCCAGCGCCTCTTCTGGTGTCCGAAGTGGACACCCGCCTCCAGCAATGACTTCATCGTAACCGCGGGCCTAGCATCCCGCTCAATCGCTTCTTCTAGCTGCTCGACCATGTACTCTCCCTACTTTCGGCGCCTATGCGGCACACCCGCACAAGTATAACACATCGATATTTTCGTAGGGAATAATCGCCTTGGCCGAATCGCCGCATTATCTGCGTGAAGGTTCTTCATGCGGAACGTACGCCCCAATGCTCGGAAAAGTGGTATCCTACTCAGGCATCGCACCTTTTGTTTCCCACTGAACGAACTGCCCCTTTGATCGACCAAGAACAGATCCGCGAGGCGGTGGTCTCCATTCTGGACGCCGTCGGCGAAGACCCACAGCGCGAGGGGTTGGCCCATACTCCCCGACGCGTGGCGGAGTTGTACGCCGACCTGTTTTCGGGGCTGGAACGTGATCCTTCGGAAGTCCTCGAAACGACGTTTGACGGGACGGACGCCGGGCTGGTCGCGTTCGCCAACCTGCCATTCTTCTCGATGTGCGAGCATCATTTGCTGCCCTTCATCGGCACCGCATCGGTGGGATACTTGCCGGACGGTCGTGTCGTGGGGGCGAGCAAGATCGGGCGGGCCCTGGATATCCTGGCGCGGCGGCCTCAAATGCAGGAGAGGCTCACCGTCCAAATTGCCGACGCTCTCGTGAACGTCGTTCGCCCAAAGGGAGTCGGAGTGGTCCTGGAAGCCGAGCATCTCTGCATGTCCCTGCGTGGCGTGAAGAAACCCGGAACCAGGATGATCACCTCCGCCCATCGCGGCGCGTTCGAGAGCGACCTCGGTCTCCGTGAGGAATTCCGGGCGATGACGAGGAGCGACTAGCGTGGCCGTTACCGTGGACAGCATCCCTGGAGAAGGGATCGAAGGCGATTGGGGAGACCTGCTCCCTTCGTGTTGGACCAACACGGTCTTCGTAGCTCCGTGGTGGCAAACGACCTGGCTTAAGCACTTCGGCGACGAATCCAAGACCCGCCTCATCAGAGTCAGGGATGACAACGGCAAACTCGTGGGGATAGCTCCCATGAACATTGCCGGCGGAGCGGTCACATTTATGGGCGACACCGACCTCTTCGACTACCGGGACTTTCTCGTGTCCAGGGGAGCGGAGGACACCTTCTACCCCGCGGTGTTCGACGAGATAGACACATGGGAGTGGGATACTCTGGACCTCGAATCCGTACCGGAGGGCTCGCCAACGATGGAGAGCGCTGCCGAAGCCGCGAACGGCAGGTCGTGGCACATTTCCATAGAAGTGGAGGACAAGGCGCCGATCAAGAGCCTTCCCACTGAATGGGACGACTACGTGATGGGACTGGGCAAGAAGTACCGACATGAGCTGCGGCGGAAAATTCGCAAGCTCGGCAACGCCGGCGACGTCGTTCAGTACGACTGCACGCCGGATATGCTGTCCGGTTGCCTTCCCGACTTCTTCAGGCTGCACCGCATGAGCAGTCCCGAGAAGGCCGAGTTCATGACTGACGCCCGAGAATGGTTCTTTACCGAGATTGCAGAGGAGGCGGCAGACCGTGGAAGCCTGAAGCTGTCGATGCTTGAGCTCGATGGCGTGAGGGTTGCGGCCTGCATCAATTTCGACTATGAAGACTCATATCTCCTCTATAACAGCGGGTACGATCCGGTGTATTCTCAGCTAAGCGTCGGTTTCGTAAACAAGGCGTGGACGATCAAGGACGCCATCGAGTCCGGCAAACGGACTTACGATTTTCTGCGCGGCACGGAACGGTACAAGTACGACCTTGGGGCCGAGGACAGGTCGATCTACACGATTCGGATTCGCAGGTAGGCAGGGCACGGCGGGACCAATGCGAAACATCGCGATGCTGACAATGCACAGCTGCGCGGCCGGGAGGCTCGGGGCGCGGGACGTGGGCGGAATGAACGTCTATGTCACATACTTGGCGCGCGAATTGGCGAAGGCTGGCTGCAGGGTCGACATCTACACTCGCAACGACGCTGTGCACGGCGAGAAGGTCGTGAACATAACTCCATTCGTGCGCGTCATCCACGTGGAAGCGGGTCCGGTAGATGAACCCAAGCAGGGTCTCCAGGAGCACGTGCCGTCGTTCGTGGATAGCGTCGAGGCGTATCGAAGCGAGCACCGCCTGACGTATGAGCTTGTTCACTCACACTACTGGCTTTCAGGCGTCGCGGCCAACGAGCTCTCGAAGATGTGGCAGGTCCCTCACGTCACGATGTTCCACACGACCGCGTTGACCAAGATGCTGGCGCGGGTCGGCGAGCAGGAACCGCAAGGCAGGATAGAGGCCGAACGCGCCGTCATCGCGGACGCTAACGCGATCATCGTGTCGACGGAGCAGGAGCGTGCCGATATATCCCGTCTCTACGAAACGGGGACCGCCAAGATCAGCGTCCTGCCGGCGGGAGTCGACCTTGAGATGTTCAGTCCAAGCGAAAAGTCGGAGGCAAGGCGATCACTCGGACTGCCGGACCGCAATATAGTCCTCTCGGTTGGCAGAGTTGAGCCACTCAAAGGGTTCGACATTCTGCTCATGGCCATGGCGACTCTCGATGAGCGGGCCGACAACACGGTGGTAATCGTCGGAGGAGACGAAGAGGACAGCCCTGAACTTGAGAGACTCCGCGATCTGGCCCGGTCGCTGGGGCTCGAAGACAGGATCATCTTCACGGGCGCAGTTTCCCAGGAGCAGCTGAGCGTTTACTACAACGCCGCCGATGTTTACGTGATGCCCTCTTACTATGAGAGCTTCGGGCTCGTGGCACTTGAAGCGATGGCGTGCGGAGTACCCGTAATCGCCTCCCGCGTCAGCGGGCCTCGCAGCTTTGTCCGGTCAGGAGAAACGGGCTATCTGATCGATAGAAGGTGTCCGGAACCCTTCGCTCAGAAGATCGACACCCTGCTCCACAATCCCATACTTCGGGAGAGCATGGGCCGCGCGGCGCGGTCTCACGCCGAGACCCTGGGTTGGGACATGGTGGGAAGGCGAACGCTTGACGTATACGACTCCGTCATCCTGGGGCCGCACTCATCGTCGATAGCGGCAGGCTAATCGCTCACTGGCAGCTCGTACCACACGGACTCCGAGACTCTCTCGAACCCCAGCGACTCATAGACCCTCGCCGCCGACAGGTTTGACGAGTCCATCTCCAACTCGATGGTCTCGACGCCCTGGGACCTCAGCCACCGCATCCCGGCGAGCACCGTGGGGCGGCTCAGTCCCCGTCCCTGGAAAAGGGGATGCACACCTGTCATGGCTATGCGTCCCAGCTTTCCACCCGGTCCCGCAGGGCGGACCGTCCAGTTGTAGGCGGCTGCGTCGTCATCGTGCGTGACGAAGATGATGCCCTCCGGGGTCGTGGACTTGGCGACGACCCTTGCTTTGATCTGCTCGACCGTGTTGGGCGAGAAGCCCCACGAGTCGCCAAAGGCCGCGTTCTGAATGTCCGTGAGTGCCTGGATGTCACGGTCTGCACGGAATGCCCTCAGGGTAAAGCCGTCGGGCAGCTCCGTCTCGCCCAGAGTCCCGCCTCGCCATCGCATCGTCGCGTACCGGCGCACGGGTTGGAAGCCGACGCCTTGGAGCAGACGTATCTTGGACTCGTCGTTGGACCGGACCTGAATGTGGAGCTTCGACACCTCCAATTTTCGCGCCCGGACAATTGCCGCATGGATGAGCGCCAATATCGCTGCTTGTGCCGGCTCTGTGTCAAGAATGCCCAGTTCCATAACGGCTCGACGGATCGGGAGTTCCGGCCACACTATCGCCAAACCGATGTCGGCGACGGAGTCCTGCGCGATGAAGCAGTCCCGCTCCGGATCAAGTCCCGGCAGGGTTAGGTGGTCTTTCATCGACGGGCCATCAAGCTCCGTTTCGGCGCCGGTAATGCCAAACGCCGCGTTGTACAGCCTTGTCCAGCCTGCGAGGTCGTCCCACGTGAATGGGCGCACGGTAATCGAGGAAGTCAAGCGTAGACTCCGGATAGGGATGGGATCATGGTGCCAGGAGGAGGAAGCAACTTAAACGAGTGAGTTATGAATACCTACTCGTCGTAGTTCCAGGCGATGATCTTGGAGGGCGTTATCGTGATGACGACGAAGTTCGACTCAGGCAGGGTAGCCCTGGTGTAGGCGCGACCTTCTTCCTCGCCCAAGTAGTTGATCGCCATCGCCTCGACGTATTCGGGGATGTTCTCGTACGAGAGGGAGGCGACTCCGTTGACTATTGCCGCCCTGTACGGGCTGGAGTGCGTTGCGATGCTCGCCGCTACACGCGGATCGTGACGGATATTCCTCACCTTGACGGCGGAGTCATCGGCCAGGACTATGAGATTCTCGCCGTCGTAATGGTGCCATACCGGCGCAACGTGGGGGGAACCGTCGGGTCTCACCGTGGCAAGGTCGCAGATATGCGGCTCTCGTAGGTATTCGTCGATCTCCTCAGGGGTCATGGGTTACTCCACGGGTGAAGGGATGGGTGTGGGAAGTCTCTCTCGAACGATATTCCAGATGTCGTCGCTGACGGCGTCCACCTGCCGGGCGGCGTCAATCACTCGCCAGCGGTCGGGTTCCTGGTCTGCCAGCGCGAGGAACCCCAAGCGAATTCGCTCGTGAAACTCGGCGGGTTCTTCCTCGAACTTCATTCCCTCGGCGTTTCGTTCGCTGTCCTGGATCGACTTCATGGTGTCCAAAGGCATCTGGAGTTGGAGTCCACGGACGCGGGAGATGCCGACATCCGGGGGGCAGTCCAGCAGGATGGTCAGGTCGGGCATGACTCCGTGAGTGGCGAGGGCATTCATGGTCCGGACCGTTTCGATGTCGATACCGCGTCCGTACCCCTGGTAGGCCACGGTCGAGTCGGCGTAGCGGTCGGCGACGACGACGAGGTCGGGGTCGTCTCTCTGGGGGCCGATGACCTTCGTGACAAGCTCCGAGCGGGCGGCGGCGAAGAGGAATAGCTCGGCGGCGCGGGACATGGCTTCGTCCGACGTGTTCGACCGCTTTATCAGTTTCCTGAGGTCGGTACCAAGGTCGGTCGAGCCCGGTTCGCGCACCCGCAGACAGCGGAGTCCCGCTGCCTCGATGCGTTCGGTCAGCATGGCGGCTTGAGTGGTCTTGCCCGCGCCCTCTCCCCCCTCAAGCGAGATGAAAAGCAAAGATGTTCACCAAGAGTCGTTCAGTAGTCGGGCCTCATTCTACGTTTCGGTAGTGGGACGCCGCAAGGAGGGGGAGGGAGAAAGTAGAGAGTATTGCGTAGGGGGTGGGCTGGCGCTGTTGGGGATAAGGGTGGGAGCATGAAATTTGAGGGACATTCGGGGACATTTTGGGACATTGCCGATACAGGACGCTGGAGATGCCGGTCGGTGGGCAGTCGTTGGCATGAAGGCGCTGAAGTAAATTTTGACGGACATTCGCGGACGTATTGTGAAATTGTAAATATGGGAGGTTGGAGAAGCCGATCGGTAGGCAGCTGTTGGCATGAAGGCGCTGGAGTAAATTTTGACGGACATTCGCGGATATCTTGTGACATTGCCAATATAGGACGTTGGGCGGGCGGCCCGTGGTCACAGGACTATGATAGGTCATGTGTTCTTGTTGGTCAAGTGCGGATGTTTTTTGGGGAAGGGGTACGACGCACTTGCTCCGATGCTGCTTGCTTTGGAAACTTTGGCGGTGATAAGGTAGCTATGCTTACGACGAATACCTCACATAGAGGGTCTTTGTCCGCGATATGTGGGCAAGACCACGACACAGGGTGCGCTCTGCGCCCCCGAATGGCCCTATGTGGGGAAGGAAGCGTCGTAAGCATTCGCAACCTGTCCATGAGGGGGCTTCTTGATGCGCGTGATCGTTCTCGCGGCGCTCGTGGTAATGGCGTTTGCCGTCGCCTGCGGGGAGCCGGAGAGGACGGCTCCGCCTCCGACTGCGGCTCCGTTGCCGACATATACGCCGTATACACCGTTGCCTACGCATACGCCGATTCCGACACCTTGGAGTACTTATACGCCAAGGCCAATAGTGACAAGAGAGCCAACAGCAACACCCACCGCCGAACCGAAGCCGCCTGAACGACATCTTCAGTCACATCGTCTGCCTAGACCGCCTCAGACTCCCGTCCGTACGTCAACGCCGACGCCCACTGCAACAGCGACACCTACGCCTACTCCCCTGCCTACCTCAACACCGACCTCTATCCCAACTCCCACGTCTACATTGACTCCAACTTCTACCCCCACGCCCACATCGACGGCTCTTCCGCCGCTGGTTGAACCTGATATTGACAAGACTTGGAGTAGAGTTGAACTATTCAGCCTGCTAAAGACGGTCATTGGTAAACCGGTGGCCGCTGCTCAATATGTCGGACAAAGCGTTTCCATACGTGAGACGTTTTCCTCTCAGAGCACCAACATCGTCAACTTGTGGTGGAAGTATGCGCACGGTGAACCCCTTGAGCGCAACTTCGGGGTCCGGTGCAAAATCGATCCTGTAACTGACAGCGACCTAGTGATTCTCAAACGGTTAAGTGACCTTGAGGAAGTGGACGAAGAGCCGTTAGTCCAAGTGCAAGGTACAATAGGTCGTCATTTGGTTCTTTTGCAAAATAGGGTTTCGGGTGATATAGTCTGTACCAGCCTTGAGGGGGGCGCGGACACATGGCACGGACAAAAGGGGGTTTCTGGAAAACAGCAAGTAAGGTTGATCTTGCCTATACGTTCTTGCGGGCATGGCCGGGATTTTTGGGGGCAGGGGGGCTGATTGTGGCAGCAATAGCGAACGCACCACTTTGGTTGATTGTGCCTCTAACGGTCGTGGCCTGTCTGGGGTCAGCAGTCTTGCCCGTGATTATTCTACGGAAGGTATTTGACCAAAGACTCCATGAAGTTTTGCAGGGCGTTGATGAGGTCATTGAGGGGTATGACAAGCGTATGGAGAAACAACGTGAGGGATTCGGCCAATTGTGGAAGTTCGCCCATGAGCGTGGCTTATTTGAACAAGTAGAGAAGGATAAAGAAGCGACCCAGCACCTTCGGGAACTTCGGGAAGATGTCTATGGGGTAGTTCCCACCCCACCAGGTAGCGAGCGACGAATTTCTGCAACACCTCGATTCCTCAGAAGCACGAGGCGACGGAGAAGATGACCACCTTCAAACGCACAGAGGAATACACCGTCTCTTGTCCGAACAACGACAGCGGCAGGATCATCAAGATCGGTTTCCAAGCGGGGAAGCAACGCTACCGTTGCAAGACGTGCGGAAAGAAATTCCGTGAGCCAGACGCATTCCAGCAACGGCGTCACTTCCCAATCCAGCAAGTCGGCGCGGCCCTACAAGGCTACTTCGACGGCCAATCATACCGTGAAGCCGCTCGGAGTATCGGACGCACGTTCCGCACGGACCCGCCCGACGAAGCCAGCGTCTTTCGTTGGGTTCAAGGCTACTCACGCGGTGCGGCGGAAGAGATGCGAAAGCACAAGGTTCCGACTGGCAAGGAATGGGTAGCCGATGAAATGGAAGTGAAGGTCGGTAAAAACAAGTATTGGTTGTGGAACGTACAGGACAAGCGAAGCCGTTACCTACTTGCGACGCACCTAACGCCAAAGCGTGACACGAGGGCAGGTGAAATCGTGATGCGAAAGGCAAAGGAAGCCGCCGCGAATACTCCCGAAGTAATCCGAACGGACAAGCTCACCAGCTACACACCCGCAATCAAGAAGGTGTTTCCCAAGACCGAACACCTCAAGAGTGAGGGATTGAGGGCAGAGATCAACAACAACCTATCCGAGCGGATGCAAGGCACAATCAGAGAGCGTGATAAGGTTCTCCGTTCCATGAAGACGCGGGAGACGGGGCAGAACTACTTGGACGGATGGGCGGTTGACTTCAATTGGTTCCGTCCTCACATGGGAGTTGGAGAAAAGACCCCAGCGCAAGCGGCGGGCATGATCGTTCCGTTCAAGGACTGGCGCGACGTGGCGCAGAAGGTCACGCCGATAGTGAAGCCGAACCGCGAGGACTGGCAGACGCAAGACGAGCGCATCCTTGCCGACAAGGACTTCCGGACGGTAGACATTGACAAGGCAGAGGAAGCCACGAAAACGAGGAAGCGGAGTAGCGCGGGGTTCAGAGTCCGCAAAGGCTTCTAGTTGTGGAAACCCTATCTTGCAAAAGAACCCGTCATTTCATAAACGCAGACCCTATAGAAATACGAAACGGCGGACTCGGCATGTCCGTCCATCTGAATGACTGCAAGGTAATCGGGATCGGTTCAGAGGTTATGAGCACAAACTGAACAGATGAGTATTTAGCTACATAATTCTCTAAAGTAAAGGCGGGAGTGCAGAACAGGAGTGGCTTCGTCTGATTATCGAGTGTAGACCGTTCAGCCGATGTCCCTAGGCATGAACCTTCTTGTCGTTCTCAATGTCACTGGTACTCATAGGTTCTTACACATTCGTTGCAAGTCAACTACCCAATCGTGAGTAGGTTGTGTTATGCTTTCTATGATTCTCTGTAAGATGGGAGTCAGTTCCTCAGCAGGTACTCTTGCACGCAAATTGGAAATGACTTTTGGTCTAGTCCAACCATCGACGAATATGACAGCACAAAGCTTTTCATCAAAACGCGATATGTCATTGGCATTCTTCTCAAACTCAACCCAATCAATGCCGATATTATCAGAACGAAGCAGAATGAAGCCGTTTTTGTTTTTCTTTAATTGTTTCATTTTTCCTTCAATTTTAGACCATACATCCTGTGACTTATCCGGCATCTCTATAAGACGAGGAGTCTCATCTTCTCCAAGGCTCATTTTCTTCTCAAGCGATATATCGCCCACAAACCGAGTTACCTCTATATCAAATGAAAGAAGTCCTGTCGATATCTGCAAATCGGGCCCTCCATCATTATAGGGCTTCATCTTTACCTTCAGACCGCTCTTCTGTAGATTCAAAGCGTATCGTCCTTCCGTATAGAAATTTATGAACTCATCATCATATTCATAGTATCTTTCTATCTCTCTCAACCATTCGTCTACACCAGTGCCCCCCGTTTTCTTGAGTTGGACATACAGCCCATGTGCTATAAATGAATTGAATTTTCGGAATACCAACTTTCTACGATTCTCAATGCAGGGATCGGAACCAATCTCTCGGACAAGTGCACTACAGAAGAAACTGTCAATTGCACTTTCGGCGTTGGTATCCTTGGCTAGGGCATTTTTCAGCTTTGCTATCTCTGCATCATCGAAATGCGCTACGTAAGCTATCCGGCTCCGAAAATCTGAAGGGATGTCATGAAAAGCCTCCTTGACCTTCTCGTAGGAGAGATACCATGTTAGGCGCTCCGATACGCAGAGAAATGCTATGTTATGACACTGGTCATGTTCCATGAGCAGATTACCCTCTTTATAGTTTCTTCCTGACTGACTACCTCCCGGTAGATCATACGGCTATGAGGGCCTCGTGTCGGATGCGGCGCTTGTCTTGCTCGTCGACAATCAAGCCGCTGGGTATCTCTTTGCCCGTATCTTCGTAGAGTTCGAGGAGGGCCGCTAGAGCGTCCTCGACGTTTGCCATAGCTTCGGCGACGGTGTCGCCTTCTGTGACGAGTCCGGGCAGTTGCGGAGCGGTGACGGTGTAGCCTCCCTCGGGCTGCTGCTCAAGGTGAATTGTTAGACGTATCAGCCTGCCGGTAGTCGATGTGCTCATGGGGCGCTACTTCCTTCTATTGATTCTTAGCCACAACGCCGTATTCTCGCTGATGGGATCCGATGGATTCCTGCTTTCGCAGGAATGACGAGTATCTTGTAAAAACACGCAAGGGGATGACAATAGACTCCCAACCCTCACCCTAGCCCTCTCCCACGACGGGAGAGGGGATTAAAAGGTTCACCCGTCGAACATGACTACGCGGCGGGTGGGTTCTCGGCCGGAGCTTGAGGATGAGAGGCCGTGGCGTTCGGCTATCTGGTGCTGGAGGTGGCGGACGTAGGAGCTTTGGGGGGTTAGCTCGGCCTGACGCTCGCCCTGCTTGATGAACTCGGCGGCCTGTTCGGCTTCCTGGATGGCTCCTGCTATGCGGGCCTGGTTCTGGCGGTGGGCGCCGTCGTCGCGGGTGATGGCGCGGAAGAACTGGTGAATCTGTGGCGTCGTGTTCTTGCGAAGCACGTAGACGGGTCTCCCCTGCTCCTCCGCCTGACGCAGCGCGTTGGTGCGACGCCGGTAGAAGCTCTTGGTGGTGAGGACGAGCTCGGCGTCTTCGAGGTCGTCGACCAGCCGGATCGGGGCGTCGACCGTGTGGAGCGCCTGTTGGAGCTTTCCCTTGTTCACGCCGTACGGCAGGACTGTGACCAAACCGTTGTCAGACTCGTCGACATCATCGGTCTCGCGCCGTGAATTCACTTCGGCAGTGAGGGAACGTGGCGGACTCTCATCCCGCCTGTGGTCGTAACGGTTCCGTTCGCCCATAGTGCCCTGCACGAGGATGGATGGACTGCGGTCGACGTGCGCGCGTCGGAGCTCGCCGTCAGGCTCGACCCACCTGTTCTCAAGGGAGACACGGAATCCACGAAGCACCTTGTCTACGGTCTCGCCAACATCCAGCGCGATGAGCACGCGGTTGCGGCCCTGGATCTCGACGAGGACGTCGAACGTGGGCGGAGCCTTGCGTTCGAGGACGGTCTTCTGAGTGCGACGTCTGCGGGCCTCGATGTCGCCGAGGGTGACGGCCTGGATTCCGCCGATGAGGTCGGAAAGCGTCGGATTCTGTACGAGGTTTTCGAGGGTATTGCCGTGGGCCGTGGCGACAAGCTGCACACCCCGTTCGGCGATGGTGCGAGCAGCGTTGGCCTCCAGTTCAGTGCCGATCTCGTCGATGATGATGACCTCGGGCATGTGGTTCTCGACGGCCTCGATCATGACCGCGTGCTGTTGGTCGGGTGACGGCACCTGCATTCTCCGCGCCGTTCCGATACCGGGGTGTGGGATGTCGCCGTCGCCCGCGATCTCGTTGGAGGTGTCGACGATTACCACACGCTTTCCCGCGTCGTCGGCGAGCACCCGCGCGACATCGCGGAGCATGGTCGTCTTGCCCACGCCCGGCTTGCCGAGGAGGAGGATACTCTCGCCGGTCCGGACGATGTCCTCGATGATGCGGATGGTGCCGTATACGGCGCGTCCGACTCGGACGGTCAGGCCAACAACCTTCCCCGTGCGGTTCCTGATGGCGGAGATACGATGCAGGGTGCGCTCGATACCCGCCCTGTTGTCGGCCCCGAACGGGCTGATGTTTCGCGTGACGTACTCGATGTCGTTGTGGTCGATCTCCCGGTCGCTGAGGACCACGCTCTCGTCGGGGAAACGGGCTTCAGGCGGTCGCCCGAGGTCGAGGACGACTTCCAGAAGCTCGTCGCTGTCCTCCCGGTTGACGAGTCTTTCGGCAATGCGGGGAGGGAGTTTTTCGATGACCTCTTCGAGGTCTGTTTCAATCCATTGCTGCATGGTATGTAGAAAAGTATTAAGAATTGGGTGCTGCGTACGATTTTTCTCTGGTGGACGACTGGTAGCGTTCGGAGAGGTCGACGGCGGGGTTTAGGCCGGCGATACGGACGGCGCGGCTTGCTTCAGCTACAGTCACAGGACTGGTGATCGCCCTGGCCATGGTGACGTATCGTGCGACCTCCCAGTGGCCGCGCTGTCCCATGAGAGCCTGCAACCGGCTTTGATGGCCACTTGCCAAGACGTACCAGCTGCCGACTGCCCAGGAGCGAGATATTCCGTGCGTAACGAGAGCGGGAACGGAGTCGGCGGCGTCCGGATGGCTCATCAGGGTGAGTATGGCTGAGCGGCCTTTTCGGATGACCTGCGCCCAGCCCTGTGCCGCGTCGTCCCGGCGGTAGATGTACTCGCGGCTTCGCCAGCCTGCCGGTTCCCGTGCAGCGCGCCACTGGTCGGCGGTCATGCCCAGGGCGAAGCGGACGCGGGATGGCGTAGATGCGTTGTAGAGCCGGAACAGGTCGTGCTCGTCAACCGGCTTTACGGGGCGGATGTCCTGTGTCGACACACCGGGGAAACTGACCTTCGGCCCGGCCAACAGCGTCTCTTCGCCGTACTTGGTGAAGCCACAGGTGGCCGCTATCCGTACGAGCGGGTCGTCCTCGCGAAGACGAAGAAATAGTCGCTCGCCTCCGCGATGGGCTATTTCCCGGAAGAGGATGCCGAAGACTTCGTGGCAGGCGGCACTTTCCGGGGAATCGACAAGCATCTGTGTCACCTCCCAGGCTCGGACAGTTGCCCGGGGCTTTGCAGCGACAATCGCCGGTACGTAGCGGCCATGAGCCAGGGTCAATGAATGGGTGTCCTTGCTACGCAGGGAAGCGGCGGAGGACATCACCTCGCGCTTGGACATGGCCGGTGAAGATTGATTGCCTACGGAAGCGAGAGGGAATGCCCGGTTGCCCGGGGCCGGGCCTCCGAATATCCCGTAGCGAATAACGTCTGCGGTACGCGACGAACGAATCATGGCGGCTACGTTCCCTTTGCTCCACGCACGATATCCAAGAATAGCTCGTGAACTCTTGAGTCGCCCGTCAATTCAGGATGGAACGCCGTCGCCAGCATGTGGGACTCGCGGACGGCGACGGGACGACCGTCGTCCAGACGAGCGATCACCTCGACGCCCTTCCCGACCGTGTTGACCACGGGGGCGCGAATGAAGACGCCCCTGAAGGGAGCGCCGGCGACTCCGTCCAGCTCAAGGTCGGCCTCGAAGCTGTGGACCTGGCTGCCGAATGCGTTCCTGCTCACCTCGATGTCCATAAGGTGCAGCGGCTCCGGGCGATGGTCAGTGAGCCTGTCGGCCAGGACGATCATTCCGGCGCAGGTTCCCCAGACCGGCATTCCCTCGCGGACGAGACCCACGACGGTATCGCGCATGTCGAAGATGTCGAGAAGCTGGACGATTGTCGTGCTCTCGCCACCCGGAATCACGAGGCCGTCGAGCCCATCAAGGTCCTTGCCAAGACGCACTTCCGGCGCATCGGCTCCGAGTCCCTCGATCATGAGGCGATGTTCCAGGAAATCGCCTTGAATGGCCAGGACTCCGATATTCGTCAAGCCTACCAGCCCCTGACCGCCAGTTGTTCCTCGACGGGCATCGTGCGCACGTCGAGACCGGGCATCGAGTCGCCCAGACCGCGTGAGACCTCCGCCAATACGTCGGGGTTGTTGTAGTTCGTCGTCGCCTTGACGATGGCGGCGGACATGAGGTCGGGCCGCTGGGACTTGAAGATGCCGGAACCGACGAACACGCCGTCAACGCCAAGCTGCATCATCAGCGCTGCGTCCGCCGGACTCGCGATGCCGCCTGCGGCGAAGTTCACGACCGGAAGCTGACCCGTTTCGTGGACGGACTTTACGAGGTCATAGGGCGCCCTGAGGTCGCGCGCGGTCGCCATCAGTTCGTCTTCGGTCATGTTCTGGATGCGGCGTATCTCGCCGAGAACGGTCCGCGCGTGGCGCACGGCCTCAACGATGTTGCCCGTGCCGGCCTCGCCCTTCGTGCGAATCATGGCAGCGCCCTCGCCGATGCGCCGAAGCGCCTCTCCCAAATCGCGCGCTCCGCAGACGAACGGCACCTTGAAGCCGTGCTTGTCGACGTGGTTGTTTTCGTCGGCGGGCGTGAGCACTTCGGACTCGTCGATATAGTCAATTTCCAGCGCTTCGAGTATCTGCGCCTCAACGAAGTGGCCGATGCGACATTTGGCCATCACCGGTATCGTCACGGCCTCCTTGATCTCGATGATCTTGGTGGGGTCGGCCATGCGTGCGACGCCGCCGTCTTTACGAATGTCGGACGGAACTCGTTCCAGCGCCATCACGGCGCAGGCGCCTGAGTCCTCAGCGATCCTGGCTTCCTCCGCCGTTACGACGTCCATGATGACGCCGCCCTTGAGCATCTGCGCGTGTCCAGTCTTGACTACCCAAGTACCGGTCTCGGTTATCGTGTCGATGGCCATGTGTCCGCCTCCGTCTGTCTGGTGGTGTACGAACTTGACCTTCATTATACATTCGCGGGAAAAGCTAAGGCAATTGCCGTGTTGGCAGGCTTTCAAATAGCTGCCCAAGACAGGATGAAGAGTCACCGCAGAGGGCACAGAGAGCGCAGAGGGGAAAAGAGCGCCTCCGACAGGCTCAGGCCGAACGTGCTTTCTCGTAGCCACACGGCGGTTGCTGACACCCCCGTTCGGCCCCGTATCCAGTATGGGGCAAGCTCTCTCCCACGAACGGGAGAGGGGACTGGATTCCCGCCCCCGTCTTCACGGGGGCAGGCTCTATGCGGGAATGACGGTAGTTGGGTATCCCGCGTTCTCACCGAGTCTGAACACTCACGGCACAAAGGTATGCCGGGGCGCAGAGCATCGGCGCTTGGGGAAGACCGGGCTATCGCAGGGAGTAGTCTCCCTCGTATTGGATGCCGAGCTTTTCGAGGAAGACTCTGGGGCCGTCTTCCAAGAGCGCCCTTGCCTCCTCTTCATCCAGTCCCGCCCCTCTTGCCACTTTCATGGCGTACTCAGGCGTGAGGAGATCGCCGGGCTCGTGGGCGTCGGAGTCAAGCACCATGCGCGCTCCCGCGCTCTTGGCCATGCGGACGACGTGACCGTTTGCCATGCCATGACCCTTCCGTGCAGAGACCTCCAGGAAGATGCCGTTTCTGGCGGCAAGTTGCGCTTCTTCCGGGTGAATGAGACCGGGATGGGCGAGGACATCGACGTGGTCCGAGGACAATGCGGCGTAATTTGTGCCCGGCTCGACGGGTTCGTTGATGGTCTCTCCGTGAACGTTGATGACCTTCGCCCCCAGTTCTCGCGCGGCTCGCGCGAGATAGTCGATATCGTCCTTGGGCGTGTGGGTTATCTCGACTCCAGGCAGGGCGAGGATGTCCCACCGCTTTGAGGCGACTGCGCAGTCCGTGATCAGGGCCTTGAGGATGAATTCGAGGTTCCCATGTCCGACATGGTCGGTGATGGCCATTGCCCTATAGCCGGCGACGTGGGCGCGCCGGATCAGCTCGACGGGAGAGAGCACTCCATCGCTGAGAAAAGTGTGAGTGTGAAAGTCAAACATGGTCCGCTCCGCTTCAAGATTGCAGATTGATGATATCACCGAGAGGTACTGACGGGGCAACGACGCAGTCTGTACGAGTCTGAGAGAGTGTCTAAAAGGGCTCCGTTCACCCTGAGCCCGTCGAAGGGTGAAAGTGTAATTCATGGTTCGACAAGCTCACCACGAACGGTTTCGATTGGTTCATTGGACAGGCACTTAAACGATTCCACTTTGCGAAGAAACGGAACCATATAGTTCTTGCGAGTTTGGAGTCGGTACATTGATGATACTAGAAGCTGTAGCAGGCCACCTGCGCTGACCGGCGTCGAACGCCGGGGGCATCCGGGGGCTCGCTATGGGAATCCCAGTATGGCATTGACGGCAGGATGACGTACCAAGCTACGGCGGAAGTCTTCGACTACGTTGACCGCGATGAGGCTGTGCAGACAGCTGCGCGCTCGACGCCCCGTCTGTTGATCGATGTGATGAACAGGACGAATGCCGATCGGAATCTTGCCTCCTCCGAACCGAAGGTGTACGCACATAACACCGCCGGAAGGCTGATGAACCCAAAGTTCCTCGCGGTGAACAGCAGCCTTACTGCGATGCTGGCCCTCGACGTCATTCGCATGCGCGCCCGTTCATCCGTACCTACCAGCTACGCCCTGGTGGTAGACGAGGAAGAGAAGCTGGTCGGGCACGTCGCCATCGTGGACATTGCGCTTGCCCGACATAAGCAGACTGTTTACGACGTCACCCAGGGCGACGTGGTCTCCGTGACGGTAGACACCGACCAGGAAGAGTGCGCGCGGATCATGCACCAGCACAACATCACCGAGCTGCCAGTCGTGGACGCCGAGGGAGTCCTGCACGGCATCATTACAAGCGATGACGTGCTGGTCGTACTCAAGGAAGAAGCCACTGAGGACATGTTCAAGCTAGCGGGCGTGGGCAGCGAGACGATATTCGGTCCGCTCGGCCTCGCGTTCAAGAGTCGACTCCCGTGGCTCTGCGTGAACCTGGCCACGGGGTTTCTGGCCGCCCTGGCAATTGGCCTATTCGAGACGACCATCGGGCAGGTGGTCGCTCTCGCCGTCTTGCTTCCATTGGTGACGAGCCAAGGGGGCATGGGAGGAATACAGACTCTCACGCTGGCGGTACGCAGCATGGCGCTCGGGGAGCTGCCGAGTAGCCAGGGAATGAAGCTGGTCGCAAGGGAACTGGCCCTCGGCGTCGCCCACGGACTGATGTTTGGACTGCTGGTCGGAATCGCAACCTTCGCATGGAAGGGCGATTTCATGCTGGGCGCAGTCCTTGCAATCGCCATGCTGGGGAACATGGTGATCGCCGGACTGACGGGTGCGGGAGTACCGCTTTTGTTGAGGAAGGCGGGGCTCGATCCGGCAGTGTCGTCGGCGGTGTTCATCACGACGTTCACCGACATCATGGGGATCTTGCTCTTCCTGGGCATCGCGACGGTGGTCATCGAGAGGCTGACATAGGACTCTGCCGAGCAGGACTACTCCAGCAGCAGGTCCGATGATCTAGGAAGTGCGGTCGTCCGGGGTCTCCGGGGAGTCGATGAATTCGTTGAGCACTGCCGCCTTGATCTCAGCTTCGTCACGCCCGCCAAGCTCCTCCGCAACCTCGACGGCCATTTGGGCGGCATGACGTTCGGCCTCCTGCGCTGACACGCCAAGTGTAGAAGCAGTCTTTCGAGCCGCTTCAATTGCATGGCGAGCCACTTCCCCTATTCTGAGATTTGTCTCCGCGGCTCCGCGAATTACCCCGTGAACGGCGCCTCGCAGGGCGTCTAGCGGCGTCGCGCCCGCCTTGTCCAGGGCATCGAGCGTACCCCTCATGGCAACTTCCGTCAGTCGCTCAGCGCCGAGCCCCATGCCTTGTGCGGCCTTTATGGTCCCAAAAGTCGCACCCAATGCGACTTCCACGCCCTGCTTGCCGAGGTCGTCAACCTGCTGCGCCATGTCCACCACGGTCCGGTTGACCCGTGACTGTATTTGCCTGGCCACTGCGCCGCCGCGAGTCACCCCCTCGACCGCCATTCTCGTGGATGACGCTATCTGGAAGGCGGTCACGCCAACCGCCACGTCGAGACCCGGGAATGCCGGCACGTACCGGAGCGATGACACCGGAAAGTGGGCCAATACGCTGAGACCCGGCACCGTGTTGAGAGAACGAAGATTGGAGCGTGTCTGGGTCATCAGCTCGTCCATGACGACGCGTTCCTCCACCTCGCCTTCCTCCTTGATCCTGCCGAGCATGCCCAGAGTGAACAGACCCAGGACGAACGCGATGGCGAACAGGAAGTCGTAACCTGAGAGATTCAGCGCAGGGAACTCGACCGTCCTATTCGGCGAGACCCATTCGACCGCAATCTGGAGATGGCGAACGCTGAAGTAGTCCACGAACGCTCCGCCGAGAAGGGGACTGATGCCGGCGCCGACGCTGGACGCAAGCGACACTCCGGTGAGGTAGGAGGTCGATTGGTCTGCGGGAGCCATCTTCATTCGTATAGTCGTCGAGGCGATGTTGATTCCCGCGCTCGCGATGCCGATGAGAATATGCAGCGCCACCAGCAACGGCATGGTGAGGGTGTATTTGTCAGGCAGGGTCGTGAACGTCCAACCCAGGATGACGAAGAAGTAGAGGGAAGAGGAAAGTGAAAGGACGGCCTTGCTGCCAAATCGGTCGACGTAGGTTCCCCATACGTTCAGGAAGAGCACATTCGCCACCTGGCTCAGGACGCCGAGCGCAACCACCAATGTCAGCGGCATCTCCAACCGCACGAGCATGTAGACGGTGAAGAACGGAACGGCCAACTGGGCGACAAAGTTCCACATGAACATGAAGTTGATGAGCCCGCGGAAATTCCTGTCGCGAAATGGAGCGCCCAGTGTTCGGAGCACCGGCTGCGGTGGGCCCTCGGGGCGCGGCATTTGAGGTTCAGGCATTCGCGCCATGAATTGAACGGCGCCGAATCCCAAGAGAATGCTGCCAAAGAGAATCGCGTACGAGTATCCGAATATCTCGCTGGAGTCCCCGGCAAACCCCTTCCACCAGTCGATGTAGAGTGCCGCAAGCAGGGCCGTTGCAGCCGCGGCAATGGTGGCTACTTTGAGACGCTTGGCAAAGAAATCGCCCATGATGTCGAGCGGCACGATATCCCGTAGCCACCCGTTCCAGCTCGGCGTCACGAACGCAACGGCGGCCCCGCGCACTGCTACGAAGAACAGCAGCAGCGTAACGGCTCCGGGGTTCGGAACGTCGATGATGAATGGGATGATTGCAACGGGTATCCACGTGGCATAGGCGATGAAGTAGGCGGAGACCGCTACGATCTTCCGCATTCTGATCCGCTCGATCATGATGACCGCGAGGATCTGCAGGGGCTGGATGATGAACGGGATGGCGGACATGATGCCGATGTGGACGTTGCTCGCTCCCAGGATCAGCGCGAAGGCCGCCAGGAAGCCACCGGACGCGAGGCCGTCCGCACCGGCCGCAGTCAGGGCCTGCAGGGTCATGTTTTGCAGACCCTTACGGGTATCCTGCTCCGTAAAGTTCGGCGTGGGTCTCAGAAAGCGGGGGACAAGCAACATACCGGCTAAGACCTATTCCACAGACGTGAGAACGGGAGCGTGTCGCAGCTTGGCGACCACCATTGAGAGCCAGTCGGGGTCGCCAATGTTGCCGGGGAAGGCGACGAACTTGAGCCATGGGAACCGGCTCGAATCGCCCAGTTCCCAGACCGGGACTCCCGGAAGTACCTGGCCGACGCACATCGCCCGTTTGACGCCCAGGGTGCGAGTGGCGATGTCATACGACGTAATGCCCCCCTTTGCCACGACATACCGGGGTCTCGTATCCACCAATCGAATGATGTCCGAGAGACCGCTCGATATCCGGCTCCCGGCCAGCAGGCTCGCGTCCCCTCCAAGCGTGAGGAGAGATTCGCGACTTGTGAACACCGCCACGTCAAGGCCGCTCCAGAGACCATCGTTCATCGCGTCCGAAACGCGCGAGATCTCGTCGGACCTCGTGGCTTCGTGGATCAGATTCGAGACCGAGACCTCGACGCCAATGACTCCCTTCCGTTCAAGGAGATGTGAGACCTGGTTGGTGGAAACGCTGACATGCGAACCTACGACGATGAGTCCGCCTTCACCCTCTGCGGACGTCAAATCGCTTGAGGTGAGAATGGGACGAGACTCAAGCCCCCCTCGCACCTGCAGAAAGGAGGCCGACGACCTGTAGAAGAACTGTCCTCCCTGCTCTTCGGCCATCATTGCGCCGAGCGCGAATACCTCGATGTCGCGCATGCTCGCGGCATTGGGGAAACAGGCCTTCGCGTCGCGCATTCCCATAAGTCGCTCGGCTACACGATCGGGACCTCCGATTCGGATGTCTTCCAACGAGATGGTGGCCACCTGATCCAGGCGAACCTCCCCGTTCGTCTTCTCCACGATCCACTCACGGACGTTCGAGGAGTTGTACCCAAAGGCGGGATCACGGGCGAATTCCGTCTGTCCCACCGGAACCAGCCGGTCGCCAACGGCGACGTAGTGAACATCGTCGATGGTGTATCGTCCACCTTGAAGGAAGAAGGGGACGATGACCTGAAGGGCGGATGGTCTCTCGAACACCTCAACGAGAGCTTCCACCTCCGCGGGATAGTGGCCGCGAAGCGTGGAGTCGATGCGGCTGATGACGATCGGCGTCGCACCGGTGCGCCGCATTGCCGCCCGCAAATTGCGACCTGCCCGCTGCACGGTATCGACCGCCTCTCCAACCGGCATGCTGCGCGTGTTGGTCAGCAGGAATACGCCGCGAAGGTCGTTCCGGAACTCGTCGGCTATGGCGTCGGCCGACCACTCGGTAAGGAGGGAGACGTTGGCGACCGACTGGGTGCCCATGGGATCGTCGTCGATGACAACGGTCTTTTCGCCCCGCCTATCGATGGCCGCGCGTATGATAGGGCCCGGGTCTTCGGGCCATTCAGGGGGCAGACCCTCAAGAGTCTCTTGCAGGGGCAAATTTGGAAGGGCCATTCCAGTAACTCACGTGACCAGTCTCTTGGAGGGGGTATCTTACACGACCCAATAGGCGCGCGTTGCGGTCTGACCGATTGGAGAATGGGCGCTCACTCTTGTGAGAGCAGCCAGCCTGCCAGCGCATCCACGAAAGCGTCGCCGTAATCAGGCGCATGGCTGCTGCCCTCGCCGACCCAGAGCTCGATATTGATCCCCTCGTCGCAGCCCGATTCCAGGCGGAATGCCTGGGTCTCGGAGCCCGGCACATCCCTGTCAAAATCGAGAGTGGCATAGGGCTGAGGGCTGTCGGGCCACTCGCAGCCGGCCCGATCGCTCCAGCGGGCGACCATGTCCCAAGCTCCCGCGTAAAATGCTCTTTCGCCGTCGCCCTTCGCGTCGGATTCACTCTCGTCGCCGTCGAACAGGATCACGGAGTCTTCCGTGCCGTGGATATGCAGCACGGATACGGGTGGCGCGCCCTCGCAGCTGGAGTCCTCGACGTAGCTCGTGCCCGCCAGACTTGCCACAGCCCGGAGGCCGGGGAGTCCCTTGCAGGCAATATGGTGCGACATGAAGCCGCCATTGGAGTAGCCGAAGAAGTAGATGGGACCGAAGTCCCTGATCTTCCTCGCCTCGGCAACCAGCCCCGTCAGATACGCGACATCATCCTCGCCGGACTTGCCTCCTTCACAGCAATGATCGGTGGGATTCCAGAAGCGGTTCCCCGACCCGTCAGGCGCTCCATTGGGCAGCATCAGGGCAAACTCGTGTGTGTTCACCCGCTCGTAGAGCGGCACATACGAAGCCTGGTACGCGGAGTCTCCCCCGAAGCCGTGCAGAGAAACAATGAGCGGCGTCTCTCCGGCAACAAACTCCTGAGGCGTCAACAGGACCGTTCTATCTCCCCGTCCGGGGTGATCGACGTAGCTGATCTCGCCACCGGAAGCCTCCACCAGTGCAATTGTCCTCTCCAAGGGGGTGCCCTCCGGCTTGGAGGACTGCTTGTCCGTGTCCTTCGACCACTGCTCCTTGTCTGAGATGTCCCACTCCGCCTTGGACTTGAGTTCCTGCAGTTGCGCGTCTTGTTCGGATAGCTGCTCACGCAGATTCGTGATCTCGGCCATGAGTTCAGAATTCTCTCTTTCGAGGGCACCGAGCGACTCTTGCATGGACTGGGTCTTTGCTTCAAGCCCGGCTGACCGCTCGTCGCCGGGGGGATCGTCGCTTCCGCCGGTGCAGGCGAGCAAGGTGGCGGCGAGGAGGATGCCCACAGTTGTAGCAATGAGACTTCGCGGTGGGCGGGAGAAAATAGAAGCCGGACTAGAAACTGTCAATCTGGGTAACGTCGGGGACATCTATTGCGCCTTGATGGTCTCGCGGGATTGCGTGATCCGGAAGTTGTCGCCTGAGAGGAGGACCTCTTCTCCGCCGTCGCTTTGGGGTGTCCCTTGCAGAACTTCGTCGATTTCTCGGACTGATTGGCAGGCACGAAGTTCACTCTGCGAACGTGCATCGTATGGCTCAATTGACCGAGCGAAAGTGTGCAGGTCAAATTGGTGAGCACGCCATTCCCGCACCGAGAGCCGGCAACTCCTTACGATGAGATGAGACCCTCCTGAGGCTGCGTCCAAGGAAGCTTGTAGAAAGGCGCGAACTGCGGCGCACGAGGTATCGGCATCTCTCCGAAGGGCACGTCGATAATCACAGGGGCCTGCCGCTCCAATGCCAGCGGAATCAGCGTCTGCAGCTCCATCGGGTCGTCAGCCCTCATGCCGACCGCGCCGAACGACTCTGCGAACGCAACGAAGTCCGGGTTGCGCAGGTCGGTCCCGTAGGCGCCGCCAAACGCATCATCCAGATCGCGCGCGACGTTGCCGTAAGAATCGTTCCTGAAGACAACGGTCACGACATTGATGCCGTACTGCATGGCCGTGGAAATTTCGGACGAGTTAAACATGAACCCGCCGTCTCCGGCCATGCAGACCACGGGGCGGTCGGGCTTTGCGACCTTTACGCCCAGGGCGGTCGGGAAGGCGTAACCGAGATTGAATGAATACCCGGAGTCGATGTACGTCTTGGGGTAATTCACCGGCCAATGGGTGCGGGCGTAGTAACCGAACTGCGTAATGTCCCAGACTGTGAAGGCGTCATCAGGGATGCCGCTCCTGATCGCCTCCAGCACCGGGTACTGAGGCTCTTTGAGCCCGATGTCGTAGTAGGCTATCAGGCTGCGGGCCGCGCTCACCGCCTCGACAGACGACGGCCGCTCTCCGGCCCCCGCCTCCATGAGTAAGGGCAGCAGGGCCTCGATGGTTGCCCTGGCATCTCCATGCAGAGGAATCGTCTTCGCTTGATGCCTTAACAGCTCCGCGTCGTCGATGTTGATGTTCACCAGCGTAGAAGCCTCGCCGGCGGGATTCCCCAGCGAGAAGCGCGCGCCGATTCCGATCACCACGTCGGCGGACTGCATTACTTCGTATAGCTGGTTCATCTCCTGTATCTCGTCACGCGGACTGAAACACGAGCCGTAGGACAGCGGATGGCTGTCAGCGATGACTCCCTTGCCCCCGCTGGAAGTAACGACAGGGATGTTCGTCGCCTCGGCCAACTCGACGAGGGCGGCTTCCGCATCCGAACGAGCCACGCCGCCACCGGCATATATGAGGGGCATGGTTGCTTGGGCAATGACCTTAGCGGCCTCTCGAAGGCCCTCCTCACTGGGCACGATCCTGGAGATTCGCGCGGGACTTCTCAGTTGGACTTCCTCCCGCTCCACTCCGGCCTCGGGCGGCATCTCGATAAGAACGGGACGGGGTCGACCGGTGCGCATCTGCCTGAACGCTTCAAACACGGCATAGGGCACCTCGCGGGGTCTGGCAGCCTGCCCCTGCCACTTGGTCACCGGGTTCACAACGTCAGCCTGGTCGGCGACCTCGTGAACGGCCCCACGGTTCTTGCCTATTGCGTCTCGTGGAATCTGGCCCACGATAGTGAGCACGGGCGTAGAGCGCGCGTATGCGTTGGTCAGGCCGGACGCGGCGTTGTAGAGACCTGCCCCGGGGACCACCAGCGCCACCCCCGGCTTGCCCGACGCGCGAGCATAGCCGTCGGCCATGTAGGTTGTCGCCTGTTCATGGCGGGTGGTGATCATGCGAATGCCGGGCTCGTCTCTCAGGGCAGCGACAATCCCGTATATCTGTATGCCGGGGAGGCCGAATACGACCTCAACGCCCTCTTCGACAAGCGACTTGGCGAGGGCTTCCCCTCCGCTCATATCGACCAGTGGTCTCCTCCATTCGCGGGTGCGTTCGCGCCCGGCAGGGTATGCTCAAGCGTGATTATATGGCCTAGACCAGCCTCAAGGTGAAGTTTCTTGAATCTGTCGATGTGGTGGGCGGTACTGGATTCGAACCAATGACCTCAGCGATGTCAACGCTGCGCTCTAACCAACTGAGCTAACCGCCCATCCTGTACTTTCAAAGTGTAGCAACACGGTGTTAAGGCGGTCAAGGAAGCTTGGGGCGTGCACGAATTGTCCTGAGTGCAGCTTGACCTCGTGTCGCGCGGCTCCGTATGGTATTCCCATCAGACCAATTGCTTTCGACCCCGGAGGATTCCCGATGCCCGTGCTGACCTACCTGAACTTCGACGGCAACTGCCGCGAGGCGCTCGACTTCTACAAGTCCGTCTTCGGCGGCGAGTATATGATCATGCAGACGTTCGGCGACGGCCCGGACGACATGGACATCGCCGAGTCGGAGAAGGACAAGATCATGCACGCGACGCTCATGATCGGCGACGGCGTCATCATGGGCAGCGACATGCCTTCCGGTTTCGGGCCTCCCCCGGTCGTGGGCACCAACTTCTCGCTCACCTATCCCACGCAGAGCAAAGAGGAGACCGACGAGTTGTTCGCCAAGATATCCGAGGGCGGCACGGTGACAATGCCCGTCCAGGAGATGTTCTGGGGCGCGTACTTCGGCTCCTGCACGGACAAGTTCGGCATCAACTGGCAACTCAACTACGAGATGCCACAGGAGTGACCCACGAGCAAGAACGTTGAACGGGCAATCGGCAGGGCTGCCGGCATCCTGGGGATGTCGACAGTCGTCTTGTTGGTTTTCGGCCTTGCGGCGTGCGGGATCGGGAGTTCCCCCGAGGACGCCCTGATCAAGGACGGGAAGGCAACTTACGAGAGGCACTGCCTGAACTGTCACGGTGAAGCCAGGACGGGAGAAGGCGGCCTATCGACCGCACCGGTGCACGGGCCGGACGGGCACACGTGGCACCACCCGGACGGCCAGTTGAGGGAGATGATTCTCGGCACGTTCGACTACCCTAAGAAGACTATGCCGTCATTTGTGGGGATACTTAGCGACAGCGATGTCGACGGCGTACTGGCCTACCTCAAGTCCAACTGGGACGCCGAGCATCTCGCGTGGCAGGAAGAGGTCACCCGAAAATTCGAGGAACTCTACCCGGAAGAGGACGAACAGTGAGCAGGTGTGGCTCTATTCTTGGGACGGCAGGAGCCGCCATTTTCTGCGTCACACTGCTCATGTCGCTGGCGTGTTCATCATCGCCTGAGCCCGCAACCCCTGTTGTCAGAGATGAGCCTGTCGCAACAGCGGTCCCCGTCGACCGGTCGGGCGAGGAAGTCTTCACCTCGATCTGTGCGGCCTGTCACGGCCTACAGGGACAGGGCCAGCCCAACTGGCACATCCCCAACGAGAACGGCACCCTCCCCGCGCCGCCTCTCAACGGCGACGGCCATACGTGGCATCACGGCGATGGATTCCTGTACCGAGTCGTCCGCGAAGGCGGCAAGTTCCAGGAGGACCCTGTCCTGCTACCCAACTTCAAGAGCGCCATGCCGGCCTTCGGCGCACAACTGAGTCACGAAGAGATAGTCGCGGTGATTGCCTACATCAAGGAATGGTGGGGCGGCAAGACCAGCCGTGGCCTGAGCATCGTCGAAGCACAGGCCAACAAGAGCATTGGCGATCCTCTCCCCGATGGCTAGAATGAGTCAAAACCGTTCGTAGTGAGCCCATCGACAGGCTCAGGGTGAACGGGGTTGCTTTAAACGTCTCCTCCTACGCTTAGGCAACACGATGCGACAAAAAGGCTGAAAGGAACATCATGAAGATCACCAAAGTCGAGCCGCTGTCGGTTGACCGGTTCCTGTTCGTCAAGGTCCACACCGACGCCGGGATAACCGGACTCGGCGAGTCGGGGACGTGGGGTTTCCTCGAAGCGTCGAAGGCGGCGATAGAGAAGTTCGGGCGCTACCTCGTCGGCGAGGACCCGTTGCGGATCGAGCACCACTGGCAGTACATGTACCGGTTCGCGCACTTCCGAGGCGCGGCCATCATGGGGGCGCTCAGCGCGATTGACATCGCCCTCTGGGACATCGCGGGCAAGCACTTCGACGTCCCGGCCTACCAGCTCATGGGCGGCGCCGTCCGCGACAAGGCCCGTGTCTACTACCACGTTCTCGGCGACACTCGTGAGAAGCTCGTGGAGGGCGTAAAGGCGGCGCGGGAGGACGGCTTCACGGCGGTCGGCCACCTGACACCGTTCCTCGACGAGGACAGGTCGATCCCCTATTTCAAGACACACGTCGACAAGATAGAGGACGCCATCGACGCCGTGCGGCAGTACCGCGAGGCGGCGGGCGACAAGGTGGACATCTGCGTAGAGATACACCGGCAGCTCACGCCCGCGGAGGCTATAGTCCTGGCGAATGGCATCGAGCAGTACCACCCGATGTTCTACGAGGACCCCACCCTGCCCGACAACCTCGACGCCATGGCCTTCATTGCGAGCAAGGTTTCGGTACCCATCGCCACGGGTGAGCGCATTCACAGCATCCACGAGTTCCAGATGCTGCTCCAGCGAAACGCTGTGCAGTACGTCCGGCCTGACGTGTGCATGGCGGGCGGGCTTACGCACTCCAAGAAGATTGCGGCCCTCGCGGAGTCGCAGTACGTTGGGGTAATACCGCACAACCCGCTCGGCCCGGTGAGCACGGCGGCATGCCTTCAGCTTGCGGCGTGCATACCCAACTTCGCCATCCAGGAATATCCGCTCGGCGAGCACGAGCCGCCGAAGAGCGAGATCGTCAAGACGCCGCTGCAGGTCGAGGACGGGTTCCTCATCATTCCCGACGGGCCGGGCATCGGAATCGAGCTTGCGGACGACGCCCTGGAGCGCTTCCCTGAGACTCCGCGAGAGGTGGAGACGCGGCTCCACGTGGACGGCTCGGTGGTAGATCAGTAGCCAATCGGAGAAACACATGCCGAAGTACAGCGTTAAGGTCGATATTGACAAGCCCGTCGAAGATGCCTGGGAAGTCCTCATGGACGAGTCGAGGATGGGCGAGTGGCTTGAAGGCTACAAGGGGATGGAACTCATCGAGGGCGAGCCGCTCACGGTCGGAAGCAAGCACAAGATGGTCTTCGAAGAGAACGGGCAAGAGATGACGTTCACCGAGACGGTGACGGCCATCGTGCCGCTCAAGGAGTTCTCGTTCGACTTCGACCACGACATGATGAGCAGCAACATTCAGATGACCCTTGAAAGCACTGGGGCCGCATCGACGCGCATTACGAACCGAACGAAATTCGCGGCGAATGGATTTTTCATCAATCTCACGATGTTCTTTATGACGCCCAGGATGAAGAGCCGCCAGCGAAGGAGCTTCGCCCGTTTGAAGGCTCTGATCGAAGCGAGTTGACCACTTGAACGCATCTGACATCCACGGCGTTGCGGTTATCGGGGCCGGTCTGATGGGACACGGCATCGCTATCGAGTTTGCCCTGGCGGGCTACGACGCGCGGCTTCACTCCCGTTCTGAGGAGAGCCTCGAACGGGCACGGGGAATGATCCGGGACAGTCTCGAACGACTGCGCGGCCTCGGCAGGGTGTCAGAACGGCAGGCACGGTCGATACCCGACAGCGTAAGGATGAGCACCGACTTGGGTGAGTTGGTTGCGGACGCCGACCTGGTAATCGAGTCGATCTACGAGGACATCGAGGCCAAGACCAAGCTTTTCGGACGACTTGACGAGTTGTGCCCCGACCGGACGATTCTCGCCAGCAACACATCCAGCTTCCTGCCCAGCAAGCTGGCCGAAGCGACGACTCGACCGGACAAGGTCATCAACGCTCACTTCCTGAATCCGCCGTTCTTCGTGCCGCTCGTCGAGGTGGTGCCGACGGAGGAGACCTCGCAGGAGACGACCGCCACCATGATGGAACTGCTCGCGGCCCTCGGCAAGCAGCCGATCCTGGTGGAGCGTGAGGTGCCGGGATTCGTTGCGAGCCGTCTGCAGATGGCGCTGCTCAGAGAGGCCCTGTGGTTGGTCGAAAACGAGGTGGCGTCGGCGGAGGATGTCGACTTGGCCATCAGCACGGGTCTTGGACGGCGATGGGCGACGGCGGGCGTGCTCCAAGTGCTGGAGGTCGCGGGGTGGGACCTGATATCGCGCGTGGCGTCGGATGTATTCCCACACCTCTCGACCGATGACGATCCGGCATTGCTGAACGACCTGGTGGAACGCGGCGAAATCGGGCTGAAAGCAGGCAAGGGATTCTACGAGTGGACGCCGGAAAAGGCCGAGAAGCTGCGGAGGCGAATCGCGAAGGGGCTGGTAGAGATCGATAGATGGGATTGACCCTGTCTTACCCCTATCGCTACAATTGGCAAACAGATCGGTATACTATACTGGGGATCCGTATATCCAGAGTGAGGATTCACTATGATCGCCTCCTTGACACTCGATAACTCGGGACAAGTCGGATACGACGATGGGCCTTCTTTCGAGACACCCGATGAGTCTTTCAGGGATGGGTGCCAAACCATTGTGAGATTGATGCAAGAGGGTACTCTGTCGGAAGACCGAGCCGATATTCTGCTGCGAGAGTTGCTGGCTTTGCACGTAGAAGTTGCCATAACCCGCGATATCGAAGGCTATTTGAGCAGAGGGTTGCGTCATGGCAGATAGCAACGACGGTGAGAACGAGAAAGAGACTTCGCCAAAGTCAGATGGTCCCCCCCGAAGTCCCAGAAAAGGGAGACCTGCCTGCCGAACTGTTGAAGGACGTGGGATCGGAAGAACAGCAGGTACTGGGCAAGTATGTCCGATCTCAGTTGACGGCGCATATCTCCGGCACTATGCCCAATCCGATCGTCGAGAAGATTGAGCCGGGACACATCACCCAGATACTCACTAATGTCTATGACGCCAGCACATCCGAACGACGATATACATTTGCATATGTCCTTCTCTTCCTGGTTACTATCGTTGGCCTAAGCCTGTTCTTCGCTATCAGGGAGCAGTACGATATCGTTATTGGGATCGTATCTCTCGCAGCAGGGTTCAGCGGCGGCTATGGTCTTGGTCGATATAAGCGATGAAACGCCGTATCGCGAAGGGGCTGGTAGAGATCGACAAATTGGATTGACCGGATTCCGCGCCTACGGGTACAATACGTCCACTCCGTCCCAAAGGTAGAGACGCTTGGGAACCCCATAGCCCGTCGCAACCGAGTCTTCTCAACAACTACGAGGCCTCCCGTGGTCCGCTAGGACTGCGCGGGAGGCTTTCTTAATGTCCTGGACGGACGCCATTCTCAATACCATGAACCCGCGTGTAACAACACGCGCCTTCCCACAGGAGACAGGCAACGATGTCACAAGAAACGGACTTAATCGAGCTGCGCAAGCGAATTAGGCACTCGGCCGCCCATGTCATGGCCGACGTGGTGACGACGATGTTCCCGGATGCCAAGCTGGGGATCGGGCCGCCGACGGACGACGGCTTCTACTACGACTTCATGGTGGAAGAGCCGTTCTCGGAGCAGGACCTGTCGCGCATCGAGAAGCGGATGCGGCGGGTCGTCCGGCAGAATCACACGTTCGAGTATCACGAGTACCCCCGTGACGAGGCGGAGCAGATGAACGCCGCTGAGCCGCTCAAGATGGAGATCATCGATGAGATCCCCGAGGACGAGAAGATCACGACGTACAAGCACGGCAAGTTCGAGGACCTGTGCGCGGGGCCGCACGTCGAGTCGACGGGGCGGATTCCCGCGTTCAAGCTGCTGAGCGTAGCGGGAGCGTACTGGCGCGGCGACGAGAACCGCCCGATGCTCCAGCGCATCTACGGGACGGCGTTCGAGTCGAAGGAGGCGTTGGACGACCACCTCCACCGGATCGAGGAGGCCAGGAAGCGCGACCATCGACTCTTGGGACGGCAGCTCGACCTCTTCTCCATCCACGAGGAGACCGGCCCCGGGCTGATCATCTGGCACCCGAAGGGATCGAGGACGCGGGGCATCGTCGAGGACTTCTGGCGGGAGCAGCACCGTCAGCACGGCTATGAGCTTATCTACACGCCGCACATCGGACGCGCCAGCCTGTGGGAGACGAGCGGACACCTGGGCTTCTACAAGGAGAACATGTACGCCGCCATCGAGATGGAGGGTCAGGACTACTACCTCAAGCCGATGAACTGCCCGTTCCACGTGATGTACTACCAGAACGATCTGCGGAGCTACCGCGAACTGCCCATGCGCATCGGAGAGCTTGGCACGGTGTACCGGTACGAGCGTGGCGGGGTCGTGCAGGGACTTCTGCGCGTTCGAGGCATGACGCAGGACGACGCGCACATCTTCTGCAGGCCCGACCAGGTAGAGGACGAGGTGAACGGCGTCCTCGACCTGACGTTCTTCCTGATGAACAGCTTCGGGTTCAGCGATTACGACATCATGCTCTCGACGAGGCCGGAGAAGGCGGTCGGCGAGGACGACCGGTGGGAGCTGGCAACGGAGTCCCTTCGGAAGACGTTGGTCGAGCGCGGAATCGACTACCAGATAGACGAAGGCGGAGGCGCGTTCTACGGCCCGAAGATCGACATCCACATCCGCGACGCCATCGGGCGGCTGTGGCAGATCACGACGGTGCAGTTTGACTTCAACCTGCCGGAGCGGTTCGGCCTGACGTATATCGGAGAGGACGGCAAGGAGCACCGCCCGTACATGGTCCACCGGGCGCTGCTCGGCACGATGGAGCGGTTCATGGGCGTGCTCATCGAGCACTACGCCGGGGCGTTCCCCGTGTGGCTGGCCCCGGTGCAGGCCGTGGTGATTCCGATAGCCGACCGTCACGTCGAGTACGCGGAGGATCTCAAGGCACGGCTGGAGGCGTCGAATGTGCGCGTCGACGTTGACGACGGCAACGACCGCATGAACGCCAAGATCCGCAACGCACAGCTTCAGAAGGTCCCGTACATGCTCGTGATCGGTGACCGCGAGATCGAGGCGGGCGCGGCAGCGGTGCGTCTGCGGTCGGGTGACGACCTCGGCGCGGTGCCGGTCACCGAAATCGTAGCGCGGATAGCCGGAGAGGTCGAGGCGAAGGCGTAGCCCCCTCTGTGTCTCTCCCCCCGTCGAACGGGGGAGAGACGGTATGGCGTTTGCGGTGTCCGCGAAAGCCGTTCGTGGTGAGCGGGTCGAGGCGTGAAACGCCCTTTGGCAGGCTTTCAAGTAACAGCCCCGGGGCATCACCCTCACCCCCTGCCTACGCAGGGGCAGGCTCTAGCCCTCTCCCACGACGGGAGAGGGGATAAGAGGGCCTTCGACAGGCTCAGGCCGAACGTACTCTTTCGTAGCTGGACGGCAGCTACTGACATCCCGGCACGGCCCCAAACTCGGGGCGTAACGCTACTCAGGGCGAACGGTGTGACGTTGCTTCGCTGCACCCTTAGAATCGCCCTCTACCGGAGCCGGACCAGCTTCTGGAGCGACCTGACCTCGCGGGGCGGGCGAACCATGAACGGCCCTTCGACAGGCTCAGGGCGAACGGTGTGACGTTGCTTCGCTTGCACCCTTAGAATCGCCCTCTACCGGAGGCTGACCAGCTTCTGGAGCGACCTGACCTCGCGGGGCGGGTCGAGACGTGAGCCGTATGCGGCGAATGACACCTCGGCGACGTATATGTCGCCGTGGGAGTCGACGGCGATGCCGTGCGGGGTGATGAACTGTCCAGGACCCTCTCCCTGCGGTTCGTCGCCGACACGCGCGATGACGTTCCCGTCGAGGTCGAACACGGTGACACGGGGGCCGAGGCGCTTGCCGGTCCAGTTGCCCCAGCCCAATGGGTTCTGCGGGATACCCGCGTACATTTCGCCGACGTAGGCAAGCGAGCTCTTAACGTCGACGGTGATGCAGGACGCCATTGCGAGGTCGTTCCACTGTGACTGGAAGTTTCCCGACGAGTCGAAGACCTGGACTCGCTGGTTCTCGCGGTCGGCGACGTAGACGTTGCCCTCGCCGTCGGTGGCAATGTTGTGGACGGTGTTGAACTCGCCGGGGTCGGTGCCGGAGCATCCCCACGAGAACAGCAGCTTACCGTCCGGCGTGTACTTGTGGACGACGGCGTTGCTGTACCCGTCGGAGACGTAGATATCGCCGGTGTTGGGGTCGACGGCGGCGTGGGTGGGGTTGCTGAACGGCTTGCCGCTGAGCCTGCCCGATCCACGATCCTTCTCGCCGATCGTCAGAAGGAGCTTGCCGTCGAACGTGAACTTGCGCACGGTGTGGTCGGCGGCGTCGATGCAATAGAGCGAATTATCGGGGCCTATGGCGGCTCCGTGTGCGCTCGTGAAGATGCCCTCACCCCACGAGTTGATGAGGGCACCGTTGCGGTCGAAGACGATGACGGGATGCTCGCCGCGATTGAAGACGTAGACGTTGTCATTGGCGTCCACGGCGACGGACGTTGCCTCTTTGTACGACCAGCCCTCAGGCAGATCGCCCCAATCGTCACCTGATACCTCGTAGGTATAGTCGCCTTCGCCAATGGTCGTCACTGCTCTCCTCCTGTTGCGGCCCTCTGCCAGACTATTCGCCCCTTCCGCGATTTTCCGGCCAGCACCATGGGCGGGGTTGTTAGGATCAGCTCATCGCCGTCCAGGTGGACGTACCTCACCTGCTCGGTGCCGACGCGGTTCGGGTAGAAGGCCGTCTCGATCTTGTGAATGACCCGGTCCCCCTGGTAGTCGTAGCGGCCGCAGTAGGCGACGAAGGTGCTCGCCGCCGCCAGCTTCTCCTCGTCCGTGCCCGCCAGCATGTCGCCGGCCTCGAAGTTTGGCCTGCCGGCGGCCATCATCAGCACCGACATGTAGCCGTCGGGCGTGTACATGATATAGCCCGATGCGTCCTCGCCGAGTGGGTAGAGCACGTCATCGCCCGTGTGGGCCTCGTAGGTGACGAGCCGCCATGCTCCGATGATAGGGTTGGACTCCATCAGCCGGCCTTTGTCACTTTCTTCTTGACATTCTTCTTGGGTGAGGCCGTCTCGTCGGGGCGGCCTATGTTCTTTGCCTGGGTGGGCTGCCATCCGGTGTCGCGCTGGTAGACCTTGCCCATCTCCAGGAGGGCCGGGAGGTCGACCCGAGAGCCGTCGCGGACGTAGCGGCTCTGCTCGTGCTCGTGGCTCATCTCGATGGCGTCGAAATTGCACACGTCCACGCAGATGCCGCACAGGATGCAGCGGTTGAGGTTGATCTCGAACTCGTCGATGATCTTACGCCGCTTGGACTTCCCCTCAGGGTGCTGCGGATTGTCCTTCATGGTGGCGCTCATGCACTGGGTCGGGCACTCGCGCACGCAGACCATGCAGCCGGTGCAGTATGGCTCGTCGGCGGTGTAGTCCCACAGGAGAGCGGGGAACCCCATGAAGCGCTCCTGCACGGGGAGGCGCTTGTTGGGATCGGGGTACTGGCCGGTCACCGGAGACCGTTTCATGGTCTTCAGCGTGACCGCGAGGCCTTTGAGGAGTCCGCTCACCTAACCGCCGCTCAGGAATTGGGGATGACGGCGTTCATTGTATCAGGTGGGGCATGAGAACGCAGATGGGGTCAACGGACAAGACAGCGTCCCTATGACAGCGAAAAGTATCGAAATTTGTTGCATGGTGTTGCAAAGTGTTGCATTTTGCGCATTATTGTCAAGTTGCGGCGGCCTCATTCGGGAGCTCGTGACTGGACAAATCTTCTCGTCTGACCCTGCGGAACTCAGAACGTTTATTCCGAACTACTCCTAAGAATGACATGTCGTAGGCAGGTGTGTCAAATCGAGAATCGGGACGTAAGTGTTCAGAGTTGATGAGGCAGAACACCCTCACCTCTATGGATACCCGCCCCGTATCATGGTACGGGGTGACGGTATGACGGTGGCTGTGTGTGTTGTGTCCTCTCACGAAGTCTGAACAGTTACGGTCCTGGTCCCAGAGGGCGTAGAGACCGATCATCTCCAAAAGGGTGTCCAGCAATACTACGTTCGTGGTGAGCCTGCCGAAGGGTGGCAACTCCGTTCATGGTTCGACAAGCTCACCACGAACGGTTACGACTGACCTCCCGGACACTCTCTAACGCTCGTCGGCGACGACGACTTCCCTGCCCTCACGACCTGAGCGCACCATCGCGAGCGAGAAGCGCAGTACCTCCCGCGCCTCCTCTCCGGTGAGGTCGGACCGGCGACCGTCCGATATGGCCTGAACGAAGTCCTCGATTGCCAGCCGGAAACCGGCGTCGTAGCCGGTCTCGATATTGGATATGCTCGTCATGGAGCCGTCGCGGAGTATCTCAATTGGAGGCCGATTCACCAACTGGCCGTTCGGCCCCTGGTGGATGTACAGGATTCCGCGTGTGCCCGTGATCTCAAACGACGCGTCGATGGGGTAGTGCGTGGAGCGGACGATTAGCTCCTCAGAGTGGACGGACTCGCACGTGCCGTACAGGTCGCGGTCGGCGTATTTCCAGACGATCATGCCGGGATTGTCGAGGATGCCGCCCGGCACGATCTCGTGGTGCTTGACCACCTCGGTCCTGCCGATGTAGGAGAACACGCGCTCGATGTCTCCCAGCAGGTACCGGGCTATCGTCCATACGTGGTGGCCGTGGTCGAACAGGACGGACCCTTCTCCGGACAGCGCCGGGTCGGAGCGCCACACGTGGGACGACCGGGGTATTTCCCATCCGTCGGGCGCCGTGCCGCTGGCGGTCTTGATGCGTATGGACATGGGCTCGCCGATGCCGCCTGAATCGAGTATCTGCTTGGCGCGGACGAACGGCGGGTGAAAGCGATAGTTGTCAATAACGCGGAGGAGTTTGCCCGTGCGCTCCGACGTCTCGATCATCGCATCGGCCTCGGCAATTGAAAGCGCCATTGGCTTCTGCACGGTGACGTGCTTGCCCGCCTCGAGCGCGGCGATCGTCATGGGGGCGTGGAGGTAGTGTGGGGTGATGATGTCCACCGCGTCTACGTGGGGGTCGCTTAGGAGGTCGTCGAAGTCAGCGTAGGTCTTCTCGACGCCCCACTCTGACGCACGTCGCTTGAGCAGGTCGGGGTTGGTGTCGCAGATGGCCTCCAACCGCGCCATGGGCGATGCGGAGTACCCTAGGTAGTGCATGTCGGCGATACGTCCGACGCCGACGAGGGCTGCTCGGAGGGGGGTCATTGCTGCCTCCTGAGGGTCATTTGCTGTTGTTTCGCCACGTTCTTGCTGGCTAGTCTCGATGGATTCCCGCTTTTGCGGGAATGACGATGAGGTGTTTTACCACGAGTACACCTGAGGGATTGCGGCGCAGTCAAAGCGAATGGGTCTACGCCGCGTGCTCTTCGGTTGCCGGGGGCGTGGGGAAGGCCTTGGCGGGATCGACGACGCACTGGGTGCCCTTCACGTTTGATATGGTGTGGGCGTAGGAGAGTTTCGTGACGCTCTCGCCCTGCTTGAGGAACGCGGCGTTATCCTCCTGGTACATGGTGCGGGCCATCTCGTGCGCGTCGGCTGCGGTGAAGAGTCGCGCTACGGCGTTGCCCACGTGCCCGACTCCTACCAGTCCCACCTTCTCCATGCGCTCGCCGAAGCGGTTGAAGTCGCTGCCGGGGTGCCAGTCCTTCCGGGCGTGAACCTGGCTCGCTAAAGGCACGAGACTACCGTCGGCTAGAGGAGTGCGACGCGTGATGAAGGTCGTCTCGCGGTAGTCGACCCCGAACTCGACCTCCCAGATGTGAATGGCCGTCAGATTCTGGTACGGGACACCGAGCATCAGGATGGACGCGCCGTTCTCGAACGTCCACGCCATTGGACTGTTCGCGTCCCATGCGGACGCCCATGTCTTACCGTTTCCCGTGACGACCTTCTCCGCGAGCGGGCCGATGGCGGCCACGCTGTGCCAGAGGTGGACGCTCCTCAGGGCATTCTTTCGCATACGGACGGTGTTGGTTATCGCGCCCATGCCTGAATGGGTGTTTGCCGGATCGAATATCCAGTTCGGGTTGATGGAGTCGGGGTAGTCGTGCGGGTCGGCGTAGGTGAAGGTCGGAACGACCAACGTGCCGTCAGGTCCGAGAGTTTCAAGCAATGCGTCGACGACCGTGTCGGCTCCGCCCTCGACCTCACCGATGGCGCTCAGCGAGCTGTGGACGAACAGCAGTCCACCGTGGGGTATGCCCAGTCCGGCGAGGTCTTCGGCGATGTCGTCCTTCGTTACTTTGAGTGGCGGCATGGTTGGCTCCGGTGGAATAGAAAGTAGAAAGTATTGCGTAGGCAGAGATAACGCCGGTCGTTCACTTCTTTCTACTTTCTTCTTTCTACGTCGGTCGGTTCGATACCTGGAACTTGTTGCCTTCCGGGTCCTGGCCCTCGCAGTATTGGAAGCGTCCATCGTCTTCGATCTCGCCCATGGGAGCGCCGCGTTCCAGCAGTTCCTTGCGGGCCTCCTCGACATCGTCGACGTAGAAGACTATCTTGCTGTAGGTGGAGGGCACGCCATCGACCCTTGAGGCGACCTGGAGGGCGAGCCTGCACGCTCCGGTATTGAACTCGATCCACTGCGGGGGCTGCACCTGAAGGTCGAAGATGGGCTTGAGCTGCAGCACGTCGCGGTAGAACTCGGTCACCATCATCATGTTCTGTACGACCAGGGTTACCCTGCTCATCGTTGCGATACGGCGTTCGTCCATGACGGCCCTCCCTGAGTGTGTTCGCGAGGTATTCTACTCCATTGGGACAGATGGGGATGCTAGGTCGCCTGAAAAACGCCCCGTCTCTCCCCCACCCCTCTGGATACCGGCCTCCGCCGGTATGACGGTTGCACGAAGGTGGTGCGTACTAGACCGGCAGGAGCTTGATGCAGACGGGAGCGGGGACCTTGACCTCGTGGCCCGTCGGCTCAGGCATCCCGGTCTCCTGGTTGATGCGGTAGGTGAGGATGTTGCCCGTGTCCTGGTTGGACACCAGCATGTAGGCGCCTGACGGGTCGAGTGCGAAGTTGCGGGGAGTCTCGCCGCCGCTCGACACGCGGCCCACGAACGAGAGCCCGCCGGTGTCCTGGTCGATGCTGAAGACTGCAATACTGTCGTGGCCGCGGTTGGAGGCGTACACGAACTCACCGTCCGGCGACACATGGATATCGGCGCAGTGGTTGACACCGTCGAAGTCATCCGGCAGTGTCGTGATGGTCTCGATCTCGTTGAGCATCCCGCGCGAGTCGTCGTAGTGCAAGGCGGTGACACTCGACCCCATCTCGTTGAGGAGATAGGCGTGCCTGCCGTTTGGATGGAATGCGAAGTGGCGCGGCCCTCCTCCCGGCGGGGTGCGGGTGTACGGTGAATCGGCGGGGCTAATGCTCCCGTCGTCGTGGTTTATCCGGTATGCCAGCACCTTGTCGATGCCGAGATCGGCGGCGAAGGCGAACGTGTTGGTCGGGTCGATGTTGATCGAGTGCCCGTGCGGACCCTCCTGGCGCTCGGGGTCGATGCTCGATCCCTCGTGCTGGACGAAGCCCGCAGCCTTTCCGAGGCTGCCGTCTCCCTGGACGGGGTATGACGCCACGCTGCCGCTCCCGTAGTTCGCCAGCAGGACTACCCTGCTCGTCTGATCGACCTCGACGTGGCAGGGCCCCGTACCCTCCGACGACTGCTCGTTCAGGAAGGTCAGCTCGCCGGTGCCCGCGTCTATCGAGTAGGCGCGGATGATACCCGTCGTCATGGCCTCGAAGTCAGCGCAGACCGCGTACAGGTTCTTGCCGGACGGAGAAATATCCAGGAACGATGGGTCGTCGATCGCTCCGGTCGTGCCAACGTACTCAAGCCCTCCCGTCGCCATGTCAAAGCGGTAGCAGTAGATGCCCTCCGCCCCCAGGGACGTGTACGTGCCGATATATACGAGATACTCGTTTGCCATGTCGTTTGGTCACCTCGACGTTTGTCTGAAAGGGTGTCCAATAAGCCTCCGAACCCGTTCGTGGTTAGCCCTTCGACAAGCTCAGGGTGACCGGAATCTTTTGGGACTCCCTCTCCGCACAATGTGAAGAAAATGGGGCCGTTTGTCAAATGGGAGAGCGCTCCGGTGAGTGTTCAGTCTTGGTGAGGTGAACCTCCTCACCTCTCTGGATTCCGGCCTCCGCCGGAATGACGGTTCGTTATGGTGCACTCCGGTTTGGTTGGCCGAACTTCGCGGCACTACCTCTAATGCTTGCTCCTGTACACTCCCCTACGGGAGCACTCACCTGCCATGCAGACACATTCCGATGTGGTCGAACGGATGCCCCACGAGACTGACATAGCGCGTGTTTCAGCTATTTGGGAGCAGGGCACTTTCCTATTGCAATTCCACAACTTTGGAGTCAGGATGTAGGCTGGGAGGGATCGAACCCAACGGGTCCTTCTCCAAACATCACATTATGGAGGTTCTGACATGGGTACAATAGCTGTGAACCGGCTGGCGGGGCTGTCTCTCATATTCGGCCCGATAATCGCCTTCGTCTTCTTTCTCATAGAGCCGGGTGGACTGCTGATAGACAGCGCCGAAGTGTCAGACGCTGTTGGCTCCGTAACGGCCAAGGGAAACAACCCCGCGCTGACCAATGTAACCAACATCGGGATAATCCTTGGCCTCGCCCTGATCCTCTCGGGCCTCTATGCGCTGATGCGAAACGTAACCCTGCAGGGCAACGGCAAGGCCCTGGTCCAGATGGGCTTCTTCATGATGTTCGTTGGGCTGACCGGTTGGATTCTGTCCAGCGCGACGGACTTCATTCTGGCCGATGCCCAGACGAGTGACCAGATCGCGGGAAGCGTTCCCGTCTACTACGCCGGCTCCGCCCTGGTCTACGCCGGAGGGATTACGCTTGGGTTTGGCGGCCTCATCTTCGCGTTGGGCCTATCCACGAGAGACGACTACAACCGGATAGTCTCCCTGTTGGCTGCCCTCGTCAGCCTGGCCATCATGGTCTTCTTCATAATAGCCATACTCAACAACGACGGCCGCGACACCTTCATCTCCCTGGCCCGGAGCTTCTACGTGCTACTGGTTATCTGGTATGGATACCTGGGCGTCGGACTGATGAACCGACCCGACCCCGACCTGTGGCAATAGACGGAGTCCAGGACTTGCCGGCCGCCGTCCTGAGATCAGGGGACGGTGGCTGCCGACGAGCAGTTCTAAAGCGAGCCTGAAGGCAGGACTACTCCGGCGGCTCGATTCCGGTACGTGCCTATGCGAAGAGGCTGCGCGTCTCTTGGGGCGACTCACGCCGTCTACTCCAACCAACACTGAGAGACTAGCGGCCTGAAGGCAGTTTGTCGGCGTACTGTGCTAAACACTGGGGAATGCCCGCCGGCTGCGAGGAGCTGGAACCGGAGAAGAAGGCGTCCAGTTCCTCCACAGAGGCGGTTTCCTGCAGGCAGTCAATGAGGCCCTGCAGGGCGGGGTCGTGCATGAGCCACAGCAGGCTGACCTGGTTGAACGCCCCGTCTCCGCCCTCGCCGGGAGACGGGATCGGAAAGAACTCCAGGCCGCAGGATTGGAGGACTTGAACGGTCTCCCCCGGCGACATCCGGGACGAGTCTCCCCAAATGGCCTCTACGAACCGCTCAATGCCGATCTGTTCATCGACGCACCTGAGCGAAGACAAACTGAATTCTCCCGTTTCGTAGTCCCGATGTCTTAGCCATTCATCATCGGTTATGCAGAGCAGGAAGCGAAAGACCAGAAGGGTATCTTCGGGGTCTTCGCCTGAGCGCGATTGAAGTCCAGCCATGTCCGTGCCAGCCATGTCCGTAGTGGCGTACAAGCTTCTCAGGCAAGCCTCGCTGTCTGCCGTCAGACCACCTGCGGCGGCAGAGACGGTGGCAATGGCAAGGTCGACGGGACCAGGTGTTGGTGTGGCCGTCGCGGTTGGGGTCGTTGTCGCAATCGGCGCCGGAGGCGGGTCGGCGTCATCGCACCCCGCCGAAAGCATAAGGCCGCAAAGGACAATGGCCGTTAGCAGCACACGTATCCGGGAAGTGGGGAGCCGGACCGACAGCATACGGTTACTCTCCTCTATAGATCGCCTTCTGGGTTGTGTTGACATTCTTGAATTTTCCGTTGTTATCCCCGAACAAGTCGTCATTCCCGCCCCGTATCGTGGTACGGGGTGACGTTCTTTCGCGGGAATGACGGGAAATGTCAACACAACCTAGTGGTTCAACAGGATTGTATTGAAGGGTAGAGCGACTTCAGTCTGATGCGTGCGTCCTCGGTGGTGAAGCGCCAGTTCACGCGCACCACATCACGATTGCGGCTCTTG
>DAOUKG010000028.1:0-91158 GCA_034421575.1 Dehalococcoidia bacterium
CCGGAATCCAGGAAATCTGGTCAATCGCAAATACGGTCTCATCACACTCACTTGGTATTGGGACAGACACTTTAGATTCTTCGACTCCGCTACGCTCCGCTCAGAATGACAGAGCCAAGTTGCTTTCTGTTCAATGGAGAGTGGAGCGTTAGACAAATACCTACCCCTGTCAGCTCCCCCGCCGGGAGAGATACATTCCCTATTCCAATCTCTCCCCCGCCGGGGGAGAGATACAGAGAGGGGGTCTTCCCTACCCACCTCACCAACTCTGAACACCTACGAGAAACCGCCCGCCCTTGACTTGCAAGAACATGCGTACTACAATGAACACGCCCACTCTCAATGCGGAGGCGAGAGCAATTCACCGAGGGTCTCTTTAAAGCCCGTTCGGCCTGAGCCTGTCGAAGGCCCTCTTATCCCCTCTCCCGTCGTGGGAGAGGGCTAGAGCCTGCCCCGCACTCGATGCGGGGGTGAGGGTGATTCCTCGAGGAGAAAAAGACCCTTCCACACTTGACAATAACACCACAAAATGCCACACCATGCCACAAATTTCGACCTTTCCCCGCCGCACCTTCACCGTCATTCCAACCTGTCTCTCTGTCATTCCGAGCACCTCTCTGTCATTCCACCACCTCTCCGTCATTCCGAGCGCAGCGAGGAATCTAAAATCCATCACCGCAAGACCGGACGGCCAGAGCCACGCTTGTACCGTGACCAAGAACGAAAACAGCGTAAGAACTCCCTATGTCAGCTTTACGTTAGGACAGACACTTTAGATTCTTCGACTCCGCTACGCTCCGCTCAGAACGACAGTGAGGGACCCTTTTCTCATTCGTGGAAGCGGATTGATGGTCAATTATCTACCCCCTCTCCCGTTCGCGGGAGAGAGCTTGCCCCGTACTCGATACGGGGGCTGGGGTGAGGGGTATTCGCCTCATCAACTCTGAACACTCACTCCGATTTGACAAAAAAGAACGCATGTACCACACTATATCCAAGCGGCCTACCCCCAATGAGGTTGCCCGCCGCACAACTTTACAATAACAACCAAAATGCAACAGAATGCAACAAGATGCAACAAATTCAGGAAAAATCTCCAATAGCCGGACGCTCGCTCTGCCCAGCCGCCTCCTCTCACCTGATCAGCAACGCCCCCCAAAATGCCTGCGCGTCATCCTTGACCAATCGGGAACCAACTTTACAATAACGTAGAAAGTGGTGCCAAATGGCGCCAAATGGCGCACTTTCAGAAAAAAACCGCCAATTCGCCGCCTGAGAACCTCCCCATCTGTAACTGTTCAGATTCCGTGAGATCCCTCGACGCACATACGGCCACCGTCATACCCGCCAAAGCGGGTATCCATAGGAGTGAGCGGTGTTTGCCTCATCGACTCTGAACAATCACATCTCTCCCACGTCCCTTGACAGCCTGACGAGCCGAACCTAGAATGAACAAAGGTTCTGGCAACCTTACCAACCCAACCGTCGAAAACTCCCACTCCCGACCGGTCGACTCTATGCAGCAGCGCGTCATATCCCCCAAGAAACAGGCCCAGGACATCGACAACACCCTGCGGCCGCGTCGACTCCTCGACTACATCGGGCAGGAGGCCGTGAAGGGCAACCTAGAAATCTCCATAACCGCCGCCCGGCAGCGAGGCGAGGCGCTCGACCATGTCCTGCTCTACGGCCCGCCGGGCCTGGGCAAGACCACCCTCGCGAACATCGTCGCCACTGAGCTTGGCGTCCGCATAAAGACCACGTCCGGCCCCGCGATCGAGCGACCCGGCGACATGGTCGCCACCCTCACCCAACTTAAGGAGCACGAGGTCCTCTTCATCGACGAGATCCACCGGCTCGCCCGCGTCGTCGAGGAGGTGCTCTACCCTGCCATGGAGGACTTCTTCGTCTCGTGGGTCATCGACAAGGGTCTGAAAGCCAAGAGCATGAACCTTGCCATCAAGCCCTTCACCCTCATCGGCGCGACGACCCGGTACGGGATGATCAGCGCCCCCATGCGCGACCGGTTCGGAGCAGTGCACCGGTTGGAGTTCTACGACGAAGAGGCCATGCGCACAATCGTCAAACGCTCCGCGCGCATCCTCGAAATCTCCGCTGAGGACGAAGGCCTCCAGGAAATCGCCAAGCGGGCGCGAGGCACCCCGCGAATTGCCAACCGGCTCCTCCGCCAAGTCCGCGATTTCGCCCAGGTCATGGCCGACAACAAAATCACCCTGGACGTCGCCAAGGAGGCCCTCGCCCGCCTCGAAGTGGACGAACTCGGCCTCGACAAGCTGGATCACCAGGTGCTCGATTCGATCATCGGGAAGTTCGACGGTGGGCCCGTGGGGCTGAACACCCTGGCCGCCTCCATCAACGAGGAGACCGAGACCATCGAGGACGTCTACGAGCCGTACCTCCTCCAGCGCGGATTCCTGGAAAGGACCAGCAGGGGCCGAATGGCCACCCGTCTCGCCTACGAGCACCTCGGAATCGAGTACCCTCGCGAACGTTCCCCACTCAGCCAGGGGAGCCTCTTCTGAGGCGTTGGATTCCCTGGAAGGTGTCCGAAAAGTACCCCGTTCACCCTGAGCAGCGTTACACCCCCGCGCCGGGGCCGTACAAGTGGAAGCAAACGCCTCCCAGTCCGCCCTTTCTCCACACTCCGTGATCTCTGTGCCCTCTGTGGTGAATCCCCCTCGTTCTAAGCAGTCACTTAGAAGCCTGTGGAAGGGTGGCAACGCCGTTCATGATTCAACAATATCTCTACCTACGGCTTCCGCTGACCTATTAGCCGCCCTCCTGGAGAGTCATCCTCTCTGCATATGAAAATGAGTGTCCGTTTCGCCGGTAATGGTGAATCCAAGTCTCTCGTAGAAGGCTGCCGCACGGGGATTGACCCTCAGCACCCTGAGCTTAACGGGCAAGTTGGACCTGGTCGCTCTTTCAAAGACGGTCCGCATACATTGCTCGCCAATCCCCTGCCCCTGGTGCTCAGGCAATATATAGATCTGATTGAGAAATACACAGTCTGGCTCCAGGGCCACCGACATGATGCCCACATCATGCCCGCCAAGACCCACGATCTGGAATTCCTGCGATCCAAATCGCCTATCGTGTAGCTCGCGCTGGAAATGCTCGTCCCAGCCCCATGTTTGCTCAATATACTCCCTCATGGAAGCGCGCTTCACCTGGTAGACGAACTCCTTATCGTCCTGGCAGGCCGTCCTGAGAGTTATGGTGTCTGCTTTTTCCGTACAGTTCATTTGATGGACTATGCTGGGCGATGAAAAGGGTGGACACTACCCAGTCTTGAACGCCTCAAAGCGGATTCGCCAGTAGTCTGCCGTCCACGTACCGTCAGAGTAAAGCGTCGACCGGGCGGCATTCTCGACGTGGGAGACCACCTCTTCGCGCTGTTTAGGTGACAGCGGTGACAGGTAGTCCCATCCGAACATTCGCAGCCACCTCCTCAGACCTTCTTCGCCGCCGTCGAGCGGGGTTGGTCTCTCGAAGTGAGCTGAGTGGGCGACACGGAAGTCGCGGCTTTCCAGGAGAGAAACGTACTCGTAGAGTGGCGGAAAGTACTTGTTCGGCCTGTAGACTTCGGCGCCTCCATGCTCCAGGGCGTCTAGCGCCTCACCGACGGCGGTCATGATCGTTCGGATATTGTTCTCGCCACCGAACTCCGCTACAAAGCGTCCCCCAGGTCTCAGAGTTCGCCACACGGACTCAACCACCGCCTCCGGGGGACGGACCCAGTGGAGCACCGCGTTGGAGAATACGGCATCGAACTCGTTCTCGAAAGGAAGTGATCGCGCGTCGGCAACCTCGAAGCGGATGTCCGGGTAGTTCTCCGATGCAACCCTGACCATGTCTTCGGACGCGTCGATGCCAACTACCTCGACGCCCGACTCCGCGATTTGGGCCGTCAGGTGGCCGGTGCCGCACCCGAGATCGAGGATGCGCTCACCCGGCTGAGGACCGAGAAGATCGACGACTCCCCTGCCCCGTTCCCATACGAACGAGTGGGCGCTGTCGTACCTGCTCGCGTCCCATTCCCGCTGCGTCATCCCACGTCGCCGACCTGGCCGCGCTGACGGAGGGCATGATCGACGAGCACGAGGGCCATCATCGCCTCGACCATCGGGACCGCGCGAGGGAGGACGCACGGATCGTGCCTTCCCCTGCCGGACAGCTCCGTCGGGTTGCCGTCCTCGTCGACCGTCTCCTGTGGCGTCATGATGGTCGCGACCGGCTTGAACGCGGCACGAATGACGATGCTCTCGCCGTTGGAGATGCCGCCCTGGATACCACCGGAGTGGTTCGTGCGCGTCCTGATTCGTCCGGCCTCGTAGTAGAACGGGTCGTTGTGCGTAGAGCCGGTCATCGTTATGCCGCCGAACCCCGAACCCACCTCGAAGCCCTTGCAGGCCGGAAGCGAGAGGACTCCCCTGCCGAGATCGGCCTCCAGCTTGTCGAAGACAGGCTCTCCGAGTCCCACAGGGACGTTGCGCGCGACCGCCTCGACGACGCCTCCAAGCGTATCACCCGCCTTCCGCGCCTCGTCTATGCGCTCGATCATGCGCTCAGCGATATCGGGGTCAGGACAGCGCACGATGGTGGACTCTACGTCCCCCATCGACACCGATTCCGGGTCGACGTCGGCGATCATGTCTGACACCTGCTTGACGTAGCCGACGATCTCGACGCCGAACTCCTGGGCGAGAATCTTCTTGGCAATGGCGCCCGCCGCGACCCTGCCGATGGTCTCCCGCGCGCTGGCGCGTCCTCCGCCCTTCCAGTTGCGGATTCCGTACTTGGCCTGGTAGGTGTAGTCGGCGTGAGAGGGACGGTACTTCGTCCGCATGTGCTCGTAGTCCTTGGAGCGCTGGTCGGCGTTCCAGACCCCGATCATGATCGGGGTGCCGAGCGACTTGCCCTCGAACACGCCGGACAGTATCTGGGCCTCGTCGGACTCTCGTCGCTGGGTAGTTATTCGACTCTGGCCGGGCCGTCGACGCGCGAGCTCCTTCTGGATGTCCGCAACGTCGATCTCGATCATGGGGGGACAGCCGTCCACGACCACGCCAACGGCGTCGCCGTGGGACTCGCCCCACGTCGTAATGCTGAACATTTTCCCGAAGGTGTTTCCCATAATCGCGTCCCCGTCGAGGAGTCTCGTTCCAAGCTGGCGGGTTACACCATGCTACCATCACCAAGCGCCGCTGTGGTACGATTCACCCAACAGGCGCCCGTTCGACGGTTACACTAGGGCCCGGGTCGAACACCTGTGAGCGCCTTTCTTCTTCGGAAGAATGAGTGCCGCTCGCAGCCCGGGCCCCGTCGGACTTGCTACGGAGTCGTCTCGCTTCCTTGTTCCACGCCTCGCCTTCCCATCGGAGTATTTCCTCACGTCGATGTCGCCGCAGAGCATCCTTCATTTGACGAGCATCGGGCGCTGGCATAGACTTGCCCGCGCACCGATTCAAGCACTGTACGGAGACCTGCGATGGAACTGACCGGCGACCAAAAGGACTTCTTCGAGACGTTCGGGTTCATCGTGTTCCGACAGCTCTTGACCCCCGATGAGGTGGCCACGATGCTGCGGGAGTCGGACGAGATCATGGCGGAAGTCCGAGGCGGTGCGGCGTTCGACGGCCGGAAGTGGCAGGCCGTCCAGCCATTCTTCGAGCGACGGCCCTTCCTGCACAGCCTGATCATCGATCCACGAATCCTGGGAATTGCCGAGGGTCTCCTCGGTCCCGACATCTTCCTAGACGTGACGGAAGGGAACCTTCACATCGGCGACACCCCTTGGCACGGGGGAGGAAACGACGGCGAGATTCTCCCCCACGTCAAGATCGGCTTCTACCTCGAACCGCTGACGAAGGAGACCGGCGCGCTCCGATTCATCCCCGGCTCCCACAAGGGCGACTTCTCCGAGCGGCTCAACCGAATCAGCGCTCGCATCGACGACCCTGATGCGCGGGTCTGGGGCGTCCCTCTCGACGAGGTGCCGTCCTACGCCGTCGAAACGACTCCCGGCGACGTGGTCGCATTCAAAGAGAACACCTACCACGGCGCGTTCGGTGGTCACGCCGGCCGGCACCAACACGCCATCAACTACTTCCAAAAACCGAAGACCGAGGAGCAGATGGCCCTGCTGCGCTCCTTCTACGAGGAGATGACCTACTCCTTCCATCCCGTGGTGCAGAATCTCGAACATGAAGACCCACGCATGAGGGCGCTGCAGCAGCCATTGGTCGAATGGGGATTCAAGACACAGAGCGTGTGAGCCGCCCAATGACTCACCACAGAGATCACGGAGGGTAAGGAAGAATGACTATCGATAAGTTGACTCAAGAGCTTCAGGCGGCGCAGCAGGAGGTATTGGCTTCGCTCGCGGGCGCGACCGAAGCGGAACTGCATACCGCTCCGACGGACGGCGAGTGGACGGCGTCCGAGGTGGCCGCGCACGTCATCGAGATGCAGGCGATGTGGATGGAGAAGATCGCGAACGCCGACCAGGAGCCTGATCTCGCCCGCTCCCACAGCGAAATCGACCGTCGCACAGCCTCCGTCGACGCTCACAGCGGCGACGACCTCGAAACGATATCGCGCCGTCTCGCCGAGTCATGCGGGCGGACGATGGAGATCCTGCAGGGCATGTCGTCTCGCGACCTAGATAGACCCGTGACCTATGGCCACACATCGACCTCCGGCACGGCGCTGGAGGCGGCTCGTTCGCTGGTCGTCTCCCACCTCTCAGAGCACGCCCAGCAGATCACGGAGACGAGAGGCGCCGCCGGAAGCCGGTGAGCGGCCCCTTCCGTTCGTGGTGAGCCTGTCGAACCATGAACGGGGCTTCTACCCTTCGACAGGCTCAGGGCGAACGGATTGGTGCCTATCGCCGGTTGAGGTGCTCCACCACCGCATCGGCAAGCGCGCCGATGCTCCGCCGTGTGACGGTGATGACGCGGTCGTCGCCCCTACCCTCGAAGTGCGATGACACCTTGTGGTCGAGGACGGTGCTGCCCCAGATGACGATGATGTCCGCCCATCGGCGGGCCGGACGGAAATAGCGGTCGTCCTTCGACTTCGTGCCGTCGACGAAACGCCATTCCACGCCGCGCGGCGACTTCTGAAGAATCTCCCTGCCCTTGGCCTCCGTGCCGCCAACGATGAGAACCTTGCTTACCTTGGCGGCATTCAGAGCGGAAACCATCCGCTCAAGGGCGCTGCGGTCCTTGGAACCGCCACAGAGCGTACATTGGGCCTGGTCCACAAGCAGTCGCGGAGTTCCTTCGGCTTGCATGCGGCAGTCGCCGTTTCTGCAATGCCAGAGGAATGCCGCCTCGAGGACCTCACGGGAGCGGCCCACCTTCTCGGCGGCGATGTTGGTGCGATTGGGACGGCGCGAGATGATCCCGGCGTTCGCCAGGGCTTCACGCGCAGACTTCTGCGCCCCGGGAGCGCCGATGCCAAAGTCCTTGAGCATCTTGGCGATGGAGATATCCGGCACGGTTGGGTCTCCGGGCAAACGTTAAGCGAGTTGGGCAGGTCTCGACTCTTCGAGAGCCTGAACCAAATGACTCAACAGGCGTGGCTTCAGAAGACCGTTGAATACGCAACTGCCCCCAGAATCACCACGCCAACGGACAACTCGATGATACCGAACGGCCTGCCGCCCTCTTTGCTGCGACGCAGGGTCCTTATGCCGTTGAAGACGAACAAGGCCCCAACGACCAGTGCGATCGCCGTGACGATGAGGCGCGGTGCGAAGAACACCATGTGATTCCCCCGACGACTTTAGAAGAGGAGACGCTCAACCCGCCTACGAGTTCAACAGCCCAGCGGCACTAGGTACCGAAGCGTACCGACGCCACGGGGTCGCTGTATTCGACGCCTTTGGTGGCCCAGAAGATCGTGGCTATCTCATCGACCGCGGCCACAAGGCTCTCCGCGGCCTCTTTGTCGACGCCCTGCTTGTTGGTCGAGGCCAGCTTGACCGCTCCCAAGACCTTTGAGGACAGGTCAGGATGGGCCTCGTGATGCTCAGGCTTGAAGTAGTCGTTGCTGAGGATGTTAAGCTCGCGCTTGCAGAGCTCGGCGTGCTCTTCCTTGACGGTCACGTATCGGAAGAATGAGTTGCCCGCGGCGGCGCTCATGTCGCTTTCGTCCATGGCCTCGATGCGAACAACCATCTTCAGCACGGTCTGTGCCGCGATCTTGGCGGCTATGGGGTCGTAGATGCCGCAAGGAATGTCGCAGTGGGCGTGTACCTCTCGAACGGGGATAAGGCGTTTCAGTGTCTCGATCATGGCTGAGAACCGTCCTCCAGAGTCTGGTGATTGTGATGCGAAGAAGGTTATCAAGATGGCGCTACGGGCGCAAGGAGAAAGTGATTGGGGTATTCGACATGGACAAGGTCAGACTTCGTGAGAGCGCTCAACGCACACAGCCCACCGTCATTCCGGCGAAGGCCGGAATCCAGAGAGGCGGGGAGGTTCACCTCACCAAGACTGAACACTCACGGTGTGCGAATCGTGTTGGACAGGGTCAGCGAGCGTTCGATAGCATGGGCCTCTAATGGCTTCGTACGACGATACCAACTACTGTGAGCGTTGCGGGCACGCCCTAGAGCAACGAGATTTCGAGGGGAAGCCGAGACCGACGTGCCCAAGCTGCGGTTTCATGGTGTTCCTCGATCCGAAGGTCGCTGTGGTCGTGCTGGTAACAGGCAGCGATAAGCTCCTGTTCGTGAAGCGCGGGGCGGAGCCGCAGATCGGCAAGTGGTGTTTTCCGGGAGGCTATGTCGATCGCGGCGAGGAAGTCACGGCCGCGGCTCGGCGTGAAGTCAGGGAGGAGACCGGGCTTGAGGTCGGAATCACCGGTCTCATTGGCGTCTATTCGCTGCCCTCGAATCCGGTTATCGTCATCGCGTATTCAGGCGCGGTGAGGAGCGGCGAGCTTACGCCGGGCACGGACGCCGAGGACGCCGGTTGGTACGGCCTCGGAGAACTGCCTGAGTTGGCCTTCCCGCACAACGTGAAGATCATCGAGGACTGGGAGGCGGCACAGGAGGCCGGCTAGTTCCCAGAGGGTGTCTAATAAGTCGTCGAAACCCGTTCGTGGTGAGCTTGTCGAACCATGAACAGCGCCCAGACGCTTCGACAGGCTCAGAGCTTGCCCCGTACTTGATACGGGGGTGAACGGAAAGGTCTTTAGACGCCCTTTCAGACAGTTTTGTCTTCCCTGCTGTCCGGTGGAGGCGAGTAAGGCGTCGTCTTTCGTGCCGTGGTGATGAAGCCCGTATGACCGATCATGCGATGGTCGGGGCGTACGCTGCGACCCCGCACTGACCACGTCCGCATGAATATCTCGGTGGTCTCGATCATCCCGAACGTGTTGGCGTCTTCAAGGGCTCCTACGAGCTCGTGCACCTGCAGGACGGTGGGGAGAAAGCACGTGATCACCCCGCCCGGAACAAGCGCCTCGACCGCGTGAGGAACGACGTGCCACGGCTCAGGGAGGTCGAGGACGATGCGGTCGAGGTCTGACTCCGGGATGCCCTGGTAGACATCGCCGTTCTTGAAGGAGACGTGCGGGTGCTCCGGCATGATTGCCGCGAGGTTCTGCTGTGCGCGGAGTGTCATGTCGTCGCGGATGTCGTAGGTGATGACAGACCCGCGTTCGCCGACCGCACGGGCGAGGGCAATGGTCAGCGCGCCCGATCCGGAGCCTGCTTCCAGCACGCGCGCACCGGGGAATATGTCGCCGTACGTGATTACCGCGCCGATGTCCTTCGGGTAGACGACGGTGGCGACTCGCGGCATGATGCGGATGAAGTCCGCCATGCCCGGCTTCACGACGACGAGCGCGTGGCCCTTGGACGTCCAGATGCGGACGCCGTCCGGCTCACCGATAATGTCGTCGTGATGGAAGGTGCCGAGATGGTTCTGGTCGTCCTTGTCGGCCTGGAGGGTGACGAGGTACCGCCTGCCCCGCCGGTCGATGATGAGGGCCTGTTCTCCATCTTTGAAGATGTAGCGAGAGTCTGTGGCCATAGTGGAATCTAGCGTAGGGTCGCTCCGGTTGAGCAAGGACGGTCGATGGATTGCCGTTGATGGATTCAGGATACCTCAATGCGGGCCCAGCGGATATCGAGGTACTCGCCGTCCCCAGCATAGAAGACGACGAGGATTTCACCGTTCGGGAGGACGACGCCGCGAGGATGGCCGAAACGCCAGGAACCCATGTCGTTCCACATCTCTCGCTGTGACCGCCTTCCATGTGCGCCGGACTCAGTCCCCTCCTCGCTTCGACACACGGTTAGTTGGGGTGCCGTATCCCACGTTTCGCCGAAGTCGTCGCTGAGCGATGCGCCGATGCCGTTGATTACCCGGCGGTCGGGATATACGAAGAGTACGCGGTCACCGCCCAAGGGAATCGGCATGCAGTGCTGCCCGGAGATGCCCGTACCAACGGGGTCGGTCCATGACATACCGTCCGGCGACCCCCAGGATATGTGAATGTCAATGTCCATGCCGAGCGTGGAGTCGTGCGTCCAGTACGTTCCTACCTGACGACCGGTTTCGGGATGTCGGGCGACACGAACGTCCCAGTAGTACTTCCCTCCGGTTGGGTGCTTGGCCATGGTCGCGAATTCGGGCCAAGTGCTTCCTCCGTCACGCGAGAGACGGAGATATGCCGCTTGGTCGGGCGGGCCGTCGTCATCGAAGTCCTTCCACGTCTCGTAAGGCTGGGCGAGGACTCCGTCCGGGAGAGCAAAGATGGCCTCTGTGACGGGGGACGCGCCTTGGTGCGGACGAACGTCCATCAGGCGGCGGGGACTCCACGTGCGGCCTCCGTCGGTCGAGTTCGTGTGGAAGATGCGCATCGGTAGTATGCCCTGATTTCGTGGGTTGACGAACGGGAGTGATGGGTCTGAACGGTCGACCCATAGCCCTGTGGCGGTGAGAAGCCCGGGTTGAGTCTCGACTATTGAGAAGGTCTTTACTTCACCCGGCGTACCGTCTTCCCAGTCTCCTTTGTCCGTGCCATCGTACACGAGGTCCCATGTTCCATCGAGACCGTTTCCCGCGTATAGCAGGATGTGGCCGTCAAGAGAATCTCGGGCGCTCCCGGCGCGAAAGGTGACGAGAACCGTTCCGTCACCGGTGAACGCGATGTCAGAGAACGCGGTCGACCGTTGATGCGGGCGTGCTTGGCGAGCGTCGTGGACGAGGCCGGAAGCAGTAACGTGCATGTCGTCTATTCCTCAAGAGTAAGTTTGGATGTCGGTGCCTAACTATACCAAGACCGGACGTAACCTACTCAAGCCGGTCGCCGCCGACGGATTCTTACTCTCGAGGGCATTCGGCTTAACCCTCTCCGGTTCGCTGGAGAGGGTTGGGGTGAGGGCAAAAGGCCTCCTTTCGCGGGGATGTGAGCCCGCTGGATGCTGCCTAGAACCCAGGAAGTCGTCCTTGCACGGGCCAGTCTTCCAGGACTTCTTGCTCGTGGTCGAATCCCGAGACGCCGACGCCAATCAGACGAAACTCCCGACCGGGCAGCAACTCGCGTTCGAGGAGCACCGACGCGGTGCGGGAGATGGCCTCGGCGGACTCTTCCGGTTGAGGAAGAGTTTTCTGGCGGGTGAAGGTGGTGAAATCCGCGAGTCGGAGCTTGATTTTGACGGTGCGGCCACGAAGATCGGCAGAAGCAAGCTGCAGGGCTACGCGCTGGGCGAGGCGGGCAACAAGCTCATGGAGCAGTTCGGGACTGCCGGTGTCCTCAGTGAGGGTTGTTTCTGCGCTGACCGACTTTGTTTCGCGCGAGACGAGGACGGGGCGGTCATCGTGACCGAGCGCCAGCCCACGCATCTGTGGCCCGTTCTTGCCAAACCAGTCGGAGAACCAGTCTTCAGATTGCCGGGCGAGGTCGTCGATAGTCTCTATGCCCTCGGCCAGCAGGCGCTCCGACGCCTTCGGACCGATGCCCCAGAGCGTGCGCACAGGGAGTGGAGCGAGAAAACCAGCCTCCGTTCCGGGTTGCACCACCGTCAGGCCGTCCGGCTTGTCCATGTCTGAGGCGATCTTCGCAACCGACTTGCTCGTCGCAACGCCGACGGAGATCGTGAGTCCGACCTCCTTCGAGACCCTGCGCCTGATACCGGCGGCTATCTCCTCCGGGGTTACATTCGGCCCAACGCTTTCGGTAACGTCGAGGAAGGCCTCGTCGAGGGACAGGGGTTCGATGAGACCGGTGATGTCGCGGAATATGTCCATTACCTGGGCGGAGACCTCATGGTAACGGTCGAATCGCGGCGAGACTCTGATCGCCTGCGGACAACGCTGCATGGCAGTGCGCATCGGCATTGCGGAACGCACGCCAAACGCGCGGGCTTCATAAGATGCCGCAGCGACGACACCCCGCGTTGCAGGGCTCCCACCGACCACGACCGGCTTTCCCCGCAATTCGGGGTTGTCAAGCTGCTCGACCGAGGCATAGAAGGCGTCGAGATCGGCGTGAAGTATGTTGCGTATGTTGGTCATTGGCTATGTGCCGTCTAGTCAATAACGCAGACCAAATGATTCATAGTGGGGAGGGCAGCTGTGCTTACGCTCAGGTTCCCTCGTACTAACCGGACACTCTACGGCATTCGCCTCAGGCTGGGCGTTGGGTTTGACAGAACGGCAAGTGCGGGAGAGAATAGACCATGCGTGCTCATCTGGCAAGTTATGCGATGAGAATTTCACAAATGCCAACCAAAAGATAGGAGATTGGACAGAATACGGTCGAAACTGACGGTTGACCTTGTCTCAAAGTAATGTATACTCCGTGACATTATCAATAGGTTATGAAGTTTAGCTACGACCTCCAAACATTCCGCGGAGACGTCTTTGGCGGCCTGACCGCAGCGGTGGTGGGTCTGCCGGTTGCATTGGCCTTTGGCGTAGCGTCAGGACTTGGCGCGGTCCAGGGCCTTTATGGCGCAATTGCCGTAGGATTCTTCGCATCGGTATTTGGTGGTACTAGGTCTCAAATCTCAGGTCCGACGGGCCCGATGGCCGTCGCCATGGCAGTGGTCGTCGCGGCAAACGCGGACAATCTCGCCGAGGCGTTCACAATTGCCATCATGGCGGGGTTGATACAGATTCTCCTCGGCGTGTTGAGAATCGGACGTTTCGTAGCATACACCCCGTACTCCGTGATTTCCGGCTTCATGTCGGGTATCGGTCTCATCATAATCCTCCTGCAGACACTGCCCTTCATGGGAGCTGATGTTGCGGAGGGTGGTCCGTTGGGAGCGGTTAGAGCCTGGCCCGATGTAGTACCGGATGTCAACTTCAGCGCATTGGCCATTGCCGCGGTGACGCTTGCGGTTGGAGTGCTTTGGCCCAACAGGCTTAAACAGTATCTGCCCCCTACCCTCGCGGCGCTGCTTGCGGGGACACTGCTCAGCGTTCTGTGGCTCACCAAAACTCCGGTCATCGGGGACGTGCCATCGGGATTGCCGGACATCATGCTGCCCGAACTGTCCGTCGGCGCCCTGGCGGGGGCCGTGCAGCCGGCGCTGATCATTGCGCTGCTGGGATCGATCGACAGCCTGCTCACATCGCTGGTTGCCGACTCGATGACTCGAACGCGGCACAACCCAAACCGTGAGTTGATCGGCCAGGGCATCGGCAACATGGCAGCCGGGTTCATCGGGGGCCTCCCGGGTGCGGGGGCGACGATGGGAACGGTTGTGAACATCAGGGCGGGCGGAAGCACCCAGGTCTCAGGAGTGCTGCGAGCCGTCATCCTTTTGGCGCTGGTCCTTGGACTGGGCAAGTACGTAGAGTCCATTCCCCATGCCGCCCTCGCGGGCATACTAATGAAGGTTGGGTGGGACATCATCGACTGGCGCTTCCTTACCCGCATTCACCGTGTTCAGCGTGAACACCTGCTGGTCATGCTGATCACACTGCTGTTGACAGTATTCCTCGACCTCGTGACGGCCGTGGCCATCGGCCTCATTGCCGCCGGCATGGCGAGCGCTCGCCTCCTGGAACGCCTGGAATTGGACAGCGTGATTTCCGTGCCTCTCCTGGACAGGACTTTCCTCTACGGAAAGGAGGGGCTGTTCGACGAAGGCGATCTTGAGGACGACGACGATGGGGAAGACGAGTTCTCCGCCCGCGTGGGCCTCGTGGCGCTTCGGGGCAGCTTCTCCGTGGCATCCTCGAATAAACTGGTGAATGCGATTAGCGTGGACATCAGAGACCACGAGGTTGTGATCTTCGACTTCACTGACACGATATCCGTGGACGACAGCGCGGCACTGGTGGTCGAGCAGCTTATCGATATCGCCTTGGAAGAAGATACCGAGGTCATCGTGATTGGTCTCGAGGGACTGCCCGCCACCACTCTTCTGGCGCTCAACGTCCTGAAGAACGTACCTGAGAACCACATCGTCGAGTCGCTGGACGAGGCGAAGGAGATCTCACGGCGGCTGCTCGGGGTATAAGAGCGAATTTCCCTTCAGCTTTGTGGTGTCCTCACGGGCTTTCGGGAGCGCTTGACGATCTTCCAGCCAGTGGTATTCTGACGCTTCTGGAGGTCACGACCCATGGCTTGAAAGTCGTGGTTGAACCTGTCGGCGTATTCTGCCCTGTGGCGGTGGATTTCTTCAATGATCGATTCGTTCTTCATTCTTACCACTCTCCCATAAGTTCATACGGCGTGCAAATAGTTGGCGGATCGTAACCTTGTGATCGGCAGACCGACTCAATTTGCTTTCTCAGCGTGGCATTGGCGATGTGCTTCAAATTCCATGTCAGCAGATAGTCCATCTCACCAACAGCCGCTACCGCAATGTGCAGTGCATCCACGTCTGCGCTGGCAGGCAAAGGCAACTCGTCAGCTAACCGCCTTGAAAGAACCACCATCTGGTCAGTAATCTCAATCGTAGGAACGTTTGCCAATAGCTCTAGACGTTTTTCAGCGGCTTCGGGGTCACCAGAGCGGCTTCATCAAGCACCACGACGGAGATAAACAAGTCGTACTCGTCGCGACGTTGATCCCACCAAGCCTGAGTTATTCCCTGATGGGCGGCGGTTACGAGGTCTCGACTCAACCTACCGGTGATATAGCTAGGGATCGTTGTTTCGAGGTAGATGGACGGTCTCATTGGCTGATTTGCCTCTGCCTTCATTCTACCTCAACGGACTGAATCGGTCGTCCTCAAGTCGCTGGCTGAAAGCACCCGTACGGTCGTGCGTCTTTGGCCTGCTCCGGCATGGCGTCGGATCGCCACTATGACGGCGACGAGCCATATGGTGGACATGAGCGTGATGAGCGACCAGTGCCATCCATAGAACAGGGCGATGCCGGTGATGACGATGTTGACGAATGAGAGAGGGACGAGCACCTTCCAGCCGAATGCCATGAGCTGATCGATGCGAAGGCGGGGATAGGTGCCTCGAATCCAGAAGATGACGAGTATGACGATGTAGGTCTTGAGGAGGAACCATGCGAGAGAAAGCGCGATATGGATGGGACCGTCGAAGGGCATGTCTGGCCAGCGCCAACCTCCAAGAAAGAGGAGAGTCGCAAGCGCGGCAACGGTAAAGGTGTTCATGTACTCGGCGAGAAAGAAGACGGCCCAGTGGGCCCCGCTGTACTCGACGAATGGCCCGCCGACGACCTCCGACTCCGCGTGATGGATGTCGAATGGCGTCCGCCCCAGTTCCGCCAGCGCCGCCACGAGGAAGAGGAATAGTCCCAGCGGCTGGACGATCGCGTTGCCGACTTTCGCCTCCGCCTGGTCGTTGACTATTTCGACGATGTTCAGGGACTGGCTGAGCATGGCCACGGCGAGGATGGCCATGATGAAGGGCACCTCGTAGCTGATGAGCTGCCCGGCAGCGCGGAGGCCGCCCAGGATGGCGTACTTGTTTGCCGAGCCCCATCCGGCCATGACAAGGCCCAACACGGTCAGGACTGAGAAGGCCGTGATGTAGAACAGGCCCATGTCCATATTCCGGAGGACGATGTCCTGGGTCATGGGGATGGTGACCCAGAGGAGGAGTGACGGGATGAATACGGCGAGAGGCGCCAGCCAGTAAACGCGCCTGTCGGCCCATGACGGGAGGATGTCTTCCTTAGTGATGAGCTTCAGGGCGTCGGCGATGGGCTGGAAAGTGCCGTGCGGGCCGACGCGCATGGGCCCCATGCGCTGCTGAATTCGCGCCAGCGCCTTGCGTTCCAGCCACGTGAGCACCAGCACCATGACAGAGAGGAAACCGAAGATGAGGGCCGCGCCAACGGCGTAGGCGATGGGTTGTGGAATGTTCTCGAGTAGCCCCGTCATTGCTCTCGCTCGAATTCCAGCCGGACTGGGGTGCTTAGCCGGCAGAAAGATTGGTAGTTATCTTTTGAGCTATGCATGGCTACCGGTCAACCTCGCCCAAGACAATGTCAAGTGAACCGAGGATAACCACGGCGTCGGCGACATAGGCGTCACGCATCATGGGTTCCAGCGCCTGTAGATTGGCGAATGATGGAGCGCGGACCTTCACTCGGTACGGATGCTGGCTGCCGTCGCTGACGAGGAAGACCGCGAAGTCGCCGCGGGGGGACTCCGTGCGCTGGTAGACCTCGCCCTTCGGGGGACGTGTCATGCGGCGTGTCTTTGCTGCTATGTCACCCGGCTCCATCTGTTCCATCGCCTGCTCGATGATGCTCATGGACTGCCGCATCTCCTCCACGCGCACGTAGTACCTGTCCCAGCAGTCGCCATGCTCGCCCACGGGAATGCCGTAATCGAACCGGTCGTAGATGCCGTATGGCTCGGATATGCGGACATCCTCCGGCACGCCACAGGCGCGAAGCGCGGGGCCGGTCACGCCGAGGTCGATGGCCTCCTCGGCACTGATCGCTCCCACTCCCTTCGTGCGAGCCAGGAACATCTCGTTGTCCGACAGCAGCCCGTCACACTCGTCGATGCCGCGCTTGAGCTGATCGGTTAGGACCGACATGCGTTCGGTAAAGTCGGGTGGCAGGTCTTCATGGACGCCGCCGACTCGGATGAAGTTGTGCATCATGCGCGCGCCGGTGACGGACTCGAAGAGCTCCTGGATCCGCTCGCGCTCACGGAAGCCGTAGAGGACGGGCGTCATGGCTCCGGCGTCCAGCCCGTACACTCCGTAGAAGAGCATGTGGTTGGCGATGCGGTTGAGCTCGCACAGGATGGTGCGGATATACCAGGCGCGCTCCGGTATCTCCAGGTCCATGATCTTCTCGACGGCCATGCAGAAGGCAAGCTCGCTGTTGAGGTTGCCGATGTAGTCGATGCGGTCGAAGAGCGTGACGATCTGGGAGTAGTCCTCAATCTCACAGAGCTTTTCTGAGCCGCGGTGCAGGTAGCCGATGTGAGGCTCGACTTTTTCGATGCGCTCGCCGTCGATCCACAGCACCATGCGAAACACCCCGTGCGTGCTGGGGTGCTGCGGCCCCATGTTGACCATGAAGTCGACGGGGTCAAGGGAGGCGGATTGGGTAGCTTGGGTCGATGTTGTCAATGTTGGATGCTGCTTTCGAAGACTACAAGAGCCATTAAATTACCACTCCTCATACTCATGATACGGGAAGCTCTTGAGGCCGGGATGGCCCTCGAAGCCGTCGTAGAGCAGGAGCGGGCTGAGGTTCGGGTGGTCGGTGAAGACGACTCCGAACAGGTCGTGGGCCTCACGCTCAAACCAGTCGGCGCCGCGCCACACGTTGACCACCGTCGGCACGCTAGGCCCGTCGGGTGAGAGGTTGGTCTTCACCACCATCTTGTGGCGTTTCTGCAGGGAGAACAGGTGATAGCTAACCTCGATGCGTTCAACGTAGTCCACGGCTGAGATACAGCGAAGGTAGTCGAAGTCGAGGTCGGGATGCTCCTTTGCTATGCGGCAGACTTCGGGCACCCGGTCAGCATCGACGGTCACGGTGACCTCGTCCACGGCCGCGCCGATCTCCATGGGAATCTCGCCATAGACGGACGGCAGCATGTTGGAGAGCGATTCCCCAATGCCGTCGAGTCGTGCGGGCGCTTCCGGAGCCGCGCCGCCACGCGCTCGCGCGGGTCTCGGCCGGCCCTTATTCTGCTGCGTCACCGGACCGGGCGTCCTGTTTGATCTTTTCCTGAAGCTGCATGAGGCCGTACATGAGGGCCTCGGGACGAGGCGGACATCCGGGCACGTACACGTCCACGGGGATGAGATGATCCACGCCCATGACGACGGAGTACGAGCGATAGTAAGGCCCGCCGTTGGTCGCGCAGCTTCCCATGGCGATCACCCACTTGGGGTCGGGCATCTGCTCGTAGAGGAGCTTGATGGGCTCGGCCATCTTCTTGACGACGGTGCCCGCCACGATCATGACATCGGCCTGCCGGGGGGAAGGCCACGTTACGACGCCAAATCGGTCGAAGTCGTGGTGTGACATGTGGGTGCTCATCATCTCGATGGCGCAGCAGGCGAGGCCGAACGAAAGGGTCCACAGGGAGTTCTTTCTCGCGAGGGCGAAGAGCTCATCCGACTTGCCCACGAGGGTGTTGGGCATGACCTCACGGAGGACGTTGTCAGCGGGATTGTTGCCGCTCCCGGGCTCGTAGCCCTGTCCGAGATTTATCTCCACTGCAGGACTCCCTTCCTCCAGCCGTAGATGACGCCGAAGAAGAGGATGGCGATGAAGATCAGCATCTCGTAGAAGACGGCGGGTATAGACTTGAGGAAGACTACCGCCCATGGAAAGAGGAACACGGCCTCAACGTCGAAGATGAGAAAGAGGATGGCGAAAACGTAGTAGCGGATCTGGATCTGCGACCAGCGATACGGAGCGGCCGGTATGCCGCACTCGTAGGGAGATTCCTTGATTTCGGAAGGTCGCCTCGGTGCGACGATGCGGGAGAAGACGAACATTCCCACGACTGCAGAAAGGCCGACCGCGCCGACAATAGCGACCACTGTCCAATCGAGCGCAAGTCCTTCCAAGCGGGAATCTCCTGAGGTGAAATGCACAGTCCAGTGTATCACCGCCTCGAAGGGTGTATCAAACCGCCAGCGTGTTGACATACGCCTTCTGTGTAAGGACAATTCGTTTATTACCATCTGGCAGTGGTGGTTTTTCGAATGGCGCAGTGTGCCGAATGCGGAGCCGAGATAGCTGTCTACGAGCACAGGTGCAAAAGGTGCGGCGCCCCCGTCAGGCGAATTAAAGGCAAGGTACTTTCCAGTTCCCTATCCGACAAAGAGCTTTTTCGAGCGCAGTTGAGTCACCTGTTGACTCTGCCGGGAATGCTGTTTATGGGACTGTTCTTTTTTCCTGCGATTGCTATCTTCGGAATCTGGGGACTGTTACCGGTGAATCTCTTTATCCCATTTGTGTATTGGCTGTCGAGTTTGAAGTCTCGATTCGTACGGAGTCACGCGGCAAAGGCACTCAAGTTCCAGTTGCTATGGACGGTGGGAATCTATTTGGTCTGGCTAGTACCGCTCTTCATGGAACCGATACCTGACGTAGGGTGGATACTGGCACACTTGGTGGTCTGGCTGGGAGGCATGTCATTGGTCTGGATTGCATCATCTGATGCAGCGAATGCGGGGGACGGCAAGTATTTCGTCAGGATACCGCTACTGGGGAAGGCGGCTGGCGAGTAAGCCCACACTCGAAGTCGAGGAGGCGGTGATTCCTATGGCGCGATGTTCTGCATGCAAATCCGAGATAGCATCCTACGACCGGCGCTGCCGGATGTGCGGGGCGGGAGTGCGACGGGGCGTCGACAAGCTGTTCGAAGGCTCCCCAACAGACAGAGAATTGTCGCGCGCACGACTATGCCACCTCATAGCGTTGCCGGGGATGCTGATACTGGCGATTCTCATCGAGGCGGCCTATGACAGAATCGGCATATGGGCATTCTTCCCCATGAACCTCGTCCTTCCGTTTGTGTTCTGGCTCCTGCACCTGAAATCGCCGTTCGTCCGAAAACACGGACTGCAGGTGTTCAATTTCCAGATAGTTTGGACAGTGGCAATCTACGTCGTCTGGATGATCCCAACCGGCCAGGGAGTCTTGAGCGATTGGTCCTGGATGTTGGCCCACGCCGTGGTCTGGTTTGGAGGAATGGCCTTGGTGTGGATTGGCTCGCTCGATGCGTCGTCTGCCGGGGATGGCAAGTATCCTATTCGGATTCCCCTGATCACGTAGGGAGGGAACGGGCAACTTGGTTGGCCTTTCGCTTCCACGTGGGAATTCGATACCGCAAGCGTGAGCCCATTCCGTCACGGTCATAGAGAGGACTTCTGATGGCACAGTGTTCAGCGTGCAAATCTGAACTGACGGCGTATGACCGTCGCTGCCGAACGTGTGGTGCCGGAGTGATGCGGAGCGGCAGCAAGATACTGGCAGAAGCTCCCTCCAACTGGGAACTCCTTCACGCGCGACTGTGCCATCTGCTAGCTCTGCCGGGGATGCTGATATTGGGACTGTTGGTGGACGTTGTGTTCGACATGGTCGGCATTCTTGTCCTCGTGCCTTTGAACCTGATCATTCCATTGGTCTTTAGTCTCCTGTACTTGAAGTCGCGGTTTGTGAGAAACCACTCGAAACAGGTGATTAACTTCCAAATTCTGTGGACCCTAGCAATGTACGCAATATGGTACGTGCCATTTCCACTGGCGGAATTCCTATGGTGGCCCGCATACTTCACGGCATTCCTGGGAGGTTTGGCCGTTGTGGCAATTGCCTCGAACGATGCAGGCAACGCCGGAGAAGGCAGGTATCCCATCCGAATTCCAATCGGTTAATTCTCTGCAGGACAGTCAAAAGCGCCAATTCATGGAGTACCATGTAGTTTGTGTCGGCAAGTGACGTAAGTATCGGCAAGGTTCGTCTCGGCCTGCAGCAAGACCGTGAGGGGTCACAATGGCCCAGTGCGCAAGATGTAAGATCATGACGCCGTATCTCGACCGTCACCTTCAGACGTGCGGTACCGAGGAAGACTCTGACAACGGAGTGGCCGTCGTCCTGACCGGGAAAATCCTCTTTCAGGCGTGTCTGAGCCACCTCTTGGCCATTCCCGGTATGCTGATCTTCCTGGTTAGCTTTACGGAGATCGGCGATCTTTCCCTGTTATGCCTGCACATTGCCGCTCCCTGGTTCTACCGATGGAATAGTTCCGACTCTGAAATCATATGGAACCACACGACCGAGGCCCTCAACTTCCTGGTGCCGTGGACAATCGCAATGTGGGTAGCGAAGGTTATCTTCCCGTTTTTCGGGCTTACTCTCTGGCCGTTCGTTTGGGTCGCGGGAATAGTGCTGGTCTTGTTTGTCGCCTTTGACGTGGCAAATCATGGCAAGGGCAGATACCCCGTGAAAATCCCAATATTCCACCGCCACTAATCGAACTCCGAGAGGCGGGCAAGATCACCCTCTCTCTGAATGCCCGTTAGCAAAGGGGGGCCGGTTGGCGCAGTGTTTCGCTTGCAGCGCAGAGTTGGTGGTTCATGCACATCGTTGTACTGAGTGCGGTGCTCTCCGGCGAAGAGGCATGGTTCGTTCCGATGCGGAGCGACGACGGGCAAGGACGTGTCACGTGTTGGCGCTGCCCGGTATGCTGGTCTTTGTCCTTTCGTTTCCCGCGATAGGGTTGTTTGCGCTGGTGCCGCTGAATTTGGTCCTTCCGCTGATATACCGTTGGCGTAATTCTGATTCCAAGGCAATTCGGACACACGCGTCGGAGGTTCTCAACTTCCAGGTCCTGTGGTCGGCGACAGTGACCATACTGTGGCTCCTCGTGGTGCTAGCGACTCCCAGATACGATGAACCCCTGGGGACGACAATTCTGTATTACGTGCCTGAACAGTCCTACACTGTTGAGCTTCCTCGCTCCAGCCATGATGCAACTCCAAGACCAGGTGAATTGGAGACGGATGGGAAGGAAGAGGACGACGAGTCGTTTTGGGCGCTGGCGACGATGGCGTTCTGGATGCTGTCTTTGGTGTGGATAGGAGGGATTGCGCTGTCCGCGTTTCTTGCCTACGACTTGGGGAACGGGGGGAACGGACGTTACCCCCTGCGCATCCCCGTATTTCGCTCCGGCTAGAGGGCGTGCGGTTTAGCCACCGAACCATCTCGCTAGCTCGTCCCTCGGAAAGGTTGGCAAGTCTCGTACCGTACTGCCTGAGCGGACTTTGATGCCGTCCGAGGCGTTGGTGACCTTGCCGATTTCGTGGGCGGGGATGCCTGCGTGGGCGAGCGCGAGAATCAGGCTTGGGACCTCGTCTGACGGGAGCGCCACAAGAAGGGAACCTGAGGCGATCAAACCGAGCGGGTCGAGTGCGAGAGCGTCGCATATCCCCCGGCATTCCGGAAGTACTGGGACAGAATCCAAGTCAATGAGCAGTCCGGCGTTGGCGGCGGTCGCTATCTCGACGAGGCCGCCGGAGAGCCCGCCCTCGGTGGGATCGTGCATGGCATGGACGCCCACCGTGTTGCAGGCTATGGTGGCCTCAGGCACGACACTGATGCCGGGGCTGAACAGGAACTCCTTGGCACGGTTGATAGTTTCCTGCGAGACGCCGCGCTCCAGGAGGTCGTCCGCGGCCTCGCGGGCCAGTATCGAAGTCCCTTCGACGGCGATGGCCTTGGTGAGGACGATGCTGTCGCCCAGGCGAGCGCCGGACGTGAGCACGGCACCCTCCTTAGGAACCTCTCCGAGCATTGCGCCGACGGCGATGGGGCGCGGCAGGTCGTAGGTGATCTCAGTGTGGCCGCCGATGAGTGTGATGTTCAGGGCCACGCAGGCCTCACGGACCTGCGTGAACATGCGCTCAACGTCCGGCTCGGATGTACCTTCGGGCAGAAGCAGGGTCGTCATGAGCCATCGTGGCGTACCTCCCATGGAGGCGATATCGTTGGCATTTACCTGCACCATGTACCAGCCGATGAGATCGGTCGCGAAGGTGATGGGATCGGTTTTGGCGACGAGATAGCGGTCACCGAAGTCGATGAGGGCGGCGTCCTCCCCTGCCCTCGCGCCAAGGAAGACGCGAGGATCGCGCACGTCAATGTCTGCGAGGAGCCGGGAAAGCAGATCGAGGGGGAGTTTTCCGGGCTGCATGGCGTCCGAATTGGTTGTTGACTGCAAGATGGCAAAATGGCTTCGAGTGGGCATGGTACCACCTGTCAACTCGCCTCGAAACTACCCAAGTGGAGCCCCTTCCCGTTCTAGTAGGAGACGGGAACGGTACATCGGCGCGCTGGTATAATTCTTCCAACTTGCCCACGCGTCTTCGGTTTTCATCAAGTCACCCCAACATGCAGGAGATCGCAATGAACCAAAACAACGGGAGTCGCTCAAACGACGGACTGCAACTCGCAACGCTGGCGGGAGGATGCTTCTGGTGCCTGGAGGCTGTATATAACGAACTGCGCGGGGTCGAGTCGGTGGTGTCGGGGTATGCCGGAGGCGAAGTCCCCAATCCGACGTACGAGGCGGTATGCTCGGAGACGACTGGCCATGCCGAGGTCGTCCAGATCGCGTTCGACCCTCAGGTCGTGAGCTTCCGAGAGCTGCTCGAGGTCTTCTTTACGATTCACGATCCGACGACGCTGAACCGCCAGGGCAACGACGTGGGAACGCAGTACAGGTCGGCGATCTTCTTTCACGACGAGGAGCAGAGACTCATTTCAGAGGAGGTCATCGAGGAGATGACCGTCGCCGGACTGTGGGACGATCCGATCGTGACCGAGGTCACGGCGCTCGACGCGTTCTACGAGGCGGAGGAGTATCACCAGAGGTACTTCGAGAAGAACCCTTTCCAGCCGTACTGCTTCGTGGTGGTGCGACCGAAGGTGTCGAAGTTCCGCAAGAAGTTCGTCTCCAAGCTGAAGAAGCAGGCGGTGTAGAGGACGGGCAGTTTCCCTCTCTGCAGCTCCCCCGGAGCGCTGACAGGGGTAGGCAATTGACAATCTGCGACTCTCCCATTGGTGAGGAAGCAACCCCGTTGTCATTTGTATGATGCAAATGACTCACAGATCGGCCGATCTGTGAGTCATGCGTGGGGGGCGCGTCGCCTGTCATTGGGTGAGCACCGTCGAAGACGGATGCTGCACCGACTCAGAGTAAGACACCCCCCACGCCAACTCGTCGCTCCGAACAGATACATGGGCTCTGGGCCCGCATTGCAAGTGCGGAGGACGGCAACATTATGGCATGGAGGCCAAAGGGATGAAAGTAGTTGTCGGAATAGACGTGGGCAAGCGGGAACTCGACGTGTCGGTTTCGCAGGGTCCGGTGCGCAGCTTCGCCAACACCGCCGAGGGCATCGCGGCGCTGCTGAACTGGATAGCGAGCCAAGACGCGAGTGAGGCGGTCTGCGAGCCGACCGGCGGGTACGAGCGGGAGGTGGTGCGCCGGTTGGAAGAGAGCGGGCTGTCGGTGCACGTCGCACACCCGAACAAGGTGCGCAACTTCGCGCGCGCCGCGGGCCAGGAGGCGAAGACCGACGTGCTGGACGCACGTGTGCTCTCCCACTATGGAGAGGTGTTCAACCTGGCGCGCAGGCAGCCCGATGACGGAGCCGGTCAGGAGCTGAAGGACCTCCTCAAGCGGCGCAAGGACTTGGTGGACCAGCGGGTGCAGGAGCGCAACCGCTTGGAGAAGGGCCTCAGTGGCGGCGCGCGCAGGTCTACCGAGCGGCATGTCGCGTGGCTGGACGAAGAGATAGGCCGGATGAATGAAGAGTACCGCGAGGCGTTGAACCGGAACGCGCAACTGTCGGAGACGGCAGCGCTCTACCGGAGCGTTCCGGGAGTGGGGGAGTTGACGGCAGCCTCGCTGGTGGCCTATCTGCCGGAGTTGGGCAAGTGCGATGGAAAGGCATTGACTGCCCTGGTGGGGTTGGCGCCTTGGTCTAGGGACAGCGGCGCCCAGCGCGGGTACCGCTCGATCAGGGGAGGCCGTGGGGCAGTGCGCCGCGTGTTGTACCTCGCGGCCTTGTCGGCGGTGCGCCACAACGAAGAGTTGGGACGCTTCTACCGTGGTCTGCGGAAGCGGGGGAAGACTGGGAAGGTGGCGCTGGTAGCGGTGATGCGCAAGTTGCTGCTGGTGCTCAACGCAGTCGCACATCGAGGGACACCCTGGGTGCGGCTACCCACCACTGCAGAAAAGGCTTGACTGAGAACACAGATACTCCGAGCGGAGCGAGGAATCTAAAATCCATAACGGCAAGACTGGACGGCTAGGTCCACGCTTCTCATCATGACCTCCGTCATTCCCGCGAAAGCGGGAATCCATCTCTTATTCCCTCTCCGCGCTCTCCGCGCCCTCTGCGGTGAATCTCCTCTCCCCCACTGGAGGATACACAACCACCGTCATACCGGCGAAGGAACGTCACCCCGTACCACGATACGGGGCCGGTATCCAGAGGGTTGGGGGTGACGGAGCCGTTTCCGGCCCCGGATGCACCCCCGGCCTCCCCAAAATTACACACCGTTTTTCACAGAAGAAAGGGGTAAATACCACGTGGATACGATAGGTCGTCGCGTATAGTTCTGACAGGCCTATGTACCTTTGGTCTGACCGGAGGTTACGGGCCGCCGCCGAACCCGGGACGGGAGACGGAACCAACCGCTCCGCCGGGGTCGGCGAGTCCATCCCTGACCGATGAAGCGGAACGCCGGCCGATAAGGAGGCATGACAGCCCTGGACCCCGGTCGTCCTGAGCCTGTCGAAGGGCCGAAGGGTCGAAGGGTCGAAGTACGAACGGACGCAGGAACAACGAAATCAAGAAGCTGTACACGAAAGGAGAAGAGCAATGACAACGGCAACCGAAATGAGGGATCGGATTCTGAACAAGGCGGATGGGGACAGCGACTTCCGCGCCCGCCTCATCACAGACCCCAAGGCGGCAATTGCGGATGAGACCGGGATGAGCCTGCCAGGCGGCTTCGACGTCGTGGTCCACGAGGACAGCGCGACGACGGCGCACCTGGTGTTGCCGCCCTCTCCGGAGTTGACGGATGCAGAATTGGTACAGGTCTCCGGCGGAGCGGACTGGGCGTCCGAAGCTCGACCAGCCTGACCTCGCCGACGGCAACGCCGCCACCGTCTTGCCAGAAACGCTGACGTTCACCCCATCCAACTGGCAGACGGGCAGCCCGTGACGGTGACCGGCGTTCCCGACTCCGACAGCGTCCACGAGCACCTGCTGGTCCTCGCCAAAGTATCCATCGCCAGCGGAGCGGACGCCTACGACCCGTATCGCAACCCCGATAGGGTCAACGGCGTGTGGGTCACCATCTAGGACGGCAGCGACAACGGCAGCTCTCACGGCGGGCTGTAGAGGAGCGTGCGCGGATACCTCGTCGTTCCTGCGAAAGCAGGGATCTCGATGCCCGCGCACATCGCCGTAGGGGCAACCCTTGTGGTTGCCCTCCCCGTTCGTCCTGAGCCTGCCTGTCCTGAGCCTGTCGAAGGGCCGAAGGGCCGAAGTACGAGCGGCCGCAGGAACCTCGATGCCCGCGCACATCACCGTAGGGGCAACCCTTGTGGTTGCCCTCCCCGTTCGTGCTGAGCAGCGTTATGCCTTGCGCGCCCTTCGACAAGCTCAGAGCTTGTCCCGTACTAGATACGGGGCCGTGCAGGGGGCCTTGAACACGACCTCCTTTTCCCTCTGCGCTCTCTGTGTTCTCTGCGGTGAATCTTCATCCTGTCCTGAGCCTGCCGAAGGGTCGAAGTACGAGCGGACGCGCCGATGCCGGTTAGCCCATCGCGACAAGCTGTTTGGGTGTCACGAACCACTCGATGGTGGCGGGCTGGCCGTAGCGAATCGCCGTCACGTCGAGCTTGCACATTCCGCCTGGCTTGAGATTGAACGCGGTGTGGTGCGAGCCGGAGGCCATCGTGGAGATCAGCTCGCTCAGGGTCGGCTCGTGGCCGACGAGCATGAGTCCACTGAGTGAGGAGCGAGCGTCGATAGCGCTCAGAATCCCCCCGACATTGCCTGCCGCGAGGGTATCGGAGAACTCGATCGGTTCCGCGATGCCAAGTCCTTCATGGACGATTTCGGCCGTCTGACGCGCTCTCAGGAGCGGACTGGACACGATCAGGTCGACGTTGACGTTCGCGACCTTCATTCCCTTGGCTGAGCGCTTGGTGCGTCGCTTGCCCCTCGATGTCAGGGGACGGACGCTGTCGGATGGGTACCTGTTTCCGTAGGGTTCGGCCTTGCCGTGCCGGAGTATGTACAGTTCCATGTTCGCCCTCCGTCTCGGAATAAGCTCAGGATATCAGGTCTCCGCCTGAAAGAGGCGGATCTTCACCATCCACCCCACCGTCATTCCCGCGAAAGCGGGAATCCAATCCCCTCTCCCGTCGTGGGAGAGGGCTAGGGTGAGGGGTGAGGGTGCGAGAAAGCACGTTCGGCCTGAGCCTGTCGAAGGCCCTCTTATCTCCCCCACCGGAGGATACACAACCACCGTCATACCGGCGAAGGCCGGTATCCAGAAGGGTGGGGAGGTTCACATCATCAACTCTGAACAATTACAGCCCACCGTCATACCGGCGAAGGCCGGTATCCAGAGGGGTGGGGAGGTTCACTTCATCAACTCTGAACACTTACATCCCACCGTCATTCCCGCGAAGGCGGGAATCCATCCCTTATTTCCTCTCCGCGCTCCCCGCGCCCTCTGCGGTGAATCCCCTCTCCCGTCGTCGGAGAGATCAGGGAGATCTCACGCCTCGTTGAAGTTATAGAGGCCCAGGGCGGTCTTGCCGAGGACCCATTGCTTGTCCTCCTCGGTGAGCCAATCGATGTGCTCCTGGAACATCTCCAGGGCGGGGCCGTACTTGGTCTCTCGTTCGACGCCGGGGAAGTTGGTTCCCCACATGAGGCGCTGAGGCCCGAAGGCGTCGTAGATGCGCTTGAACGCGTCGTGCGAGTCCCTGTAGGGGAATGGCTCGTTCTCCTTGTGGGGAGTGAGCTTGACGTAGACGTTGGGGTACTTGGCGAGGTCGAGGACGGGCTTCATGCCGGGGAACGGGGGTGCCTCGATTCGGGGAGCGCCGCCGTTATGGTCCAGGGCGATGGGCACTCCGGGATGTCGAGCGATGATGGGCTCGATGTCGGGGTAGTGGATGGACGGGCCGTGCGAGATGAAGCTCGCGCCGAGCTTTGCGGCCCGTTCCCAGATGGCGTCCTGGTCGGGTCCCGCCCACATGGAGGGATGGTCGGGACGTGTCAGGTGGATGCGGAGACCGCTGAAGCCGTGCTCCGTGACGAGGGTCTCGAGACGGTCGGCGGCTCCGGGCTCGAACTGGTTCACGAGTCCTATTGCCGCGAACCTGCCGGGGAAGCGCTTCAGGACGTCGCTGACGTAGGTGTTGTCGAACACGTAGTGGATCGGCTGGACGATGACGGCCTTGTCGACGCCGGCCTCATCCATCTTGGTGTTGAGGAACTCGACGCTGCCGTCCTCATTGGAGGTCCTGCCGTCGGCCATGGGGTAGGTGTCGTAGTCGCTGCTCCACACGTGCAGATGAGTATCGACGATCACGGTATTCTCCTGAAAATGGGTTTGGAATCGCCCTGCCCTATTCGGCCAAGAGGTCGCGCAGATGCCGGGCGGCCTTTCCGATAAGCTCGGTGCGGTCGTCCGGTTCCTGGCCCTCGTAGACGATGGAAATGCTCCCGTTGTAGTTGGCGGCTTTGATGATGCCGGCGATGCGCTCGTAGTCGAGGACCTCTTCCCGTCCGCTGGCGATCTTGTAGAACTTGCATCGCACGTAGCTCGCGTAAGGGAGGGTCTGCTCCATGTAGCCGTAAATGTCGGCGTTCGGGTCGGGTTCGCCCGCCGCGCCGGGGGAGCCCTGCCACTGGCCGGTATCCATGATCAGCGAGAAGTTCGGGTGGTCGACGTCGTTCATGATGCGCAGGACGTCGGGCCCGGTGGCGGCGAGGTTGCGGTTATCGTGGTTCTGGAGGGCAACGACGACGCCTTTTTCAGCGCCGTACTCGGAGACCTCCCTGAGGCATCCCGCCAGAGCGGCGAAGAGAGGGTCGCGGTTCTCGGTCTCCTGGGTCTGCCAGCCGAACAGCCGGATGAGCGGCGAGCCGAGAACCAGGGCCACGTCGACTGCCGCCTTGGCGTCCTCCACCCTGGCGCGCTGAGTCTCCTCGTCGCCCGCGAATCCGCCCGCCACGCCGAGGTAACCGATGGGGAGTCCAAGATCGAGGCATTGGCGCTTGATGCCGAGCAGGTACGAAACGTCGGTGGATGGGAAGGCGCGAAGGTGGAAATCGAGGCAGTCGAGACGCAGGTCGTAGCAGGTGCGAATGAAGTCCTCGACCTCGATGCCGACGCTCTTATAGCTGAGGTAGTTGCAGCCGATTTTGATCATTGTCCGTCCGTGTTTGAGTTCGTCTATAATGGAACGCCACGCAACCGCGACGAGCGGTCAACAGGATACACCTTACCAATGCCGTTTGCGAGTTCATGGGACCGCCCGCAAGTGTTCAGAATTGATGAGAGTAACACTCCCCACCCCATTGGATACCCTCTTTCGCGGATATGACGGAGGCTGTGTGCGTTGAGCGCTCTCACGAAGTCTGAACACTTGCGGCCGCCCAACCGGCCTCGGCATCCGACCATGACGAAACTGCAGTGTCCTGGATAGTCGTTACCCTTCTCAGTTCCGCCGTCCTGGGGATGATCGGCATTCTCGACAAGGCGTTTCTGTACCACTACGCCCGTTCGCACCTGACGCTTCCCCTCCTGATAGGCATTGGTCACATCCCTATCGGGGTCTTCTTCATAGTAGTTTCGCCCCTGGACGGTCTGACCGTTACATCGGCGGGTTGGGGGCTGGCGGCAGGCCTGTTCGGCGGGTTGGGGGGTGTAATCTTCTTCCGGGTAGTGGCGAGGCGGGAAGTCTCGCGGGCGGTCCCTGTGACCCAAACGTTTCCGATCTTCGTCGCGCCCATGGCCGTACTGTTCCTGGGCGAGAGTCTCAGGGTATTCGACTGGTTCGCCATCCTGGTGACGGTGGCGGGCGCGGTATTGATCTCGATACGGCAGGGTACGGAGGGAAAAGGGTTCGTCATCGACCGATCCTTCTACGAGCTGCTGCTGGCGAGCCTGCTGATGGCGGGCATGAACCTGGCGGCCAAGCAGGCATTGGAGACGCTGCCGGTGCTATTGGTGCATGGCATTCGATCGTTGGCGCTCACGCCGATGCTGCTCGCGTTTTCCGTCCGGAGCGAGTCGTTGGCGGATCTCCGCAGGATGGTGGCTGAGAGGAGCCCGGCCCTCGCAATCTTCGGGGTCAACGAGTACCTGATCGCCAATACGGGGATGGTGTTGAACTTGTGGGCGACATCGCTGGGACCCGTGTCACTGGTGACGGCCCTGTCGGCGAGCACGTCGCTCTTTCTCCTGGTATACAGCATCCTACTGAGCCTGCGATTCAGGAATATGCTGGGAGAACAGGTAGGACGACAAGCTGTCTTGGTGAAGGCGGTGGCTACGACGCTCATCGTGCTCGGGGTTGCGGTAATATCACTCCGATGAGAACGGCAATTTCCGGGGAGATTGACACGAGGTTGGACAACGCCTAGTCTGCCGACACTGCAAGGCGGGAGCCGAGAGGAGTTGCAAATGGCCGAGAAGACGAAGGTGGTAATCGTTGGCGCCGGACACAATGGACTGGTGGCCGCGGGATACCTGGCGCGTGCGGGGCTGGACGTACAGGTGCTGGAGCGGCGGGACGTTGTCGGGGGAGCCGCGGTTACGGAGGAGTGGTTCCCCGGGTACAGGATCTCCACGTGCTCATACGTGTGTCACATCCTGCAGAAGAAGGTTATCGACGAACTGGAGCTGCGTAAATACGGGTTCCATGTCTATCCCATCGATCCGATGCGTGTGCATCCATTCCCCAACGGGAAGGTCATCACCTTTTGGCATGACGATGAGAAGACGGTGGACGAGGTACGAAAGATCTCACCGGAGGACGCGGACGCTTGGATGGACTGGGCGAACCTATGGCACAGGGCGGTGCGGATACTGAGCAGCTACTATCTGGGCCCGCCGCCGCCGCTGGCGGAGCTTGCCGAGAGGTTCCGCGATGAGGGAGAGGAGGAACTGCTGGAGACTCTGCTCACGGTGCCCTACAGAGACCTGATCGACCGTTATTTCGTGTCGGACGAAATCAAGGCCGCAGTGAGCAACGGGGCAACGGACGTGGGGGACATAAGCGCGCCCGGGAGCTCGTACCTCATTGGGCTGTACAGGTTCAGCGCGTTTAGGGACGACACGGAGAACTATGGGATTGTTCGAGGCGGCATGGGAGGAATCACGCAGTCGATGGCGCGCTCGGCGGAGGCCGCGGGGGTGTCGATACGGACGGGAGCGGAGGTTGAACGCATCGTGACACAGAGCGGGCGAGCGGTGGGAGTGCAGTTGGTCGACGGCGAGGTGATTGAGGCGGACGTGGTGCTTTCGAACGCGGACCCGAAGAGGACGTTCCTCAAGCTGCTTGGGGAGGGTGACCTCGACACGGAATTCGTTGATGAAGTGAGCGCGTTGAAGACCATGTCGGGGTCGGCGAAGTTCTTGTGCTCGTTGCGAGAATTGCCTGACTTTTCCGGATATCTCGGCTCGGAGTATAACCCTGAGCACCTGGCGATGATCTCGCTGTGTCCATCTGTGGAGCAGTCGGAGATAACGTGGAGCGAAGCGAAAAACGGCAGAATACCTGACACGCCGATAATCCAGGTGCAGATCCCATCCGTGTACGACAAGACGGTTGCTCCCGACGGACGGCACGTCCTATCACTTTGGGTGCTCTTCCTTCCCACTCACGTGCGTGACGGGTCGTGGGCGGAGGCGCGCCAGGAGTTTGGCGAGCGGCTCATCAACGAGGTTACGAAGTACGCTCCGAATTTCAGGGACGCGATACTTGATTGGACGCTGCTGACGCCGGAGGATATCGAGGAGCGCATTGGGCTGACCGACGGGAACATCCGGCACATCGATATGATTCCCCAGCAGATGATGTCGCGAAGGCCGCTGCCGGGGTGGTCGGACTACAGGACGCCCGTGGAGGGGCTGTACCTGTGCGGTGCGGGCACGCATCCGGGTGGCGAGGTGACGGGTGCGCCCGGACACAACGCGGCGCACGTTGTGATGGAGGAGTTGGGGGTTCGCTAGGGAAGGCCCTTCGACGGACTCAGAGCTTGCCCCGTACCTGATGCGGGGGCGAACGGGAACCGACTCTTGACACCCTCTTGGCGGGCGTCACATTGGGGCAACGCGGTCTACGGTAAGACCTGGAGGGCGCTCGAATTCCTTGTATCGGACGTGGATTTCTACGCCGTTCACGCTGCGTGTGAAGCCCGCTGTTTTCTCCTGGCGCTTGGTCTCTATCTCGAGGACGTTGTTGCCCTGGACAAGGTCGTCCAATTCCAGGGTGAACTCGAAGAAGTGGGCGGACATGGAGAACGGGGCCTGAACGTCCATGCCTCCGGCCATGACGGTGGCCATGCGGAGGGCGCGCTCGTCGGTGATCTCGGCCTTTTCCAGGGGGAGGACACGTTCGTTGAAGCGGAACTCGATTTCGTCTTCAATGCAGAAGAAGGAGAAGCGGATGCTCAGGACAGGCCTTCGCAACTCGCCCTCCGCCTTCGCCGATTCCAGGTCGTCGGCGATGGGAACATTCAGGGTGACGGTCTCCCCCTCCACAAGGTCGACCGGGAGATGCCGGTCGGGTGTGGTTGTCTCCTCACCCTCACCACCCTCGCGGGGGGCGAGCAGGTAGCGCTTGTTGCGACGTTCGTAGATTTCGGGACGGCCAAGCTCGCGGAGGGCCTGGTACTCGCGCTCGCCGAATGGCCAGGGGTAGTAACCATCGAAGACGCCGGCCCAGCCGTGGTAGCTGAGCGTCTGGGTCAGGGCGCGGAACATCTCGGCGTCCGGCTTGCCGACGCGGTGGTCGTAGATGCGGCGTGGGGGACGATAGTAGGCCGGAACGCCGACACGGTTGGCTACATCGGGGAGCCAGTTGTTCGACATGCAGGTGTCGATGAGGTTCGCCCTTTCGCTTCCGACAACGATATCGACGTCGCCTTCCTGTATCCAGGTGGCCACGTCGAGACCGATATCGAGGTTCGCCCGCTCGTCGGCGAAGACACGGGCCATGATTGGAATCTTGCGGTCCTGCTGGACGCTGATGGAGTCCACGAGGTCGCGGACTTCCTCCATGAAGCGGTTCATGGTCGAGATGCCGGACTCCGTCTCCTCCATGCGGAAGTAGAGCGGGAAGAACATGAAATCGAGCTCGATGCCGTCGGCCTTGTAGTCGACGAGCATCTCGCGGATCATGGCCTTCTTGTCGTCCCACACGAGGTGGTTCGTGAAATCGTAAGCCCAGCGGGTCTGGTGCTTCGGCCAGCGAGGGTCGTTCACCCCGTGGCATACGGCGCGTTCATGCTGCCATCGCAGCCAGCCGCATCTGTCCGCGCCCGGGGGCTGGGCGTCCTGCAACCGGAGACTGGGGAAGACTTTCAGACCGGTCCGTCGCCCGTGTTCGATGACCTCGCGTACTTGGTCGGTGCCCTTCTCCCTGGCGACCTGCACCATTCGCATGATGCGCCAGTCGATGTAGCTCTCCCAGACCTCCTTCGCCTCCCCGACGACGCGTCCGACCTTGCTGTCGTGGAAGTAGACGTCGCCGTACCCAAGTCCGAGCACGAGGAGATCGACGCCGGTGCCGAGCACTTCGTTGACCGGCTGCCGGAGCTTACCGATGCTGACGGGTGGCTCTACGCGCTTGCCGTGGAAATGGTGGCCGTCGTTGTAGTAGATGAGGTGAGGACGGAGCATCCCACGCCTTCCTTATTTTGTAGCGTGACGCTCACGGGGAGCGACTTTCGTTTCTGCCTTTAGGACTGGCAAAGAATACTACGACAGGGGCAGTTATGGAAGACTGAGGGGATCAAGCCGACGCAAAGAGTCATACTATCGCCGTATGTTGGCGCTGTGCTACAATCCGGGATGGTTTTGACGGCTGAGCCGCAGTATAGACGAAAGAAACGGGGTGGAGGGACTCGGTGGCAAACAGCATTAAAGTAGCGATTATCGGCGTGGGAAACTGCGCGTCTTCCCTGGTTCAGGGCATTGAGAAGTACAAGCACGTCGGGGAAGAGGACGAAGTGCCGGGAATCATGCACCCGGTGATGGGCGAGTACGGGGTCGGCGATATCGAGGTGGTGGCTGCATTCGACATCAACGAGACCAAGGTGGGGCTCGACCTGTCGGAGGCGATCCTTGCGGAACCGAACAACACGGTGACGTTCGCGGAGGTTCCGCAGACGGGCGTGACGGTACAGCGGGGGATGACCCACGACGGCATCGGTCAGTACGTGTCGGACATGGTGAAGAAGGCGCCGGGAGGCACGGCGGACATATCGGGGACGCTCCAGGAGCGCGAGGTGGATGTGGTGATCAACTACCTGCCGGTCGGCTCGGAGGAGGCGACGCGGTGGTACGCCGAGCAGGTGCTGGCGGCGAAGGTCGGGTTCATCAACTGCATTCCGGTCTTCATCGCGAGCGGCGAGAATGACTACTGGCAGAAGCGGTTCCGTGACGCCGGAGCGCCGATCATCGGCGACGACATCAAGTCGCAGGTTGGGGCTACTATCGTACACAGGGCTCTGGCGAGGCTGTTCATGGACCGGGGCGTCCAGCTTGACAACACTTATCAGCTTAATTTCGGCGGAAACACGGACTTCCTGAACATGCTGGAGCGTGAGCGTCTGACGAGCAAGAAGGTCTCGAAGACGCAGTCGGTGCGGTCGCAGATAGACAACGAGATTCAGGCCGAGAACATCCACATCGGGCCCAGCGACCACGTGCCGTGGCTGACGGATCGCAAGTGGGCCTACATCCGGCTGGAGGGCACGAGCTTCGGCGACGTTCCACTGAACGTCGAGCTCAAGCTGGAGGTCTGGGACAGTCCAAACTCGGCCGGTGTGGTGATCGACGCCATCCGCTGCGCGAAGATCGCGAGGGACCGCGGTATCGGCGGCCCGATCCTGGCGCCGTCGGCCTACTTCATGAAGTCTCCCCCCGTGCAGTACCACGACGACGTGGCGCGGGAGATGGTGGAGGACTTCATAGCGGGGCGTGACGGAGCAGGGTAAGAAGAGGGACTGGGTTCCAGGTTCTGGGTCTTCTCATTGGCTTCTCCTGCACGGGCCCCGTTCGGCCTGAGCTTGTCGAAGGCCGTGTGGGGCGTAACGCTGCTCAGGGCGAACGTGATTTGCTCCGCTTGCCTACGGGCGTCTTTCTGGTCTAGGATTGCCTCTACGTAGCTTGTTGGACGGGGCGACAGCGGGACGATCAGCCCCAACCCCTGCCCCACTGGATACCGGCCTCCGCCGGTATGACGATTTCAGCTTGGCGATTGGGATACGACCGGAATGGCAAAACCGTGATCTGAAGGGGTCTATGGATCATTTGGCTACTGAAGGGAATGGGCGGGTAGCCGAGAGCGTCGCTCACGGGGATTCCGGCCGTCCGCTCAAGATCGGCCTTGGGTCGGCATACGACTTCGCATCTCGCGGGGGCGTTCAGACGCACATTCGCGAGCTCGCCCAGCAGCTCAGGGCGTGGGGTCACGATGTTCGCATCATTGCGCCGTGTGCAGATCCAAGCAAGGTGGCAGACGAGGGGTTCATTCCGATGGGGAGGCCGTTCCCCCTGCCGAGCAGGGGTTCGGTCGGGCGGATTTCGGTGTCGGTGTGGCTGCGTCCGAAGATCAAGCAGATGTTGGACGAGCAGCGGTTCGACGTCATCCACATGCACGAGCCGTTTTCGAGCTATGTTTGCGTGGGGATGCTGAGCCAGTCGAACGCCGTGAATATCGCGACGTTCCACGCGTATCCCGGGTCACGCGTGTACGACCTGGGAGGAGCGCGGATAGCCCAGCCCTATTTCAAGATGCTCCATGGCAGGATCGCAGTTTCTGAGCCGGCGAAGGAGTACATCAGCAGTCACTTCGATGCGGACTACGAGCTTATTCCGAACGGGGTGAGGATTGATCAGTATCAGCAGGGGGTGGAGCCGTTTCCGCACCTCCAAGACGGGATGATCAACCTGCTGTTTCTCGGTCGAGCGGACAAGCGGAAGGGTCTGAAGTACCTGTTGCTGGCGTACAGCAAGCTCAAGTGGGACTGGCCGAACCTGAGGCTGATCGTGCTGGGGCCGGGGAATCCGAACGACGAGTGTCAGAGGATCATCGCGGAGCGGAGCCTGGAGGACGTGGAATTCGTGGGCGCGGTGTCAGACGAGGAGAAATTCCGCTATCTCAAGACGGCGGACATCTACTGCTCTCCGGCAACCGGGGGCGAGAGTTTCGGGATCGTGCTCGTTGAGGCGATGGCGGCGGGTCTGCCGATCGTGGCGAGCGAGATTCCGGGGTACATGACGGTGGTGCGGGGCGGCGTCGAGGCGATGACATTCCCGCCGAAAGACGTCGGTGCGTTGGCCGAGGCACTGGGACAGTTGCTCGACGACGGCGATCTCAAGAGACGGCTGGCGGAGAATTCCCTGCGAAGGGCAGACGACTTCCGGTGGGAGCGCGTGGCGAGGCAGGTGCTGGACTACTACAGGACTTGCATGAACGATGGTGGGCGTCCGGAGGAAGTCCCGGCGTCGAGTACCCCCTAGTCCCCCTGCCCCATCCATGCACCGACTACGAAGTCTTCTCTCCCCCATTGTCGACGCCATTGCGCGCGTCTTTGTGAAGCTGGGGTTCTCGCCGAGCGGGTTGACGGTAATCGGGGTGCTGCTGGCTGGGGTTGCGGCGGGGTTGATCTCGCAGGGGATGCTCGCGGCAGGCGGGATCATGGTGCTGATCGCCGGGGTGTTCGACATGTTCGACGGGGCGGTCGCTCGAATGACTGACCGTGCGACGAAGTTCGGGGCATTCTTCGACTCGGTGATGGACCGCGTTTCCGAGGCTATCGTGCTGCTGGGGCTGTTATGGTTCTACATCGAGGACGGCGAGCAGCTTGGGGCCGTGCTGGTGTACGTGGCAATCGCGGGGTCGACGATGGTGAGCTATGCGCGGGCGCGCGCCGAGGGACTTGGCATCGAGTGCAAGGGCGGCCTGATGCAGCGGCCGGAGCGCGTGGCGTCGCTGGGAATCGGCATCATCGTGGGCCAGTGGTGGGAACCGGCCGTGCTAATCGTGCTCGGGGTGATCGCGGTGCTGACGGTGGTCACGACCGTGCAGCGTGTGGTAGAGACGGCGCGGGGTGCTGGGGAGTAGAGGGCGCGTCACGCCAACATCAGACGCTCGCCCTTCGGTTCGGGGATGGGGTCGCCGAACTCTCGCGCGGTTTCAAGCCACAGGTCGATGGCCTGGCCGATGTGCTCTAGTGCCGCCTCCTGTGTGTCCCCGTGGGCTACGCATCCGGGAAGCTCGGGGGCTTCGGCGACGTAGGCGTCGTCTTCGTTGCTCCAGTAGATGATTATTTCGTATTTGTGCATTGGGTTATCCCCTAGAGCCGATATTTCACAATTACCTGCCGGACCTGTCGTACTTGATAAGGCTTTGCGTGACTTCCGTCACGCTGGATATTCATCCGCTCAAGGATACCCTCTTTCCTGAAATTGTGATGACTTCCCTTCACCCTCTCAGCAAACCCCAATCGCAACAAAAACAGACGAAGATCGTCGAAGCGGATATTCGCGTCGGAGCGACCACTCAATATCCTCTGTCGCAACCTATCTTCACGGTCTGTCATGGATTGATGTTGCGACTGAAGGTCTCAGGTAAGCTTACGTCGATATAGACTCAGCGTCACTTGCGTACGGTCATCCTACACGGCGAAATTAGGAAACCATCTGGTGGGTGAGAACGGCTTCCACCTTCGATCGGCCGACACCGGGAAACCACTCAAGGAACTTTTCGATGGACGCGCCATCATTGAGATTGTCGAAGAGAGCGGATACCGGGACGCGGGTTCCGGTGAACACCCAGGCACCGCTGAGCTTGTCGGGGTGTCGCTCAACTGCTGAGCAATGCTCCCAGTTTGGCATTGTTCTACCTCTCCGATTCCTCTGAGAGTAGTTTATCACGAGACTGTATGGGGTTAGGAACGCTAGGCAGAAGACAATGCTGGGGACCTGGGGTACCAAGAAGGTCGTTTGATGATAGTTCAGACGCATGGTACCGTGCCCGCGGTCTGGCGGAATGCTTGAAGAGGGAGAAGCGCATGCTCGATTTCAGTAAATTTGAATGGATCAGTTTTGACTGCTATGGGACGTTGGTGGACTGGGAGACGGGGATTTCGGGGGCTGTGGGTGAGGTGTTGGAGTCACGTGGGGTGAAGATGTCGAGGGGGGAGATTCTGGAGGTGTTTGCGGGGGCGGAGCCGCGAGTGCAGCAGGGGTCGGAGTCATTCTTGATGTATCGCGAGGTGCTGCGGCGGGTGATGGAGCTGATGCGGAGGGAGTTGGGGGTTGAACTCAGTGAGTCGGAGCTGGGGTGTTTGGCGGATACCCTACCCGACTGGCCAGTGTTTCCGGATACGGTTGGGGCGTTGACGGCGTTGAAGGAGCGGTACAGGCTTGCGGTGATCTCGAATGTGGATGACGACCTATTCGCAAAGACGGCGGAGGGGCTGGGGGTGGAGTTCGATGCGGTTGTGACGGCGGAGGAAGTCAGGAGCTATAAGCCGGAGTTACGGAATTTCGAGGTCGCGATGGGGCGGATGGGTGTCGAGAAAGAGCGGTGGCTGCACGTAGCGGAGAGTTTGTTCCATGACATCGGGCCGGCGAACCGGCTGGGAATCGCGAGCGTGTGGGTGAATCGGGCGGACCGGGGAGGCGGGACGCGGCGTTCGGATGCGGTCCCGGACATGGTCGTGCCGGATCTGGCGGCGCTGGCGGGGATGGCGTGTCCGGTGTGATCCGGGAGATTCACCACAGTGGGCGCGGAGATCGCGGAGAGGGGTCGTGGATTCCCGCTTTCGCGGGAATGAGGGGGAAGTAACAGTGACTAATGGGAAGTGAAGACATCCTTTGTGTCGAATCTCCCGGACCCGATTTGACGTGCTCGCACGTATGTCCTACACTGCACAGAAGCGACTCTCACCATCTAATCTTCAGATAACGAGGAAATGGCTCAAAACGGCGCAGTTTCACTAAAGCCTCTCGATTTGCAGGTGCTTGCCCTCTCTTGGCTTGCCCTCTTTTCAATCAACGGAAAGGGCCACTTTACTTTACGATAACGAGACAGATGCAACAAAATGCAACACCATGCAACAAATTTCCGAAAATTCTCGCCCAGACGAGCTCTTGCACCTCCCCGTATGGCCACCCCTCATTCACTCGGTTAACCGAGGGCGGTTCACTGTGGAAAGTGACTCGCGCATCTCAATTCGACTCGCATAAACGTATGTGATCGGCACTGGGATTGACGGAGCGCGAGGAGAGGAAGCAGCGAGTGATTGACGAGATTGGGACTCATCCGAAGGACGGGAAGCCCATGCTGCTCGTAGAGACGCTGGACGAGTGGCGTGGGTGGCTTGAAGGGAACCACGGGGAATCGGGCGGCGTGTGGCTGGTTTCTTGGAAGAAGGCTACGGGGAAGCCGTTTGTGCCGTTCATGGACGCGGTGGATGAGGCGTTGTGCTTCGGGTGGGTGGACTCGAAGATAAACAAGCTGGACGAGGAAAGGGCGATGCGGCTGTTCACGCCGAGGAACCCGAAGAGTCCGTGGTCGCGGATCAACAAGGAGAAGGTCGCACGATTGGTGGATGAGGGACGAATGACTGAGGCCGGGATGAAATTGGTGGAGGCCGCGAAGGCGGACGGGTCTTGGAATATCTACGATGAGGTCGAGGATCTTGTGATACCTCCTGACCTGGCATCAGCGTTGGCGGAGGATGGAACTGCCGGGGACTATTTTGGGAATTTCCCGGATTCGTCGAAGAAGAACATTCTGTGGTGGATAAAGTCGGCGCGGAGGCCGGAGACCAGGACCACCAGGATTTCGAAGACCGTCGCGATGGCGGCAGAGAACCGAATGGCGAATCATCCGGCGGGACGTGACAAGGGGCCGACTCGGCGCTAGGGATTAGGGGCGTGGCGTGTCTTGCGTGGCACTGATGTGGTAGGACTGAGAGGATCCACCACAGAGGGCACAGAGAGGTTGAATGGGCGGAACATGGAGCAGCCATGCTTGCGTTAGGCCTTCGACAAGCTCAGGCCGAACGGGATGCGATGCTGCTGAAGGTGAACGGGGCGTAACGCTGCTCAGGGCAAACGTGTTTTCCTCCTACGTTTTTCTATACCGAACTCATAGAAGTGTGCTTTAGGGCAGTCTCAAAGAACGAAAAGGAGACCCCTGACGTTATAGAACTAAATGGCGGTCGCGCATTTAATCAAATGAGACGATGGAGCCATTTGAGAGGAGTATCCGACATGAAGAAGGGTGTTTTCCTAGTTGTCGTATTGGCGCTGGTATGTGTCGGGCTCCTCGCCTGCGGGGATGAGCCGACGCCAACGCAGCCCGAGGCTGTTGAGACTGCGCCTGCAGTCGAGCCGACTTCCGCTCCGACGGTCGAGCCGACGGCGGAACCTACGGTGATGCCGGAGCCCACTGCAACGCCCATTCCGACGCCGGAGCCCACTGTGGCGCCGACGGCGACGGCGCTTCCAACGCCAACGGCCGTGCCGGAGCCTGCGTCCGCAGTGGGGGGCGACATGAACCTCTCGGATGACTGTTTGCCGGGCGGCGTGGTCGACAATGCGGCGACGATCCTCCTATGCGGGAGGCAGGCCATACAACAGGTCGAGAGTTTCGCTTTCGAGGGGGAAATTGATCTGCTGGCGCTGTTCCCGGTTGATGAAGGAGGACCTGGGGAAGGAGCAATGCGGCTGAGCGGCGCGATCGTTGCGCCCGACAAGCTCCGGTTCAAGGTCTCGATGGAGGTGGATGGGGAGAAGATCGAGATAACCGCGTTGATGGTAGGACAGGATGCCTACGTCCAAGACCCTGAGTCGGGCGAATGGTTCGAGGGAGTTCCCCAAGACGCGGACTTCCTGGGGTCTATACAGATGGTCGGAATGTTCCAGATACCGAACGATCCCAATGCGGAACTAAATGAGACCGTAGAACTCGAAGACGGGACCAAGGGATACGCGATTGTCTCAGATCAGACGGCCCCGGGAGGCGGCATTACCAGTCTTGGACTTCCGGGCGGAATTCTAACATGGATAGTGGGCGTGGACGATTTCCTGACGAGGGAAGTCAAGGTTTCAATAGAAGGTCTGGGCGATGAGCCGCTGGATTTTGTGAGCATTAACTACAGCGGCTATAACGAAGAGTTTGAGATAGAGCCGCCGGCAGAGTATACGGCTCTTCCCGATGAGTTGATGCAAGCGACCCCCCTGGGAGTGCCGACGGTCGTGGGACTTACAAAGAACGACGATGGCGACGTGGAGGTGAAGTTCGACGAGCCCGTCCAGGTCGAGGGGACGGTCGAGCTGTATGTGCTGGAGCCGAAGACGGGTGGTTGGGGTCTTCCTCTGCTCGGTGGCAGCGGGACGGATACGCTGACGTTCGACGCGGACGCGGAGGGCAAGCCCACGCTCGTCGTCGGAGAGAGTCAGATTGCGGGGTTCTCCTTCCCGAACTTGGAGGATAGGCTGAGGCACGCCGATGGAGACATCGGGGTGAACTTGAACTTCGATGTGTGGACGTATGAGTAAAGCGTAGGACTGGGCGAAGTCACCTACTCACAGACCTGCAAGCCGAGTTCTTCGATGTCATTGTCCTCAACGTTCGCGATTCCTGCCGGCACACAGCCGGTGAGCCGATTGCCGGCAAACCTCCACTGAATGAGGTTATCCAGTTCATCCAGCTCGAGAGGAATCTCGCCCGAGAGATCGTTGTCCTTCAGCCATAAGTGCTGCAGGATTGCGAGCTTACCCAGGGATGGGGGAATCGATCCGGTAAGGTCGTTGCCGTGCAGCCATAGACTTTCCAAGCTGTCCAACTCGCCCAACTCCTGCGGGATTGGTCCTGTAAGTTGGTTTTCGTGGAGTCGCATCCATCGAAGGCTGTCGAAGTCGCCGAGTTCCGCAGGGATCGAGCCGCTCAACCGATTGTTGCGAAGATTCAGATCCCAGAGGTTGTCGAGGCTGCCCAACTCGGGTGGGATACTGCCGGTCAAGCGCGTTGTGTGGAGCCAGAGGTATCGAAGGTTGGTCATGTTCCCCAACTCGGGAGGGATCGTGCCTCCCAGCAGGTTGTGGTGGAGGTAGAGGTACCTGAGGTTGGTCATCTCGCCAAACCATTCTGGAATGCCGCCCGTGAGGAGGTTGTTCTGGAGCTTCAGGCGGTCGAGGGCAGCCATGCCGGATAGGTCGGGAATGGCGCCTGACAGGCTGTTGCCCCACAGCCACAACTCTCTGATCCTAGTCATTTCGTTAAGCCAGGCCGGGACTGCGCCGACCAGGTCATTGTTCGCGAGATAGAGCTGTTCAAGGCGGATCATGCTTCTGAGGTCGGGAATAGGGCCGGATAGCCTGTTCGTGTGGAGATTCAGGACGACGAGATTAGTGAGGTTGCCCAATTCGGGCGGGATGCGGCCTGTTAGATTGTTGCCGCGTAAGTTCAGGTAGGTTAACTGGGTGAGCAGCGCCAGATCTTTCGAGATCGAACCGCCCAACCGTCTGTTTTGGAGGTCTAGCCAACCGACGCGTTCAGGGGCGCCTCGGAGGGTAATTCCTTGCCATTCCGATATGGGAGTCGCCGCTGTCCAATTCAGCGACCTGCCGGAACCGGTCTCCAAAAGGACGTCGGCGGCACTGATAAGCGCCTCGCAGTCGGAGATCAGGGCGGGGTTGTTCACGTCATTTACAGCGCCCTCGGTCACGCAGGGGTGATCGCTGCAGAATGGAAGATTGAGGCTCGCGAAGTCCGTGTCCTGTACGACTCTCAATCCGTCTGGGATGCAACCGGTCAGTTGGTTGCCAGAAAGGCGAAGGTGGGTCAAGTTGGTGAGGTTGATCAGTTCCGGCGGAATGGGGCCGGTCAACTGATTGTGGGAAAGCCAAAGTTGCTTTAGGTTGGCGAGACTTCCCAATTCCGGAGGTAGTCCCCCAGTTAATTTGTTCCGAAAGAGACTCAGTACTTCTAGATTGGTGAGGCTGCCCAATTCCGGTGGTATTTCGCCGGTCAGCCGGTTCGCGTTGAGGTGCAGCAATTCCAGGTTTGACAGGCTGCCCAGTCCAAGAGGAATCTGTCCAGTCAGTTGGTTGTTGTCGAGGTGGAGCTTTTTCAACTTCGTGAGGCGGCTCAGCTCGGGCGGTATGGGACCGCTCAACCGGTTCCAACCGATCGCAAGAGCCTCCAGGTTGACAAGATTGCTGAGTTCAACTGGTATCGGCCCGCTAAACTGACTCCCGCCAAGTTGTAGATATGCCAGGTTGGTGAGTTCACCAAGCCAAGCTGGTAACGGGCCGTCCAGCGAACCTCCTCCCATCCGCAGAGATTCCAGTTTAGTGAGGCTGCTCAACTCGTCCGGTATTGGGCCTGACAGGTTATTACCAAAGAGGTTGATCGATTTTAGGTTTGTGAGATCCCCCAGTTCGGCAGGGATTGGACCAGTCAGTCGATTGTCGTTGAGTAACAGAACCTCAAGATTGGCAAGGCTCTCCAGTTGTGGTGGAATCGGGCCGGTCAAGTGGTTATAGCTTAGATTAAGCACTTGCAGTTCTGAGAGTTCTCCGAGTTCAGACGGGATCCTGCCGGTTAGGTAATTTGAAGGCGAGCCCCCTCCTAGATCAATGCCCACGACGCGGCCTCCTTCAATCGACAGGCCGCGCCAATCGTGGATGGACAGCTGCTCGCTCCAATTCAACGACAGTGTGCCGCGCAGGATGTCCCGTCCCGCAAGGAGGGTTTCGCAATCTGAGACGAGGCCTGGGTTGTCTGTGGGATTGGGGACGGTGGGCCCGGAGGAACAGTCGCAGAGAGGGAGGTTGAGGTCGTCTAGGTCGTTGTTAGGTATATCGCTCAGGCCGACGGGGATGCAGCCGGTCAGTTGATTTCCAGAGAGATACAACTCCTGCAGGTCAGAAAGGTCCAGTAACTCCGCCGGGATCACCCCGGTCAGCCTGTTTGACGTGAGGAACAGGGAGTATAAGTTGGATAGGTTTCCCAACTCCGCAGGAATCTCACCAGTTAGCCGGTTATAGGAGAGATTCAGTTGTATGAGGTTAGCCAGGCTTCCCAGTTCGACGGGAATCCCGCCCGTGAACTCGTTGCGGGACAAATAGAGCAATTCCAAGTTGGAGAGGGTGCCCAACTCCGTCGGTATCTCTCCCGTCAACCGGTTATCGAAAAGAGACAGCCCCTGAAGCTCTTTGAGATCTCCCAATTCAGAGGGCACCTCGCCAGTCAACCGGTTGCTATCCAAGTACAACGATCTCAGGCCAGCGATGCTGCCTAGCGTAGTTGGAATCTTACCCGTCAATTGGTTGAAGCTGAGACCCAACTCCTGAAGGTTTTTGAGGTTGTCCAGCTGAGGAGGAATACTGCCCGTCAGGCGGTTTTCCCCGAGATACAGTTCACGCAGGTTTTCGAGACTACCTAATGCAGGTGGAATCTCACCTGTCAACTCATTGCTGAAGAGAGACAACTCTTGCAGGTTGTCCAGGCTGCCCAGTCCCGAAGGGATTGCTCCCGACAACTTGTTATGAGACAGATTCATCTGTTGCAGTTTGTCGAGGCCACCCAATTCAGAGGGGATTTCTCCCGTCAACTCGTTAAAGGGGAGGTATAGCACTTGCAGGTTGAGGAGGCTACTCAGTTCAGAGGGGATCTTGCCCGTCAGTTTGTTACTCGCGAGAGTCAAGTCCCGCAGGTTGGTGAGGTTACCCAGTTCAGAAGGAATTTCGCCCGTCAACTCATTGCCGTACAGGCGGAGCCGTTGCAGTTTGGAGAGGCTGCCCAGTTCGGCAGGGATTGATCCCGTCAAGTGGTTGTCATGCAGTTGTAAGTCTGACAGGTTAGCGAGACTGCCTAATTCGGAGGGAACCGCGCCGGACAACCGGTTTTGCGAAAGATCAAGCTCCTGCAGGTTAGGGAGGCTGCCTAGCTCGACAGGAACTGCGCCGTTCAGCCGGTTTCCGGAAAGCTTCAGTTCCTGCAGGTTATCGAGGCTGCCCAGTTCCCTTGGGACCGTGCCGCTCAACCGGTTATGAGAGAGGTACAGTGTCCTCAGATTGGCAAGGCTACCAAGTCCCCCTGGAATCGCTCCCGTCAGCTCGTTTGTGTAGAGGTACAACCATTTCAATTCGGTGAGACTACTCAGTTCGGCAGGGATTGAGCCCGTCAGCTTGTTATAGGCCAAATCCAGTCGGATAAGTCCGGACAGCGAGACTAACTCCGTGGGAATCTCGCCATTCAACCCTTTTCCAGACATCACCAATCCCGTCACGCGCCGTGGAGTTCCGCCTATTGTGACGCCGTCCCAGTCCTCAATGGGGACGTCGGTCGACCAGTTAAGGGTGGCGGTACCGGCGAGGGTGTCACGACCCGCAAGCAGCGCCTCGCAGTCGGAGACGAGGTCGGGGTTGTTGGAGGGGTTGGGAACTGCTGTGCCGGAAGAGCAGGTGGAGGCAGTGTCAGTTTGCGCAGAGAGGGGCCGCAGTTCGAAGTGGAATGCCGCCGATAAGCTCACGATTGCGACGGCCAACAGGGAGAGGAGGATCGTGAAGCGGCAGCGCAATAGCATCGCCAGATCCTCCCTGTTCTTGATACCAAAGTTCAAGCTGCAGATTGTGGTCATAATACGCACATGGTGGGACTGGTGTAAATGGGGTGTTGCGCACGCATCTTTAGGGCTGATGATACGAATTTACCAAACTTATGGATAGCCGACTTCGGATACTTATGAGCAGACACTCTCCAGTTGAGACAATGGAATTGAAAGGGAATCTCGAAGCGTTGGGGACTTCCCTGGGGTTCCGTTTTCGAATGCCTTCTCGATTGAACGAAACTGATGGTCGAAACGACGCAGTTCAGCTTTAGAGCGTGTCTGACTAGGTACCGGCCCCGTATCGGGGTACGGGGGTGACGTTCCTTAGCCGGGATGACGGTGTTATACCAATTGGGTGTGACTTTTGCCGTATTCTCAACTCATCAGACTTTCCGGATTCCGGCCTTCGCCGGAATTACGGGTGAGACTCGGCTGTGCACGGCCAATTCACGGTGTAGCCAAAACGAATTGGTATTAGACTCAATGAGGGTTTCTCGAAAGGTATGTGCGGCTACCCTTAGCTGCACTTTTACAAAGTCCAGCTTTGAGTGAGCATCTTGACATCAAGAGAATAGCGCACTATGATGCCTACATGAGAACTACGTTGACAATAGACGATGACATAGCTGAGAGACTGCGAGAGCAGGCGCGGCTTCATGAGAGGACATTCAAGCAGGTAGTCAATGACACCTTGCGACGCGGGCTATCACCCGACGAGAGAGAGATTCCGAAGCCCCAATATAGGATCGTGCCCAATCGCAGCGCACTTGTACCTGGGATAGATCCGACCAAACTGAATCAGATCAATGACCAACTCGAAGCCGAGGCTTTTGGCGCACCGAGCGCAATTTGATAATCCCTGACATCAATCTGTTGGTCTATGCCCACAATGATGGGTCCCCCTACCATGATCCCGCTAAGCACTGGTGGGAAGGATTAATTGAGGGCGAAGAGAGGGTAGGAATACCGTGGGTGGTATCGGTGGGATTCGTGCGGCTGATGACTCACCCTAGGGTGCTCGTCAGTCCGGCGACGCCTGTTCAAGCGGTTGACTACGTTAGAGAGTGGTTTCAATTCCCGCACGTACTATCGATCAACCCCGGTCCTGATCACCTAACCCATTTTCGGCGGAATCTGCTCGCAGTCGGGGTGGGCGCCAATCTGACAACGGACAGTCACCTGGCGGCCGTCGCTATGGAATATCAGGCGGAGATCCACTCAAACGACATGGATTTTAGTCGTTTCCCGGGGCTGCGTTGGCGCAATCCCCTGTGATGCGGAAGAGTCGAACTCCCGAATCATTGCACTGCATTGGGTAAAGATATCCCACTTTCCGGTGGTTGTGTCGAGTGCTGAACGTCTCGATTCCGTCTGGGACTACTTGCGAGATACCCGGATACTCATAGTGCTATCCTGTCAAAACAGTGGTGCCGCGACTACCGTTAATCTCACGAGACCTCGTCATCTGCGACCGTCAAGAGACTGCCGCTATACTAGCGCACTCAATCCTGTTCAACTTAGTGAGTCTCGTTTTCCATGAGTCATATGGCCAAAGGAAATAATCAACCCCGAGCCCTGATACTCGCGCCGTTTGCGGAGGGGGAGTTGCAGCGATTGGCGGGGAGGCTCGATGTCGAGTACGAGAGCTGGATGGAGTCGGGGCGGCTGCATGACCCGGAGGAGTTGGCGGTGAAGCTGAACGGTCTGGGCGCGTCGGTGCTGGTGGTGGAATTGGACTTCGTATTCGAGGAGATGTTCGAGGCTGTCCCGGAACTCAAGTTCGTAGGGATCTGCAGGGCAACGACGAGTCACGTCGATATCGAGGCGGCGACGGCGAACGGGGTTGCAGTAGTCAACACTCCCGGCAGGAACGCGCAGGCAGTTGCGGAGCACGCGTTGGGACTGATGTTGGCGCTGGCGAGGCGCATTACGGAGGGGCACAGCTACGTCACGGGCGGTCGATGGCTGAACCCCGTTGGGCCGTACGTCGAGTTGAGGGGCGTAGAGCTAGCGGGCAGGACGCTTGGCATCGTGGGGTTAGGCGCCATCGGGCGGCGGCTGGCAGAGATGGCGAGAGCGATTGGAATGAAGTGCCTCGCGTATGATCCGTATATTGGTTCTTCACCACCCGACGTGCATTTGAAGGACCTGGACGAGGTGCTGGCTTGTTCAGACTTTGTATCTGTTCATGCACCGTTGAACAACGAGACAGAAGGCATTATCGATTCGAGAAGGTTGGTGGTCATGAAGCCGACGGCGTATCTGTTGAATCTCTCGGATGCCAGAATTGTGGACCGAGACGGGCTTGTGAATGCGCTCGAAAGCAGGAGTATTGCGGGGGCCGCGCTGGACGTATTTGAGACTCATCCCATCGCCCCGGACCACCCGCTGCTGAGGCTCGACAACGTGATCCTGACGCCTCACCTGGGCGGAGCGACGGAGGAGACGATCGTGCGTTATTCCAAGATGATGGCCGACGACATCGTGCGGTTCCTCGATGGCGAGAGGCCGCTGAATCTCGTCAACCCTGACGTTTGGGAAAAGCAGTGAGTGAGCGATACATAGTAGTCGTGGACGCGGGGTCGACGCGGATTCGATGCTACGTGTTTGGCTCACACGGCAGAGTGGTGGCGGAGCGGTCGGCCGCCTGGAGCTATGTTGAGCCCGAATTGCCGTCGCCGTATGTCTGGGAGCTGGACACGGAGAGAGTCTGGGACTCGACGGCGAAACTCATCGCCGAATGCGTCGGAGCCAGTAAGGTTGAGGCGCGGCGAATCGCGGCCATTGCCGCCACGAGCCAACGACAGGGAGTCGTCTTTCTCGACAGGGAAGACGGCGTTTTGTACGCAGGGCCGAATACCGACATAAGGGCAATTTTCGAAGGCGCGGCAATTGACGACGCGAATGGTCAGCAGGTCTTCGAGGTGACTGGGCGGCTGCCATCGTTATTGTTCACGGCCGCCAAGTTGAAGTGGTTCAGTCAACACAAACTGGAAGTCTACGAGAGAATCGACCGGGTGATCACTCTGGCGGACTGGCTGAGGTGGAGGCTATCAGGTGAGCTGGTGAGCGAGACGACGTTGGCGGCAGAGGCGGGACTGCTGGACGTGCGGAAGCGCGAGTGGTGCGCGGAACTATTCAACGAGCTTGGAGTCAAGGACATCTTTGGGGTTCCCATCGAGAAGGCCGGTACGGTGGTCGGAAGTGTGCGGCGAGAGGTCGCTCACGACATCGGCGTTCCACCCGGCCTCCCTGTGGTTGTGTGTCCTGCGGATACGCAATGCGGGCTCCTGGGGCTGGGGACTGGCGGTGTGGGGCAGGTGGGAATCGTGGCGGGTTGGAGCATACCCCTATTGACGGTCACGGAGGAGCCGATTTTCGACAAGGAACGGAGGATATGGACAGGTTGTCATGTGGGTCAAGGGCTGTGGAGCCTGGAGAGCACATGCGGGGATGCCGGCAACTCGTATCGCTGGCTGGCGGATACGGTGTGGGAAGGAACGGCTGATCCGTTCGACAGAATGGATAAGGCAGCGGGCGACATTTCTGCAGGATCGGACGGAGTCCTGGCGTATTTGGGGGCGTCCCGAATGGATATGAGCAGGATTGGATTGCGGACCGGTGGGTTCAGCTTCCCGATACCTCTGACGTACAGCGGAATCGGACGTAGGCACTTGACGAGGGCGGCACTTGAATCCATTGCGTACGCGGTGCGAGCGAACCTTGAACAGTTGGAGTGTGTAGGCGGATTCAAAGCGTCCAAAGTTGCAGTGGGAGGGGGTATGATAGGCACATCGACGTGGGTCGAAATGCTGCCGAACGTGTTGGGGCGTCCAGTGGAAGTGGCGAATTCGGAAAACGTGACTGCGGCGGGGGCTTACGTTACGGCGAAGGCGGCGCTGGACGGTCATGATTCGCTTGCCGATTTGGCGGAGGCAAGCGCGGACATGAGGATATTTGCGCCTACCGCCGTAGGCACGGCAGAATACGACGATCATTATCAGCGTTGGATGGAAATGGGCGAGCATTTGACATCTGCGGGAGTGTAGAAAGAGACAGATGCCACATTCTGCAAACCGTTTAAGCTTCCCTACCTCAAGCAGTCCTTCCCGGAAAATTCTGATTGACGGTTCCGTATCGTAGATGCTCCTCAAGGAAGATGGATTCCCGCCTTCGCGGGAATGACGGTGATAGGTAATGCAGATATAAGCAATGAATACGGAACCAGTCAAAGAGCAGGTCGCCGAGGTGGCGAGGAGGATGGCTGAGCTTGGTCTCGTCTCAGGGACGAGTGGGAACGTGAGCGCGCGGGTGGCAGGCGGACTGATGGCGGTCACTCCAATGGGCAAGAGCTGTGAGGAGATGTCAGCGGACGACATCGTCGTCGTTGACGAGGACCTGTATCCGGTCGAAGGGGACCTGATGCCATCATCGGAGTCGCTGCTGCACGCGGCCATCTATGCGGCACGGTGGGACATTGGGGGCATCGTACACACTCACGCGGTCTACTCGAGCGCAGTGGCGGCTGCGGGCATGAACATACCGCCGATCGTCGATGAAATGGTCGTGAACCTGGGTGGAGAGGTGAGGGTGTCGGAGTATGGGCCTCCCGCGTCGGAGGCTGTGGCGGAACGTGTCTGCGAGGCTCTCGGGAACAGGGACGCGGCACTCATCCGAAATCATGGGGCGGTCGGAGTGGGTGAAGACCCCGAAGTCGCGCTGAAGGCCTCTGTGCTCACCGAGCGGGTCGCTCAGATATTCGTGCTGTCGTCGGTTCTTGGGTGTCCTTCAACCCTACCCGACGAGGTGGTGGCGTCCGAAGCAGCGATTTTCGAGATGCGAAGGACTGCCCGCAGCAACCGGATTGCGCTAGACTCATAGGGACCGAGTCAGCTCAACGAGGACCAACGCATGGTATCCGTACCGGGATTCATTCTAAGACGCTTGTATGTGAAGGGCAGCCTCAAGAATGCTGCGACAGGGTTCGAGTTCGAGCTCAGGAACATCCTTGGATCGGGCTACGCCACAAAAGTCTTGCCGTTGAAGGTCGACGGTGAAGAGCTTTCGGCCGATATGAGCTACTTCAATGTCGAAGGGAAGGAAACTCCATTCACCGACGTATCTGCAGAGAACACCTTCAGCCTGGAGATCAACAAGACGATCACAGTGTGGACAGACGTCGCTTCCCTGGAACCGGGTGTGCACACGGTGGAGATGGGGTTCGACGTTCCGGGGCTGGGCACGATGAAATTCGACTTTACCGACGAATTGGCGGATGAGTGAGAAACCTCGTCGCATAGCCGTAACGGGGGCATCGGGATACATTGGGACGGTGCTGATCCGCCGGCTGGCGGAACGCGACGACGTATCGGACGTTCTTGCTATCGACGTGAGGGAGCCGCGCCAGGACCTCGGAACGAAGGTGTCGTTTGTTCGGCAGGACGTATCGGAGCCGTTTCCCGGCCTGTTTGCCGAGAACGAGGTGGACACGGTCGTACACCTGGCATACCTGCTGCGACAGGGGAGGAACCGGGAGGCGAATCGTCGAGTGAACGTGGGAGGTACCCGGAACACCATCGAAGCGTGTCGCGAGAGTCGGGTCAGGCGGATCGTCTATCTCAGCAGCACCAGCGTGTACGGAGCTCACGCCGACAATCCTGAGGCGTTGACGGAGGACATGCCCGCCCGTCCGGTTTCGGGACTCCAGTATAGCGAGGACAAGCTCGCGTCGGAGATCCTGCTGAACGAGTTTGCATCGGAGTCGGACAGGGTAAGCGTTTGCGTATTGCGTTGCTGTCCAGTCATGGGTCGGAATGCCGACAACTTCATTGCCGGTGCCTTTGACAAGCCTTTCCTCGTGGCGATTTCGGGAGCCAATCCGCCGATGCAACTCATACACGAAGACGATGCGATACGCTGCATGGAGTTGGCAGTATTCGGATATGCCGAGGGGCTGTATAACGTCGGGAGTGCCAGTTCGATAAGGTGGAATGAGATGGCGGCAGCAGGCGGCCGGCGTGTCGTTTCTCTGCCATCGTGGCTACTCTCAGCGGCCACACAGATCACGTGGACGCTGAGGCTACAGTCGGACTCGCCGGCTGTTGGACTGCACATGATCCGGTATCCGTGGTTCGCGAGTACGAATAAGATCGAGCGCGAGATGGGATTCCGTCCACGATATTCTTCCAAGGAAGCGTGGGACGCGTATCTTGAGAGAGCGAGGCCATGAGCGGCCGACGCTCAGATAGGCTCATCACACATCAAATGGCAGAGGAACATTATGGGAGACTTCTGGATTCAGGATGGCGAGAGGATGCTGTTCATTGGGGACAGCATAACGGACTGTGGCAGGCGGGACAGTGCCGCTCCCCTAGGTGACGGGTACGTGAGTATGTTCACGGAGCTTGCCACGGCGAGGCATCCGAGTCGGAGCATCGAGTGGGTCAACATGGGCATCGGGGGCAATAGGACCACCCACCTGAAGGAACGCTGGCAGGCTGATGTGCTTGATTGGAGGCCGGACCGTCTCTCCATCAAGATAGGGATCAACGACCTGAACAGTTTCCAGAGAGGCGACCACGACGGCGTGCCACCTGACGAGTACCGGCGGAACTACGAGGATATCCTGAGTTCCACCCGTGAGACGCTGGGTGAGATTCCGGTCATTCTCATCACGCCGTTCTACATCTCGACGAACACCGAAGACGAGGTGGAGGGCACGGTACTCCGTATGATTCCCGAGTACATCGGAATCGTGGAAGAGATGAACGTGAAATACGGGACGATGCTGCTCAACCTGCACGAAATCTTCGGGGAGCACCTGAAGTACCGGCCGGCCAGCGTGTTCTGTCCTGAGCCTGTGCATCCGAATCACACGGGACACATGGTTATCGCCAATGCGTTGATGGAGTTCCTGAGCCGGTGAGATCGGTTATGCCGGAGGCGGAGTCGGATGGACTTTGGAAGTGGTCATATAGAGGGTTGAAACTATGGGCTCGATGAAAAGACGCCGCGGTCTGGCCAAGGATTTTGTCGATAGCAGAGACTTTGGAAAGCTGGGGCTGCGGCCCGGATACCGAGTCGGGCATCTGGACGGGACGACCAACTACGTGACCGACGATCGGTTCGAACGTGGGCCCTATGACCGTTTGCACCGTGAGATGATGGTCGTCGATGCGTACTCGGCCTTGGTCGACATCGAAGAACTGCAACGTGGCGGTATCGACGTGGTCATACAGGCGCTGGGACCGGAGGAGTTGTTCGTCCAGGAGGAACTGCAGGACCCGACTGACGAGCCGCCGCGCGGGGTGCGGTCGTGGCAACCGGTCTTCGAGGGAGACGAGCTGGTCGAGCGCATCAAGATTGGGATAGACGAGCACATACGCTTTGCGAAAGCTCACGAAGAGCATATCGAGGTGGCACTAACGGAGACGGACGTTCAGCGAATCGTCTCCGACGGCAAGATCGCCATGGTGCTGATGCTGGTCAGCGGGTACATTGCGGACAGTCTCGATGTTCTGAAGGAATTCCACGAGCTTGGCATCCGGGTTATATGTCCGAGTCATCTTGCCGCGACTTCCTGGGCGGACTCGAGCGCGGAGCTGAATGACCCGCCCGGACTCAACGATTTCGGACGAGACGTGATTCGTGCCTGCAACGAGATAGGGGTCCTAGTCGATCTTGCTCACTGTTCCGACTACACCTGCCGTGACACCCTGGAGGTCGCCGACAGGCCGGTTATCGCCACGCACACGAAGGTGAGGGCAACGACCGGGAGTCTGCGAGACATGAGCGACGACGTGTTGCGGGGTGTGGCCGACACGGGAGGGGTCGTGTGCATCCTGGCTCCGACGCCACGGACTGTGGCGGAGCGTCACGCGGCGCGACTCAAGCGGGACAAAAATCTCGTGGAGAGATACGTCGATTCGTTCGAACTGGCGGCGGCGAAGCTTGCGGACGCCCAGGTCTGGGGGACGAAGCTCGACCTCGACTCCATCAACCATGCAGTGGATGTTGCGGGAATCGACCACGTTGGACTTTCGTCCCATGCGCAGAGTGTACCGCAGTGGAAGGAGTTTACGGAGGCGTTAGTGGAAGGCGGGTACTCTCATGAGGACGCGGCGAAGATTCTCGGTGGCAATGTGCTGCGCGTGCTTGGGGGGACAATTGGATAGTCAATTGAGGAAGGCGCATTCCTTGAAACCTCGTCTTCATAAAGTACGATAGTCCCGATTGGGTTCGGAACACTTGATTCTGTGGTCATATTCGCAATAGTCCGAGAGGGCAGTTTGAAGACTTCCACTTCATGCCACAGGGGTTTTTTCGCGATTTCTCTCCATGCTTTGGAGTTCAGTGTGCCGAGTCGCAGTAGTAGTCCAATCAACTGAAGGGGTTGAGGGTCGGGGCTCCCGTAGGTTCGAAGTGGCGAACGTTGCGTGTGACTACGGTCAGCCCATGTTCCAACGCTGTAGCGGCGATGAGGAGATCAGCGCTGTCATACCCTAGAGTCGCGGACAATTGGCCCCAACGCCGTGCCGCAGAGGTATCTACCGGGAGTATGCGGTCGAGGTACCAGTCCAGCACGCGATCCAGCCATACGGCCAACTCGTGGGCGAACGATTGATCGCGTCCCAGTTGTCGAGTAATACCTCGTTCTATCTCTCCAATGGTCACAACACTCAAGTATAGATCCGCCGTGCGCTGGGTCTCGACCCAATGGACGGCTCGGGGATTTCGATCGCGCCTCCGCAGGGCTGAAATCACGTCCGTGTCGAGCAGGTACATCACAGGTCCTGTCGGCGATCCGGGAGGGAAAGGCGCTCAAAGTCCTGATCGTCCTGCGGGATTTCCAAAAGAAGCTTACCCAGAGTAGGAGCGTCGGACTTTTCCATTTTACGGAGTCGCGCATACTCCTCCGCGGCAAGGACAACCACGGCAGGCTGACCTCGTCGAGTGACTCGCTGAGGTTCGCCGGCAAGCGCGGCATTGACCAGCGCACTGAATTTGTTCTTCGCGTCCTGTAGTGGCCACTCAGTCATATCTAAATCCGGCTAGATGAACTGGCTAGATTATATCCCATACTCAACTGACGAGCAATATGCACCGGGCAGCGAAGAGGTTGATTCTATTGTAGAGGCCCTTCAGTCCCTTTAGAATCCCTCAGTCGAAAGCCTGATAACTCCCCCTGCCCTTCACTATACGCCGTGCTTGGCGAGAAGCTCCCGCAGATGGTTGGTGGCCATCCGAACGGCGTCCGGTGTGGATGCCTTAGTGTCAGGGCGCAGTTCGAAGACCATCGAGATGGCGCCGTTGTAGCCAACGTCTTTGAGGATTCTTACGATGCGGTCGTAGTCAATCCACTCCTCGTACCCGTTGTCGATGCGGTATATCTTTGCACGGACACAGGACGCGTAGGGGGCGACCTTTTCCATGTATGCGTAGATGTCGACATCGGGATCGATTTCCCCAATGGGGTTTCCTCCCGGAGAGCCCATCCACTGCCCGCAGTCCATGATGTAGGTGAAGTTGGGACGGTCGACGTCGCTCATCATGCTGATCACGTCGTTAGCCGTGGCGATGGCTGCGCCGCTGTCGTGGTTCTGCGCTCCAACGATGACGCCCTTGCCTGCCGCGTAGTCGGAAATCTGGCGGAGTCGCTCGATTAACCCCGGCCAGTATTCTTCTATGAGCGTGCCGTCGGGCGTTCTCGCGTCGGGAGGGCCGCCTATGCGTAGGCGGACCATGGGAGCGCCGATGGTGAGGGCGGCGTCGACCTCGCGCTTGGCCATCTCAACGGTCATACGACCCTGCTGGATTTCGTGACCGAAGAGGCCGCCTCCACGCCCGATGTAGCCGATGGGCATCCCGTTCCTGTGGGACAGCCGTTTGACGTGGGAGAGATGTTCGAGATCCATGGGCATGTCGAAGAGATGGAAATCGATGGTGTCCAGGCGCAGCTTCTTGGCGAACTCGACAAATTCGTCGATGGAACGCAAGTCGGTATGGCTCCGGTCTCGCTGTCGAATCGCGGGGTCGACGAGGCATCCGAGCTTAATCATGAGTTTGAGACCTCCTTCCAAGCGGACATCGGGCAGTTTGGGCGCAGTCTATCACGCAATAGTGTGAAGGAACGTCGCATGCGTGCTTGGGTGTTTGCTTTCACCGGGGAGGTTGGGCAAGCTGGTGGCGGATGCAGAGTCGGTTCTGAGCGTAGAGACGAGTATTTCTGACAAGGAGAGGACAAGCAGAAGTGTTTAGCGTGAAAGATGCTCGTTCTGTACTTCGTGTCTCGTGTGTGGTCTTATGGAATGTCCACCATCGTGCTAGAGTGACTCTTCGTGAATTCTTGGAGTTAGTGGATGTACTTTGACCTGAGATTGTTTGGACTGACACGTGGCGTGAGGCTGCGGATACTCTTCGCGGCGGCACTGGGCCTAATCGCGGTGGGCGCAGGCGTTACGCGGCTGGCAATCTCCGGTGTCGTCATCTACCGGGTCCTGGCGGGACAGGCGAGCTTTTCCGAGCTTATATTGTCACTGCTGGCAATCTCGGCGCTGATCGGAGCGCGGAGCCTGTTTCAGTACTGGCAGAACGCGGTCAGTCACCACACCGCGAATATCGTCAAGATAGGCCTGCGGCGAGACGTATACGCGCACGCCCTCGACCTGGGTCCGGGATACTTCGACAGGAACAGGACAGGTGACGTGGTGCTGACGCTGGTTGAAGGTATCGAGCGTCTGGAGACGTTCTTCGGCCAGTACCTCTCGCAGATCCTTGTGTCGGCCCTTGCTCCCCTGGCGATATTTGCATTCATGGTGACGCTCGATCCGTACATCGCGCTCATCTTCCTGGTGTTCGCATTCCTCACGCTTGCAGTCCCGGCAATGTTCTACCGGTGGAATCGAGACAGTAGCTTCGGGCGTCGTAAGGCGTATGGGGAGCTGGGGGCGGACTTCCTGGACAGCGTTCAGGGACTGTCCACTCTCAAGGCTTTCGGGCAGAGCAGGAGTCGTGGTCGCGCCATGGCGGAGAGGGCACATCGCCTCTACAGAAGCACGATGGGAGTGGTCGCGGCGAACAGCGCGACGAGCGGCGCGTCAATCTTCTTCATGGCAACGGGAGCGGCGGTGGCGCTGGCTGTGGGAGCCGTTCGCGTGAGCAATGGCGAAATGGAGCTCCGCCCCCTGCTGATTGTACTGATGCTAGGGGTCGAGATATTCAGGCCGATGCGCGAGCTTACCAACCTCTATCACCAAGGAATGGCCGTGCTGTCTTCGGCGCAGAGCGTTTTTCAAATCATGGACGAGCGGGTGCCTGTACGAGACCCGGTCCAGATCGCAGATCGTGACACTCCCCAGGTAAGGCCAACGGTATCGTTCGATGGGGTCACGTTCGGGTATGAAGGCGGGCAGCGACCGGCGCTGCGAGACGTGTCGTTCAAGCTTCGCGAGGGGGAGACCCTCGGCGTGGTGGGAGCAAGCGGCGCGGGGAAGTCGACGCTGGTCTGGCTCATGTACCGGTTCTATGATCCACAGGACGGATCGATCAGGTTGGACGGTCACGATCTGAGAGAGCTTCCCCTGAGGGCGATCAGGGAGAATATATCGGTCGTCACACAGGATACGTACCTGTTCCACGGGACGGTGGCCGATAATCTCCGCTTCGGAAAGCCGGACGCGACACAGACCGAACTGGAGGAGGCGGCCCGCGCGGCGAACGCCCACGAGTTCATTTTGCATCTGCCGCATGGCTACGACACGGTGGTCGGTGAGCGCGCAGTACGACTGTCGGGCGGCCAGCGCCAAAGGGTGGCGATTGCGAGGGCGCTCCTGAAGGACGCTCCGATACTCCTGCTGGACGAGGCGCTGTCCAGCGTGGACGCCGAGAACGAGTCCGCCATCCAGAGTGCGCTCGACCGGCTGATGGAGAACAGGACGACACTGGTAATTGCTCACCGACTTTCGAGTGTTATCGATGCGGACCGTATCCTGGTCCTGGACGAGGGACGGGTGGCGGAGGTCGGGACTCATTCAGAGCTCATTGCCGCCGACGGCACGTATGCGGGCCTTATGCGTCAGCAGACCCAGTCGGAGATTGCGGACGCCACCCCAGCCGCTGTGGAAAGTTCGCGAACTCGTGTCGCGGCGGACAATGCCCCCGATCTTTCACATCTCTCTTCCGGACACGGACACCATCCACCGGCTGCGTCCGACCGTGAGGAAGAAACCGGAGAGGTGACCGTCCGCTCCCTGATGGTATGGGTGCGACTCTTTGGGCTTGTTCGACCGGTAAAGTTCCAGTTCCTGCTAACACTGGCGTTGGGAATGCTCCATCACGGCTCGGTCATCGTCCTGGGTGCTTTCAGCGCGCTCCTTGTGGGCGCGGTATTCCGTGACGAACCGATAACGACGCTTTTGGTGCTCGTGTGCGTCTTCGCGCCGCTTTCGGCGCTGCTGTTCTACGCAGAGTCGTGGCAGGCGCACGACATGGCGTTCCGGCTCCTGGCTAAGATGCGGATCGATCTGTACAACAAGCTGGAACCGCTTGCGCCCGCATACATGGTGCGCCGTCGTTCGGGCGACATCGTGAGCGTGGTCGGTGGCGACGTGGAGACGGTCGAGTACTTCTTCGGCCACGCGATTTCGCCGATGATCGTGGCGGTGCTGATACCGGGCGGGCTGCTCGTGGCACTGGCATTCGTTGCGTGGCCGGTGGCCGTCGTGCTGGCGCCGTTCCTCGTGGCTGTGGCCGTGAGTCCGTTCTTCGCCAACACGCGCATCGAGCGGCTCGGGGACGAGATTCGAGGACGCATGGGGGATATTCATGCCTTCATGGTGGACAGCATCCAGGGGATGCGAGAGATTTCCGCGTTCGGGAGGGGTCCCGACCGGAACGAAGAGCTGAGACAGAAGGGCTGGACCTATGCGGGTCACTTAGTCAGATTTCAGAAGTCGCAGGCGCTGCAGATCGGGTTCATGGAGGCCATGATGGGACTGGGCGGGCTGGCGGTCCTGACCGTTGGCGCGTGGCTAGTGTATGACGGACAGGTCGCCAGGGAACACTTGCCTCTGGTGAGCGTGCTTGCGCTGGCGGCGTTCAGTCCGGTTATGGAGCTGGCACGCACGATGAAGCAGATGATGGAGACTCTGGCCTCATCGCGCCGCATCCTGGCAATCCACGACGAAGGGGTACCGGTGCTGGACGGCCCCGGCGTTGAAGGAGACGGGGAAAGGAATTTCCAGTCGACGCCATCGATTGCATTTCAAGACGTGGCATTTGCATACTCCGAGGGAGACCCTCAAGCCCTGGCCGACGTGTCGTTCGAGATCGGTTCCGGCCAGACAGTGGCCATCGTGGGCCGTTCGGGCGCGGGCAAGACGACGAGCGCCTATCTGATGATGCGGTTCTGGGACCCTGCAGAGGGCAGGATTACCCTAGAAGACCAACGCTTGGACGACTTCCGGCTGGATGATCTTCGCGGTCGTATGGCGCTCGTGGCGCAGGACACGTACCTGTTCAATGACACGATACGCGAGAACATACGGCTTGGGAGGCAAGACGCCACCAATCTTGAGGTTGAAGATGCCGCGAGCCAGGCAAATGCCGCTGAGTTCATCGAGTCATTCCCGGAAGGTTACGACACCCGGGTCGGAGAGAGGGGAATGCAGCTTTCAGGCGGGCAGAGGCAGCGGATTGCAATTGCCCGGGCGATTCTTAAGAACGCGCCGGTGCTGATCCTGGATGAGGCGACATCGCATCTCGACGCCATCAGTGAGTCAACAGTGCGAGACGCGCTCTCACGACTCATGGAAGGAAGGACGACCATCGTAATCGCGCACAGGCTATCGACGATTCGTGACGCAGACAAGATCGTGGTGCTCGATGAAGGCAGGGTTGTTGAGCAGGGCAAGCACCATGAACTACTCGACCGCGGTGGGTTGTATGCCCAGCTCGTGTCCGCTCAGGTCTTGGGCAAAAGGTCGTGAGCCTTATTCGGAACTTATGACAGGCATTCGTCGGCGTGAGGCATTAGCGGTCGGTGACGAGATCGCCCAAGTGTCCGACATCGCCGATTTTCCTGAGCACGGAGTAACGAGGCGCTCCACCGGGAACGCGACCCTGCGGCCAGACCTCTATCTGGGTGAACGAGGCGTTTTGTAGCTCTGCAAACTCGTACTGCCACAGAAGTCGTTGGTCTGCGCCAAGCGACCACCGGACCGCCATCTCGATTGTACCGGCATGACTGATCACGATTACTCGCTGTCCGGGATGGCGATCCACAACCTCTTCGTGGAACGAATACACTCTCGAGGCGAACTGGGCCAGGGTCTCGCCATCGGCTCCGGCGTGGTCCGGAAGCCAGTAATACAGGTCGGGGCGCTGGTTGGACGGCGTCGCGAGGCCCATGTCCACGTCGAACTCGGCTAGTCTCTCGTCTATCAGGACCTCCAAGCCCAGTTGCTCGGCGACCGCTGACGCCGTCTCCAAAGCACGAGGGAGGTTGCTGGAGTAGATAGCATCCACGGCAGGCCCCGAGGCGAGGCAGGCGGCCGCAGCGGCCGCTTGGCGGCGTCCCAGTTCGCTCAACGGGGCGTCGTGGCCGTAAAACCCGGAGGGGCCGGGTTGTGCCTGGCCATGGCGGAAAAGTATCAGCGCGGTCGCCTCAAGTTTTTGCTGCACATCAATGTCCTAATTGGGCGGATTGGAACAGTCCGGCCCTTGCGTCCGTCTTCCCACTCACCCTTCGACAGGCTCAGGGTGTACGGGTATCACTGATGGGACGATTGCGGTCACTGAAACAAGATTGGCGTCCGACTACGTGCCGGGTGCGGGACATCCGATGGCGGGATCGCAGTCGGCCTCCGTCTCGGGGCGAGGTTCGTCAATGAGACGGGCGAGGATGGCGCCGACGGCGAGGTCGTCGATCTGGCCAAACGCGTTGACGCGGAGACGTCCGGCGCGGTCGACTACCACGAGGCTGGGAGTGCCGCGCAACTGGTACCTTCCCATGGTTATGGGCAGTGATATTCCGGGCTCGTGGGCGTCGACGCCGACCGGGAACGTAATGCGGTACTCGTGCAGGAATGCTTCGAGGGACACTGGGGTCATGGCCTCATGGTGTTCAAACACGGTGTGAAGGCCGAGCACTGTGAGGTCGTCGCCAAAGGCTTGCTGAATGCGCTTGGCCTGCGGCAACCCGTGGGAGACGCAGCCCGGGCAGAGCATCTGAAAGGCCTCGATGACCACTACCTCGCCCTTGAGACCGGCTAGAGTTGGACTGTCGTCAGTGTTGAACCAGAGGGTGACTGCGAGTTCGGGAGCCGTGGGATAGGTCGTTTGAGTAGTCAAGAGTGGCTAGGTCCTTGTCGATCCCCATGTAGGGGGAATTTATTGAGCCGCCGTGGCGACGGCGGACCAAGCTTTGCTGAGGAAGAGTATATTCGATACGCAAGTTGCCGTTCAATTGAATCGCACTCGGTGGGTGTGTGCTTTGCCGCGTCCTAGAGTATCGCTCGGTGGATTCGAGGCTGGCAGCAGGAGGCCATGGGTTCGCAATGAGGGTATCCAATGAAGGAACCGGAGGCGTTCGTGGCGACCTTATGTTATTGATGAACCATTGTCGGACCCTTCGACAGGCTCAGGGTGAACGGAAGTATCTTGGACGAAATGAGAGAGGTGATTCGGACGCTGTGCAAAGCAGAATTCGTCCCCGACGTGCTGTGGTACATTATTCGACCGGTATTCATAGGAGGCCATTGCAATGAACGAACCACAATTGGACTTTGGGCCGCTCAGGTCAAAGACGGCGCCGGAGCCCACTCCCCTTCCCGGAGCCAAGAAACCACTCCCAAAATACCCGTTCGTTATGTCCTATCCGGACCCGGCGAACCTGCCGATCATGGAGGCGCACGCCGCGATGGGAGAGGTCTTGGCCGAGGTCGGCTCGACGGAGTCCGTCTACCCTGATACGCAGGGTTACCCGCCCCTGAGGGAGTTCATCGCCCAGCGTCTCGGGGAGAGGCGCGATTTTTCGGTGGATCCAGACGACATCCTCCTCACGGAGGGATCCGGTCAGGCCATCCACTTTGTCGCGGAGGCGCTCGTCGATCCGGGCGATGTCGTCATTGTCGATGACTTCGTCTACGGGGGGACCCTGTGGTCTTTGAGGAGGTTCGGTGCGGACATCAGAGGGGTCGCCAGTGATGACGACGGGATGGTCCCAGACGCCCTTGAAGAGACGATAGACCAGGCCGTCAAGGAGGGGAAGCGGCCCAAGATGATCTATCTGATTCCCACATTTCAGAATCCCCAAACATGGACAATGCCGGTCGAGCGTCGACGGGAGATCGTCGAGGTCGCAACGAGGCATGGCGTGCCGATACTCGAAGACGACGGCATCGCGGAGTTCCGTTTCGAAGGCGACCACGTGCCGGCGGTCGCTGCGGTCGATGACTCCGGAGTGGTGATCCACACGGGAACATTCAGCAAGATCGTAGTCCCGGGTATGCGGATCGGATATCTCATAGCCCAGCGACACTTTCTCGAGGCGGTCATGCCTATCAAGGGGTCACGGGGCGTAACGCAGTTCGGCGCGCTGGCCGTCCACCGGTTCGCCACGACAAGGCTGGACGACCACATGGAAAGACTGAATGGCGTGCTCCGGTCGAGGCGTGACGCGATGTTTGCATCTCTGGCGGAGAACTTCGGCACTACGGCTACGTGGGGTACGCCGGAGGGCGGGCTCTACACGTGGCTCACGATGCCGGAGGACGTTGACCTTGTCGACGTTGCGGGAGCCGCTGTCGAGCGCGGCGTCACCTATGACCTGGGCACGAACTTCGCAACAGGCGACGATCCTGGACGCAACAAGGCGCGCCTGTGCTTCAGCTTCAACACCGAAGAGGAGATCCGTGAGGGCATCGCACTCCTCGCCGACGCCGTCTCCGAGGCCGGGTGATCGGATGGGATGACGGTTGGTTTCCTGTTCTTGCTGCGCAATATGGCGAGAAACTTGCCATTGCAAGATGGCTTTTGCTTCCAGGGACTGGCCTCATGGACCGGTTCGAATGCAGAAGCGCGGGTCAGCATGAGCGGCAGGATGTTTTGTCTCGGTCATTGCGTCGTGGACTCTACGTCTAGGGAACTTACAGCGTCTCGATATGGCAAGGTCGGCTGTGGGGACGACCCATGTTCAAGTCAGATTCAGCTGGGAGAAACCGAATCACGATTCCAGTCGTCATTCGAGAACTGCTGTGACTGAGATTTCCACATTTCCTAACCACGTTTACGAAAAACTGGTTTGACTAACTCTCAATACCTCTCTATGGTGTCAAATGCACCGGTTCAAAGGACATCTACGGGTCGCAATCTTCAAATCGGGGATTTCTGCCCAGGGCTTCACCTGGACCGAAGAGCAATTGCAAGGTCGCGGCGGCGAAAACCGCTAGATCATTTCAAGCGTATTGATGAGTGACGGGGCCTGGGATCGGACTGCAGAGACCGACCCAAGGGGTCTCGTTCCTTTGAGGTTTTACCGCACCCACGCCACGCAGAACGGCTAACAAATGCCCACAGGCGGCAGTACGCAGGCCCATTCATGCTAATTCGCAGAGGGCGAGATAATGGCGGCAATTGCCGCCGTGGAATCTCTTTGGCTGCTCTGGCCGTCTTGACGGCATTGGCCGGCGTTCTCCTGACGAGTGTTGAATCGGCGTCCGCGTCGGACCCGCCGGAACCCGAATTCGCGACGGAATCAACATACCTCTCGGGCGAGTCGCCACCTCCCAACGTGACCACGGATGTCCAGGACCTCAGGGAACGGGTCCCTCCCTCGCTATTTCCCGAGATTACCGAGACTCTCCAACTCAAGGGCGCGATTGAAGTCTACGGCGCCGAGCAGGACCTATCGGGAGAGCAGGAATATAGCTTTGATAACCCCGTTCACTCTCTGGGCGCGAAGCTCGGACCAGGCGGCGTGAGCATCTCCTCGGATGATGAGATTGAATGGACTTGGAATATTGGATTCGAGGAGTACGGAAGAGGCACCTCATTCAACACTGTTCCCGATCCCAGCATCACGGCCGCAGGCAGTCGAGTTGAGTATCAGTACCCCGAAAGAATTACCGAGTGGTACGTCAATGGACCGCTGGGACTTCAACAGGGCTTTACGTTTGAGAGCAAACCCTCACCTTCGGACGAGGGGCCGCTTGTAGTTGGCTTGACCGTTTCGGGCGACGTCACTGTGGAGGTGAATAAGTACGGGACGTCCGCTGTCCTCAGTAATCAAGAGTCGCTCAGCTCGCTCAGGTATGGAGGCCTGTACGCATACGACGCCAACGGTGCTGAGCTGGGAGCGCGGCTGCAGGCAACTGCCAACGGATTGTCGATCATGGTGGATGATGAAGGCGCAGAATATCCCATCACCATCGATCCCTTCATCGAGAAGAACTACCTGACCGGGTACGCGGATGACCCACGGCGAGAGTTTGGGATATCGGTTTCGATTAGCGGAGACACTGTGGTAGTCGGAGCTCCCTACGCAAGTGGGCGAGACTCCCACGGGGCGGTGTATCTGTTCTCCGCTTCCGAGGACGAAACGCCCACCGTGGACGATAGGATCGTGCTTTCATCTCCACGGTCCGTTGAGGGAGACGGGTTCGGCTATTCCGTGTCAATCAGCGGCGAGACAATAGTCGTCGGCGCGCCGTGGGAACGTGACGAGGAATTGCATGATTGGCGGCGATTCGGGGCGGCGTATGTGTTTACGAAACCCTCAGGAGGCTGGGTTTCAACTTCCGACGCGGCGAGGCTAACTTCTCCGAATGCACTTTCGGAGTATTCATTCGGGACGTCTGTAGCAATTAGCGTCGACACGATTGTCGTTGGAAGAGATTCAGGCTACTCAACAAGCGGTTCCGCTTATGTGTTCACGAAGCCGAGCGGCGGATGGGCCGACCTCTCGGAAGCTGCCAAACTCACTGCATCGGACGGCTCCGACTACGATATGTTTGGCCAGTCCGTTGCCATTAACGGCGACACCGTCATCGTTGGAGCATTTCTCGCCGATCTCGAAGCCGACGAGGAGGATTTCGGCGCAGCATACGTTTACACCAGGCCGAGCAACGGGTGGACGGATTCTACCGAGACGGTGAAACTTGTCGCTCCGGACGGAGGTGAAGGCCGAGAGTTCGGGCGATCACTGTCTCTAGACGGTGACACATTGGTTGTTGGGGCACCGTTCAGCGGATACTACTCTCCTTTCCCGATATACAGACAGGCCAGAGAGGCGGAAGACAAGACTCCCTATCTGGGCGCGGTATACGTGTACAGCATGGCGAACGCAGATTGGAGCGATCCCCCGAGTCCGGTGAAAATCACCTCGCCCGACGGCTTCCCCTGGACAAGATTCGGATGGTCGGTATCCGTTGACGGAGACGCGATTGTCGTTGGGGAACCACACAGTCGCAGCGTCAGCGAACCCGATGGCTATCCAGACATTACCAGCGGTTCCGCATACGTATTCGCCAAGCCCACGGAGGGTTGGAGTTCCGCCAGTGAGTACAGGGAACTACCCATGCCCGACGGCATGCGATACGACCATTACGGGTCATCGGTCTTCGTGAGCGGGGACATGGTGGTCGTTGGCGCTTTAGAGGACGACAACGAAAACGGGCGCAGCGCAGGATCGGCCTTCTTGTTCGAGATGCCGGCGGAGGGCTGGACATCCGACACGCCTCTTGCCGAACCGGCGATGCTCAAGGCATTTGACAGCCCCGCAGGAGACCGCTTCGGTCACTCTGTCGACATGGACGAAGATCTGCTTGTTGTGGGCGTGCCGGGAGATCACGACAGAGTGCCCGGAGCAGCCTACGTTTTCGTGAGGGAAAACATCGAATGGCGCTATAGAAGCCTCAGGCTCGAGCCGTCCGACGCAACCCCTGGCGGTCGGTTTGGAAGTTCCGTAGCAGTCGGCGGAGACACTATCGCCGTTGGAGCGCCCGGCACAGAGGACGGCGACGTTGCGGGCGCCGTGTACCTTTTCACAACACCTGCGGACGGATGGACAGGTGTTTACGATCTCGATTACTCGGTCAAGCTTGCCATGCCTGATGGGGACGTCGAGGATCGCTTCGGCCATTCGGTTGCCACGGATGGCAATTTCGTGGTGGTGGGCGCGCCCGGCGAGAACGAGGTCTACGTATACACGAGGCCGGATACCGGATGGGCAGAAACAACTGCTCCCGCAAAGCTGACTGTGCCCAACGCTTCGGCCAGCGCCCGATTCGGCCATGCGGTCTCCATTTCCGAAGGGACTATTGTGGCTGGTGCTCCCGGTGCGAGCGGCACGGGCGTTTCCTACGTCTTTACCAAGCCCGACACGGGATGGTCGGATACATCCTCGGCAACAAGGTTGACAGCCACCGACGGAGCATCGGGAGACCGTTTCGGATACGCCGTTTCAGCAAGTGGAAGCACCGTCGTCGTCGGAGCACCCGGCAATGAGAGCGGGGGAGACGCCGGGGCCGCGTACGTGTTCACGAAGCCTGAAGCGGGATGGAGTAATACATCGGCTGCCGCCCAGCTGACGGCGTCCGATGGAGCATCGGGCGATTGGTTCGGGCATGCGGTGTCGGTAAGCGACGAGTTCATAGTGGTGGGGGCGCATGGGAGCGATATCACAACCGGAGAGCAAGTGTCCGACGATGCCGGCGCGGTGTATGCATTCAGGAGACCCCAGGATGGCTGGGCCTCATCATCCGACGCCCAGAAACTCACGGCAAAACAGGTAGAGCCGGGGGACTCGTTCGGGTATGCCGTATCCGTAGACGGAGACGCCATAGCCGTGGGGTCGCCCACGTCCGTGGATCGCAGGTACTACGATTTTATGGGCGTTAGATCCGGGGCCGCTCGAATCTTTACTTGGCCAGGCCTGTACTGGGAAGACACTCCAGCAGCGTTCAAGCTCAGACCGCCCAACGCGGAATCTTCCCGCATTTTCGGGATGACGCTTTCCTCGGACGGAAATACGGTGGTGGTGGGAACGGTGCAGGCCGTTGCCACGGACACACCGTCCGCAACCACGGCCAAGGCATTCGTCTACACAAGGCGGGACGGCGAGTGGGACACCTCCTCACCTGCGACGCTCACACTGCCTGACGGCGGCACTTTCTCGAAGCATGGACTGGCGGTCTCTGAAAACGGGGACACTGTGGCGGTCGGTTTCTCCCCCGCAGCCACCGAATCGACATCGGAGCCAAACTACGTGCTGGTATTTTCCAGGCCCCGAGGAGGTTGGGACTCAACCTCTGCGGCTGCGAGGCTTACGATGCCGGACGGCGAGACCGAAGGCAATTTCGGACGCTCTTTGGCAGTCAGCGGCGACACGATTGTGGTGGGTGCATACGGTGACGGCAGCTACTACAGCTCAAATTACAAGGGTGCCGCATTCGTGTACACGAGACCAAGCCGGGGATGGGTCTCCACCTCTGTGGCGGCTAAACTCACGGCGCCCGCCGGTGACCTGGGCGACCAATTCGGGCAAGTGGTCGCCATTTGGGGAGACACGATAGTTGTCGGCGCACCTGGAGACAGTAACATCAGGGGCTGGCACTCAGGTTCAGCCTATGTATTCACTAAGCCCAAGGGTGGCTGGGCCTCCACATTCGAGTCCGCAAAGCTGACATCGCCTGACGATTGGTTCGGGAGGTCCAGAAGCCAGTTTGGATCTTCGATTGCCGTCAGAGGAGACAAGATTGTCATCGGCGCGCCGGGCTACTACTCAGGCAGTGGGGCGTACGTGTTCACAAGACCTGAGGCAGGATGGGACAGCCCGTACGTCTACTCCAAGATGACTGCCCCAGAATCCGATTACTCCTCCCACTTCGGTGCATCGGTTTCGATGAGCGATGATGCAATTTATGTCGGTGCGGACGGTTCAGGAACGGTATTCGTATTCCCGATACCACCTGGCGGAGGCGTGTTTGCCGGTGTTCCCGTAAGACTATCCGACCCGCATGGTGGTGAGTACGACGCCTTTGGAGGAGTGGTGTCCGCAGGGGGAACCAATGTGGTCGTGGGAGCGCTGCTTTCGGATGACCATGGTGAGGACTACGGGGCGGCGTATGTTCTCAGCGAACCGTCGGACGGATGGGACTTCAGCGCCGGCCCAATGGGTCACACCGCCACCCTGTTATCTCCGGACTGGGTTCCCGGGAACCTATTTGCAAGTTCGATTTCTCCGACCACCGGGGCCGTAGGCGTAGGCGCGCCCAACCCCCGCAGGCCTTGGTATCCTGGTGCGGCCTACGTTTACACCGGTCCGTTCAATAGTCTGTATGCCAGAAGCGACGCCGCTAAGCTCAGTCCTCCAGCCGGAAATACGGGAATTGGCTTCGGGTGGGGCTTCGGGTGGTCGGTGTCACTAACCCCGGACGCGATGGCCGTCGGCGCTCCGGGGCTCAGGTATTGGCAGGGCGCGGCGTATGTATACACCAAGCCCAGCGAGGGCTGGAAATCCACTTCGGACGCGGCCAAGCTCAGTTCGCCCCGTGGGGCGACAGACCAGAACTTCGGGACTTCGGTATCCCTCAGCGGCGGGACGGTCGCAGTGGGGGCGATTCGAGATTCTGAACCCGGCTCCGCTTATCTGTTCACGAAACCCGGGGCAGAACCGTGGCAATCGACCTCCGACGCGATTGAGGTGAATGCCCCGCTGGGAGAAGGACTACCCTTGTTCGGTTCGTCCGTCGCCCTAACGGACGACACGTTGGTGGTGGGAATGCCTAGTTGGTCAGGTCGCGGAGCAGTGTACCTGTACACCAAGCCGGCAGGTGGCTGGGCCTCCGTTTCGGACCCAATCAAGCTCACACCCGCCGACGGAAACGATGGCGACATGTTCGGAGCGTCTGTCGCGATAAGTGGGGACACTGTTGTTGTCGGCGCGCCGGGCAACGGGGACCATGACCTCTCCGGTGCGGTATACGTGTTTACGAAACCTCCCACCGGCTGGGGGGCCACGTCGGACGCGGCCAAGCTTACGCCTGAAACCAGCGACCTCAATGACTGGTTCGGATTCTCCGTAGCGATCGACGGTGATGCGGTAGTAGTCGGTGGTCAAGGTAAGAGTGGATATCATCGGACGAACGATGCATACGCGTTTACTAAACCCGAGGGAGATTGGGAATCAGCCTCCGCGGCTCCTTTCAGAGTTTTCGGCAATTGGTTCGGACACACATATGACCGGATTGGAGTCCCGGTGGGTGTCAGTGGAGACGACGTGTTTGTAGGCGCCCCAAGCGAAACGGGCATCGGCGTTGTCTATGCATATGAGGACTTCTTCGATGGGTAGATCGGGAACGTTTCCATGTTCTCCATGCTTGCGGGAAGGATGAGGTTTGGGCATGAGCTATAGTCGAATCGCTGTGTTGGCGACGGCTGTCGCGCTGAGCCTGTCCTGGGCAGTGGGCAGCGACATGCCCAATTTCGTTTCCGCCCAAACGCCTGCAGAAACGGAACGTCCCGCTGTCACGTCGGATGCTGTCGACGGCTATATGGTGCTGGCTCCGTCAGTCTTGAGGTCAGGACAGACCGAGAGCATATCCGTGTCCCTGTTTTCCGGTCAGAAGCCGGCGAGGGGAACCGTCGGTCTAACTCTATTTGGGAGTACTTCCCTGGCATCAGCTTCGGGTGATATCGAGGGAACCGGCGCCATTTCCCTTTCTGTGCCGCGTATCTCTCCGGGTACCTACTATCTGTTCGCCAGCGGCCCTGGATTCTCGGAGAGAGCTCCGGTTACCGTGGAAGCGGGCGATATTCTCTTTGTCGAGACCGACAAGCCTCTCTACAAGCCCGGGCAGGATATGCACATACGTGTGCTGCTGCTGGACATCGAGCTCAAACCGCTGACCGGGCACATTACGGTCGAGGTGCGGGACGCGAAGGGCAACAAGGTCTACCGAGAGGTTGTGCAGTCGGACGAGTTTGGGATGGCGAACCTGACGATGCCACTTTCGAATGAGCCGAATCTCGGCAATTGGAATATCAGCGCGTCGTACGGGGAACAGGAAGCCGACACGCAAGTCAGCATCGAACAATACGTGCTGCCCAAGTACGAAATAGAGGTGGATTTTGCCCAAGATGGGGGACTTGTAGATGAACCGATCAAGGGAACCGTGACGGCAGAATACAGCTTCGGAAAGCCGGTCAAGGGAGAGTTGCGGATCGTCGCCTCGAAGTACACATGGGAGTGGGAGGAATTTGCCGAGTTCACCGCCGAGATCGATGGTACGGCCTCGTTCGAACTCCCCGAACCCGGCTACGTCTCCGGCGGTCGTGGTCCTGACGGGGCAGGCAACATCTCGCTCGAAGTTACGGTTGAAGAGAAAGAGACGGGGTACAAAGAAACGACCACCGCCTCTCATACGGTCGTGCACTCGTCCGTCAGTCTCCGGCTTATACCGGAAGGCTCTTCCTTCAAGCCTTCCCTGCCCTTCTCCGTGCTTCTCGTGACCGAGTCCCCTGACCGGAGCCTCACGGATTACGAAGTCGGACTGGAGACCTATTACTTGGATGACGGCCTGTCCGTTACCTACGCCGAAGAGAGCCGTCTCAAGACAGTCGACGGCAAGGCGCTCCTCACAATCACCCCGCCCGCGGGTTCGGTGGCAGTCGCAATCTTAGCGGACGCCGGAGGAAGCTACGCGTCGACACTCCTGAAGGCCGCCCACTCTCCGTCGAACAGCTTCATCCATCTGGAACAGGTCTCAAGCTCCCTCTCTGCCGGAGAACAAGCTCAGTTCAAGGCGCATTCAACCGAGCCGGATGGCAGTTTCCACTACGAGGTGATATCGCGTGGAAGGGTGGTATTGTCCGACGTTTCGGCAAGTTCCGACATCGGCTTTACGGTCACACCGGTTATGGCGAACATGCCGAAGCTCGTGGTGTACCAGGTGATGTCGAACGGCGAGGTGGCCGCGGACACTCTCCCGTTCACGGTGGCAGACAGCTATCCCCTGGAAATCGACGCGGCCTTTGACAAGGCCGAAGTGCGCCCCGGTGATGAGGTAGAAATCACGCTAACGACTGACGGCCAGGCCAAGGTGGGCGTTACCGCCGTTGACCGCTCGGTCTACCTCCTTGGTGACAATCGCATAAACCTCCGACAGGTGTTCGATGAACTAGACCGGTTCAACCTGGAGCCTGAGATCGATTACTACGACGACTATTACTATAGTGAGATTACGACGCTGGGCGCCGCAGAGACCTTGAAGGACGCGGGCCTGGTTGTCATGTCCAACCGCGAGGTTCCCGTTGGACGAACGCACTATAGGCGGCCTCTGGGATCCGGAGGATTTGCCGATGTCGCCGCTGCCTCCGCTCCAGCTCTTGGATCCGGCTCGGATGACCTTGCCGATGTCCGACGCGTGCGCCAGTTCTTCCCGGAGACGTGGCTGTGGTCCGACGTGATGACGGATGAAGCGGGAAGCGCATCGATATCTGCGGAGGCGCCCGACAGCATCACGACGTGGATGCTGCGGGCGGTCGGCATGTCCAAGGAGCACGGCCTTGGGATCACGGAAACGCAATTGAGAGTCTTCCAGCCGTTCTTCCTGCAGGTGGACCTGCCGTATTCCGCGATACGGGGCGAGGAATTCTCGGCCAAGGTCGTCCTCCACAACTACCTTGACACCTCTCAGCAGTTCTTCGTGGAACTTGAGGAGTCCGAAGACTTTGAGCTGCTCGATGATGCGGCGAAGACTGTCACAGTGGGGCCGAACGACCTCAAAGTGGTGCATTTCAAGATTCGCCTCACGGAACTGGGAAGTCTGCCCATTAAGGTGACGGCGCGGAGTCGTGATGAATCGGACGCGGTCATCAGGGAATTGATCGTGGTGCCGGAGGGCGTACCACAGGAAATCGTTACGAACAAAATCTTAGCGGGAGGCGAGTCCACCGCATTCTCAAACGCATTGCCGCCCGGATCAATAGACGGATCGGCGCGCACGCACGTGACACTCAGTGGTAGCGTCCTCAGCCAGACCCTTGAAGGCTTGGAGAACCTTTTGCAGATGTCGTATGGCTGTGGGGAGCAGAACATGGTGCTCTTCGCGCCAAACGTCTTCGTAGCACGGTATCTGGAGCAGACGGGACAGTTTAAGCCGGATGTGATGTCAAGGGCCGAGCACCTGATGATGACCGGGTATCAGCAACAATTGATGTTCAGAAGGGCCGATGGGAGCTTTGCCACATGGGGCGACCGCAGCCCGAGCGGGAGCATATGGCTCACCGCGTTTGTGCTCAAAACGCTGGCCCAAGCCAAGAGCTTCATCTACGTTGACCAGGAAGTCATTTCGGGAGCGGCCCAATGGATACTCGATCACCAGAATGAAGACGGGTCATTTGAACAGGTTGGTGGAGTTCCCAACAGCTATCTCTACGGTGGACTCGAGGGAGCCACGGCACTAGCAGCATACGTAGCCATTGCGCTTCATGAGGCAGGGGCAACCAGCAGCGCAGACCTCGCAATCGGATACTTGGAAGACCATCTGGACGAAATCGAAGACCCCTACACCATAGCACTGGCTGCTTACGCCCTTGAGTTGGGTGACAGCACCAGTGCCGACGAAGCCCATGACCTGCTATTGGAGAAGGGCACTCGCGACGAGAACGGTCTTTACTGGGATACGACCGGGCCTCAGGCGGACTCGGCGCATTCCGGGTGGGCGAGGAGCACTGCGGTTGAGAACACAGGTTACGCCGTCCTCGCCCTCCTCGAACATGGCGATCGAGCCAACGCCCAAGATGCGGCGCGCTGGCTGGTCACTCAACGGAACGCCTACGGAGGCTATCGTTCTACGCAGGATACCGTCGTGGGGCTCCAGGCGTTGATTCAATACAGCGTCGAGACTCAAAACGACATCGACTTGACCGTAACTCTGACATCGGGCGAATGGACCCAGGAAGTGAAGATAGACGCCGAAAACGCCGACATCGTCCAGGTTGTGAGCGTACCTGTAGGAGAGAACATCCAACTGGTTACGGACGGCGCAGGTGAGGCTGTAATCCAGGTTGTCCACAGATTCAACCTCCCAGAGGAACAGTTGCAACCCGGCGAGGTGTTCTCACTCGACGTTGACTACAGTCCCGACAGCATCACGGTTGGTGACGTCATCTCGGTATCGGCGACAGTGGACTTCGAGCCGCCGGTTGAATTGGATGTCGGCATGGTCATTCTCGACATCGCGCTTCCCACAGGTTTCTCCCCGGTCCTGGATACGTTGGACGCCCTCGTAGACGACAATCCGAAGGTCTGGCGGTATGACCTGACTGAGAGAAGCGTAGAACTCTACTTGGAAGACCTGGTTGTCAACGAGACCTTCGAGGTTACGTTCGACGCGGTTGCCGGGCATCCGATCATTACCAAGCCAACCACTTCCAAGGTGTATTCGTACTACAACCCGCGGTGGAGCACAGAGACCCTCGGTCCCAGTGTAATCGTGGCGGAAGACGAGCGAAGTGTGTGCCTCACCGGCGGCGCAGTATTGGATGGGACCAACGCCGGACTGATCTCAGATTGCGAGGCCCTCCTGCTGGCAAGGGATACCCTGGCAGGAAGCGCGATGCTCAATTGGTCAGAGGGGACGGCAATTGCGGACTGGGAGGGCATCACTCTCCAGGGATCTCCCGAGCGTGTGACGACGTTGACTCTCAGTGACGGCGGGCTGAACGGCGAACTGCCCGACCTGAGCGGTCTGACAAGTCTCGTGAGGCTGGACCTTCGGGACAATATGCTCAATGGCGACATCCCATCCTCATTCGGCGATATGACCAACCTGACATACCTGTACCTCCACAGCAATGATCTGGACGGGGCAATACCGTCCGAATTGGGAGGAATGTCAAGCCTGCGGTATCTGTGGCTTCACAGCAACGAGTTGACCGGCAATATCCCGTCGGAGTTAGGCAATCTCGCTAATCTCCGGGACTTGAACCTGCACAGCAACCAATTGAGCGGATCCATCCCTGCCGAGTTTGGAGACCTAAGCAACCTGACGTATCTGAGGCTTCACCGTAATGAGCTGACGGGGGCGATACCCGGTGAACTTGGTGATTTAGGGAACTTGAGATTCATGTGGCTTCACGGAAATATGCTGGACGGGTCGATTCCCGCCTCCTTGGGAAACCTGGAGATGCTGGAGCGGCTATGGCTGAGTGAAAACAATCTAACGGGAGCGATTCCGGCTGAACTCGGTGAACTGAGTGGTCACAGCCTGGTCCAGTGGCGGCTCAGCGGCGGAGAGAACCAGTTTACCGGCTGCGTCCCAGCCGGTCTTGCCGCCATAGAAGACAGCGACATGGCCAGTCTCGGCCTTCAAACCTGCTCTGACTCGTGAACGTCCTCTACAGTCCGTGAACCCCGTTCGCCCTGAGCATGTCGAAGGGTGAGCTTGTCGCAGGGCGCGCGGGGCGTAACGCTGCTCAGGACGAGCGGGTGATAATCACCGTTAGATGTCCCTAAGAACACTTCGGAAACCACCCTCTATGGAAGCGAGCACACCTTTCGTCGGAGAACCGAACGCGGCGTCAAGGCAGTGGGTTCCAGCGAAGACCGAGGGCTACGGCAACAAGGGCGAGCAGAGCGGCCAATGCCGTGAACACCGCAGACACTTCCACGCGTACCGTGTTCTTTCTCAACTGCACAGGTATCGTGGCGAAGACCTCGATTAGCTCGTCGGCGCTTTCGGCCAAGTAGTATTCGGCCCCGGTCATCTCTGCGACGCTCATGAGCGTCTGCTCGTCCAGTTGGAGGAAGCCGATGCGTCCGAATCTTCCGAAACCGCCTCGACCAATGCGGTTTGCCAGATCGTCGGAACCCAGTTGTTCAGGCGTGCACTGCAATAGAGAAGGGGTTGTTGTGCCGAAGCCGATCGTGTAGACACGAACACCGCGGTCGCTGGCCGCCTGGGCGGCCACCAACGGGAACACACCTCGATTGCTCGCACCGTCGGTGAGGAGCACGATCACGTCTGGCTGCATATTGTCTTCGGTAAACGAGTCCTGCCGGTCTTCGAGGGGGACCGAATACACGCGAGTGGCGGGAATGTTCGGGTTTATCTCGGCAAGCGCGTCCAACGAACGAGTGATGGCGCTTCCAACCGCCGTCATGCGCGCCGTTGTCAGGTTCGACACGGCGTCTTTGAGAATCCCCCTGTCCGTCGTGGGCGGTACGATGAGCTGAGCTATGCCGGCGAAGGCGACGATGCCCACGTGCGTGCCCGGTTCCTGGCTCTCAATGAAGCGCTCGGCGGCATCCTGGGCCACCGTCAGTCTATTGGGATAGATGTCGTCTGCACACATGCTCAGGGACACATCCAGCGCCAGCATGACCGTAGTCCTGCTGGAGGCGACGGTGACGTTTGCGAACGGGCGGGACATAGCCAGAATGAGCAAAGCAAGCGCGAGCACGAGAAGGGCGAAGGGCAAGTGGCGTCGCCACCTCATCCCGGAGGGCATCGCCTGCCTGATCAGCGACAGGCTTGAGTAGTGGACGGCAAACCGCCTTCTACGCCTCAGCACCAGCGCGTACGCCAGCACAACCAGCGGTATTGCCGCCAGCAGGAGTAGATATGTGGGCCAGAGCAGTCCCATGTGTGTCCTCCGGCTACGGCATCCGGCCGAACCAAAGCAGCGACAGAGCGCTTCCGGCGAGGAGCATCAGCGCACTCACCCCTCCCAGGGTGGATGTAATCTCAACCTCTTGGGGCTCGACTATGAACTCCGTTTCCAGCTTCTTGTAGACCGACGGCACATTGTCCGCATCCTCGATCTTGAAGTAGATGCCCTCGGCGAGTAACGCAATTTCCTCGAGGACCGGCTCATTCAAACTGGTAAAGAGGTTGAAGCCGTCAACTTCAATGACCGTCCCTTCCGAGGTGCCGAGACCGACGGTGTGGACACGGACACCCCGCTCGATTGCCATCTGCGCGACTTCGATAGGATCGAGTTGGTCCGTATTTTCTCCGTCCGTCAGCAGCACTATGACGGCAGGAGCCAGGGCGCGTGCAGTTTCTTGATCCGAGGCTTCACTCTCAGAGCCATCGCCGGAGTCCGTCGAGACCAAGTCCAGAGCGGTGAGTATCCCCCTTCCAAGGGATGTCCCAGTCTGAGGAACCAGCCGGTTGATGGTGGCGTACAGTTCCTCGTCATCGTCGGTGGGCGGCTGCACGACGAGTCCGCCCTCTCCAAAGGCCACGGCCCCAATCTTGGCGCCTGCCGGTCGGCCGTCGACAAGTGTTCTCGCAACCTCCTTTGCCGCGTCCATCCTGGTCGGCTCGATATCTTCGGCGGCCATGCTTGCCGAAACGTCAAACGCCAGCACGACAGTGCCCTCCATGCGTGGCACCGGGAGTGTAAGCATAGGTCGGGCCGAAGCCAGCACCAGGAGGGCTATGCCAAAAAGAAGGATGATCGGCGGTATGTGGCGTCGCCTGCCCGCCGTAAGTGATGTTCCTTCCCGTACGACGCCCAAGGTTCCCAGGCTGGCCGCGTCCCTACCCCGCTTCTGCTGCAAGTGCAAGTAGCCAACTACGCACACGGGTATCGCGAGAAGGGAGAGGAGAGCCCAGGGCCATACGAATGACACCTTCTATACCCCCTGTTGTCGCATCCGGGCGCGGCGGCGCAACGTGGCGAACCGCATGATGGCCAGCACGAGATCGTCCTCCGTGGACAGTGGGAGTTCGTGCACACCTGTGCGCTTGAAGGCCCGCGCAAGCTCCGCCTCGCGCCGGCGCGCTGCCTCGTGGAATCGCTGTCTGAACCCCCTGTCGCTTGTGTCGACGCTCAACTGGGCGCCCGTTTCGGAGTCTTCGACCAGCACGACGCCTACATCGGGGAGATCGAGTTCACGCGGATCCCAGAGCCGGACGGCCAGCAGCTCGTGCCTTCTGTTGAGCTGATCCAAGGCTCTGTCCCAACCGGGCATGCATATGAAGTCGGATACCAAGAAGACCAGCGACCGCCGCTTGATGCTGTTGAACGCGGACTCCAGCAGTTGGGTCAAGTCGGTCATTGCTCCGGCGGGGGATGAATGCTGTCTCTGGATATCGTTTATCAGGCGAAGCACTTGGAGCCGCCCCCTTCTGGGAGGAATCGCCACGTGGGTGTTGTTGTCATAGAGGACCGCACCCACGCGATTCCCGTTACGAGTTAGAAGACGAGCCAACACACCCACAAAGTCGACAAGCACAGACTCTTTGCGACGCTCCAAGGCGCCAAAGGCCATCGATGGGCTGAGATCCAGCAGGAACCACGCGTTGATCTCCCGGTCTTCCAAGAATTTGCGAACGTAGGGAAAGTCCATACGCGCGGTGACGTTCCAGTCGATGTGACGTATCTCATCAGGCGGTTGATACTCGCGCAACTCGGCAAAGTCCAGGCCACCGCCCATGAATAGGCTGTGGTAATCGCCCTGAAGTATTCCATCCAGGCGGCGCAGCACCTGCCATTCAAGGCGGTGAAGCACCCGGTCGGGGGTTGTCCGCTCGCTAGGTTGTACGAGAGCCTGCGTACTCACGTAACGGCACCTCGGGCATTGGGATTGCCTCCATGAACCTACTCAGTATTTCATCGCTGTCGACATTGTCAGACAGCGCCTCATATGAAAGTACGAGACGGTGCCTCATGACGTCGAGCGCCACGTCGCGAACGTCTTCCGGAAGGGCATAGTCGCGTCCGCGCACGAAGGCCAGGGCCCGGCCCGCGACTATCATGTTGATGGAAGCCCGCGGGCTGGCTCCGAACAGTATGTAGCGGCTGAGTTCTCCGAGTCCGCACGAATCGGGTTGGCGAGTGGCGGTCACCAGCCTCACCGAGTAGTCGATGAGCGCGGGGTCCACGTAGACGCTGTCCGCCTGACGCTGCAGACCAATAGTTTCCTCGATGCTCAGGACGGACTGTACGGCCTGCAGTGCGCTCGTCATCCGTTCAACGATCACGAACTCCTCGGTGGCGTTTGGGTAGCCAACGAGCACCTTAAGCATGAAACGGTCGACCTGCGCCTCGGGGAGGGGATAAGTGCCCTCCGCCTCGATGGGGTTTTGCGTCGCCATAACGAGGAACGGGTTTGGCACGGGGTAGGACTCGCGTCCGATGGTGACCTGCCGCTCCTGCATTACTTCAAGCAGAGCGCTCTGAACCTTAGCCGGGGCGCGGTTTATCTCATCCGCCAGCAGCAGGTTGGTGAGGACGGGCCCCAGGGACGTGTTGAACTCACCGGTCTTCTGATTGTAGATTCGGGTACCCACCAGGTCGGCGGGCATCAGATCGGGAGTAAACTGGATGCGCTGAAACTCACCGCCGATGGCTTGCGCGAGCGTCTTGACCGCCATCGTCTTTGCCAGCCCGGGCACGCCTTCGACGAGGATGTGGCCTCTCGCGAGCAAGGCCACGACCATGCGTTCAAGCAGGTGGTCCTGGCCCACGATGACCTTCTTCACCTCGTAGAGTACCCGCTCCATCGGTTGGCTTTTCGCACTATTCGTCATGCCTTCCATTCACCTCTCGGTCAACTATTGCGCGGGACCGCCCGCAGTGACAACGGCCTCGTCGATCGGCACCGCGAATCCTATACCAATGAATACTTCCTGATCGGTCGGGTTGACCAGCCCCGTGACGATGCCAACGACCTGGCCTCTTCGGTCCAGGAGCGGCCCGCCCGAGTTGCCGGGATTGACCGCGGCGTCGAATTGGATGAGTCCTCTCAACGACTGATCCCTGCCAGGGAGTTTGAACTCGCGCTGCACGCCTGACACAACGCCTGCACTCATCGAGCCCACGAGACCGAGCGGGTTGCCTACGGTGAAAACCTCGTCGCCGACGCGAACCGAGGACGAAGCGCCAATGGTCGCCGGCACGATGAGGTTCGGCGTCGTGTAGGGCGTCAAAACCGCTACGTCTCTAAACGGGTCGGAATCCGCGACGGCAGCGGTCGTTCGGGTCCCGTCCGCGAAGGATAGCTGTATCTCCGTCGCACCGTCGACAACATGCAGAGCGGTAATCACCTCGCCATCGTCATTAACAACCACGCCGCTACCGACGCCAATGCCCTCATCTTCATCACCTTTGTCGGTCTGAACGACAACAAGGGACGGCAGGATTGATCGATAGACTTCGTTAGGTTTGACCTGGTCAGGCAGTTCAGCGTCGATTGCCTCCGCGACCGCGTCGTCCACGTCCGAAGCGGTGAGGCGTATGTCATCGCTGCCAAAGGCTCTCCATATCAGCAGCACGAGCAGCAGCGACATTACGCCCAGGACGATCCATGTTACCGGGGCAGACCGTCTGCGCAGTGTGCGATAGTACCTGCTCCAAGGAGACGATCTAGGCGTCGATGGGCTCTCAGGGGTCTCAGGTGCCTGCCTCTTCGGGCCCGGCCTGTATGGCGGATTAATTCCCGAGCGCAACCCTTCCTCCTCGCTCCTACAAGAACCATGCGCCGAACACGTGCCAGTCGAAAATCATCAATGCTAGCCACAGGCCTCTCTTGTGAGGGTAACACATAAGCGTTGTGACAATGTGAAGGTAGGTTTTGCAGACGATCTCAGATGCGAGAGATCGGACGTGAGCAACTCACGGAGTGCTTCAAAGGAGGGGGATTCGTCGCCGGTGATCTTGGCACGTTCGTCCCAAGCACCAACGAGTACCTTGAGCTGCCAGAGAAGCGACCGTGTGAATCTTCCACCTTCCCCGACGACATAGGGCCGCACCGAAGAGCGCGTTCAGGCGGCGAGACTCACTCGCAGTGATTCATCGACCGTTCGGTAGTTTCGAGGAATTCGAGACCGTGACCAGCAGTTGTCGCGGCGTAGGCAGACATTGCTGCCCTTTTCGTCGATATCATAGGGAGGAGTGTACCCCTTATATTGGATACTAACTGATCAGAAATGAAGGTGTAAATCCGGATAACCGGAAACGCACCTGGATTGAAGGTGGATGAGAGACTGACGGGTGCAGTTGAAGGCTCTGAAAGATAATGAATGCACCGCGTCAGCTGAAATTCAGGATATGGCAAAGATCCTCATAGCTCAGGGAGGTGCAGTTCTGTCTACAGTGAGAGGTGGTGAGCCGGGGCATACTGTAGACAGAACTTTCGAATTCTTGGTCCACCTTTAGCATCTCGACGATTCCGGTAATATTAGCTTGGAGCATTTTCGTGACCCAGTCACTGGGGTTCCCCATTGCTGCCGAGTACCAATGCAAAACACGCGGAGTCCAGAGGATAGTTCTAGGGATCCGACCTTGAACGCAAAAAGTCCAGCGATACCAAACCCAATTCTCGGTTCGAGCTTTGGCTAGCAGGCTAGGCCGGACAATGTACGGAACCAAGTCCGGCTCACAGCTAGCTTCGGCCCTAGCAAGTCTCCTTCCCAAAGCACAGGCGAAAGCGATCCTGCAGAAATCTCACATTCGTTTTCTCTTGATTCGAATGACGTTTGAGTACCCACACGCAGATAGAACAACGGTGCCAAACCGACTCGGTTGACAAAGCGTAAACGCTATAGTAGCTTTACGGCACTTCTTTCAAAGCGGGTGTACTGATTCTTCAAGGTCTGGTTGTACTAATTACGAAAAGGAGTTGGTATGTTAGACAAGTTGTGGAATAGCTCGACTCGATTGGTTCTGGTATTCGGTCTGCTCGCTTTCATTGCCATGTTCGTTGTGGCGGCGTGTGGCGACGACGAAGAAGATGAACCCGCGGCGGCGGCGGAGACCACCTCGGACGACGCGGGTCCTGAGGTGGTGCAGGGGATCACGATCCCGCCGGAAGGCGCGAGCCGGATTCTTGACAATGTCAGGGAGCGCGGGGAGTTAAGGGTTGCAGTGGCGATGGCTCTGCCGTGGCTGGGTCAGAACCCTTCAAACAGTGAGCTGGTAGGTCCGGCGTGGACGCTTGCCGAGAAGGTCGCAGAAATCCTTGGTGTCAAGATCACGCCCGTGTTCACGACGTGGGACGCGCTGCTTCCGGGGGCGCTTGCGGACAAGTTCGACATATCCGTCGCCGCCACCTACGACACTCCTGAGAGGAGAGAGGTCGTGGACTTCGTGAACTGGAGCGAGTCGGGGCTGTGCTTCAGCGTGATGCAGGACTCAGGCCTGAAGACGATAGACGATCTGAACTCGCCCAATGTGAAGATGGTCATCGGCATGGGAACGGGCACCGAGCAGACCACGAGGGCTACACTTCCCAATGCTAACATCGAAGCCATCCCGCCCGCCCCGGGTGTGAGCTTCTCGCAAAACCTGCTGCTGGCGGGTCGCAGCGACGCCGTGCCGTTTGACTCGCCGATGGCGCTTGCAGTCGAGCGAGAGTTCCCGGACTTGCAGATCATTCCGGGCGGGGCGGAAGAATGCATATCGAATCCCCATGCTACTCGTGAAATCGGTCTGTTCCACCTGAAGAACGAGCCGGAGCTGAACAAGTTCCTAGCGGCTATTGCCGAAAAGTGGGACGACCAGTTGCAAGAGGAACTTCTGCACTGGAGCGATCCGGTTATCCAGGATGAGCTCAAAGGAGAATAGCTAGTCAGTCAGTAGGCATATAGCCGAGCTAACTATTGGTCCTGATCGAGCTCATAGCATTTGCGGCTTCCTCCAAACCGGTGGCAGCCGTCGCTATGCTTTGCCGGAGGATCAGGTGGACTTACCTGAACCTGCCGCCAAGGAGAACTCGGCGTCGGCTACACAATACTTGCCGGGCGAATGCGCAGGCGGGGAAAGCCCTTCGCAGAGCTTCATCGAAGCGGTGTACAAGCCCGGTGCGCGTCGGTCCGGCACGCACCGGGCTTGTAAGTAGAGATGGGGGTGAGCCATCAGCGACGAAGACGGTCCTTGCTTAGCATAGGGGCAGCTTCACGTGTGATGACCCTCTCGTCTTGTGATTTGCAAAGTAGGTGATGAAAGCAGGTGTAGTCGATGTCGGCAGGTTCACAAGCTCAGGGCGAACGGGGTTGCCACCCTTCGACAGTCTTTCAAGTAACTGTGGGAACCCCCCTCTCTGTATCTCTTCCCCGGCGGGGGAGAGATTGGGGTGGCTGACCGGCAGCGGTAGGGTGTTGTACCAATTGGGTGTGATGAGGCCGTATTCTCGACTGACTGGGCTTTCTGGATTCCGGCCTTCTCCGGGAATGACGGGTGAGTCGGTTGTGTCACGGCCATTTCACGGTGTATTCAAAGCGAATTGATATTAGATGAGCATCAACGGCTTTATCTTAGTCTTGGAACAGTGGCAGTTCATGGCCGAGGGCCTCAAGCTGACCATCTTGGTGGCAGTGCTGTCCATTGTGCTTGGGTCGGTGTTCGGCCTGATAGTCGTCCTGATGCGTCTTGCGCCCTTCAAGCCGGTCGACTGGGCTGCGAGGGTGTTCATCGACTTCATTCGCTCCACACCGTTGCTCGTGCTGCTGTTGTGGATATTCTTCGCTCTCCCGATATTGACGGGTCTGTCGTTCACTCCATTGATGGCGGGCGTATTGACGCTAAGCCTGCACAGCGCGGCGTTCCTGGGAGAGATATTCCGGGCGGGCATTCTTTCGATAGAGCGAGGCCAGAGGCACGCCGCTCTGTCCCTCGGTATGCGGCCGCCACAGGTATTCCGCCGGGTCGTACTGCCGCAGGCGATAGGACGCATGTTGCCTCCCACCGGGAACATTTTCATTGGCCTTATCAAAGATTCGGCCCTTGTCTCGATAGTGGGCGTCGTGGAGCTGACGTGGCAGGCCCAAGTCATTGGCGGTTACACGTTACGGGAACTGGAAGCGTTCACCGTAGTCGCATTCTTCTATGTGATTCTTCTCGTAATACCGCTGTCTCTGGTCGTCAACTACGTGAACCGGCGCATGAGCCCAGAGTATGTACAGGGTCGATCATTGACGGGGAGATTAAGCGCGCTGCGTGGGAAGCTAAGGTAGATGTCTTACGACTGGCACTTCGATGTAGTCTGGGAGTCGCTGCCGTTCCTGCTCGAGGGACTTTGGGTGACGGTCCTGATCGTAGTGGCATGCATGGGCATAAGCCTGATTCTGGGTCTCGTTTTGGCTCTGGCTCGCATCTCCTCCTATGCGTGGCTGCGGCTGGTCAGCGCGGCATATATCGATTTCTTCCGCGGGGTCCCGCTCCTGGTGTTGGTCTTCTGGGCGTTCTTCACCGTCCCAATTGCAACGGGGACACCTCTTCCGGCTATTCCCACGGGCATCATCGCGATGTCGATAAATTTGACTGCCTTCGTGGCCGAGATCTATAGGGCCGGGATCCAGTCAGTCACACTAGGTCAGCGGCACGCGGCATTGTCGTTGGGAATGACGCAGAGGCAGGCGCTGCAGCGGGTCATCCTGCCACAAGCCTTCAGGCACGTCGTTCCGCCTGTAGCGAGTGCGTGGGTATCTTTGTTCAAGGACACGGCATTGCTCTCCGTAATCATTGTGCCGGAACTGATGTACCAGGCGAGAATTCTGGCGGTGCAGACCTACCGTCCGCTCGAGATTTACACGGTAATTGCTCTGCTGTATTTCGTCATCACCTGGCCGCAAGCCCGGGCCGCGGACTGGATCTATGAGCGCATGCGGGTAAGAAACTAGAGGGGGTGTTGGGTACCATGGACGACCTTGTCGTAGAAGTCGAAGATCTGCACCTGAGCTACGGTGACCTGGAGGTTCTTCGCGGGTTGACGTTTTCCATCAAGCGGGGGGAAGTGCTGGTGGTAGTCGGCGCGAGCGGCTCGGGGAAGAGCACGCTCCTGCGGTGCCTGAACCGGCTGGAGGATCCCGACTCAGGAAAGATCGTGATAGACGGCGTGGACGCAACCGACCCCAAGACGGACCTGCCTGCGGTGAGGGCAAAGATCGGGATGGTCTTCCAGAACTTCAATCTCTTCCCGCATATGACCGCGCTTGGGAATGTCACCGAAGGTCCCCGAACCGTTCTGCGGATGTCGAAGGAGGAAGCAGAGAGCGTCGCGATGGACCTGCTTGAGAAGGTCGGGGTTGAAGATAAGAGGGACGTGAAGCCGGCAATGCTGTCGGGAGGGCAGCAGCAACGGGTTGCCATTGCCCGATCCCTCGCCATGCAGCCGAAGGTGATGATGTTCGACGAACCGACGTCGGCACTGGACCCTGAGCTCGTGGCTGAGGTGCTGGACAGCATGAGGCTGTTGGCCGAGGAAGGGATGACCATGATCGTGGTTACGCATGAGATGGTCTTCGCGGAGCTCGTGGGGCACCGGGTCATGTTCATAGACGAAGGAGTAATCGTCGAGGAAGGCCCGCCGCAGGAGATATTTCATAACGCGCGGCATGAGCGAACAAGACAATTCCTCCGTCAGCTTCAGTGGGAGGGAGCGTCGTAGCGTCCTCCGGTGTAGATGAAGGCAGTCGGGAGAAGCATTTTCAGGAGGGGGCAAGATGATAATCGACGGTCATGCATATTGTTTTCCTGCGAGAGACCAGGCGGCCGGATACCCTTCGGCTGACGAGAGGTGGCATGAGTTCCAACGCGAGCTAAGCGGACACCACCAGCCGGTGTGGCGGGTGCGAGACCGGGCTCCCGCCGACAACTCGACGCTCATCGACCCGGAGACCAAAGAGCTTCACAACGTTGAGTTCACGGTACACCGGAACCGGTTCACGTGGGACTACGAGGGCGAGACGTACACCAAGCAGTATTACCCGCCGATGCTGTACCGAGGGGACGCGCCGGCCGAACTGCTGGTCACCGAGATGGACTATGTGGGCATCGATATGGCGCTGCTGCACACGTCGCCCCAGCTTGGGCGGCTGAACGAGTATCTGGCGGATGCGGCGAGCCAGTATCCCGACAGGCTGCGGTGGTTGGTCAACATTCCGGAAGCGCACATCGCGGATGATATCGACGCGGCGGCGGCCGAAGCGACTCGATGGCTGGCTGCTGACGAGGCGGCGGGATACCAGTTTCACGCCAGATTCTACTACCTCGGCGGGCACACTGAGCCGTGGGATGGTGAGTCGATGCGCCCGTTCTGGGACGCCGTAGCGACGCCCGGGTCGACCGTCTACTTCACGATATTGGGTGCTCGACCTGGATCACGATATACGGCGGCTGAGAAAGAGAGCTACATCGAAGAACAGAGGACGCTGGCACGCTGGATGGAGCGATATCCCGATGTGACCGCAGTGATCACTCACGGATTTCCCTGGCGAATCTATATCGAGGATGACCGTGTCGTTCTTCCAGACGATCTTTGGGAGGTGTTCGAGGCCCCGCAGTGCTACTTGCAGCTGCTCTTTGCCATACAGATCGGCAATCTGTTCGAGTACCCCTGGACGGAGACGGAGTCGGCCCTGCAGCAGTGCATCGAGCACATAGGAGCCGACAGGCTGATATACGGCACCGACATGCCCATGGTGGGCCGGTTCTGCACCTATCGCCAGACGCTCGACCAGTACCGCAAGCACTGCGACTTTTTGTCGGAGAGCGAGCGCCAGGCGATCATTGGGGGAACGGCGGCTCGGGTGATGGGGATTGAGGGATGATCCGGGGGACTTTCGGGGGTCTGCTCCGGCGGTGGTGGAAGGTAGTGGCAAGGAGACCGAAATCTCTGAAATGACGGGTAGCATAAGGGGGCTGGATTTGGGTTGTACAACGACAGGGCGGGTTTGAAACCCGCCCATACCAGTACCCTTCAACACCAGGATGTTGGTCTATTAGAGGTTTTTTTCATTAGGAGTCAAGATGATAATCGACGGTCACGCGTACTGTTTTCCGGCGAGGGACGAGGCGGCGGGGTATCCCTCGGTCGATGAGAGGTGGTATGAGTTTCAGCGCGAGCTAAGCGGGCATCACCAGCCGGTGTGGAGGGTCAGAGACCGTGCTCCCGCCGACAGTTCGACGCTGATCGACCCGGAGACGAAAGAGTTTCATGATGTTGAGTTCGCGGTACACCGGAACCGGTTCACATGGGACTACGAGGGCGAGACGTACACGAAACAGTACTACCCGCCGATGCTGTACCGGGGAGACGCGCCGGCTGAGATGCTGATTACGGAGATGGACTATGCGGGCATCGATATGGCGCTGCTGCACACGTCGCCTCAGCTTGGGCGGCTGAACGATTACCTGGCGGATGCGGTGAGCCAGTATCCCGATAGGCTGCGGTGGCTGGTCAACATTCCCGAAGCTCATATCGGGGACGATCCCGACGCCGCGGCTGCCGAGGCGGGTCGATGGCTTGCTACGGACGGCACAGCGGGGTACCAGTTTCACACCAAGTTCTACTACCTGGGCGGTCATATGGAGCCGTGGGACGGTGAGTCGATGCGTCCATTCTGGGACGGGATAGCGGCACAGGGTACGCCCGTCTATTTCAGCCTGGGAGTGGGTCCAAGCCAAGGCGGGGACCGCGGGGAGAACCAAGAGGGGTATCTGAACGAGCACCGGATTCTGCGGCGGTGGATGGAGCGGTACCCCGACATCACCGTCGTAATTACGCATGGGCTGAACTGGCGCCTTTTCTTGGACGGCGACAGGTTCGATTTTCCGGACGCCATCTGGAGGACTTTCGAGGCTCCGCAGTGCCACCTGCAACTGCTCTTCGTCATACAGCTTGGGAGTCTCTTCGAGTACCCTTGGACGGAGACGGAGGCGGCCTTGCGGGAGTGCGTCGAGCACGTCGGCGCCGACAGGTTGATATACGGCACCGACATGCCCATGGTCGCGCGGTTCTGCACGTATCGCCAGACCATCGACTATTACCGGAAGCACTGCGATTTTCTGTCGGAGAGCGAGCGGCGGTCGATCATTGGAGGGACGGCGGGTCGGGTCCTGGGTGTTGGGGGATGATCTACGAACGAGTCGGGAGGTTCCTCCGGCGGTGGTGCAGGTAGTGGCTAGGAGACCGAAGTCTTTGCAATGGCTGGTAGCAATAGGGGGTCGGAATAAGGTTGTACAACGACAGGGCGGGTTTCAAATCCGCCCCTACCAAGTCATAGTGTCAGTACCCTTCAATACTAGGATGTTGAACCACTAGGTCGAAAGTCTGTTAAGGTGGTCACTGGAATCGAGGGCGGGATCCGGTGCGGGTGACGGCAAAGCTGCGAGGGTTACCCACCATCGGCGATACCTTTCTGCCTGTGGACCTCCACCTGGGTACTGCTTGAGTCCACGCACCTCAGTTCAAGCTATCCTTATGGATACGAATTGAGTTTGCGAATCTCACTGCAATGATGAACTACTTTTCACAGGCCAAGTGGGCGGCATCGTTTCGTTACCGCGACTTTCGGTTGCTGTGGGGCGCCACGGTCGTTCAGGCAGTGAGTTTCGGGATGGAGAGGGTCGCCCTGGGATGGCTGATCTTCGAGATGACGGATTCGGTGTTCATGCTCGGCGTGGCGACGGCAGCGAACATGGCGCCCGCGTTCTTCCTGGGGATCGTGTCGGGCGCGGTGGCGGACTGGGCCAACCGCAAGCTGTTCGTGCGGTTCCTCGGCCTCGCCGCCGCCGGTTCCGCGGGACTAATGGCGCTCGTGCTGCTGACGGGAGTAGCGCAGGTGTGGCACGTGCTGGGCCTGGCGATGCTCACGGGCACCGTTGCGGCCTTCCTGATGACGGTGCGGCAGGCATACACGTACGACATCACTGGGCCGACGCACGCGCTCAACGGGATGGCCCTGAGCAGCGTGTCGATGTCTCTGGGGAGCGTCGGAGGCGCGCTGCTCAGCGGGGTCGCCATCTCGGTGCTGGGCATAGGAGAGCAGTACCTGGTGGTGGCGGGAATCTACGTGCTTGGGGTCGTGGTGCTGCTGGCCACACGGGAGGAAGGGCAGGCGGCGGTGGCCGAGCGAGGGTCCGTGGTGGAGAACCTTGTGAGCTACGTGCAGCTGCTGCGTGTGAACCGCACTTTGATGACGCTCATGCTGATGACGATCGCCATCGAGATATTCGGGTTCAGCCACTATACGCTGCTGCCGGTGTTTGCCAAGGATGTCCTTGGCGTTGGGGCGACGGGCCTTGGGATGATGACGGCGGTGGGCCAGATGGGGGGCCTGCTGGGCGTGATGACCCTGGCGAACCTAGGGAACTTCAGACGGAAGGGCCTGCTGGTGATCGTCATTACGACGGGCTTCGGGCTGGGTCTGATGGCGTTTTCCCTAGCGGCTCACATGCTGTTCTTCCTGGCGATACTGGCGTGGGTCAATGGGTGCGCGATGAGTCTAGACACGCTGAACCGAACGCTGATGCAGGAGAATGTGCCGAACGAGCAGCGAGGCAGGGCGATGGGCTCGTGGACGCTGAGCATCGGCACGGGGCCGGTCGGGAAGCTGGGGATAGGAGTGCTGGGCGAGGCCATAGGCGCGCCGGGGGCACTGCTGGTGAACGGGGTCATCCTGGCAATCGTGGGCGTATCGGCGGCGGTGGGGCTTCCCAGAATACGGAGGCTGCCATAGATCTTCCGCTGCTCAGGATACTGGAGCGTATCGCGGAAGATAAGTCGTAGAGAAACAGGCCTTTAGCGACCAGAATGACAAGTTCGATCACCACCTAACGAACGCTTTTAGCACGTGGATTTATGGTAAGAAGAAGAAGGTGTTGTACTCTCTGCTCAAGACCGGAATGGTTATCGTTTCACGTATACTGGAGCGCTGTCACGGAACATCATTGGTCGTGTGATTTGGCTTCATTTTGGTTACACTTCCCTAGCAAAATGACGCATCGTGGATATCCTCTGATTTGGCGGGCGGATTCGGGGTACCTTGTGGAGTGCCATGCTTCCCTGTGACCAACTTCTTCCACTCGGTCAATGCGGCGTGCGTGGCACGGCGTGCCGACCCCGACATAAACAAGCCAATGGGGATGCTCTGATCAGGCCTAACATTTTTAAGAGTTCTACGCCTGACCTTGAATCTTTCGGCAGTTCATGCAGGTGGCTTAGCACTGGCCCCGTCTCCTTATTGGGATCCCTCCAAATGCTGTTAGAGTCATCAACGACCGGTATCTCTGCCTGGCGGACGAGGATTAGATACTCCACACGGCCGTACAAGTCTTGACCCACTCAATCAACTGGGAACACCAGATCCTTGTGAACCAAGCAAACAGCGAGTAAAGTCTGAGCACGTCCATCATGTCCACTATGAGAAGACGATTCGGTCTTTGCTTGCCGGGGATAGGTTTCGGCTTAGCTGCTGCTCTGGGACCAGATTGACCTGTCTCTTGATTTGATGCCGCCGTGTGGTCGGTAGCCGATCTCGGTCTTGGGGAGATTGTCGTCGGCCAACACAGCCGTACAGACCCGACAGTTTAGTCAGTCGTGAACGTATCTGAGATAGGCATCGAAGACTGAAACGCCAATCTCAGCTACGGAGAAGGCTGCTATTCAGTAACGCAATGGCATGGTCTTCTTTGGGAACCAACCGAGCCCACTTTTCTATGCTACCTATGGAGAAAGGGCCCTTCCTATATACGAACTTTCAACTGGGGAGTAAGGCAAACTGGCTGGCTATGACATTACTACTTTAGATCAAGTGTATTCGTTCTTCGCTTGGGTACTTGGGAGACGGTTCTTCGGTCAGGAAGACGGCGAGCGCTATAACTTTAATCCAGCAAGTACTGACCTCCCGTACAACCATTCCAAGCCAAATGCTTGGTTCGAGGCTACGTAGCCGGCGGGCCTTCACTATTAGTACCATATCCATCTGAAAGTGATAAATCACAACCGTTACCCGTCATTCCGGCGAAGGCCGGAATCCAGATCGTGGGTAGTGCAGAGAACCGTCAAAACCATCTGGAAACGGTACTAGTACGAAGACGGGAGAGCAGTCACACAATGGAGCGCTACACGACGGGACTCCTGACAGACTTGAGGCGCAAGACCGCATCGGACATCGGCAGAGAGCGGTTGCCGGCACCAACTCACAGCGTCTTCAGGAGTTTCTGACGCGGACGGCATGGGACTCGCGGGAGATGGACCGGATCAGGATCGAGCACATGATGGCACATGCCAGCGTGGGTGAAGGAGTGCAGATCGTAGATGACACCGGCTTTGCCAAGAAGGGCAATCGATCGGTCGGAGTGGGGCGTCAGTACTCTGGGACCCTGGGTCGTGTGGACAACTGTCAGGTGCTGGTTACGACTCACTATGTCGACAGGGTGTATGACTGGCCGGTCACCTCGAGGGTGTATCTTCCAGAGTCGTGGGCGAGCGATGGTGAACGCAGGACGGATGCCGGTGTACCGCCGGAGGTGCGATTCGGGACCAAGGGAGAGATCGCACTGGAGTTGATCGATGCCGGTGTGGACGCCGGCGTGCAGACACGTGCGGTGGTAGCCGATGCGGGTTACGGAGATCAGCCGACCCTACTGGACGGTCTGGAAGAGAGGGGATTACCGTACGTGGTCGGTGTGTCCTCCATTGTCAGGTTGCGAATCGCGGACGAAGTTGATCGGTATCCGGGAGATGAAGCCCCTCCTCCTTATCAAGGTATTGGTCGCCCAAGGAAGGCGAAGGGGCTCGAGGACAGGGTGGCCTCCAAGGAGGCGGGTTCGATTCTGGATGGACTGAAGTCCGACAGCTGGCGCGTCGTTGTATGGAGGAGAGGGACCAGGGGCACTCTGCGGAAGCTGTGCGCGAGAGTGAGAGTACATCTAGTGGGGCTTGGTGGAACACACCTTCCCTCAAGCGGGTGGCTGATCGGTGAACGTTCTGTGGACGGACAGCCCGGAGAGACCAAGTACTACTTCGTGTGGGGAATGGACCGTGTGAGTCTGGACGACATTGTGGAACTGGCCCACAGCCGCTGGACAATCGAGCGCTTCTACCAGGATGCGAAGGGTGAGGTGAGGCTCGACGACTACGAGGGCAGGTTGTGGTCGGGGTTCCACCGCCATGTTGCACTGTGCATGCTTGCCCACTGCTACCTCGCCCTGCATCAGAACTACGGACCGGCCATTGCACAACACGTGCTGAGTGGGCTGGGAAGCGACAGCGCAAGAACGGAAGTACCTGGACCGACTCGGGGATTCCCCCCCAGAGGAACGTCGAAGTCTGGCATCGGTCAGGAGGCTGGTAGTTGAGAGACTGTTCCTTCAGGTGATCGAACACCACATGCGTACTCGAGATCACCCACCATGATCTGACAAAGTAGTACTAGTGGTCTAACCTGATTGTATTGACGGGTAGAGCGACTTCAGTCTGATGCGTGCGTCCTCGGTAGTGAAGCGCCAGTTCACACGCACTGCCTCCCGATTGCGATCCTTC